>CAZLCS010000021.1:0-83972 GCA_964557955.1 uncultured Syntrophobacteraceae bacterium
GCTGGCTCACTTTCTCACCGATGAAAATGGCTGATTCTCAGCCCGCTGTTAATATCCTGCCTTGCCCAGTTCTCCCAGCGGCTGCTCCAGGAGCGCGCAAGAACAGGGGTCGGGACGGGCCGCGCCAGGGGAAGACAGGGGGGAAGAAAACCCATTGCATCGAGTGATCCCCGAGTGAGGGCTGCAAAGGCAATGAGCGTCAAGGGGAACATCACGGTGAGCGAAATCTGCTCCACCCTTCGGATATCGCGCGCCACCTACTACAGGTATCTTGACCTTGAGGACGAATGAAGGCCGTCCAGGCTGTGTTTACTTTTTCTCGCAACAGAAAGCGAATGTTTCATTTGACTTGTGATGAGGAGGAATATCATGAGGCAAATGGTCATGGAAAACCTTACACCGGATATTCGTGCGAGCAAAACCCTCGGGATCGGCGGGAAGAGCTGCGACCCGGAGATTGCAGCCGATGTTTGGCCCAGGGTCCTTCAGCACAAATGGCTTCTTTCGAAAAAGTTGGGCCGCGAGGTGGGCATCAGAACCGCATGCATCGATTTCCTCGAGAACATGGAACAGGCCCTGGATGAGTACATTTCCTACGGGCAGGATGATCTCATGAAGGAAATGGGGGCTCAAACCATCGACCGAGAGGTATGGGATACCATATCCAATTCGCAGCCTCCAAAGCAGCTGGTCCAGCGCAGAATCATTCTGCCCCTGACAGAGGAAGGCCTTGCAAGAAAGCATGGAGTCGTCCCGCCCAAGGCGATCATGTTCTTCGGTCCCCCCGGGACCGGAAAGACTCATTTCGTAAGGGCTATAGCCGGGGCTCTGTCCTGGCATTACATCGAAATCCCTCCCAGCATACTCTTGGCGGAAGGCATGGAGAAAATGGGCGCAAATCTCCGCACCCTCATGGAGAAGATTCGAAAGCTCGATAAAGCAGTCGTCTTCATCGATGAGTTTGAAGAGATTGGAGCCAGCCGGGAGACGGGCTCACTTATCAATAAGTCCATCACAAGCGAATTCCTCAAGCAAATCCCGGTCTTCAAAAGCCAGACGAACAGAGTGTTGCTCGTATGCGCAACCAACTACATACGACAACTGGATCATGCGTTGCTGCGGCCGGGACGGTTCGACTGCATCATTCCAGTTGGCGGACTGGACGAGGAGGGGCGCAGGAGCATCCTGCAACGGCACCTCCAGAGGATCAATGCGGGAGAAGTCGATCTTGACCGGATTGTCGAGATGACTTCCCGTTTTACACCCGCCGATATCGAATACCTCTTCGAGCAGGTAGCCCAGGCTGCCTTCGAACAGGAGTATGAGAGCAAGGGGGACTTTAAAGTGACGACCGACGGCATCATGCAGGTCATAACCAGGGTTCGGCCGTCCCTTAGCGATGAGATCATCGTTGAATTCCAGAAGGACAGTATCATCTATGCCAGAACATGAGGTGAAAAACCAGGGGCGGTCAGCATCCCGAGGCCGCTCCATGCAAGCCGGACGGGATTGGCTCCCGCCTGCGCAGCTCCTCATGTCGGAAAGTCGGAAGCAGCAGGAGACCCATGGGCAATATTCCCAACAAGGAGCTGCGCTCAGGCTCGCTGCAGATTTGCCGGAGCGGCGCAGCGGGCGAGGATCTGGACCGGTTGAAACAGCTCGCGCTTGCCTTGAAAAGGGCAGCACCGGGCGGGGGGCTCGATGGCCATGGCGCCCGTTTGCTTTGCCGTTCAGAGGAAATCCTCTCCGAGCTCGATGCAATGCAGGCGCTTCAATCGGATACCCTGATGCACCACGGCTTGCTCAAGGCTTTTGACGATCCGTTGAATGGAAAGCTCTGCGACGGGATCGATGAGAGCGCCCGCCAGCACATACTCGCTCGAAGGAAGGAGGAGCAGTCAAGCCTGGACGGCCTCAAGCCACCGATGCTGAGCCTTTCGGAAATCAGGCGGGAGCTTCGGGACCTTGCGGGGACCCTGCCGGGTAACGTGATCGCAGCCGCACTTCATCGAAGAGGTTATGGGCTGAAAGAACCCTCCTTCGATTCTGTGGATTTCCGCGACGATGACATCTCATGATCCGCAGTTGACAAAGAGTAGCCTTTTGGTTGAACGGGCCGGGGAAGCGTTTGGACCCGAAAAAGCGGAGCTGGTCTCTCGGGCGGTCCATTTTGCGGGGCGTAAACTGAGCTCCGATGGAAACCTGGCTTTCAGTGCCGCTCAGCTCCTCCTGGACCAGGGCGCGGACCCGCTCACGGTATGCGTCGCTCTGCTGGCTCCGACGGTGTGGCACACCTGCACGGATGTTTGCGAGATCAGGGACGCCTTCGACCCGACTGTCGCCGCGGCCGTCGCCGAGCTCGGGGCACCGACCATCCTTCGAACGGATACGGAGACCCATCGGCGCCGCGACCTCCATAAGCTTCTCACCTCGCTGGCGAGCGACCCCCGCCGAGCCGTCCTCAAGATAGCCTTCCGCCTGGTTGAGCTCGAACAGGCCCTAAAATGTAAAACCGAAGACCCGGTCGACAAGGTTCGCGAGACCCTGGATGTCTATGTGCCGATTGCCGGCAGGCTCGGCCTTGGAGAGCTGCGAAAGCGCCTCGAGGACGTGAGCTTTCACATTCTCGACGCCCCGGCCTATGAGGCATTGAAAGAGAAGGTCGCGCCCATTCAGGCCGAAGACGAAGCGTGCCTTGAAATCCTCCTGGAAGGAGCCAGGCTCCTGCTGGACAAAAACGGCATCCAGGGCAGGGTCCAGGGCAGGACCAAGAGCCTCTACGGGATCCACCGCAAGATGGCGAGGACGGGCGCAAGCCTCGAGGCCATCATGGACCGGATCGGCCTGCGGATCATCGTCACGAAAGTCCTGGAATGCTACAGTGTGCTTGGCCTGGTGCACACGCACTTCAAACCAGTGCCCGGCACCTTCGACGACTACATCGGACTTCCCAAGGAAAACGGCTACCAGTCTCTCCACACGTGCGTTTATCCCGTGCGGGACGTTTCCCGAAAACCCATCGAATTCCAGATCCGAACCGAGCTCATGCACATCGAGGCCGAATACGGCGCGGCAGCCCACTGGCGGTACAAGAGCCGCACAAGCGGGCCGGACAGCGCCACTGCGCAGACACAATGGCTGCAAAGGCTTGTCGGGCAACACTGCAAGGCCCGGAGCGCGGACGAGTTCATCAGATTGCTCAAGCGGCAGGTCTATGAGGATCAGCTTGTAGTTTTCGGGAGGGCCGGGCTGATTGCCAGGCTTTCAGGGGGCGCAACCGTAGGGGACTACCTGAAGAGATACCACCCGGACTCCCCTCCAGAGCTGCAGGTGAGAGTCAATGGGAAGCCCGTGTCCCGGGACCACAGGCTTCACGATGGTGATTCCATAGAGGTACAAAGGAGCACAGCATGAAGCGTTCGTCATTTTTCCGGCACCCCTCTTGACATTTTGAGGGAAAGGATTACAAAAATGTCGTCTGGCACTCACCAATCTAGAGTGCTAATACATCCCGGCCGAAGGTCTCGGCCCCAATTCAAACCAAAACAAGCATCGCGGCACGGCTTTGGTGCCCAAAGGAGAGTGATGGTATGAAGCTTAAGCCATTGCATGATCGAATCGTTGTGAAGCGCATGGAAGAAGAGGAAAAGACCGCCGGAGGGATCATCATCCCCGATACCGCAAAGGAAAAGCCCCAGCAGGGGAAAGTCATGGCGGTAGGCGACGGCAAGTTCACGGACAACGGCAGCAGAACTCCTCTTACAGTCAAGGAGGGCGACCGCATCCTTTTCAGCAAGTATGCGGGAACCGACATCAAGGTAGAAGGCGAAGAGCTCCTCATCATGCGTGAGGACGATGTTCTGGCAATCGTGCAGTAGGGATCGGAGAAGCAGAGATTTACGATCTTGAGAACTTGGGAGGAATGATCATATGGCAGCGAAAGAAATCAAATACTATGCCGAAGCCAGGGACAGGATCATGAACGGCGTAAACATCCTGGCCGATGCGGTCAAGGTCACCCTGGGACCCAAGGGCCGCAATGTGGTCATAGAGAAGAGCTTTGGTGCTCCGCTGGTCACCAAGGACGGGGTTACGGTAGCCAAAGAAATCGAGCTTGCCGACAAGTTCGAGAACATGGGTGCCCAGATGGTGAAGGAGGTCGCAAGCAAGACTTCCGATGTGGCGGGGGACGGCACAACGACTGCAACCATCCTGGCCCAGGCCATCTACCGCGAAGGCTCGAAGCTCGTAGCCGCGGGCCACAACCCCATGGCTCTCAAGCGCGGCATCGAGAAGGCCGTTGATACCGCCGTATCCGAACTCAAAAACATCAGCAAGCCCACCAAGGATCAAAAAGAGATCTCCCAGGTCGGAACCATCAGCGCCAACAACGATTCGACCATAGGCGGGATCATAGCCGAAGCCATGAGCAAGGTGGGAAAAGAAGGGGTCATCACGGTCGAGGAAGCCAAGAGCATGGAGACCACCCTCGAGGTGGTCGAAGGGATGCAGTTCGACCGGGGCTACATCTCCCCCTACTTTGTGACCGACCCCGAGCGCATGGAAGCAGTCCTGGAGGAGCCGTACATCCTTGCCTATGAAAAGAAGATCAGCAACATGAAGGATCTGCTTCCGCTCCTCGAACAGATCGCCAAGATGGGCAAGCCCCTCATCATCATCGCTGAAGACGTGGAGGGGGAGGCCCTGGCCACCCTGGTGGTGAACAAGCTGCGAGGCACCCTCAAGGTCTGCGCGGTCAAGGCCCCGGGATTTGGCGACAGGCGCAAGGCCATGCTCCAGGATATTGCGATCCTCACGGGAGGCCAGGTCATCTCCGAAGATCTCGGCATAAAGCTCGAAAACATCACCATAAACGATCTCGGCCAGTGCAAGACCATCAGGGTGGACAAGGACAACACCACCATCGTTGACGGCGCGGGATCGCGCGAAGCCATCGAGGGCCGCATCAAACAGATTCGGGCCCAGATCGAGGAGACCACGAGCAACTACGACCGGGAGAAGCTCCAGGAGCGGCTCGCCAAGATCGTTGGCGGTGTTGCGGTTATCAAAGTCGGCGCCGCAACCGAAGTCGAGATGAAAGAGAAGAAGGCCCGCGTCGAGGACGCTCTGAACGCGACCCGTGCCGCCGTCGAGGAGGGTATCGTTCCAGGTGGCGGCGTGGCGCTCCTTCGCTGCATCCCGGCTCTGGCCAGAATGGATGCCAAAGGCGAGGAGGCCTTCGGTGTCAGCATCGTTAAGCGAGCCCTCGAAGAGCCCGTGCGGCAGATCGCGAACAACGCAGGTCTTGAGGGCTCCGTGGTGGTTGAGCGCTTAAAGAGCGAAAACGGGGCTTTCGGCTTTAACGCGGAAACCGAGGAGTACGGTGACCTGGTGGAAGCAGGCGTGATCGATCCGACCAAAGTGGTGCGCTTTGCCCTGCAGAATGCATCGAGCGTGGCGGCCCTCATGCTCACCACCGAGGCCATGGTGGCTGAAAAGCCGAAAAAGAAGGAGCCCGCGCCGCCGATGCCACACGGCGGAATGGATGACATGTACTGATGAAAGACCATAATTAGAGGTCGCTCGACATGGGTCGGAGCGGCCTCCCCCGCCCGCGAAAGCGCAATGGCCGGACACGGGAGCATCCGCATCGCCGCTTTCGCGGCGCAAACCAATGGCAGGCTTTGGGACCAGGCTCAGGCGCCTGGGACCGGCTTTGGAAAGGAGGTTAGTGTCATGGATCTCAAGAAGCTCGCACCCTGGAACTGGTTCAAGAAAGAAGAGGAGCAGCACGCCACGACGCTTCCCGTCTCCGTGCAGCGTCACGGCCAGCCGCGCCCCTACAGTCCGATTGCACAGTTTCACCAGGAAGTCGACCGCATGTTCGAGAACTTCTTCCGTGGCTTCGGCTTCCCATCCATGGGATTCGGGAGAGAGCACTCCCTTCTCGCTCAAAACGAGTGGCTCAAGCCCACGTTGGACATAGCAGCCGGTGAGAAGGAGTATACGATCTCTGTCGAGCTTCCCGGAGTGGATGAGAAGGATGTCCAGTTGGAGCTCTCGGACGATACCCTGGTGATCAGGGGAGAAAAGAAACAGGAAAAGGAGGAAAAGGAAAAGAACTACTACCGGATGGAGCGCTCCTACGGGTCCTTCCAGAGGGTCTTGTCTCTGCCCGAAGATGCAGAGCATGAGGGGATCGGAGCCGCCTACAGGAACGGCATCCTCAAGATCACGATCCCCCGTAAGGCGGGATCGAAGAAAGAGTCGAGGCAGATTGCAATCAAGAGCGGATAACCCGATGCGCGGGTCTTGTGACGAAAGCAGAAGCCCGTTTGTTTGGCTGGAAAGGAGGTAACGAGCCATGGCAATGGTCCGTTTTCCAAGCTTTGGAGCTTTTCCGAACCTCTTTCAGGAAATGGAGAGGATGAGAAGTGAGATGGATCGCCTCTTTGCCGGTATCATGGGGCGAGCCCCGCTCAGTGCTTTGGACTCCGGTGTCTTCCCGGCGCTCAATGTCATAGAAGAGAGCGAGAGAATCCTTGTCCATGCGGAGCTTCCGGGAGTCAGGCCGGAGGATGTCGAGATCTCCATCGAGGGCAACACTCTCACCCTCCGGGGAGAGCGAAAGAGGGACGATCTGGGCAATGTGAGCTACCACCGCCGTGAGAGAGCTGCGGGAAGATTTCAGAAGGCTTTGACGCTTCCCGTTGAGGTCAATCCGGATGGGGTGGAGGCCAAGTGCAAACATGGCGTCCTGAAGCTCGTTCTGCCCAAGGCAGAGCATGCAAAGCCAAAGAAGATACCGGTTCTTGCGGCGCGTGCGGCTGACGCCTCAACCGCAGTGGTCGACATATCGTCCTGAGAACGTATGAGGAGATGAAGCCATGGCTGATAACGAAATGCAGGTTGTTGAGAAAAGGGAGGTCGATTCCCCTTCCGAGAACATCCGCAATGTGCCGGTTTTCGCTCCGCCCGTCGATATTTGCGAGTCCGAAGCCGAGCTGGTCGTGTATGCGGATATGCCGGGGGTTCCCATGGAGAATGTGGAAATCGACCTCACGGGAGATCAGCTCACCATAAGAGGCAGAGCCCTTGCGGGGAACGGCGGCAGCGGTTCGGTGCTCTTGAGCGAATACCGCGAAGGGGACTACTACCGGCAGTTTAACCTTTCCAAGGCCATCGATCGGGAAAAGATCGAGGCGACGATGAAGGATGGCGTGCTCAAGGTGGTATTGCCCAAGACCGAAGCCGCAAGACCTCGCAAGATCACGGTGAAGTCCACGTAATCGTCCATTTCCAGCAATGCCGGAATGGTTGCTGAAAAGGCCGATGGGAGGATAAGCCTCCTATCGGCCTTTTTCATTCCGGCTGCAAGTCCGGATTTGCCTGGCATGACGTCTGCGACAAGGAAGTGTGCCATGAAAGCTATGTGTAGAAACCCGCATTCATAATCATGCGTGCCCGCACTCATCCGACTATTCGTGCCCAGATTGCCTGACTCTATCCGGGAGGTAGAACTGCCGCATGCACCAGAGGTTTTGAGCTGAAAAGCCCGCGCGGCCGGAAAACGTTCGGCGCAGATCCAGTGACAGCTGCTCGACGTCCGATTTTCCCCAGCCCAACTGTTCCCGCTTCTCGGCGATCCCTTTTCCTATCCACCAGTACAGGCGTATGAGCTCCTTGTTGACGGTACGGGCGAAACGGATGCGGCTTTCCCGTATGTGGTTTTTCACCTCATCGAGAAAGCTCAGATAATGCGGTTCCTGGTCGGTGGAGACGGTATTCATTCGTTGGTTTCCGGAAGCTAGAGGATACCGGGCTTGTGGATTTCACGATTGAACTCTTCGGTCCTGCCGGGGCCCAGCTGGCCGCAAAGGTAGGAGCGAACTTCGGCGCGCCTGGCGTTCAGATGCTCACGGAGGACCGTGATACCATGGCCGTGACGAGCCAGCCTCGGTCCGACCAAGGTGCGCCCGTGCAGTTCGTGTGCCTCGTCGATAAATAGAACGATGGGCTTGTTCACCTTTTGGATCAGCTCCTGGAGGATCCGCTCGCGTTTCTCGGGCCTGGTCGGGATCTTGAAATCCTTTTCGGTGGGCAAATCTGAAAACAGGGCGGTGTAGAGCGTGTTGACATTGACTTGCCCTTTTGTCGGTCGCGAGCGCCCTGCAGAAGACGAACCTGCTCTCATACCTGAGCACTTCCTGCATGCGACGCAGCGCCATTGTTTTTCCGGATCCCACGATACCCGTCAAGGCGATGATGCCGCCCGGCGCGATGGCCATTTTGAGGCTCAGAAGGGTCCTCCCGAAAGCCTCCGTTTCGAAGTACTCGGCCTTGTCGAGATCCCTGGTCAGGCCGCAGTAGCTCATCATCTCACCACACATCGTCATTGGCCCACTCGTCGGCCCCACAGATCGACGCACAGATGGTGATGATAATGATGTCAATGAGCTTCTAACGTGTTTTCGCCGGGATGACGAGCATGGATGCAGCACAAGGGGTCACACCGGCAGTCTCCAGGCCGGAATCCGGAAAATCAGCTCAAAACCAATCGGCAGACTCCACACCATCAAGTCCTTTCGTATTGGAATTTCCTATTTTACAAGCTGCGAACGGCCTCTTAGTGTCACAGATCCTGTATCTTCCTGGGTTCCATGAGATGCTTCTTTGGTTTCGAGAGGTTTGAATTATGGGAGACGAAATGCTCGACTGCCGTGGGCTGGCCTGCCCGCAGCCCGTGCTCAAAGTGAAGGAAATCCTGGACCGCGGAGACGTGACCCGGCTCACCGTAAGGGTGGATAACGAGGCTGCCAGGGAGAATGTGAGCCGATTCATGGCTCGCGCCGGCTGCCAGGTGCAGGTTGAATCCGTGGAAGGGGGATTTGAGGTGACGGGCGCCAGGACCGCCGGCACTGAAGCCTGCGAGATCATGTTTCCCGCTGAAGAGCGTACCGAGACGAAGAAAATCGCGGTGCTGGTGGGAACGGATCGCATGGGCAGCGGTGACGATGTGCTCGGCGCCAAGCTTCTGTTCAATTTTCTGGGCACGCTCAAGGAGATGGGGCCGGAGCTCTGGCGGCTGATCTTCCTCAATGCGGGTGTCAAGCTCACCATCGAGGGCTCGGATTCCCTGCAGACGCTGCAGGAGCTGGAAGGGAGCGGCATTCACATCCTGGTATGTGGGACGTGCCTGAGTCACTTCGATCTTCTGGACCGCAAACAAGTCGGCGAAACCACGAACATGCTGGATATCGTGACCGCCCTGCAGGTGGCGGACAAGGTCATCAGCCTGACATGAGCGCCGTCGGAAGACTCTCATGGGTGGCGCCCGATGGGGCGGGATTCGTCCCTGCCCGGGATAGTCAATCTGGGACTGCTTCGCAGGAATGAGATCTTCTTGTGGGGCTCGTTGGAGTGTGTTCATGGGATCGGAGCGAATCGAATTAGCCAGGACTGTGCGGGCCGCCGGTTGAGCGGCGAAGATCGGTCCGGGGGACCTGGCTGACATTTTGGCTGAACTGCCGCTCGAGAGCGACCCCAACCTCCTGGTGGGCAGGGAGACCTCCGACGACGCAGGGGTTTATCGTCTGACCGACGATCTCGCTCTGGTGCAGACTCTCGACTTCATCACGCCCGTCGTCAATGATCCGTACGATTTCGGTCGTATAGCGGCGGCCAATTCGCTGAGCGACGTCTACGCCATGGGAGGACGGCCCATTACGGCCATGAACGTGGTGTGTTTCCCCGTCAAGACCATGGACAAGCACATTCTGAAGGAGATCCTCCGGGGCGGCCTGGAGAAGGTTCATGAAAGCGGCGCGGTTCTTGCCGGAGGACACAGCGTTGAAGATCCGGAAATCAAGTTTGGTTTGTCCGTGACGGGGCTCGTCCACCCCGGGAGGGTATTGACCAATGCGGGCGTGCAGGTTGGAGATGCACTCGTCCTGACCAAGCCGATCGGCACCGGAATCCTCGCGACGGCCATGAAGGCCAACCTCGTTTCTCTCTCCGCTGAGGCCCTGGCTATTGAAGTCATGGCCACTCTCAACCGGACGGCCGCAGAGGTGATGGCCGACTTCCCGGTCCATGGCTGCACCGACGTGACGGGGTTCGGCCTCCTGGGTCACGCCCTGGAAATGGCCCTGGGCAGCGGCGTCACGCTGCATATGGACAGTGGTTCCGTTCCTCTGCTGCCCGAAGTCCTCGATCTGGTGCAGATGGGTATGGTTCCGGCGGGGAGCTTCTCCAATCGCAGCTTCTGCAGCCACCAGGTCCACGCAGCGAGCAGTGTGTCCGCCGAGCTTCTGGACATTCTCTCCGACGCCCAGACCTCCGGCGGTCTGCTCATCGCCCTGCCAGCCGCCTTGGCGCCTTCACTGGTCGAAGCACTTCACGACCGGGGAGTCACCCGCGCAGCTCTCATCGGGCACGCTGCGGAACGCAGCCGTGGAGCTATCGAGATTGGCTGACGCACATTGCTTTCTTCGATGAATGGTCGCATCTTTATCAGAATGCAAAGCCATCGAACGGAACGAATTACGAGATTTATGAAGAGAACAGCCCGGTTGGAATCCGATGATTGAATTGGGTGTCATACATGGCAGGTTTCAGGTCCTGCACAACGATCACCTGAAATATCTCCTGGCAGGCAAGTCGAGATGCCGCCATCTCATTGTGGGAATCACCAATCCTGACCCGTCTTTGACGCGGGACGATGCGGCCGATCCTCACCGCAGCGCCCCCCGGGCCAATCCCCTGACCTATTATGAACGATATGTCATGATCCGGGCGGCTCTCATGGAAGCCGGAGTGGACCCCGGGGATTTCAGCATTGTCCCCTTCCCCATCAACCTGCCCGAGCTCTACCAGCATTACCTGCCTTTGGACGCCGTCTTCTACCTCACGATCTATGATGAATGGGGGAGGAGGAAACTCGAGCAATTTCAGCAGATGGGCCTGAAGACTGAGGTGCTGTGGGTCAGGACCCCCGAAACCAAGGGGTTGAGCGCTTCGGACATCCGCGAGCGAATGGCGTCCGGAACACCATGGGAAGGGTTGGTTCCAGGGAGCGTCGCCGCGCTGATGAAACAATGGGAAATTCCCGAGCGCATCCGCCGCAGCGGTCGCGAAGCCTCATGAAGCTGCCCCCCACCATCTCCTCGCTTCCCTCCTTTCGACCCTTCTTTCACCGGCAAGGCTCCAGGAAATAGCGAATTTCGTGTACCTGGCGACTTGCTTCTGGATTCAGGCGGCAAGTCTGCAGATTCGTGCAGGTCCGCTCAAACCCAAAGATACCGGGGAGAGGGTGACAAACGATCATTGGGGCAATATTTTATCACCGAAGGTTCGTGGGGCAGGTCTTCCCGGGGCCTTTGAAACAGGGAAAGCTTCTGAACCCAACGCTGGCAACATGATGATGAAAACTTTTCGCTTATCACTATCCTGGCCCGATATAGGAGGATAAAATGGCAGAAGAAATAGCTCGTATATGCAAGACCTGTGGTCGTACAGCCGATGCGAGAGGTCACCTTTGTGATCCCGTTGAGACGGGTGAGTCCTATTTATGTGAGCATTGCGGTACGGCATCGAAGGACCCGAGACATATCTGTAAACCCAAGCTCCAGAACATCAACTTCGTCTGTATTGCATGCGGCAGAGTGGCCGAGCTTCCGAGTCAATTGTGCAATCCGAGAGACATCGTGCTCATGGCCAAGCAGGAACCTCCGACCAAGATCATGTAATCGCTCTACCCCGTGGGCTGGGTCCTGAGCTCGAAAATGCAGCGCAAGAAGAGGTTGTGGACGGCTGAGCTTTCATCCTTTAACTATCTGCCTGTAAGGAAGAAATGCCCTGTATCTCCGGAATCTCATGGGGGTGCAGGGCATTCTGGCTTCCATCGACATAATGAATCGATAATTTCTGGGTGCCGGACAATTCTTCGTGACAAAGGAACGACCCGGTAAGGTATAATGTTATCTCACGAGACGATATTGCGGCCGATTGCTGGAGCTCACTCGGATGAAATCATGCAGCGGTGGTTTTCCCGATTCGAGCGCGATACTTCTTCCCCGAGACTGAGATGACCGAGGGTAGGACTATGCGGAGAACAGGGTTTCTTTATGATGAAAGATACTTGCTGCATCGGACCGGTCCCTGTCACCCGGAAGCACCTGAAAGGCTCGAAGCCGCCTATAAAGGAATCAAGGAGGCCGGTCTGCTCGACAGGCTCGTTCTCCTGAAAGCAGTGCCTGCCGAGGAAGAATGGGTCCGGTGGGTCCATACCCCCGAGCACATCTCCCATTTTCGCGATGCCTGCCAGGCGTGTTGCACGGAATACACCGAGTATTGCCATCCAGATAATCAGATGTGTCGCGAGACCTATGAGACCGCCATGCTTGCCGTCGGAGGGGTGATCGAGATGGTCCGCCTGGTCGTGGAGGGAAAGCTCGACAACGGTTTTTGCGCGGTACGGCCTCCGGGCCACCACGCCGAGCCCGACAAGGCCATGGGATTCTGCTATTTCAACAACATAGCCGTTGCCGCCCGGTACCTGTTGAAGGAATGCGGACTGCAACGGGTGGGCATCGTGGATTTCGACGTGCATCACGGCAACGGGACTCAAAAGGTTTTCGAACGCGATCCCCAGGTCTTCTATTATTCGATTCATGAGCATCCCACCTTCGCCTACCCGGGAACCGGGCGCGAATTCGAAAGGGGGGCAGGTGAAGGCATGGGCTATACGCTCAATAGCCCCGTGCTCCCCGGCATGGGAGACGCGGAATACATGGCCCTGATCAAGCGGGATCTGATCCCGGCGTTCGCCCGGTTCAAGCCCGAAGTGATTCTTGCGTCGGCCGGTTTTGACGCTCATGTCGACGATGACATGTCCGACATCAACCTTTCAACCGAAGGCTATTCATGGATCGCCGAGCGCCTCGTGGAGATGGCGGAGATTCACTCCATGGGAAGACTCATCTCGGTCCTGGAAGGGGGATATTCCTGCGAGCGTCTCCCCGAGCTCGTCAAGAACCATGTCGAAATACTCCTGGGCAAATAGGGACATCAGCGGAATCACACATCGTCTCAGAGGAACGGAGGGGGCACATGTTTATCGATAAGTCCATGACCAGGGACGTCATCACCGTCCAGCCTGAAGCAAGCTTGTTCAAAGCCTTTGATTTGATGGAGAAGCACCATGTTCATCAACTTCCGGTAGTGGATGAGGAGAATACGCTGGTAGGCATCGTTACGGACCGCGATGTGCGGAGCGCTCTGCCATCGGACTTCCTGTACGACGAGGATGCCTTGAAAGCTCAGGAGAAAGCAGCCTCCATTAAAGTCAAGGACGTCATGGCGAAAAACGTCTACACGGTTTCACCCACCAACACCCTCGAGGACGCTCTGATGCTGATGGAAGAGAAGCCCGTCGGAGCGTTTCCCGTCATCGACGAAAATCGCAAGGTCATCGGCATCATTTCCGTCCGCGACCTGATGCGGGCATTCATCAATGTGCTCGGTATCCACGAGCCGGGGACCCTGCTCTGCATTCTTGCCGAAGACAAACTCGGCACCATGAAGCGCATCGTCGACGCCATCAGCGAAGAGCGCATTCCCTTCGGCAGCATCCTGGTTGCAAGGCACTGGGAGGCAGGCAAGCGGGTCGTTTTTCCGTACCTCCTGACTCAGAATGTCGCCCACGTGAAGCGCAAGCTGGAAAAGCTCGGCTTCAAGCTTCTCAACCCCATGGAATGGTACCTGGACCAGCTTCCCAAGAGAGACTGAGCGCCCACTGAATGGCTTGATTCTCTCTGGGTTCCGGGTTCCGGGTATCGGTTGTCAGAGGAGGTGGGAGGCGATGTTGTTGGCCCGTTTCAACCGCATTGGCGGGGTCGGGGCGCCGCAGCCTGTCGATGCGCTCCAAGGAAAACGGAAAAGTCGAAGGGAAAGCGCACGGTGACCGGCAGGTTGTCGACCATGTCATCCGGAGAAAGCGGATCCATGAAATCGAGGACCACCAGAAGCATGAACTGTCTCTCGCCGAGGGCCGGTGCGGCTGCGGCCGGAAGTCTTTGAGTCAGCTCGGGCTTCTTGCGCACTACGACCTGAACCTGACGGCCGTCTTTGAAGGACGCGATGGCCCGTTGACCGGTGCGTGCGTATTTGAGATCCTTGGCATCCATGTAGGCGTGGATACAGACATTATCCAGGTTACCCAGGATGAGAATGGGCTGCCCCTGGGCCAGAGTCTGGCTCACATCTGCAAGGACTTCCAGAACCCGACCTCTGACAGGGCTCTTGTGAATCAGCCTGGACTGTTGCTCCTGTATGGCCTGAAGCTCGGCCTGTATGAGACCGGACCTGGTCTCATGGGATCGGTCGGGGGCCTGCAGCCTCAGATCCTCCAGCCTCCGAAGCGCCAGGGAACTCCGCAACTGTTGGAGCTCCGACTCGGCCTGATGCAGTTGGCTCTCGGCCAGATTGAGCTCTGCGATGGTAGCAGCCCCCTGGCCGAACAGGAATCTTACCCTTTGAAGGTACGAGGCGCGGTAATCGAGGACCTTCTGGGCAAGGGTCAGGCTTCTTTCCATCTCCTGGAGAACGGCCACCCCTGATGGTACCGGAGCAGCGACCCCTCGTGACGCAGCTTCGGCCCGCAACAGCTGTTCCCTCAGCTTCAATTCGGGATTCTCCAGGCTGGCCAGGATTTGCCCCAAGGAAACTTCCTCACCCACACGAACCGACACGTCACAAACCGATCCCGCAATCTGGCTGTTGACAGGCACCTTTTCCAGGGTGATGAACCCCGAAGCCGTCACCACCATCGTCGTGTAAAAGATCTTTGCCATGAGATACAGCAAGGGGGTCGATACCAGAAGGACGACAATATACCACCGCCAGCGCGCAGCCGCCCTCTTGGCTGGAGCGTAGGGCACGCGGACACCGTGCTCACGGTCCGGCGCGCTGCTCTTGGGAGAGCGAAAGGTTATCTTCATGGCTTCATGGCCTTGAGGTACTCCCAGGATTGAATGACGATACCCGCGAAATTGCTCTGCTTCAACTGCTGCCCCACCCGGTCCATGGCCCTTTGAAGACCGGCCAGTCCCTGGCTCTCAAAGCTCTCGGTCGAGCTCAGCTCGGATTCGACACTCATCGCTACCGAAAAGCGCAGAGCGGGATGGGACTTCATGATGCCGGAAGCTCGGCTGACGACCTTTTTGGCATCCGCGACGTAGATCATCAGCACCACCTCTGAAATCCCCATCGATTGGAGCGCGCAGCCGAGGCAAGCCTTGAACTGCCGCGTGTCGAAATAGCGAGGATGAACGCTGAACCCCACCGGCCAGGGGCTTACCTCCTTTGCGGCCTGGAGCGTGTGGATCAGCTCGGCCACAAGATACTCCCTCGAATAGATCTTCTGGTCCAATTGGTCCGGCTCCAGATCCAGGTGGAGACCATCGAAGGGGAGATGCTTCAACCTCTGGATGATGAGGAGCAGGTCTTCACGAAAGCCCGGAAGAATCCAGGTGGGCTCTCCCAGCAGAAGCTCGACACTCAAACCGCTTTCGCGAGCATATTCCAGGAGCCCCCGCAGACGCTTTCCGCCGTCGGGAAGCGCAGCCGCCTTGATCTGAGCCTTGTCCAGACTGATGAAGACCCGTCCGATACCGAAATCAGACAATGCCTTCACCCCGGCCTCCAACGACACGCTTCCGTCCAGCCAGGGGGCGCTCTCCCAGAGATAGACGGTTGTGCGTCCGATCGGCCGAGCCACACCTGCAGCGGGCGCAGGCTTCACATCAGCGGCTTTCGCCGGCGTTGGCGCCAGATGGCGGATGTTTTTCGGCCATGACAACCAGTTCATTTGGATCGGATCATTCGTCACGACGGAATGGGTAGGATCATCCGGCACGGGATCTCCGGCCGCATGGGCACACCCTTCCGGAGCCAGCTTCAGCACCGCAGCCTGTGCCTGGAACACCATGACTTCAGCGTCGATCAGATCCATGCACGTCTGGTAGTACTGGAATCGACTTCGCTGCAATCGTTCAAGGGTGTCGCCGGGGAGAAATCCGGCTCGAAGCTGACCCTCCCTTACGGCCTCCAGCGCCGCCCTCACCCGTTGACGGGCAAAGCGCAAGTTGGCCTCAGCAGCCCGATACTGCTCCACAGCATCCGCTGCATCGGTCAGCAGTTCCCCTGCCTTCCGGTCGACCTCCAGCTGCGTCTTCTTCAAACCCGCCTGCGAAGCACGACGGCCGGCCTCCCCCGCCTTCTGCACACCTGCCGGCATCTGAATATTGAGGGAAAGGGATACCCCGTAGCCCGGCTGGCCTTCGGGATAGTCGATGGACCCACTCCCTGCCAGATCAAGACTGGCATCGATATCGCTTCGATGCCCCAACCGCAGCGCCCCAAGCTCTTCGTCCACCCGACCCCGAAGGAGCACCAGCTCGGGATTTCCGTCAAGAACCGCCGCTTTAAGGCGGGCTTCGTCCAAACAGGGTGCAGCCATGGAGGGAGCCGCGAATCCAAACCCGCTCAGGTCCGAACCGGTCATGAGGTGGATGACCCCAAGGGACCTTTTCTGGAGGGCCTGAGCCCTGGCAATGCTGCGAGAGGCTAACTCAAAAGCCGTGATGAACTCCTGGCGGTCGGCATCGAGGAGAAAGCCCTGGGCCGTGCGCGCCTCCAGCAAACGCTCCACGGTCTCACGACCTTCAAGGAATGCCTTGCTCAGCTGGATTTGACGCTCACTTCCCCAGGCATTCACGTAGTGGCTTCTCAGCGCATTGAGGCTGATCTGCCTGGACAGCTCCAGCTTCTGCCGATTCTCCCAGGTCCGCGCTTCGGCATGCAGTATATTGAGCTGCTCTCGGGCGCGTGTCCCCAGGAGCGGATACCTCAGGCCCATCCTGATGGATGACTGGCCAAACTGGCGAGTCACGTTCACATCCGTAGCTTCCTGAAAATAACCGTTGCTGATACCCCCAAAAACCTTCCACCCACTGAGCGCCTGCTCCCGTTCGAACAGATTGATCTGCTGCTCGAGCTCAGCCGCTGCAACGAGAACTTGTGGTGATGTATGGATCTTGGCTTCCAGTTCATCCAGGGAGACTACCTGCTCAGCACATGCTTCATGATGCCATGCCCCCCACATCACGAAGATTGCCCCGAAAAAGGGCGGCAGAAGCCGAACCCACCCCATGGAACAGAAGAGCCCACGCAGGATTTCGCAGGTCCTTGCCATGTGTTCAAGCTGGAACATTTCAGACCGCCGTGCTGCCCTCGTTGGAATGAAGATCTCTGCTACAAGAAGTTACGAGTCAGGGGTTTCGAGTTTCTCGTTGAAGCCACCCCGGCTGTAGGCCTTTTCATCGTTCAGGATAGCCCGAAAGACCATGAGGGGCTGCTTTCGACACGATGAATTTCTATATACCGCTTCCGGACTTGCAGCCTCCAGCCCCGCCACCTGTCACCCCTAACCCCACACCTGATAGATGAAACCTGGATCGCCTCCTAAAACTTGGTCTTCTTCAACACATACCAGGGAGCCATGGCACTATCAAGATGGCCCTTGAAGGTGATCTCCCAGAGTGTGGCCGCACCGCTCCAGAGCCTGCTAAAGAAAGTGAACAGAGGAACGAGCGGAAGGAGCGGCGCGAGCTTCAGGTCCTGACGGGGACGCTCTGACAGAAAAACCAGAAACACGAAATAGAAGACGAGCGTTACACCCAGATAAAAGAGATAGACCAGCGTCCACACTGCGAGGGAGTGTGCGAAGGGAAAAAAGACAAATGTGAAGACGGTATAGATGAGGATCACAAAAGGCATCACAAGCTGAAAAAAGAGGCCGGTCCAGAGAGTCATGAGCCAGTTGCGCCATCCGAACAGACCCGGTCTCAGACTGTGAAAGTGTTTTCGGATGTAGAGATAGAACAGGTCGCCGTCCCAGCGGAGCCGCTGCTTCATGAAGTCCTTCAGGGTTGTGGGGACGTCGGTATGCCCCATCGCCCGTGGTTCGAACAGGATCCTTAGGCGCCTGTGTCTTCCGAAATAGCTCTTGATGCGCATGGTCAGATCCAGGTCTTCAGCCGTCCCGCTGTCCCACCCCCCCATCCGCGTGAGGAACGAGCGCCGAAAGATGCCAAAGGCCCCCGAGATGTTGTTCACGATGTTGAACTCACTCAGCCCCACCTTGCTCGCATGGATGGAGAGCAGGTATTCGATGGCCTGCAGCCGGGTCCAGATGCTCACATCCACATTCCGGACGCGGAGGCAGCCGGCGACTCCCACCACGTTTCTATCGTCAAAATGGCGCACGGCGCCCGCCACCGTGGTGTTGTCAAAGGAAGTGTCCCCGTCCAGGGCCATCACAACCTCGCCGCGAGCGACGCTGAGCCCTGCATTCAAGCTCGAAACACGACCGCCACGCTGCCATTTGGGAAGGACCGTCAGCAATCGCCCTCGAAAGCCGCGCACATAGGACTCCATGCCTTTGGCGGCCTCATAGGTCGCGATATTCTGTGAGGCACCGTCCACAACACAGATGATTTCGATAAAGCCATCGTAGATCTGCTCCGCCAGGGACTTGATGGTCAGCTGGACGTCCTTCCCTTCCGAGTAGCAGGTGATGATACAGGAAACCCCCGGCCGGAAAAGCTCGATTTCCGGCACGTCCATGCTTTCACGGATCACGTGCCCCAAAATGCCCAGAAACACCAGCGTGTAGACCGGGAGCTCGAAAAACACCACATAAGGAATGAACTTGAAGACAAAGAGCCAGAACCCCTGGTTGAAAGGGCTCTGCAAAAGAAGCAAGAGAATTTCGAGCATCTCACCCAATACGGACATGGACTACTCCAGGTCTCCCAGAAGTCGAGGCAGCAGCAATCGGGCCTCATCGCCGGGCAACATCTCCGCAGGAGCACTGAATGTCACGATATCGTATTCCAATTCCATCCCCTCGGACTGACGCGTGTGCCGACGGATATTTTCGAGCCGGTCGACGAGAATGCGGCATGCAGGACAATCGGTCTTGGGAAGCAGAATCCAGAGGGTCCTCTGACTCGTTCGTGTGGTGAGATCCGTCTTGCGAATGGCCTCCCGGAGTCGAAAAGCAAACTCATCCACGAGCTCTGACGTTCGGTACCGACCGATGCTGTCGGTGAGCTCCAAAATGTTTCGAAAGCGTATGCCGATGAGACTGAACAACTCCTCGGAATGGCGACGGCAGACAGCCATGAGCCAGTCCACCAGGGCCTCGAAAAACTGGGGGCGGATGTAGTTCAGGTTGTCGAAGAGGGCGTAGATGTCTTCGAGGCTCCCCGTGCGAGCCGCAAGAGATCCCCGTTCGCCCAGTCGAAAGGAGTAGACCTGCCGGGGCGCCAGGCTTTCGGGATCGTTCTCCGCCCCGCACGAAAGACAGCGGGCGATCACCAGCGGCTCCACAAAGCTTTGACCGCAGTCGCTGCAAACGTAGTTTTCCAGGGGACGGTCGTAGTCCGCTCCGATATGACGCAGCCTGGAGAGGCAGTTGGGACAAACAAGGGCGCCGCTTTTCAGGAAATTCTCCTCCGGCGCAACGTGACCGCACGTGAAACAATGCAGGAAGGGCTTCTGGACAATGTCGATGCTCCGGCTATGGGGACAGGCATCCACAAAATTATGATGGCATCCTCCGCATT
Source organism: uncultured Syntrophobacteraceae bacterium (assembly GCA_964557955.1). Taxonomy (GTDB): domain Bacteria; phylum Desulfobacterota; class Syntrophobacteria; order Syntrophobacterales; family Syntrophobacteraceae; genus JALOOX01. Next base: position 19,692 of record CAZLCS010000021.1, read on the forward strand.
TGGGGCATAACCTCAGCCGGTCGAGCAGCTCAACGCGCTCCAGGTAGCGGCGCTCTTCGAGGTTAGAGAGCCATCGCTCAACGACGGTGTCGGGATCGGCCAGGGCTTCAGCAGCCGGATAGGAATGCACACCCGGATGCTGCCAGTGCCGACAGGTGGTGAGGAGCGTCTCGGGGCGGGCATAGAGAAAGCCGAGCAGGCGAAAATCCTGTCCCTGCTCCAGGATCTCCCTGGAAATCTCGCGCATGCGAGCAACGATTGGCTCCATGCGAGCCACGGCCGCCTGAATGCTGGGGACTTCCCCGTCTGTGAGGAGTGCCAGGCGAGGGCCAAGATGCTTGAGGAGAAGGACCGGGGCCAGCGATGTAGCCGGTGTCGACCGGATACGGCGGATGCAGTGCTCTGAGATCGCGGAATCGTCGCTGCCGATGACGACTCCATCAGCTCTCCCGCCCGCAGCGACGAAAGCATCGAGGCTCGAATAAGACTTCAGATTGTGGCCGTGGATTTCTTCGCCTTCCGGAAAGGCATCGCCAAGCCTCAAGTAGGCCAGATCCATACGCCTGAATTCACTTTCTGTTGCATGGACAACCAACTGGAATACCAAAGAAGATACGGTTCCCCCGAAGCATGCTCCCAAGCCTCCGTCTCTATACATTCATGGAGCACTCCCTCCAAGGAGAAACTAAAGCCCTGAAGCCGCGTCAAACAGATTTTTTCAAAGACTCTCAGGTCATGATCAAGGATCACCCGGCTCCGCATGGCTCAGAGAGCACCCATCATCCTGAGATAATTTGCAAACAACCTTGGGCTGACCCGCGACGTTTTGTCGAAGTCCGCCGAAAATTCCATGCCCGGAACAATGGCCTTGACGACGGGAATCCCCACCTCCTCCCGCGTGAGGTCCACGTAGATGGGATGGTAGCCGTTGACTTCAAACAGCCTCTCAGTCAGCGCCAGATCCATGGATGGGTCATCGAACCCAAAGGTGGGCAGATCCTCGAACCTCCTGGTCCTGAGTCCTTCCAGGGCCGGCCCGGATGGGGGGCCCCCTGGAAACGGATAAGGCGTTTCGGTCATTGCAGAGAGAAGGGCCCGACGGCCATCCAGATGAGCTCCCGTTCCCTTCACCACACCACCCCGTGGGCCCCTGACCATACATTTGTAGCAGGGAATCCCGAGCTCATGGGTGAGATCCTGGAACTGCAGCTGGATTCCTCCGGCTTCGTAGTCTGCGAGCAGCCCTCCAATTTCAGCATCATCCGACGAAACGCGGAAGCAACGCGAAGCGTCGAAAGGCATCGTCGCCTCACAGTCTCGTTCGACGACCTCCAGCAGCGCGCTCAGCCGGGCCTGCTCGGGAGTATTTCCTGACGCCAGTCCGGTGGATCCCAGGCTGCTGAAGAGACTGACCTCATCCAGGTTGCAGAACAGAAAGACGGTCTGAACGGGAATGAGGATGGATTGAAGCCTGTCTCCGATCTTCTCCTCGGCAGTCATCCAGTGGAGCGGCTCACCGGCGTAGGGAGCTTCCAGGCGCAGCCTGTTTGGATCCAGGGCGTTCTTCCCACCTCCAACGACTTGATGGTATGAGCCGTAAGTGAGCGGATAAGAGTTTCGGAATCCAACGACACCTTCGGAGGAGACACTGGCGAAGGAGGAATGGCGCTCAACAATCTCCATGGCGTAGGAGGCGCGGGCGCTATCCTCACGGAGCCCTTTTCCATAGCTGGTCTGAATGCCCGAGAGGACGTAATTGTGCCTGCGGCAATTCACGAAGATGTTCAGATGCCACCTGCGCAGGAAACCGTAAGGGCTGAGAGACGATTGATGAGCCTGCTCTTCTGAGGCCAGGATTCCAAGATCATCGAGTTTCGTCAATGCGAGCTCGGCAGTCCTCCGGGCGGACGGCAGCGCCGTTCCATGAACCGGAGCACCCGGAGCAAACTCCGCCCCGATGCTCTCAAGTCTCACACGTCGAGAAGACGCAGCCGGCAGCTCTTCTTTCGTATAGAGGCTCCGCCCTGAGGCGTCATTGACCAAGGAAAGAGGCTCGAGATCTGTAATATTTCTATCGAACCGGCGCATCCAATCGGCATGCGCCTGTTGATCCTCGAGCAATGCTGATTTAATATTAATAAGTGGTGTATGCTGCGCTAATATCTGGATTTCCTGCGCATTGAAGAGTTGCTTCACAGATGCGAGATGGCCGAAAGTCAGCCCTGCCTCCAAGAGCAGGGTCATCATGACCTCATCTCTTCCCCTGGCAACCTGATGAATCCTCCTCACCGTCTCTTCATCCAGCTCTCCCACCTTCTCCAGCAGATAACGGTGCATGAAGTCATCCAGGGGGCAGGATCGAAGATAGGCCAGATACTCGTCGAAAGTTCCAATTTTTGCCGGCACTCCGGCAAAATAACCAACTCCCGACGCCGTCGTCGCCAGCCGCAGTTCATATCGCATGGAGTGATCCTTTGTTAAGAGGGTTCTTGGATCATGTTTCGGACACCGTCTTTCACCATGAATGTTGGCGAAACTGGGGATACCATTCCTTGCCCCGGCTCACAACCCCAACGTAAGGCACAGAAATTGCCTCCTGCTGGCTTCAGAACTGCCTCAGATCCCCCAAACCTTCGTCAACGATTCCGTTGCTGGCCTGGCTGGAATCAACCAGAACGATCGTGCATGCGAAATGAATGGGCTGAGGTCCCGGCGAGGGGACTCAGCCGATGAACGGGATTGTATCATTCACGAAGACCGGTCGTGAAGGAAAGGGAGCATGACTCTACAGGCTGACCCCATTTATGAGCCCAGGAAGTTCGTGGTGCCGGAGCTGGTATGCGGCATGGGAGCGGCGGACCTGGCCGGCCGCTATGTCGTGAATTATGGGGCTCGCAAGGTCCTGGTCGTTTCCGATCCCGGGGTGGGTCAGGCGGGATGGACCGATCTGGTAATGAGGTCGCTTGCACGAAGTGGGATTCCTTCCGCGTTGTTCGATGGGGTGACTCCCAATCCCAAAGACCACGAAGTGAGGGAGGGCGCCGAGTGTTATGCCCGTGAGCACTGCGATGTCATCGTGGTCGTGGGTGGCGGAAGTCCAATGGATTGCGCCAAGGGAATCGGCATCGTGGCAACCAATGGTCGCGGCATCCTCTCGTTCGAGGGCATTGATGAAGTGCCTGTGCCAGGTCCACCCCTCATCTGTATTCCCACCACTGCCGGGACCGGGGCTGACGTCTCACAGTTTGCCGTCATTTGCGACACATCCCGTAAAGTGAAGATCCCCATTGTGAGCAAATATCTCATCCCCGACGTATCGCTCATCGATCCCGCAACGACCTTCACCATGATGCCTGAGCTGACCGCCGCAACAGGCATGGACGCCCTGACCCATGCCATCGAAGCCTATGTCTCGACGGCCAGCTCACCCATCACCGACCTGCATGCATTGGAGGCCATTCGTCTCATTCGCCGAAGTCTCAGGGATGCAGTGGAGAGCCCACAAGGCGCCCCGGGCCGTTCCGGCATGATGTTGGGGAGTCTCTTTGCAGGAATGGCGTTCTCCAACGCAAGTCTGGGGATCGTCCACGCCATGGCGCACAGTCTCGGGGGTCTGCTCGACCTTCCCCACGGGGAGTGCAACGCCATCCTGCTGGAGCAGAGCATTCGCATCAACTTCGATGCATCACCCGAGAGGTACCGCAACATCGCCGTCGCTTTCGACATCGAGGAGGCAGCGGAACTGGATCAGGCAGCTCTCAAGAGCAGACTCATCGATGGACTGGTGGAATTCCGCGAGAAGGTTGGAATTCGGCTCCGCTTGCGGGACTTCGGTCTCCGCAGGGAGGAGCTGCCGACCCTCGCTCAGCATGCGATGAAGGACCCATGTCTGCTGACCAACCCTAAGATTGTCACTAAAGGAGATATTTCAGATTGTTATGAAAAGGCATTCTGATCAGATCCCGGCAAGCGAAGACCTCCGCGACAGACTGATGGGGCTGGGTGAGAGAGCCACGCGCAAGAGCTATTATCCTCAGCTTTTGAGGCAGCTTGATGAGCTGGAACGTCAGCGGGAACAATTGGTTGAGAAGAACCGCGTCATGAGTGAAATTCTGCGAGACCTTGACAGGGAGCGGCAGAGAGCCACGGAAAGCGAAGCCAAGCTGTCCAAGATCTTTCGATCCAGCTCGCAGCTCATTGCGGTACTGACCCTGGCTGACGCGCGTTTCATGGAAGTCAGCGACTCGTGGATGTCATTCCTCAATTGTGATCGAGAGGAAGTCATCGGCCGCAGCATGAGCGATCTGGGGCTGTGGGACTCCCCTGACACGTGGAATCACATGCTCAATGTGATCCAGGCACAAGGAGAGATCCAGGGGATGGAGATCCAGATCTGCAGGCCATCGGGCGGTCTATTCTTTGGACTTCTCTCCATCACTCCCATCGAACTGGATCGGGTCCATTGTATGGTGATGGAAATCACCGACATCACGGCGCGCAAGCGGGCTGAAGAAGAGAGGCTGGAGCTGGAGCGCAGGCTCCTGCACCATCAGAAGCTCGAGAGCCTGGGTATGCTGGCTGGTGGAATCGCACACGATTTCAACAACCTCTTGATGGCGATTCAGGGAAACCTCGAGCTGGCTTTGTCCGATATCTCCCACATCCCATCCGCAGAAGGACGTCTTTATCGGGCCATCGGGGCGACCCGGCGCGCCGCCGACCTGGTGAGGCAGATTCTCACCTGTTCCGGCGAAAGCCATTCCGAGTTTGCCCGGGTTGATATCAACCAGCTGCTCAAGGAGAACATGGATCTTCTCCGGGCCGGGATGCTCAGCAACATCACGCTCCAGTTCCATCCTGCGCGGGACCTCCCAGCCATCCGCGCGGACGCCGGCCAAATCCAGCAGATCCTTATGAACCTGGTCATCAACGGCTGCGAAGCCGTTGGTGATGAGATCGGGACTGTGGCTGTATCCACGGGAAAGATGGAATGCAGCGAAGGATATCTGCGCCGGAGCAGGCTCGAAGAGAAACCCGCAGCGGGACCTTTTCTCTTCTTCGAGGTCGCTGATAGTGGGAGCGGAATGGGAAAGGCTACCCTGGATCGCATCTTCGATCCCTTTTTTACAACCAAGTTTGTTGGCCGCGGTTTGGGGATGTCTGCAGTGATGGGTATTGTGCGGAATCACAAAGGTGCGATCATCATCGAAAGCACCATGAATCATGGCACCACTGTGCGAGTCCTTCTGCCAGTCCCGGAGGATTCCAGGCCGATGGGCAACCGGTAATCGTCCGGCAGTACCGACCATGGAAGGTCATTCCCTCGTGCTTTCGGCGGAAGCCAGTGTCTTTTTGTGGGATTGCAGGCCGCTGGATCCCCGCCGAGAACCTGCGGGGATGACAAACCGATGGTGCGGATCGATGCTGTTTCGATGCCCTACGCCTTCAGCGAGGTTGTACAACAGGTTCCCGGTTCCATTCCTTCCCATGCAACGCATCGATTACACTGGTCTCCCCAACGGCTGAAGGCCGCTCCCTCAACGCTTACCCCGGAATGCCTTCACGACGCTTTGGCCGCCCGCTCCCAGTCCGCGCGCACCATTCTCAAAATCTCCCTGGCCCGGTCGCTCAGAAGCTGGATCCCTTCCCAGTCCGGCCGCCCAATGATCTTCTGCATGAGGAGTCCGTCGTCGTCGAACCATCGCGGCAGCAAACCCCCGATGAAGTAACCTTTTCGACCCAGCGCCTCGACTGCCGCTCCCACCCACGGACAAGCCAGGTTCATCCAGACTTGAAGCACCTTGATGCCACTCGACACCAGACCATTTTCCAGGCGCTCATGGAACGATTCAAAGTCGCCGCCGATCCCGGTTACGCCGATTCGCGCCACCTGCGCAAATTCGAACACTTCGGTCGTCGCATTGGATGCTTCCGCTTCCGGAAATCGATTCTCGCTCACACCGAGAGTGCGCACATCGTCCAGTCCGGAGTAAAGATCCCTCAGGAAGGACTCGTAGGTTTTCGGCAGGTAAACCTTGTGAGGTCTGGGTCGGTAGGCTCTGAAGCAAACCAGCGAGGCAACGCGCCCTGCAGCGCTTCTCTCTTTCGTGTATGCCTCAGCCGGCATCAAGTCCACCTCCAGGCCGGTTTCTACATGCTTATACTGAAGAACCGCCTTCTGCATGATGGTATGGTTGCAGACCGCCTCTCCCCACACCTCCTCGACGCCCAACCGCGGAGCGATTGTCTCGAAGAGGTGCGTGAGCATGAGCTTGTTGATACCTGCTTTGCGATACTCGGGCAGGACCAGCCCCGCCCCGGCCTCGTAAAGATGTCGAAAAGGCGAAGAACGAAAGATCGCCACGTGTCCGATGATCTGCCCATCCGGCCTGCGCGCCACCACGGAATAGTTGGCTCCCGCGTCATAGGCTTCAGACAGTGCACCCGGGTCATAGAAGGCTTTGACGGGGTATCCATCGCCGTAGACCGCCCGGAACAGTCGACCGATCCCTGGACCGTCCTCGGGCCGGAAGAGACCGACCGTCACCTTCTCTCCGGCTCCAATGTCATGTGTTTCCGGCTCGACCCAGCGAGCTCCATTCCCGTTGTTCATTTGTGACTCCTCATGATATTTCTCTGGGACTCTGCGAGAGTCATTGAAGAACAGCATTTCAGCAGAGTCGGGTTAATCCTGTTCCACATGAGCCAGACGGAGCAGCAGGTTGCCCGAAACCGTGCGACGGTAGTCCGCACTGGCCCGCACGTCGCTGATCGGGCTGACGGCCTCCCGCACGATGGCACCGGCCTCCTTCAGCGCTTCCAGGCTCAGCCTGCGGCCGAGCAGCACCGATTCAGCATCGGGGCATGACACGATGGTCGGTCCGACACTGCCCCATGCAAGGGATGCCCGCTCCACAAGGCCACCGTCCGCTCGCTCCACCAGCGCGGCAAGGCTCACTACAGAACAGCCCAGAGCGTTGCGGAGCCCCACCTTTTCAAAGTGGTGAAGGCTTTTCGGCGCCGGCTTCGGGACCCGGACCGCCGTCAGGATTTCGCCCTCCTTCAGACGAGTAACCCCTGGCCCGGTGATAAACTCCCTGATGGGCATTCGTCGCTCTTCGCGCTCCGACCGCAGCTCCACCTCCGCATCCAGGACATACAGCGGGGGCAGAGTGTCCCCCGCCGGCGAGGCCGTACAGATATTCCCGCCAAGGGTGCCCATGTTGCGGATGAGAGGTGAACCCAGCACTTTCAATGCCTGGACCAACACCGGAAGGTGGGCTCTCACCCATGAGTCCGCCAGGAGTTGGGCGTGTGTGACGCACGAGCCTATCCGAACGGTTCCTCCCTGTTCCCCGGCGCTTCTGAGCTCCTCGATCCTTTCCAGGCAGATCAGCGTCCGAGGGGCGATGAGCCCGCTCCGCATCTTGACCAGCAGATCCGTTCCACCAGCGTAGACCGAAGCCATGGGATGCTCATCGAGCATCGCCCAGAGCTCGCTCAGCGATGCGGGCAGAAGGACGTCCCTCATGGCTCACTTCCCTCCTCTCCTCTCCCTGCGGCGGCCTCCACGGCATCCACGATTTTCACGTAGCCCGTACAGCGGCAAAGGTTGCCGCTCAGCCCTTCACGAATCTGGTCCCGGGTGGGATGCGGATGCTGGTGGAGCAGGTGCGCCGCCGAGAGAACCATTCCCGGCGTGCAGAACCCGCATTGCACCGCCCCGTGGGCCACGAAAGCCTCCTGGACGGGATGCAGCGTCCCGGAAGGTGCAAGGCCTTCAATGGTCGTGACCTGCCGACCCTGGAGCTGCGCCGCCAGCATGAGGCATGACAGGCGGCTTTCCCCGCCCACGAGAACGGTGCACGCCCCGCATTCCCCGGAGCCGCACCCTTCCTTGGTACCGGTGAGAGCAAGCTCCTCCCTCAGCAGGTCCACAACCCGTCGATCGGGAGGAACCTCCACGCTGGTCTTTTTGCCATTCAGGACGAAGTCAATCTTCAAGCCGATTCCCTTTCTGCTCCTGCATCGCCTGCAGCACCCGGTCCGCCCTGAGGGGTGAGCGCCGCAGGCCGCATCCCAAGGCATCCTCGACGGCGCCCGCAATGGCGGGCAAAGGTCCGTTCACCCCCACTTCACCGATGCCTTTCATGCCGAAGGGACCTGTGGATTCCAGGGTTTCGACGGCAATAGAGGTGATTTCTGGAACATCCAGGGAGGTAGGGATGATGTAGCTGGTGAAGTTGGAGCTCAGAATTCTGCCTTCCTCCAGGGCCACCTCCTCCATGAGCCCATAGCCGATTCCCTGGGCGACCGCCCCCTGAACCTGCTGTTCGAATCCCTGGGGATTGAGAACACGCCCGCCGTCCGTCAGTGCCAGGTATTCCCTGACGTCGATCTTTCCGGTGAGCTCGTCCACCTCGACACAGGCCAGGTGGGCAGCGTAAGAAAAAAGCACATGGGGAAATCCGATGGTGAACTCCTTGCCGGTATCCGGCACATCCTGGCACACGGGCATGATGAACTGGCTCATGCAAACGCGATCCGTTTCCGGAAACGTGCGCCCCAGAACATCCAGGAAAATCTCTTTTCCCGACGGCAGGTGTTTCACCCTGCCGGGCAAGAGCACCAGCCCCGCGGCCTCATCGAGCATCAGCATGAGGGCGGCCCGATGCAGGAGCTTCTCCTTGAGGCCCTGGCACGCCTGGATCAGGGCGTTGCCGTAGGTGTAGGTCGTGCGACCCGCAGAGGAAGACCCCGAGGGGTGGGTCCGATCCGTGTCGGGCTGGATGAGCTCCATGTGGGATGCATCCTGGCACAGGACCTCGCCGGCCATCTGCACGAAAGCGCTGGCATTGCCCTGCCCCATGTCCGAGACTCCGTTGTAGACCCGGATCTTCCCTTCCCGAGTCAACTCCACCTTGGCGATGGCGGAATCCGGCAGCCCACGGCCGTAGCCCATGCCGTTGAAGACGGCTGCGACTCCGACGCCCCGGCGCTTGAAAGGCCCTGCCCCTTCCTTCCACTCCCTGCGACGGGTCCAAAGGGGATGGCGGGCCAGCGACTCCAGACAGGGCTCGATCCCGGTCGAGCAGACGAGGGTCACGCCGGAGCCGTTTTTGTCACCCCGCCGGAGCGCGTTTTTGCGCCGAATTTCAAGCCGGCACATGCACAGGTCACGGGCCAGTCGGTCCATCATGCGCTCGAAGGCAAAGGCCACCTGGCAGACGCCGAATCCGCGCATGGCCCCGCTGACGGGATTGTTGGTATAGACGCACCAGCCCTGGATGAACGTGTTGGGAATGCGGTACGGACCGCAGGCGTGCTCCATACCGAGGGCCATGACCTCGCCCCCGAGATGGGCGTAGGGACCCGTATCGTAGTGGAGCCTGCACCCGAGCGCATGCAGCGTCCCGTCCGCCCTGGCGCCCAACCGGTAGCTCATGTGAACCGGATGACGCTTGTATCCTCCGATGATGCTCTCCTCGCGCTCCCACCACATCTTCACGGGTCTTCCCCCGGCGTGGAGGGCTCCCAGCGCCAGCAAGCACTGGACGGTTGCACCGTCCTTTCCCCCGAATCCCCCGCCCAGATAAGGGCTCAGGACCCGAATGGCGTTGAAATCCAGCCCCAGCGCGTGGGCCACCTCGAAGCGGTCTCGGAAAGGCGCCTGGGTGGAAACGATCATGACGATCCGTCCGTCAGCCTCCTGCCAGGCAAGACCATTCTGAGTCTCGAGAAAGGCATGGTCCTGCGACGGGACTTCGAAGGTGTCCTCCACGACCACCTCGCATTCATCCAGCGCCTTCAGACCTGCGCCCGTTTCGATGGTGGCGTGGAGGAGGAGATTCCCCGACTCGTGCACCTGGGGAGCACCCTGCTCCAAAGCCGACCGGGGATCGAAGACGCCCGGAAGGGGCTCCAAGTCGATCCGGATGAGCTCCAGCGCCCTGCGGAGGGTTTCTCGGCCCTCAGCCAGGACGAGAGCAACGGGATCGCCGCAGTGGCGCACCTTTCGTCCTGCAAGAACCGGCTGGTCCTTGTGAACGATTCCCTGCCGGTTTGTCCCGCCGATATCCTCCCGGGTCAGGACGGCGACAACTCCGGGAAGCCTCCGCGCCTCGGACAGATCGATCCCTCGAATCATGCCGTGGGGAATCCCGGCTCTCTTGACCCCGGCCCACAGGAGATCCTCTCCATAGTGATCGATGGCGTATTTTTCTTTGCCGGTGACCTTGGCATGGGCATCGAAGCGCGCCACAGCATGGCCCACCTCCATCATTTCGTTTCGCAAATGCGTCTCCTCATCGCTGGTTCATTACGATGGACGTCGGCGAGGCAGCGTCGCCATCCGATGTGCCGCTGAAAAAGCAGAGTCATCTCACCCATTGGCCTCCAGGACGGGTTTGGCTGCAGCACGGCCTTTCCACCGCCCCAGCAGTACCAGGAAGCACACATTCAAAACCAGGATTCCTGTACAGGTTCCGAACAGGTCCGCACTGGAAAACCCCCTGGCGAGGAGGAGCCCACCTCCGTAGGGACTGAGGAAGAAGCCCGCGTCCATCATGAACAGGGCCAGGTTGGTGTTCAGTCCGCGAAGCCGGGGAGGCGAGATCTCGAACAGCGTTGCATTCAGGAGGGGCAGCAGTACACCAATGCACAGCCCATAACCACAGGCCACCAGGTAGAGGTCCCGGCTCGAACCCAGGTGACCCATCAGCATGAAGCAGGGAATGAGCAGGATCGTGAACAGCTGGAGCATCTTCACCTTGTCGAACCGGTCGAAGAAGAACCCCCCGGAAAGCCGAAGACCGATCATAACAAGCGTCGACAAAGTGAAGAAGCTCCCGACATCCGTGATTCCCCTGCTGACGACATGCCCCTTCATGAAGAAGAACACCGTGGCATAACAGAGATAGAGAAGCAGGTTCACAGCCAGGAGGAAGGCCACTCGAGTCTCCTTCATATTTGCACGGACCTCTGCCAGGGTCGGGCGTCTGGCGAGAGAGCCGCCCATATAGCCCAGCATGGTCGTGAGCCGTCTTCGCAGGATGACGAGGAACCCAAAGGCGGGCAATGCCAGGATGGTGACCCCCCTGTAGATCTCCGCTTCGCTGCTCACATGGGGCAGCAAAGCCTCCATGACCAGGGGCATGACGGCATAGGGAATCAGCACCGAGACGCTCACGAAACCGAACCCCTGGCCGCTTTTCCCCTTGGGAATGAAGTGCACTACAAGGGCCATGCTGGCGGATACGAGCAGCACGAAGGCGGCGCCGTGAAAGATGCGAAGGATGATGAGGGCGGGAACGGTGAGCGCCCAGGAGTACGAACAAAGGGCTGCGACCATCATGGCCAGGGCCGCGAACATCACCCTGGCTGCATTGCCCACATGGAGCATGGGAATCACGACCAGGCGAAGGGCAAATGCCGACATGGGCTCCAACCCCAGGAGGAACCCCCGCCATTCCACCGGTACGTTGATCGACTCCAGGTAGCTGAAAAAACTATAGAATACTGCCATGTTGGAAAATGCAAAAAATGAGATGAGATTCAGGCAGATGAACTCAAACGTGAAAAGCTTCCTGTTTTCCGGCATCGATCTCCTTTGAAGAAGGGGCGGCACCCGACCTCTCGCGGCCGGAGCCGCTGCTGCCCGGCAGCCCGGATCTTGGGCCCTTCAAGGGACTCACTCTTCAACTTCGGCGAGAATCTCTGAGAGCGCCGCCACCAGGCTTTCCATGGCCTCGGCGTGGGAAAGGGTCACCCGGATCCAGTTGGGAAAGCGAAAACCTGTCATACTGCGTATCATGACTCCCCGTGTCATGAGCTTCCGATAGGCCAGGCCATCACTCATGGGAAGCCGCACCATCATGAAATTGCCCTCTCCGTGGACCACGGGCAGCCCGAGGATTCCGAGCTCGCGAGAGAGGAATTCCTTCCCCTGACGCACCAGCTCGCGGGTACGCAGCACGTGCTCTTCATCGCCCAGGGCCGCGAGAGCGGCGGCCTGAGCCAGACCGTTCACCGAATATACGACGCAGGTACGGCGGATGACATCCACCACTTCGGGGCTTCCGGCCAGGTAGCCGATGCGAAGCCCCGCAAGGGCGTACATCTTGGAGAATGTCCTGAAAACCACGAGGTTGGGATACTCACTGATGAGGGCCATGGAATCGGTGCAGTTCCGGCAGTCCACAAACTCACGATAGGCCTCGTCCACCACCACGATCTGGCGTGCATCCACCCGATTGAGAAAATGACGAAGCTTCTGCTCGTTCCACCAGCTCCCCGTCGGATTGTTCGGGTTGCAGACAAAAAGGACCTTGGTGCGCTCGTCTCTACATTCGAGCATGCCTTCCGCATCGAACCCGTAATCCCGCAAGGGGACCAGTCGGGACTCGAATCCTGAGAATTCCGCCACCCACTCGTATACGGCAAAGGTCTTGTCCGCCGTGATGATGTTGTCGCCCTTCTGGCAAAAAGCCTTGATTACGAAACCAATGACTTCGTTGGCTCCATTGCCCACCAGGAACTGGTCCGGGTGCATGCCGAAGGTTTCCGCAAGCTTGCAGCGCAGGTGGTAGACATCGCCGCTGGGGTAGACGGAAGCCTGGGCAGGTGCAAATCGCCGGATGACTTCACGGGCTGCGGGCGGAGGTCCCAGGGGGTTTTCATTGTTGTTCAGGCGATAGAGCTTCGAGCACCCGTAGAGCTTCTTCAGGACGTCATCGGGCTTGCTGGGGACGTAGGCCTCGAAGCGCTTGATGTAGTCCGGAACCAGTGAATCCAGGGGAGGTGGATTGCGGCTCATGACAGCTCCCCGCAAAACTGAAAGAGAACAACATCACCCTGGCCGGCATAAGGAAGGAGGCAGCGTGGTTCGAAACGCAGCTCAAGAAGAGCGGGCGCCAGTTCTGCCTGCCAGGACTGTCCCAGGTCCATGGCAAAGACAATGTTGAGCATGCCTTCCTCAACGAGGAGCCTCAAGTGCTGGGCGATGTTATCCCTGGCATCCATCCCGGGCCACATGGGCCGCAGAGTCACTCGACCCTGGAGACGGTCGAGCTCGGCCGACAGAACCGAGTGCTTCGGCACTTGCTCTCCGGAGTGTTGGGCAGGTCTGATCTCCCGCGGAAGCACCAGCCTTCGATACTGTCGCTCCACAAAGTCGAGCAGGTCCGCATGCACCCAGACAGCGCTTCCTGCATCTTCACGCATCAATCGGAACCAGGCCTGAACATCAGTGCCGGCACCGCCGGCTTCCGTTCGGACTGTAAGGGTCCCCAGCCGTTCGAAATGGGTCCTGGGCAGTTCGGGTGTGGGACAGGTGTTGATAAGGCCCACTGTATCCGTTCTGGCGATGGCGCTCAGACATGCCTCAAGGAGAGCTTCGGACATGCTCGATGGGGCGGGTTGTCCGAATAAGAAAGGGCCAAAGCATTCCACCATGCTGCTTCCCACTCCATGCCACAGGACAGCGCCCCCGATTTCACCCGAAGGGCCAAAAGCCGCAATGGCGTGGACTTCGTCCGTGGCGATCATATCCGCGACCTTACCGGGATAAAGGAAGAAATCCGGAAGGAATGCGCCAGGATAACAACTCCGGGCCAGGCGGGTGACGAATTTGATTTCTTCGGCCCGGGGCTCCCGCAGGGAGAATTCGGAGAGAGGGCGGCACTCGGCGGGACTCTCCTCGAGATCGCGGGGATAGACTTTCTCCTTGATGAGGATCAGCCTGAGCTCGTCCCCCTTCTCGCGGCTCATTTGGAGTCGGTCCACGGACCTCGATGCGATGACAAGCCCCATGTCATACAGATCTATATCGTCCTCCACAGAGACGGAAGCAGTGAGATTGAAGCCCCGCATATCGAAGGAGTCGGTTTGAAACGAAAATACCGTTCGAACATAGTAGCCGCCGGCCGAGCAGTGGATTTCGAGCGGCCCACCGCCGGGCATCACAACCCGGCACAAATGGACGAAGACCTCTTCAGCAGCGAGCTTCAGGCCGAGGACCTCGTCGCGTCCGAGTCCGAAGCACAGGGCGGAATTTTCCACAAAGGACTTCACCAGAGGCAGGAACCCTTCGTCGGCCCTGGCCGACAGAACCACGTCCCGATCTCCCCGTTTCACGCTTCCTCCTTGAATGAGCACTTCCCATTTCGCGGACAGATGTCAATCGTCCGACATAGACCTTGAGAACATAGCATCTCAAAACCCTGAAAGCAGGTTTCTCATGCGAGCGATGCAATGATCATGCACGACGTTCGCAATCAGCTTCTCAGGATGAATCCCATTGAATTGCTTTAAGAAATAAGACTGTGCATCCTAATTGCATGATGGCGGCAGAGGCTTGATCTTCGTATCAACCGTCAGGAGTGCATGTTTGAGGCTGTACGATAATCATATTGCTGGATTTGAGCTGCCTCGTGAGAATCTTGAGGCAGGCCGACGCCGATCCATGTGCGGAGAAGCTCGTCAATTCTCCGACACAGTCGATGCTGCGGTTGTTTCCTTTCGAGCATTGGCTCGCCGTCCTTCCCTCGCAGGGCCGATTCGGATACAATCGCCCGCATCGCTACCTGTTTCTCTGTGCCGGTTCTTCGATGGTGATGCAGATGGAGAGGTTCGGCTGAGGTTGCTCAATGAGTGAAACGGTCAACAAGAAGTCTCCTTCCTCGTTCAATGAGGTCCTTGCCGGCCAGGAAGGGCACGTAAAGACTACGCAGGGTTTCCCAAATCAAGACAGGGATGCTCATCGGGAGAGCGACGAGAGATACGCCAAGCTCTTCGAGCTGGTCTCGGATGCGCTGTTTCTGATTGACAAGGAAACCGGCTCCATCCTCGAAGTGAATGCTGCAGCCGAGCTCATGTACGGCTTCACGAGGGAGGAGCTGCTCCGGAAGCGGAACGTCGATTTGAGCGCTCAGCCCCATGAAACCCTGCGCGCCACACGGGAGGAACGATCGAGGATCCCCATTCGATTCCACAAGAAGAAAGATGGAACGGTTTTCCCGGTGGAGATCACGGCCAGCCATTTCGTCTGGCGTGGACGCCCGGTCCACATGGCGGCCATTCGGGATATCACCGATCGAAAGAGAGCAGAGGACGCTCTGAGGGAAAGTGAAGAGAAATTCAGGCTCGCTTTCCAGACAAGCCCGGATTCCATCGCTCTCAACCGGCTTTCAGACGGAATGTTTTACGACATGAATGAAGGCCTCACCAGGCTCACGGGCTACACGCGTGAGGACGCCATCGGAAGAACCTCTCAGGAGCTGAACCTCTGGAAGGACGCTGCAGATAGAGACCGCATGGTCCAGGCTCTTGTGGCCGACGGCCTTGTTGACAACTTTGAAGCCGAATTTCGAGCCAAAGACGGCCGGGTCGGCACTGGTCTCTTGTCCGCCCGCATCATGCGCATCGGCCAGGAAGACTTCATCCTTTCCGTGACTCGCGAAATCACTGAGCGCAAGTTCATGGAGAAACGCCTCAACGAAAGTGAGAAGAAGCTCAGGCTCTTCATCGAGCATGCGCCGGCGGCCATCGCCATGCTGGACCGCGACATGCGCTACGTCTTCGCCAGCCGACGCTGGCTCATGGATTTCGGCCTGGGAGACGTGGAGATCATCGGCCGCAGTCACTTCGATTTTTTCCCGGAAGCTCAGGAACGTTGGAAGGCGGTTTGTCGGAGCTGTCTTTTCGGCGCCACCTGGAAATGCGATGAGGACCCGTTTCAGGGAAGGGATGGAGACATCGAGTGGGTGCGTTGGGAGAGTCTTCCCTGGTACGAGACCGACGGCACTGTTGGCGGCATCGTCATCATGTCCGAGCTCATCACGGAGCGGAAGCGTGTTGAGGAGCAGAGGGAGAAGCTTCAGGAGCAACTGCTTCAGGCACAAAAGATGGAATCGATTGGGAGGTTGGCCGGAGGTGTGGCGCACGACTTCAACAACATGTTGGGGGTGATTCTGGGCCATGCCGAATTGGCGATACATGCGACTTCACCGGGCGATCCCAGTCATCACAACCTGCTGGAAATCCAAAAGGCTGCGGGCCGATCTGCCGAGCTCACCCGCCAGTTGCTCGCCTTTGCCCGAAGACAGACGGTGAACCCCAGGGTTCTGGACATGAATGACACCGTGGCGGGTATGCTGAAAATGATTCAGCGGCTCATCGGTGAGAACATAGACCTTGTATGGTTACCGGGCTCCGCTCTCTGGAATGTCAAAATCGACCCGTCGCAGATCGACCAGATGCTGGTCAATCTGGTGGTCAATGCGCGTGATGCCATCACAGCGGTTGGTCGGATCAGCATCGAGACCGCCAATGTGAAGATCGACACTCCGTACCTGCTGGACGATGAGGATTTGGGCCCCGGCGAGTACGTCCTTCTGACGGTCAGCGACACCGGACAGGGCATGAGCAAGGAGGTCCTCGATCACATCTTCGAACCTTTTTTCTCCACCAAGGAAGTGGGCAGGGGAACCGGCTTGGGGCTTGCCACCGTCTATGGAATCGTCAAGCAGAATGAAGGATTTGTCAGAGTTCAGAGTGAACCGGGTCGGGGAACGACTTTCAGAATCTATTTACCTCGACATGTGGAAAGTGCTGCTGCAACGCCGGCACTATCCACCTCCGTGCAGCCTCTGCGCGGAAACGAAACGGTGCTCATCGTCGAAGACGAGGATGCCATCCTGAATCTGACCAGGTCAATGCTCGAGCAACTGGGCTACACTCCCCTGACCGCCAACAGGCCCGGGGAGGCGCTTCGATTGTTCCAGCGGCATGAGGGCGAGATAGATCTCCTGGTCATCGATGTGGTGATGCCTGAAATGAACGGGCGGGAGCTGGCCAAGCGGTTGACATCCATGAAGCCTTCGCTGAAATGTCTTTACATGTCGGGCTACACCGCCAACGTCATTGCGCATCACGGCGTGCTCGACGAAGGAGTGTGCTTCATTCAAAAGCCTTTTTCCATGATGGAGATCGCTGCGAAGGTCCGTGAGGCCTTGAGCAAACGGTCCTCCACCTCACCCTGATCCCCGCAATGCTTTGGGTCTGAACTCCCTGACCCGCCCATACCACACGGCAGTCCAACCGCATTGCCCGACCCCGAAACGCCCCCACACCTTCAAGACGGACGCCTGAGTTCACCCGGAGTCTCCAGGACACCGGAAACCGGGGTGGTGGAAAGGATTGCCATAGTCAGGCAGGCCACTACGAGCCGGCCACTCCGGGAATAGCCATGTCCGCTCGGCCAGATGCCCACCGCACCGCCCAGATATTGAACTCGAAAGGCGGGCCGCTCAGGCAAAAAGCAAGGTAGATGAAGAGGGACGAGAAGACGAAAAACGATCCCAAGGCCGCGACGTAAACGCGAAGAAATCCCGTTGCGGCAAGAAGCTGACGGAAGCTCAAGACGCCGGAATCAGGGGTGGCGCTCGACTCCTTACGCGGCAGCCGGCGAGCAGCGGTCAGGGCCGCCGTGCCAATGATCAGCGGCGAGTGCCCCCATCCAGCCCTCTCGTCCCCCTACGGTTGACTCACCTTCAGCAGTGACTAAGGTGAAAATGTACAGATCCGAGTTGCACGTATCGTTCATCCAGGGGGGGCCTGCCATGGAATCCAAGAAAGTCAAAGAGCTCATGGTTCCCATATCGAGGTATGCGACCGTGTCTGAGGACGCGAGCCTCTATGAGGCCGTTTTGGCCTTTGAGGAGGCAAGACAAACCGTCGACCGGGAGATCGATAAGCACCGGGCCATCCTGGTCCTGGACAAGAATCTCAACATCGTCGGCAAAATCGATTTGTGGGACCTGCTCAAAGGAACCGAGCCCAAGTACAAACGGCTCGGATATCCGAGAGAGATTACCGGACATGACTGCTCTGAGAAATTCGGGGGTGCGGTGGTCCATACCTACGGTTTGTGGAGGGAGGCATTCAGGAATCTTTGCCTCAACGCCTCCAGGGTGAGTGCAAAAGAGATCATGCATGTCCCGGGCCGGGAGGAGCACATCGAAGAGGATGCGCTTCTCGGCGAAGCCATTAATCGGATGTTGGGGGGCGAGCTTCAGTCATTGCTCGTGGACGGCCAGGGCGGGATTACAGGAATTCTGAGGCTGAGTGACGTGGTGAAGGAAATCGCCTCCAGGATCAAGGCGTGCCAGATCGATTTGGAAGGCAGCTGTGAAACCGGCCGACGCTGAGACGGTTGGTTCCCTCTTCGCTCCCTGTTGGCTCCCTTGACACCCGGTTCAACATTCTGCATGCTGGATCACACCAGAATGCATGCCGGTCCCTGATTCCGACCAGGAGAGCTCAACGCCACCTATGATGCCCTTTCCTTTCGCCCTCTCGTGGACGCCCCTGCTGCTCGTCTTCATCCTTGCGGTCTTCTTTCGAATGCCGGCCCTGCCCCTTTCCGTCTGGGCCTTTTCCTACACGCTGATTCTGGTACTCACCTATTTCGAAACCTCACCGTGGGTGGTCTTCATGGCCTCTCTGGATGGGGTGCTGACAACGGTACCTCTGCTGCTCGTGGTTTACTGCGGGATTCTGCTGTCTGTCCTTCTCCTGGAAAAGGGCGTGCTGCAGAGGCTGGCCTCCTGGCTGTCCGTCGGCCGGCTGAACCAGGTCAAGAAATCACTGCTGCTTTCCGTGGGTGTGGGCAACTTCATGGAAGGGGCCGGCATCATCGCCGAGCCCGTGGCGGCTCCCGTCATCCGCGCTTCAGGGGTTGAGCCCAAAGCCGCCGCTGTCCTGAGCATTCTGGGTTATTCGGGCCTGATGCACCTGTCCCTGGCCGGAGTCATCGTCACGGTGCTCGCCAACGTGACGGGGATACGTGCGGACGAGCTGGCCCGGGACCTGGGAATCCTCTCCTTTCCCGCTTCCATCCTGCTCTGTCTGTCCATCCCCCGGATCATCCATCGGCCCTATCGGTGGAAAGACGACGCGACCGCCCTCGCACTGACCGGTTTCCTGGCAGCCTCCGTGGCGCTTCTGACCGTTCGGTTCATGGGGTATTCGGTGGCCGGAATGCTGGCCGGCATGGCCGTGATGGCGTTCTTCTACGCACTGGCGCGCCAGCTCCCCCGGAGCACGCCCACCCTGCTGCGCGATCTTGCACCCTTTATCCTGATCTTCGTCTGCCTCTCAGCGGTCAACCTGATCGGTCCCATGCGGCATGTGGTGTTCGACGAGTGGATCATCTCCATTCGGCTCATCCCGCAGCACACCATCCGACTGCGGCCCCTGTTCGACGCATACACGTACTTGTTTTTGGCCTTTGCATTGGCTTTCCATTTACATGCAGACGAAGGCGAGTCGCTGCTGGGCTTCGTTCGAAAGGCCAATCGAAAGGCCCTGAAGGCGGTCATCGCCATGGCCCTGTTCAGCGCCATGGGGCAGGTCATCGCCTACTCGGGATACTCCGGCGGCTTCACAACGTTCGACCCAGCACGCAACGTCGCCAATTGCCTGGCCCAGGGTCTCATCGCCTCGACGGGACGGTTTTACCCCGTCTTTGCGCCTCTTCTCGGATGGATCGGCACATTTCTGACGGGCTACGGCGTCGCTTCCATCATGCTTTTCGGAAAGCTCCAGCTGGAAACGGCCTCCCTCATGGGACTCTCCCCGTCCATCCTGGCGTGCTCCATGACCGTCGGGGCCAGCATCGGGAGCATCTCCAGCCCCTTCAAGATCGCCATCGCCACTCCCCTGTGCGGCGCCGAAGGCCGCGAAGGAGAAGTCCTTCGAAAGACCATTCCCCTCGGGATCGCCGTATCCCTCGGAATCGGTCTTTTCACCCTGCTGTGGCTCCGGTGGTGAGATGCCGTTCTTTGAGACATGACCGAACGACTTGAACGGCATTGGGCCCCGGGGGAGCTTCTTCAAGCGGGATTCACTTCCGCAATGCCATGCTAGAAGCTGAAGAACACCTTCTGGAGCACCTTGGGGGTAACGCCTGCCATGTCCAGGTACATGGTGAGCCCGCCCATGAAAAAGGGCCAGCCGGCGCCGAGGATCATGGCCATGTCCACATCCATGGAGCTGCTCACGACTCCTTCGCTGAGGATCAGGTCCACTTCGCGCGCCAGGTTGCTGAGGACCCGCTCACGGATCTCTTCGGCCTGGAGCTCCCTGTCACCCTTCTTAACCCAGAGAGACTGCACTTCGGGGTCCACCTGGCGCGTTTTGGAGCCAACTACATAGACGCCGGGCTTCTTGGCCTCCACCAGTTTCTTGAAATTGGCGTTGAGGGGAAAGCGCTCGGGGCCGAACGCCCGATTGAGGGTCTCGCTCACGTGATGCGCCACCGCCGGCCCCACAAGCCCCAGGAGCTCGAAGGGCGCCATGGGAAGCCCCAGCTCCAGGAGAGCATCATCCACCTGCTGGAAGGTGGCGCCCTCGTCCACCATGGCGAGGCAGTCCACCAGCATCCGGGTCAGAATCCGGTTCACGAGGAATGCCGGCGAATCCTTCACCATGACGGCGGTCTTCCTGAGCTTCCTGGAAAGATCGAACGCGGTTGCCAGCACCGCATCGCTGGTCTTTTCCGTTCGAATGATCTCCACCAGCGGCAGCACCGCCACGGGGTTGAAGAAATGGAAGCCCACCACGCGCTCGGGGACTTTCAGCGCCGATGCCATCTCAGCGATGCTGAGGGATGAGGTGTTGGTGGCCAGGATGGCATCGGGCCGGATGTGAGCCTCGGCTTCGGCGAAAACCTGTTTCTTGACGTCCATCTCCTCGAAAACTGCCTCGATGACGAAATCGCAGTCGAAGAAATCCGAAGTGTCCAGGGTGCCCTGGAGAAGGCTCGACAGGTAGAGGGCCCGGCCTTCGGTCATCTTTCCCTTTTCGGCCAGCTTACGGAATTCGCCCTGGACATACGCACAGCCCTTGTCAACGAATTCCTGCCGGATGTCCTTCATGACCACGGGGACTTCGAGCCGGTAGATGAAAAGCTGGGCCAGCTGCGAGGCCATGAGCCCCGCCCCGATGATTCCCACCTTCCGCATGGGTCCCGGCCTGGCCTCCGGCAGCCCCTTGGGCTTCCTGGAGTAGCGGTTGACGAGATCGAAGGAGTAGATGGACGCCTTGCACTGGCGGGTCTTGATGAGATCCCCGAGGGCACGGTTCTCTTCCTCGAATCCCCGCTCCACATCCCAGGTGCAGGCCCCTTCGATGAGCTCCAGGGCACGATAAGGAGCCGGGGCGGCTCCGTGCACTTTCGCATCGACAAAGGTCCTGGCCTTCTGGATGAGGGGCTTGACTCCGTCCATCCTGACCGGCGGCCGCTCCGTCTCCACATTACCGGCAATGATATCCACCAGGAACTGCAGGGACTCGTCCAGGAATTCGGCGCCGTCGAAGAGCCGATCCGCCAGCCCCATCTCGAAGGCCTTTGGGCCGTTGATCAAGCGGTTCTGGTTGAGGGCGTTGGTGATGATGAGCTCCAGCGCCTTTTCCGGCCCGAGGAGCCTGGTCACCAGGGTGCTGCCGCCCCAGCCGGGAATCAGCCCCAGAAAACATTCGGGGAAACCGATGGCCGGCACACTTCTGGCCACGGTGCGGTGGGTGCAGTAGAGCGCGATCTCGAGCCCCCCTCCCAGCGCTACGCCGTTGATGGCCGCAACCGTTGGATACGGGAGATCCATGATCCGCTTCATCACCATGTGGCCCACTTTTCCGATCTGGTAGCCCTGATCGTAGGTGGTGATGAACGGGACTTCCGTGAGGTCGGCTCCCGCCGCAAAGATGTGTGGCTTGCCCGTGAGCAGCAGTCCCCGAACATCGGACTCACCGGCGACCGCGTCCAGGGCCCTGCTGAGGGACCGGAAGGCGTCTTCACCGAACGTGTTGGGCTTCTTGTAATCGTGCCCGTTGTCCATGGTGAGGATCGCGATCTTCCCAACGGGCGATGCGTAAAAGCGTGTGTAAAATTTGGTGACCGGTTCAGCCATGGCTCCCCCCTACTCTTCGATGCGGGCTTTGAACCCGTTCATCTGCAGGTTTTCCCAAATGGCGGAGGCCCCCTGCCCCAGCCCGACGCAGAGCGCCGTCAGGCCGTAGCGCACCTGCGGGCGTTCGCCAAAGAGGTGCATGAGATGCATCACGAGGCGCGGCCCCGACCCTGCCAGAGGATGGCCGAAGGCCACGGCGCCTCCGAGGGCATTGAGCCGCTCGTCGTCGGGGAACTTGAGCCCAAACTCCTTCATGAACACGATGCATTGGACCGCGAAGGCTTCGTTGAGCTCGATGATCCCTATGTCATCCATGGTGAGCCCCGTCCTCTCGAGCACCTTTCTCGTGGAGGGAACGGGCCCGTAGCCCATGACCTCCGGCCGAACACCCGCATAGGCGTAGCCCACGAGGCGCATCCGGGGAGTCACACCCAGCTCGGCGGCTTTTTCGGCGCTCATGAGGAGCATTCCCGAAGCCCCGTCATTGAGCCCCGAGGCGTTCCCCGCCGTCACTCTTCCCCGGGCCCGAAAGGGTGTCTTGAGGTCGCGAAGCGATTCGAGGGTTGTCTCGGGACGGGGCTGCTGATCACGATCGGCCACCATCCAGCCCTCTTTGGTGTAGACCGTCATGGGAACGATCATTCTCTGGATGATGCCTTCGGCGTAAGCCCGGGCCGTCTTGAGCTGGGAGTGGACCGCGTATGCGTCGGCCATCTCCTTGGTGATTTCCGGGAACATGTCGTGCAGGTTCTCGGCTGTCTTCCCCATGACCAGCGCATCTTCCGAGACCAGTTTTTCCGTCAGGAACCGGGGATTGGGGTCGGCCGTGGCTCCCATGGGATGGTGTCCCATGTGCTCGACCCCCCCTGCAATGGCAATGTCGCAGGCGCCGAGGGCGATCTCCGATGCCGCCGCCGTGATGGCTGTAAGGCCGCCGGCACACATACGGTCCACCGAAAACCCCGAACAGCTTTCCGGCAGCCCCGCCAGGAGAGCGCTGGTGCGGCCCAGGGTCAAGCCCTGGTCGCCTTCCTGGGTCGTGGCTCCCCAGACGTTCTCCTCCACCATCTCCGGCTTGACCTGCGGATTGCGCCGCAGCAGCTCACGGATCACCCGGACCACCATATCGTCCGCGCGGGTCAGCCAGAAGTAGCCCTTCTCCCCCGCACGCCCGAAGGCCGTCCTGATTCCATCGACCACCACCACATCTCTCGCTTTCATGAGAGGATTCTCCTGTTTTAAGGGCAGTTTCGAGTTTCTAGTTTCTGGTTTCGAGGTTCTGGGCTCCAGTTGCGGACCTCTATGGGTCTCGTCTGTCGAACCTCAACTCTTGACCGTACGGAGGCTCTAAGTACACCTCCACAGAAAAAGATGTCCATTTCGCCGCTCGTCTTGCCGGCAATCTTTAAGCCGGCATCCGGCTTTCTTGTGGATTCCGGCTTGAACACTGCCGGAATGACGACCCAGGTATTGGGCACTCTACTGTGTTGGCCTGTACTAAAATCCTGTTCCTGTTGGTCGCTCACCCCAGCACGAAGCCGTCAGCGGGGATCTCCAGGGGGGAGAGATCGTTGTTCATGATGCCCCTGGCCCTGCCCGGAGCCAGCGTCAGCACCTGGTTCATGAAGAACCGGGCCGATGCGATCTTTCCGAAGTAGAAGGCCGCGCTGCGGTTCTCCTCCAGGAGCTTCCGACGCGATTTTTCGTCCGTCACCTTGTGATCGCGATAGATCTCCTGCAGCCTCCGGTCCGCCAGGTGAGCCTGCCAGAGGAGCATGAATCCCATCACCACGTCCCCGAAGAGGTCCAGGTAGGGCTTCGCATAGAGGATAGGCACGTGAAACTCGTCCGTGACGCTCTTCAGGGCGAAAAACTTGGTCGCCTGGATCAGGCTCTCCTGCGACTCTTCGTAGATGCGCACCATGTCGCGCAGGTTGAAATTCTTCTTTATTTTAACCAGGATTTCGTTGGATGCCTTGAGAACGTTCTTGAGCAGCCTGCCACGGTTGATGGTCAGCTTCCGTCCCACCAGGTCCAGGGCCTGGATGCCGTTGGTGCCCTCATAGATGGAGGCGATTTTACAATCGCGCAGCATCTGTTCCACGGGGTATTCGGTGGTGAAACCGTAGCCCCCGTACACCTGGACGGCCGTCTCGCACACCCGGAACCCCAGGTCGCTCCCCACGGACTTGCAGATGGGAATGAGGAGGTCCAGGTGCCCCTGGTAGAGCTCGCGCTCCTCGTCGGATTCCGCCGCCCGAACCCGGTCCAGGCAGTAGGCCGCCATGTAGAGCATGGCCCGCATGCCCTCGGTGCTGCTCTTCATGAACAGCAGCATGCGGCGCACGTCGGGATGCTCGATGATGGGGATCCTGGGGGCTTCGGGGTCCTTCAACCGCTCCACGGCCGAGCCCTGGATCCGCTCCTTGGCGTACTGGAGGGCGTGCAGATAAGCGCTGCTCCCATGGCAGAGCCCCTGCATGCCGACGAAGAGGCGGGCTTCGTTCATCATCTCGAACATGATGCGCATGCCCTTGTTCTCTTCCCCCATGAGATAGCCGATGCACCCGTCCTCCTCCCCGAAATTGAGGGCGCAGGTGGACGACCCGTGGATCCCCATCTTGTGCTCGACGCCCGAGCAGACCACGTCGTTTTCCACGAGTTCCCCAGTTTCGTCGATCCGCAGCCGAGGCACCAGAAAGATGGAAATTCCACGGGTCCCTTTGGGCGCGCCGTCGATACGGGCCAGCACCATGTGGACGATGTTTTCGGTGAGATCATGCATGCCCGCAGAGATGAAGATCTTCTGTCCCTTGATCTTGAAGGTCCCGTCCGGAAGGCGCGTGGCCCGGGTGGTGAGATTCCCGACGTCGCTGCCGGCTCCGGGCTCCGTCAGGCACATGGTTCCCGACCATTCGCCGGAAAACATCTTGAACATGTAGAGCTCCTGGAGCTCCGGGGTCCCGAAAAGCTGAAGCAGACGCGCCGCGCCGTGGGTCAGACCCGCGTACATGAGGAGCGACCAGTTGGCGGCCCCGAAAAGCTCGATGCACGCATTGGTGACACTGACGGGAAATCCCTGGCCGCCCACTTCCTCCGGGTCGCTCATGGCGAGCCACCCCCCCTCGCGGTAGCGCCCATAGGGGGCGTGGAAAGCTTCGGGGGCCTTCACATCCCCGTTTTCAAAACGGCAGCCTTCGCGGTCCCCGCTGGCGTTGGACGGATAGAACTCCTTCTCGGCAAGCTTCTCCGCCTGTTCGATGGCCATGTCGAACATCTCCCGCGAAAACTCGGAATAAAGCGGCGCCTTGCAGAGCTCTTCAATGCGCAGCTGCTCGTACAGGACAAACTTCACGTCCCGTTCATCCACCAGGAGCTTCATCCCCGTTCTCCTCTCATCCTGTTGCCGGATTTCTCAATTTCTGATTCGCCCTGACCCTGAAGGGCGGCTTCACCCTGCCCGATCCCCCGCAAGAACAGGTCCGCGAGGGGTGAAACGAGACTGTCCAATTCCTGCTTCATCCCCGACATCACCCATGTGGAGACGATTTCATCGATGGTCCCAAATATGAAGCGTTTGACCAGTCCGACGGGGATGTCGGTGCGGAACACGCCCTCCTTCTGACCCCGTAGAACGATCTCGCCGATGAGATCGAGGTACTCCTTGAGCTCGCTCTTGGCGTACTCCCGCATGAACCGCTGACTTTGCCGCAGCTCGACCTGGAAAACGGCCGCCATGTGAGGATTGGACTGGAATTCGGCCAGGTGCATGCGAATGAGGCTCAGGAGGCTCGACCGTGCATCCTTTTCCCTGAGGGCCACATCGCGAAACCGGGCGATGGCCTCGCGCATCTTGACCTCGAAGATGGAGATGAGGATGTCGTCCTTGCTCTTAAAGTACAGGTAGACGGTTCCGTCGGCCACCCTGGCCTCCCGGGCGATTTCGGAGACTTTGGCCTGGAAGAAGCCCTTTTCGGCAAAGACCTTGATGGCGGCGTCGAGGATACGCTGGTGCTTATCGGGAGCTTTGAGGCGCATGGGGTCTGAGTTCCTCGCACATTTTCATGAATGAATCATCATTCATTAATAGATAACTCCGGGCCGCCCGCCTGTCAAGGCTTTCCTGCCGGGTCGGCCGGCATTGGCTTCGGGGTTGAAGGATTCCCCATTCCCATTTGGCCGAGATTCTCTGGACAGACTCGCCTGAAAGCTTTACAGAGAAGACTCAATGGGAAAATATTCAAAGATCATGGGGGAGGGGAAATGGAGGAGCATGTCTGGTTTGCCAACTACGATGCCCAGGTGCCGCGAACGATTGAGATCCCTGAAACAACCCTGCCTCTGCTCCTGAAGTCCAACGCCGAGCGCTATGCGGCCACCACGGCCACGGAGTTTTTCGGCGCCAAGATCACCTACGGCGACCTGTGGCTGCAGATCATGAGCTTCTCGGACAGCCTGCGCCGGATGGGGGTTCAGCAGGGCGCCCGGGTCGCCGTCATGCTTCCCAACTGCCCTCAGACCGTCATCGCCTTCTATGCCATCCTCTGGCTCGGCGGCGTGGTGGTCATGACCAATCCCATGTATGTCGAACGGGAGATGGAGCACCATTGGAAGGATTCGGAGGCCGAGGTGCTCGTCGTTCTGGATCACCTCTATCCCAGGGTGGAAAAGGTCCTCCCCCTCACCAGCATCAGGAAGGTCATCGTCACCAGCGTCAAGGACTACCTCCCCTTTCCGCTCAAATACCTGTACCCCATCAAGGCATGGAAGCAGAAGCTCTTCACGGCCGTCCCCTACTCCGACACGACCTTCAAGTTCCTGGAAATGGTCCGGCAAGGGCCGCGGGACGGCGCTCCCTGCCCGGTCCGCCCCGATGACCTGGCCCTTCTCCAGTACACGGGGGGAACCACCGGCCTTGCCAAGGGCGTCATGCTCACCCACCGGAACATCCTGGCCAACGTTCTCCAGCTGGCGGCGTGGTTCACGACCCTGCGCTACGGGCAGGAGCGGTTCCTCAGCATTCTTCCGTTCTTTCATGTGTTCGGCATGACCGTGTGCCTCAATCTGCCGCTCTACTCCGGCTCCACCATGATCCTGGTGCCCCGCTTCGAAATCGACCAGTTCCTCCAGGTCCTGCACAAGAGCAAACCGACGCTCTTTCCCGGCGTGCCAACCCTTTTCATTGCCATCGTGAATCACCCCAAGATCCAGTCCTTCGACCTCTCCTCCATCCGCTACTGCATCACCGGATCGGCTCCCATGCCCGTTGAAGTCCTCCGTAAGTTCGAGGAGCTGACGGGAAGCGTCATTATCGAAGGCTTCGGCCTCACTGAGTCCAGCCCGGTCACTCACGCCAACCCTTTGCAGGGAAAGCGAAAGATCGGCTCCATCGGAATCCCCCTGCCGTCCACCGAGGCGAGAGTTGTCCCGCTGGACCTGGGAACCGGCGAAATGCAGCCCGGCGAGCCGGGTGAGCTCATCGTGAAGGGCCCTCAGGTCATGAAGGGCTACTGGAACATGGAACAAGAGACGGCATCCGCCCTGCGTGACGGCTGGCTTTACACCGGCGATATCGCCACCGTCGACGAAGAGGGATACACTTTCATCGTGGACCGCAAAAAGGACATGATCATCGCCGGAGGCTACAACGTCTATCCCCGCGAGATCGAAGAGGTCCTCTACGAGCATCCGAAAATCATGGATGCCGTCACCATCGGCATTCCGGACCCCTACCGGGGAGAGACGGTGAAGGCCTTCGTAGTCCCGAAGCCGGGGGAAAGCCCGACGGAGCAAGAGATCATCGATTTCTGCAGGATCAGGCTCGCAGCTTACAAGGTGCCCAAGGTCGTGGAGTTTCGTGACAGCCTCCCCAAGACCAATGTCGGAAAGATCCTGAGGAAGGACCTCCGGCGGGAGGAACTGGCACGTTTTCGAAATTCAGGGACTTGAGATACAAGGACCCCGGCCCGCAACCATCAGCTTTCTTCTCTCCTCCGCGTCTTGCGTCTCTGCGCGAGGATAGTTGTTGGGAGGTGGAGCATGCTGCCCGATGCATCCAGGATAAGTCGATTTTTCCGGACGGATCTGTGGTGCACCCGGCTGGCCGATCTGCCGTCGTCGCGGGCCATGGTCTTTCGGGCTCTGCGGGTGGCGGTGCGATCGGTCCGGCAGTTCTCGGAGGACCAGTGCCTGTTGCGCGCCTCGGCCCTCACGCTCTTCACCCTCCTTTCGGTCGTCCCCATTTTTGCCATGGCCTTCGGCATCGCCCAGGGCTTCGGACTCCAGAATGCCATCGAGCGGGAGGTCCTCAAGCAGCTGGCGGGGCAGGAGGAGGTGGCCCGCTGGATCATGAACTTCGCCCAGTCGCTCCTGAAGACGACCCATGGCGGGGTCATCGCGGGCATCGGTGTGGCCCTGCTCTTCTGGACCGTCATGAAGGTCCTGAACCACATCGAAATCTCCCTCAACGCCATCTGGAAAACCGGGGCACAGCGAACCTTCGCCCGGCGCGTCAGCGACTATCTCTCCTTCATGCTTGTCGCCCCGATCCTGCTCATCATTTCAAGCAGCCTGACGGTGATGCTCTCCCAGCAGGTGGGCTTCATGAGCCAGAGGTTCGAGATCGTGGGATACTTTCATTCAGTCATCCTGCGGCTGCTCCGTCTGTCGCCGTACGTGGTGATGTGGGCACTCTTCACTTTCCTCTACATTTTCATGCCCAACACGAAAGTCAGGATTGCTTCTGCTGCAGCGGGAGGGATCATTGCCGGCACCCTCTACCAGATCTTCCAGGCGGCCTATATTTACTTCCAGGTGGGGGTGTCCAATTACAACGCGATCTACGGGAGCTTTGCCGCCCTGCCCCTCTTTCTCACGTGGCTCCAGGCGAGCTGGATGATTGTGCTCCTCGGGGCCGAGATTTCCTATGCCCATCAGAACGTGGAGTGGTTCGAATATGAGCCCCGGGTCTCCGGCCTCAACCGCGCCACCCGGAACCTCATGGCGGTGTGGCTGATGCACAAGATCGCCCAGCGTTTTTTCGACGGGAATCGAGGCTCCTCGGTGGAGGAGCTCTCCCGCGCTGCGGGCATTCCCATCCTCCTGGTCCAGCAGACACTGAAAGAACTCGAGGAGTCGGGCCTGGTGGCCGCCGTGGTTCAGAGGCATGGCGCCGGCGATCAGCTCACCCCAAATCACGCCGGAGCCCTCTATCAACCGTCCGTCCCCGTGACGAACCTGACCATTCTACAGGTTCTGGAGCGGCTCGAGGAAAGGGGTGAAAGCCAGTTTCCCAGCCAAAACCCGAAGCAAATCGAGGCACTGATGGAGCACCTCAAGCAGCTGGGTGAATTCGCCAGGGAGTCGCCTTCCAATAAACGGATTTTGGATCTATGATCGATTCACGGGTTCAAGGTTGAGAGGGCCGATCCTCAATCCCCCCACAAGGACACCAGGGTACCCAGTCACGAAAGAGCATCATGCCCCAGCTGATCCAGCCAACGTCCCTGTCGACCGTCTGCCTTTCGGTCTTCGCTCTTGCCCTCCTCCTGGCGGGCACTGTCGTGCCCCTGCCGGCCACAGCCCCGGCCTATGAAGTCCGCTGGGAAGGTCCTGAAGACAGAGCCATTCGAGCAGACCTGGAATCGGTGTCGAATACCCTGAAATGGATGGACAAACCTCCCGCCAGCGTGGGTCTTTTGCAGCGCCGCGCGGACGGGGATGTGGAGCAGTTCCTTAAGGTGCTTCGGTCCGCAGGGTTTTATGGAGCGGAAGTCTCTTTCAGGATCGACGAAGAAAAGGATGTCTCCGTTGTCACGTTCGTCGTGCAAACCGGTGAGGTCTTCCGTTTCGAATCCATCGAGTGTACGGCGGATGATGAGCACCAACGGCTACTCAGGCGCCTTCCGACAGCCGACGAGCTCGGACTGAGGAAGGGGGAGCCCGCGCACGCCCAGGCCATTTTGGATGCCGAGAGAGCGCTCGTCCAGGAGCTCAAGAAGAGAGGGCGGCCTTTTGCCGAGGTGGACGACCGCAGAGTCGTCGTCGACCACCGGACCCGCACCGTCCGCGTGACCTTCCACATTGCCCCGGGCCCCGTGGCCAGGTTCGGGGCTACCACCATCACCGGTCTCAAGTCCGTTGAAGAGATCGCCGTCCGAAACCGGCTCCTCTGGAAGCAGGGGGAGCGGTGGAACGGAGACCTGATTTCAGAAACCCAGAAGGAGCTCACCCGGAGCGCGCTCTTCACCCTGGTTCGCATCACGCACGCCGACAGCCTCGATTCAGCCGGGGAGCTGCCGCTCACTGTGCATGTCAACGAGGGAAAGCACCGGAGTGTCAAGATCGGAGCCAGCTACAGGACCGACGAGGGTCCCGGCGGGAAATTCAGCTGGGAGCATCGCAACCTGTTTCACCGTGGAGAGAAGCTGCAGCTCAGCGCCACCGGTTCGGCCATTACGACCGCCTTCGACGCCTCGTTCCTGAAACCCGATTTTTATGTTCCCAACCAGTCGCTCCTGGTGGCTTCGCGGCTGGCCAACGAGGACACGGACGCCTACAAGAGCCGTTACATGGAATCGGGGGTCACTCTGGAGCGCAGGGTCGGCAAGACCGTCAAGTGGAGCGCGGGACCGGCCTTCCGGTGGTCCAGGGTCGAACAGCTCAAGGAAAAGGACGAGTTCGCCCTCATCGGGCTGCAGTCTATCCTGGACTGGGACCGGAGCGACAACCTGCTGGACCCGGCACGGGGTGGAAGGCTCAAGGTGCAGCTGGCCCCCTACTGGGACGCCCTGGGCACGTCGCTGACCTTTACCAAAGGCAGCGCAAGCTACAGCCACTATTTCACTCTGGTGGAGAAGCCCCACATCGTCTTCGCCGCCCGGGCGGGAGTGGGGTCGATAGTGGGGGCCGAGCGCGACGCCGTCCCGGCTGACCTGCGATTCTACGCGGGCGGGGGCAGCTCCATTCGCGGCTACCCGTACCAGACGGTGGGGCCCCTCGTGGATGATGACCCCATTGGCGGCCGGTCCCTCTTCGAGGTCAACACCGAGCTTCGTGTGCGCGTCACGCGCAATATCGGTATCGTCGGGTTCATCGACGGCGGAAGCGCCTTCGAATCCGTCGCCCCGGACTTCAGCGAGGACATTCTGTGGGGCGCCGGCCTCGGCTTCCGCTACTACACCCCCATCGGCCCCCTGCGCCTGGACGTAGCCGTTCCCCTCCAGCGCCGGGAGGCCATCGACGACCTCTTCCAGGTCTACGTCAGCATCGGCCAGGCCTTCTGATTCAGAGCTCTTCCAGGAGTCTGTCCCGGAATACCGGGTGCCACGGGCCAAGCGAAGCTTGCCCGTGTTGCTCGCGTTCCGCAGTAGGCATCATGGCACGGGCGAGCTGCGCTCAGCCCGTGGCACCCATCTGGGTGAAAGCGGGGGGTCTGGATCAACTGCACGCGCAACGGTGGCGAGACCCGTCGACCCGCAGCAGGACGCAAAATGGTGCAGCATCTCACCAAATGGTTTTGACTCCGGAGACGCTTATCTTTCGATCTCGACTGATTAATGGAAGGTCCAGGCAGAGAGCCGTGGCAGCTATGATTCGATCAGGCATGTCCGGAACGTTACTCCGAGGTACCAGTGATACAGCAGCCGCCACCTCAGCAGACAGATCAGCGAGCAATATTCCGCTTGCCCCCTTTCCCAGCTCGGCATCCAACGATGCTTTCATCTGTGCGGGAATCCGTCCCTTCTCCTGCAGGTAGATGATTTCCACCAGGCATATCGTGGGGACGTTGATGACGCATTCTCCGCGATCACAGGCATCAAAACACTCTCTTGCTGCAGAGCTCAAACGGGGGCTGTCCTCGAGATACCAGACCAGCGCATGGGTGTCGGACACAAAATCAGTCATCAAAAGTCCTCGCGAGGAAATTCATTCCATATCTCCCGACGGGCTTCTGCGATGTCGTCTTCAGACAGGTCGAGTCCACGCCAGAGACCACGCAAAGACCGGCGTTGAGCCGGCATACAGTGTTTCAGGTCACGCTCGATCTGCGGGGCAAGGAGCTTGATGAGTCTAATCTTATCTCTTACCGAGAGTTGTCCCGCCAACTCCAGGAGCCTTTCCAGGTTACCGGTTTCGCCCATACCTCACCTCCCAGGCAGCTGAAAACTAGCTGTATAATTAACAAAGTCCCACACAAAACGAAAGGGCACTCACGACCCAATATGTTCCTTCCGAGCCGCTTCTGCCTACGAACACTGCGTATGTCCTCCAAGAGTCTGACCGAGAATACCGGGTGCCGCGGGCCAAGCGAAGCTTGCCCGTGCTCCCCGGGTTTGGGAGCATGCGGCCCGGCACGGGCACGCTTCGGTCAGTACAACTCGACGCAATAAACACGATAGAGTGTCCACCACTCGAATCGTCATTGCGGCAGTCTCTTGGAGTCTGTTTGGGAAATCCAGGTTGCCGCCTCATGGCAGGCTCAGGCGGGGATAAACCCCGCCCCTACGAACACCACCCGGGAGGTTCTCATAGGGGACGGGTTTATCCCCTCCGGGAATATCACAGACACGGCATTCCCCAAGCCGGCCCTTGGTTAGGATCCACGGAAAGGAACTGGATGCCGGCTAAAAGACCGCCGGCATGACGAGTGACGAAAGGGACATCTCGTTCTGTGGAGCTTTAATGCCCCGGGGCGAACACGGGCAAGCTTCACTCGGCCCGTGGCACCCCATCGGATGCAGGTCGGGGGGCCTGGTTCAGCCGCATGGGCGATGTTGGCGAGGCCCGGGGCGCTCCGGTCGCTTCCGGGCCGCCGGCTGCCGCCTCGGCGTCCCGGGCTCCCTCCGCACCGGCCACCCCGGGACCAAGAGCAAAACGCAAAACCAAAAACCAAGAGCAAAACCCGAAATCAAAGCCGAGCATCAAGAACCAGGACCCAAACCCAAAAAAACAGGGCCAAAACCCAAGGGCTTAAGGGCCAAGGGCAACGGACCTGGAGAGGCGGAAGCCAACATAGGGGACGCGGAGGCCGGGCGGGCGGTTGTTGAGGCGATACGCCGACCGGCAGTTGCCCGCATCGTTGCTCCAGCCGCCGCCGCGCACAACTCGGTACGTGCCTGCTTCAGGACCAGAAGGGTCTTTCTCAGGACTATTCAGATAATAGTCAGGTGCATACCAATCCTCACACCACTCCCTGACATTCCCATGCATGTCATGAAGCCGGTAACCATTGGGAGGGAAGGAACCCACCGGTGCTGGTCCTTTGCCATCAAACTCACTGCCACAATTGGCACAGTTCGCCCAAACCTTGCCCTCTTCGCGGGGATTGTCACCCCACCAATATTCCTTGTCACTGCGCCCCCGTGCCGCATACTCCCACTCCGCCTCCGTCGGGAGTCGGAATTTCGCCCCGGTCCTTTCAGAAACCCATTGACAGTAGCTTTGGGCATCGTCCCAACTGACCTCGGGTACTGGGAACGGGCAGGACCACCAGGTCCCTCCCGGTTTTTCCCGTGGCAAATCCTTGCCCTTATCCAGCAAATACGCTGAATACTCATCGATGGTGATCTCGTACTTGCCTATATAGAATGAGCTTATCGCGACCGAATGGCGCGGGCATTCTTCAGATTCCGGGTTCTTGTCACACTCGGCTGCGCTCCCACCCATGATAAACTCCCCCGCCGGTATCCGCTCCATGCGGGGTCCCTGGTAGAGCCCCACCCTGGCCATGGTCCAAATGCGCAGTATGTTCCAGTTCGCTCTCTTGTTCTGCAGCCAGATGTGGACCCCCAGGAAGGTGACGAGCAGCAGAACGCCGGCAAAAAAACCGCGCCAGAGCCACTGCCTCCGTCCCGCCGCACACATGAACGGTTGAACCAGGACTTCATCCTCACGTGACAGGCATTCGCCCGGGACCTTCCGGTACTGCTTGAGCGCGGCCCGGTCGGGCAGGTATCGAAAGGGCGGCTTGCCCTCCCTGTGCCAGGACTTCGCAGCCCGGGTCATCTCGCGGCACACCTGGAGCTGCCGGTCGTTGGCATGAACCCAGTCGGCCAGGCGCCCCCATGCGCTCAGCACGGCCTCGTGGGCCACCTCGACCACGGCCATGTCGCTCAGCGCGGACTCCCCCCGGTCAACCTGGCCCCCAGCCTCCTCCCGGCGCTCGTCGTCGGCCACCAGGATCCTGGCTTTGACCAGGGACTCCACCAGCCGCACCTTGGCCGGGTCTCTGCCGCGGATGTCATGAAGGTGCGTTCGGCGACGCGTCGCGACACCCTCGTCATTCACTCCGACCAGGTCCCGAAACAAGGCCTGCAATGCACCGTCGCCCCCATGCAGATGCTCCTTGACGGCCCGCTCGGCCTGCACCTCGATGGCGGCGGAGACCCCACCCAGCGTTTTGTAATGGTCCAGAGTGATCTCCGGCGACCCTCCTGCCAGGCGATAGAGCTCATTCAACGTGAAGGCCATCAGCGCCAGGGCCCCGGGCCCGGTCCCCGTGTCCTCCAGAATACGCTTGCACAAATCCTGTTTGATCTCGATTCCCGCCATGCGCGCGGGGCGGAGAATCATCTCGGCAAGGGCCAGGGGACCTGGCGCCGAAACCGGAAAGAACCCGCGTCCTCCCAGGACACCGGCCAGGGCCGGCAGGTCGAGGGCAGCCGACAGAAAGTCCCTGCGAAGCGTCACCACCACGCGGACCCGCTCGGTTTTCACCATCGCATCCAGGAGAGCGAGGAATGCGTCCCGCCGCTCCGCGGCAACCAGCGAGAAAACCTCCTCCATCTGGTCCACCACCAGCAGGAACTCGGCCGTTTTCGGCCGGCGGGCCAGCAAGTCGGCGACACATGTTTCAAAGCGACCCGCTTCAGACTGAAGCTCCCGGGCGAGGTCCTCCTCGCGCTGGCCCGTCGAGCCGAGCGCCGATTTCAGTGCGTACGCCAGCGCCAGGAAGGGATCATTCCCGCGCTCCCCGGGCTTGAAGGTGATGTCGACCCAGTTTGAGCTTCCGGGCAAGGCGCCGGCCCGGAGGCGCGGAATGAGTCCTGCGGCCACGAGGGAGGACTTACCGGACCCCGAGGCGCCCACAACGGCGATGAAGCGCGTTTCAGGGGCTCGCAGGAGCTCCAGGAGCTGATCGACCTCCATCCCGCGACCGAAGAAGATGGGCGCCTGCTCGGGCTTGAAGGCCTCGAGGCCGGGGTAAGGAGCATCCGTCCAGAGAGCGGTCTCAGGACTCTCCACATCGCTCCAGCTATCGGTTTGGGAATCCGTGCCCGGAGCTTCGACCCTCATCAACGGCTCCAGAACCGCATACAAATGGTCCCTCAGATGCAGCTCGAACTGCCTTCTGAAATCATCGGCGGTCTCGTAGGAGTTTACCCCGCCGATCAACGAGCGGTCATTGCCCACAAAGCCCCCGAAAAAGGCGTCGACCAGCTGCCATTGCGCTCGCTTTTCATCCAGCCGGTCGTCAGTCAAGAGCAGCTGGGGAGTCTTGGTGCGGCGATAGAGCCAGATGGCGGGACGCCCCGATCGCCGGGCCACACCGAGAGCATCCTGGTACTCCCATTCCGTGCCTGAAAGATAGCGGGTGCCGTCCGGCTTGACGTACTCGGGAGGCAGGGGCGTTCCCATGCGCGACCAGAAGATCACCACTACGAGATCGCACTCGGACGGCTTGGGGAACCCACGGGCGATGGCTTCCTGGGGTGTGAGGCCGGCGTCCATGGCCACCGCGACGCCGGGCTGGTCCCAGGCGAAGCACTCGAGGTTCAGACGACCCCGGAAGGCCCGCTCGAGCCGCACCTGTTCGATGGCCTGCCGCGCGAGATTGCGCTCGTCCCGGACGTCGCCCGGCGAAGCCAGGAACACCCTGAAGGTGATGGGGGAGGCGAGCCGTGCTTCACGGCCCGGACCGCTGCTTTTGAAATGCGCCACCATGGCGTGCCCCCTTCCGTTTGCGACGCTTCAAATGCTTCCATCATTCAAAACTGATCAGGAAAAGACGCAGGACAGACCTCCTTTGAAATGAGTGCGAGTCTGGTTCCTGCCGGAGTGGGATGGTTCCGGGTGACCGCAGCCTTCAGACCGCGCCAGCTCAACTTCTGCCATTGAATAATGGAATCTCCAGCCTGCGTCAAACTCTATTGCTGTAATGATATCAATGCAGAAAGGGTCCGTCCGTGATGAACCGGACTCATCCTGGCAAAGGCCTGTCATCGAGCCGTGTGACAGGAAGGAAGGTGGGAGAAAGAAGGGATGAAGAGAGTTCCAGCCGGCTTCGCATTTGCTTTGCATCGAGTGAGAGCTGAGTCGACAAGGTTTTCACGGCTCGTGGGCGTATACTAAACCGGTCCTCCCAGGATGTCTTTCCCCGCGGTGAATCCCACGTTGCTTCGGGGCTCTTCAGTGCTTAAGAAAGATCTTGTCAGATGACTTCATGCCGTTTTTCTCGAAGTGAGCTTCAACGTGAAAGAGGCGTGAGCACCTTCCTGGGAAGCGGTCGAAGGGCAATGCAGGTTTTCGAATCCGGTGCTGCCGCCCTTTCAAGGAGGAGCTGTTCCATGAGAAAGGTACTTTCGGCAGCAACAATGGTTCTTTTTACCCTGGTGGCATTTTCCGCTGCAATGGCCGGCAGTCATGAAGGCAAAATGAGCCTGAAGGTCGGCGACGAAGTGTACGTGTGCAACTGCGGCGAGAAGTGCCCGTGCGACACCATGGCCAGAAAGGAAGGCAAATGCACCTGCGGCGCCGACATGGTCAAAGGTAAAGTCACCAAGGTCGAGAAGGACAAGGCCATGGTGATGGTCGGCGGCAAGGAGAGAGCGTTCAGCACGACGGGCAAGTACACGTGCGCCTGCGGTCCCGGCTGCGACTGCGACATGATCAGCCAGAACCCCGGGAAGTGCGTCTGCGGAGCGGATCTCAAGCCGGTGGAATCGAAGAAGATGTGATTCCGTCTCAAAAAAACCTGCCGCAGCCGACACAGTGAATGATCTGGAAGGAAAACGGACAAGCCGCTCTTTCGCGGTTGAAACGGTTGGCGGGAGAGCACGCATTCTCGCATGCGAGCTTACCGCCTGGTCGAAGCGCAAACGTGAGCCCATGAATGAGAAGGGCGAGTGGACGGGATGACCTGCACGTCTGACAAGGTGTGATCTCAGCGCGTTTCCGGAAATAAGAAAGCTCCTCCCCGCTTCAGGGAGGAGCTTTCTTCACTTGGGACTTCCCTCCCGCCGGAGTGGGAGGGACCCGGGCCGATCATTTCTTCTGCTTTTCACCCGACGGGTTGAGCACGCGGTTGATGCCGGACATGGCCGATCCGCACTCGACGAACATGCGCATGACGGCGAGTAGGGCTATGAAGTTCAAGACCCCGAAGGCCACCCAGGCCTGGGCGGCGGCGGCGCCGGCGGCCAGGGCCGCGAAGATGATGGCGAAGACATAGCCGGCCGCCGAGCACCTCGGCCATGCCTTGAACCTCACCAGCTGCTTTCCGCCCCCATGCTCCTCCACGGCCATGAGGACCCGGGCCGAGCCCAGCAGGCCGCCACGCATCTCGAGATCCCAGCGGTCATAATCCCCACCGCGGCTCACCACCCCCCGCAGCCCCTTGAGACCGGACTCGAGGTTCTCCAGCCAATCGATGGAAGAACGCCATTCCTCGCTCCACACGGTGAAGTTCCTGGGAATGGGCCAAGGCATGGCAATGCCGGACACCACGCACTGCCGCCACGGGGTGAGCCCCAGCTTCATGCGGCCCACCAGCCGGGCCAGGGGCTGGAACATGTGCATGGCCGCCGTGAGGAACCGCATTTTCAGCCTCTCCTTCCGGCTGTAGATCTTTTCGGGAAAATCCACCCGCCAGGCACACGACACGGCGTGGACCACGGGCAGCACCGCGGCCACGACCAGGAGGGGCAGCGCCGCCAGGAGCGGCGACCACTCGAGGCCCAGGGCCGAAATCACGGAGAGAGCCGCCACCACCACGTACCACTCGGGCATCATGGGGAGCGACCAGAGCACGCTCGGCGCCGGCTGGTAGATGGACTGGAAGAGGGCGCTTCCCCACGTACCCTGGTACACCCGGCCCCGGAAGAAGCCCAGCAGCTGCTCGAATCCTTTGAAATAGACGCGCCCGGCCCAGGGGACGTGCCCTGCGGCGTTGTACTTCTCCGGCCACTTCTTCTCCAGGTCCGCCTCGGCCTTGCCGTAGTTCAACTGCTGCTTCCAGTAGGTCTTGACCGAATTCCTCCGGTGGTGCCAGACCATGGCGGCCGGGTTGAACCCCAGCGTCCACCCTCTAGCCTGGAGTCGCCAGCAGACGTCCACGTCATCTCCCGCGATCCTGAACTGGTGGTCGAAGCCGCCGATGGCTTCCAGTGCCGACCTGCGGAACGCCATGTTGCAGCCGGGGATGTGCTCGGCCAGGGTGTCCGTCAGCAGAACGTGCACGGGACCACCGGGCGAGTTGGAAACACACTCGGCGACCGCCCCGTCGTTGGGGGGCGGAAGATTGGGGCCGCCCACTCCCACATGGCTCGTGCTGAGAAAAGTGGCGGCCAGGTACGTCAGCCAGTGGGGATCGGGCGTGGCATCGTCATCGATGTAGGCCACGATCTCGCCCCTGGCGGCCTGCCACCCCGTGTTGCGGGCGCTGCTGAGGCCGCGGTTTTCCGTCGTGATCACGCGGAACGGATATTCCTGCACGATCTCCGCGGTCTTATCCCTGGAGCCGTCATTCACAATGATGACTTCGTAGTTGGGATATTCGAGCTTCCGGAGTCCCTCCAGGGTGTCCCGAATGGTCCGGGAGCCGTTGTAGGTGCAGACGACGACGGAGATGCTCGGCCAGGCGAGATCCGGCTGATAGGGCACCTCGGCGAATGCCTTGCGCAGGGATTCCAGGGACTTCTTGGGATTCCGATTCCGGTCGGTGACACCGAATCCCCAATCCTCGATGTCGAATCCTCCCCGGTGCCATTCGTCGGTCCAGGAGAATATGAAGACCCCCGAGCAGCCCGATGCAAAGGTGCTGCGAATCTGCCAGACGAGTGTCTCGGCCTGCTTGTCCTCGCCGTTGCGCATGCTGTCCAACCCGACTTCCGCCATGAGCAGCGGTCGGTCCCCGGCAAGGTTCTGGAGGCGCGCCAGGTAGCCTTCCAGTTTCTCCCGCGTTTCCAGGTACACGTTGAAGGACACGAAATCGACGAAAGGAAGCTCCAGGTACTCGGTGGTCGGGAAGTTCACATAAGTCACCAGGGCGTCGGGGTCCTCGGCCTTGGCAGCCTTATACAGCCTCTCCAGGAAGGCCTCGATACGGTGGCGGCCAAACCAGCGCACGATGGTGGCCGGGATTTCGTTGCCGATGGTGAAGGCCAGGAGAGCCGGATGCCCGGAGCAGGCCCGCACCCCCTCGCGCACCCGCCGCTCGATGTCCTGAGCCAGCTTGCGATTGTCGAGGAATGTGATATGTTCTTCCCAGGGAAGGCCGACCATCACGCGGAGGCCGTGCTTCTGGGCAATATCGAGCAGCCATCGGGGGGGAACCGTGTACGTTCTCACGGAGTTGATGCCGTAGCGGGCCATGAGCTCGAAGTCCTGCTCCACCTGCTCGGGCGTGTGATATTCGCATCCTTCCTCGTCGGGTCGGAAGGGACCGTAGGTCACGCCGCGGATGTAGAATTTCTCATCCCCTACGAACAGGAACTTGCCGGCCACGCGCGGGCGCACACCTTCCACCACGGGGATGGCCCGGGGAGGAGCGAGGTAGAACTCGGCGACGTTGCTGGGAGTCGAAACGCTCGGAAGCACCGCCGGCAATTCCGCGGGAACGTCGGGCTTGATGCGGAACAGCCTGGCCGTTCGTTCGCCGGATGCGGGGTCGTCATGGGTCGAAATCCCACGGGACAAGGTCTCGTTCTTGGTGAAGGCCGGCCTCACGACGCCGGCTTCAGCCGAACGGGCAGTGACAAGTGTCTCCAATTCTCCCTCTCCGGACTCCGTCTTTTCGCTGGCGTCGTCCAACTGCAGCTCACAGGCATTTCCACTGACTGGGGGGGTCATAGGTCCCTCATTCTATTGATGCAGGTTGCATGGGATGGACCCCGCGAGGCGGGGTCTCGTGATCTCCGAATCACCAAACACGAAGCCGCTATGAGCAATGGGTGTGCCACGCCACAAGACATTGATATTCAACAGTTTTTTCTGTTCTTGCCTTTCCTTTTCCCGGAATGGTTACGATTCTTGCGCACACTGGTTACGCTTATTGCGCAGTGTAGAAAGACGACCCCGAAAGAGTGTCACGAGGAGGAAGACCATGCCGTTACGTATCGCTACCTTCAATCTCGAAAACCTGGATGATGGTGTGGATGTCAAACCCAGGCTGGAGGATCGCATCCGCATCATGAGGCCGCAGCTGGAGCGTTTGCGCGCCGACATCCTCTGCCTGCAGGAAGTGCACAGCCAGGGAGGTTCGGGCTCTCGAAACCTGGCAGCTCTCGAAGCACTTCTGGATCAAACCGGCTACAGGACATTCCATCGCAAGACCACGTTGACTGCAACCGGCCAGCTCTACGATGTCCGAAACCTTGTGACGCTCTCGAGGTTCCCCATCACGGACATCGAGATCATTCGAGACAGTTCCGGACCGCGTCCACGCTATCAGATGGCCACGGCGGATCCCCCTGACGATGCGGCACGCCCTCTGGAGTGGGAACGCCCCCTGCTCTACACCCGAATCGACCTGGGCCGGGGGGGAACCCTCCACCTCATCAACGTTCATCTGAAGTCCAAGCTCGCCTCTAACATTCGCGGACAGAAAGTGGACAATTATACGTGGAAGAGTGTCTCGGGGTGGGCCGAGGGCAGTTACATGTCTTCCATGAAACGGGTTGGGCAGGCGCTCCAGGCCAGGCTGCTCATCGACCGGATATTCGACCAGCAGGGGCTGGATTCCCTGATATCCATCTGCGGCGATTTCAATGCGGAAACGGACGAAGTCCCGGTCAAGACCATCTGCGGACCTGTTGAAGAAACCGGTAATCCCGCACATGCACCCAGAGTGATGATTCCCTGTGAGAACAACATACCCGACTCCTCCCGCTATTCACTCCTCCACCTGGGGCGCGGGCAGATGCTGGACCACGTCTTCGTCTCCAGGGCCTTGCTGAGCAGATTCCGAGGGGCGGAGATTCACAACGAAGTCCTGCCCGATGAATCCGGAGCGTTCAGGACGGACATTCTGTTCCCCGAGTCCGATCATGCGCCGGTTGTGGCGGAGTTTGATTTCGACCTGATCTGAGCGACACGGGACTTCTGGCAATCATCCTTATCCAGCACAAACTGGCATCGCAGAAAATCCTGCCGAGCTGCGGGAATCTTTTGCCAACATGCCCGGAGCGGTCCCTTCCGCACCCGGGAACCGTGGAACAGGGCTATGCTATTCTTTTGTTATCATTAAATATTTACCGATATACCCTCTCTTCCCGGACCCCGTACCGGTCCCGGACCCCTCCTTTCTCCGCTGGCTTCCTCGTGCCTCTCGGACCCTTTCAGCTTGGAGCGAGTCGAAGAAGGCCTCGGCTGCGCATGCTTGTCATCTCTCTGAAAAGACCCATAGAATCGCGCCATTCCTGGATTTACACAAATTGGCATATTCATTGCTTATCAGTGACAGCACAACTTGAGATTCGTCGGTCGAGAACCGTCTGACAAGGCTAAACCATCCGAAAGGGTGGGGCAGAAAGCTACTGGCCTAAACCCCTTACAGCGAGGGACATGGTCGCAGGGCTGCCTGGCGGGTAAAATCATTCCTGAACCTCCTGCAGGTGTGCCCTCATGTCTGCAGGAGGTGCCATCCAATGCCGCTCTACCAACGTACCAGGCTTCTTTCCACACTTTCCAGCCGCCAGTTCAAGACCCTGGTGTTTGCTCTGACCTTTTTCTTCTCTCTCCTGGCAACCCAATGCCTTGCGATCACTCTGAAGGTCGGCTGGCAGCCCAGCCCGGATTCCCGGGTCACCGGATACAAGCTCTTCTACGGCCAAAGCAGCGGCAACTATTCCAAGGTGGTCGACGCCGGCGGCGAGTCCTCCTGCACCCTCTCCGACATCCGTCGCGGCTGGACTTACTACTTTGCGGCAGCTGCCTACGACGCCAAAGGGAACCAGAGCGACTACTCCGAAGAAATCTCCTACACGGTCCCCATCCTCGGAGACAACAGCGCGCCCGTTGCCGGCAGCGCCACGCTGAATCTCAAAGAAGACGGAGAAGCGACCGCCACTCTGCAGGCGAGCGATCCGGACGGGGATGGCTTGACCTTCAGCATCGTATCGGGTCCGACCCTTGGAGTGGTGACGTTGATCGACGCCTTCTCGGGTTCATTCCGGTACGTTCCCTTTCCAAACGCCTTCGGAACCGACAGCTTCACCTTCAAAGCTTCAGACTCGCAAACGGACTCCAACATCGCGACGATAACTCTCAACATCGCTGCCGTGAACGATCCTCCCGTTGCTGTGGAAGACATGGCCGTCACGAACCAGAGGACCCCCATCATCATCGATGTCCTTGCCAACGACTCGGACCCGGACGGAGACCCTCTGACCGTCAAATCCGTGAAGCGGGGTCGAAATGGCCGCGTGAGGATCATCGGGAAGACAACCATCCAGTACACACCCAGAAGACGCTTCAACGGCACCGATACTTTCACCTACAGGGCCGGCGACGGGCGGCTCAAATCGGCTCCGACCACGGTGACCGTGCAGGTGTTGGACACCAACACCCCTCCCAACGCCATCCATTCCGCCTATTCATCTCAGGGCGGGGTCGCGGTTGCCG
Organism: uncultured Syntrophobacteraceae bacterium; assembly: GCA_964557955.1. Lineage (GTDB taxonomy): Bacteria > Desulfobacterota > Syntrophobacteria > Syntrophobacterales > Syntrophobacteraceae > JALOOX01. Next base: position 62,501 of record CAZLCS010000021.1, read on the forward strand.
CAGCCATGAATGCCGTCGACCCGGACGGAGACCCCCTGGAATACCTCGTCACCCGGCAGCCATCCAAGGGGACCCTTTCCCTGACCAATCCGGCCACGGGGGCTTTTGTCTACACTCCTCACGCCGGCAGCTCCGGTGAGGATTCATTCCGTTTCAAGGTGAATGACGGTCGACTGGACTCGAACGTCGCCAGCGTTTCCATCGACTTGGGAGCTTCCAACCCCGTGGTCTTCGCCGTCAATGCGGGGGGACCTGAATATGTGGACTGCAGGGGAATCCATTATCAGGCGGACAGCCATTATTCGGGCGGGCGGGCTGCCCGGTCGGCTGCCCATATCAGCGAGACCGAGGACGATGTGCTCTATCAAAGCGAGCGCAGGGGGGAGTTCTCATATGACATTCCCGTCGGCAACGGGCATTACCTCGTCACTCTGAAACTGGCGGAGACCCATTGGAAGGCCCCTGAGCGGCGCCTTATGGACGTAACCTTCGAAGGCCGGGAGATTCTCAGCGATCTGGACCTCTACGCCGCTGCGGGCGGAAACCGTGCCTACGACATCCGCCTGCCGGTCCAGGTGAGCGACGGTGCGCTGAACATCGGCTTCAAGGCCGACTTGGATCAGGCAAAGTTGAGCGCTCTTCTCGTGGAGAGGCTGGAAAGTGGAATGAGCTACGGGGTTAACGCAGGTGGGAGACTCTTCGTGGATACAGCGGGATTCGTGTACGAGCACGACGCGTTCGGTTCCGGTGGGCAGACTCAGTCATCCCCCGCCCTCCCGGAGAGGACCGACGACGCCGACCTTCTGGCAGGCTGGCGCTCGGGCGATTTCACCTACGACATTCCCCTGCCCGACGGCGTCTACCTTGTCACTCTGAAGATCGGTGGGCTCAGCATCGACGGGGAAAGCGGACACCCCTTCCATGTCAGGGTCCAGGACCAGGAAGTGCTCTCCAGCTTTGACACAGGCTCCATCGTTGGAGACGGCGCGCCCTGTGAGGTCCCTTTCCTCGCAGCGGTCCAGGACGGACACCTTCGCCTGAGCTTTGAATCGCAGGCGGACAGGGTGCGACTCAGCGCAATCCGGATCGAATCGCAGGAGTAGTCCAGAGGCTTCAACTGGAGGACTCATCCCTTGCAGCAACCTGCCTGCCTTCATTGGATGGCATTGGATGGAGCTCTGCCCGGCGAACGCATGGACGCCGGGCAGAGTCAGCTTAAGGCCGGCAGTGCACTTTCTGATGCTACAGGGTTCCCGAAGGCTCGTATTGACCCCCGCCCGTGTCCTCCAGCCTTTTCAGAGCCTCAACAACTCCCTCCAGAACGGAGGAATGATCTGGCGAGGTATTTCAGGCGGAAAGGCCCGCCTCAGCTCCCTGGCTTCCGCATCCGAGGGAACATCCGTCCTCGTGAGATCGAGAAGAACCCTCCACCCCTTGTCACTCTTCTTGAGAAAGACCTGGTAAACGACGTCGGGAAGGATCGTCTCCGGCACCGCGCTGCCATCCTCGTACACGGCGTATCCTTCGAAGTAGCAGTACCGCCCCATGACCCTCATTTGATCGACCATGAACAGGATCCCCCTGGGAGCCCGGTAGGCCTTCACAAAATCGCGCATGGCATCGCAGACCGCCTTGCGCTCCGCCGAGCCGGCCCTGGGCGTGTGGGAAGCCTCGGCAGAAGCCGGCACCGGCCATGAAAGAATGACCGCAAGAGCAACGAGCCAGCGTAGTACACGCGATATTCGCCGAAAAACGACAACTTGTTCCATTTGGCTTTTCTCCTTCTCTGGCTTGAATCCCCGGAAGTCCGTTCAAACAATCCATCTCTGCATGCGCTCACGAGTCGCCCGCGCTGTCCTGATATGAGCCATTCATCGGCTTTCATTCCATTGGCCTGAATGACTACTGGGCTACACCCGGTACCCTGGCGCCGTAGACATTGAATCCGGCGCGGAGGGATCTCATGCGACGCAGGAAAATGCGGTGGGAAATGGTTTTGCGGGACGGAGGCGGCATGAAGTCATTTCTCAATGGCAGCACACACACCTTGGGCGGATGAAATGACCTGAAATATCTCGAAAGGAAGCGAGATGAGAAGCGGTGAGACGCAGGCCGAGCGCGTGATCAACACGGCGACGGCGTCCAGGAAAACTCCCGTGGTGCAGGTTCTTCGACAGACCTCGCTTCAAGAATGGACCCAGTTTCGAAGACCAACAGCAGCTCCACGATGAAGGACCATGCTCTCGGCATGTCTACCCTCTGCCCCCAATGCCGTTTGTCTGAAAAGTGGACTCCCTTTTCATCCTTCTTTGCGGGCGCCAGCCCATGGGAGTTGACTTAAGGGGGGTGGGCACGGGCCAAGCGAAGCTTGCCCGTGGTGGAGAAGTCACGCATGGGCGAGCTACGCTCAGTACAGGCCAACACAATAGAGTGTCCACCTCTCGAGTCGTCATTCCGGCAGTCTTCAAGGCGGAATCCACAAAAGAAACTGGATGCCGGCCAAAAGACTGCCGGCATGACGCGGTGAAAACGGACATACTCTTCTGTGAAACTGTACTTAGCCCATGGCACCCTCCAGGCATGAACAATGAGCTTGAGTCAACATCATTGCCCTCTGCCCCAGGCCCGAGCCTAATCGGATTTCTTCTCTCCCGCCGCCTTGGCCAGGGCTTCCGCCTCGGCCTGCATGATGGCGGCGGCTGCGGCAGCGCCGACCGCCTCATGCGACACGCGCGCCTGCCCCGAAGGCGCGGGCCCGCCAGCCGTTGCCGGCAGTGGTGGCACGTAGACGGTCACCTTGCGATCGGCAAACTCGATGCCCTTCTCCTTGAAGGCTTTCTGAATCTTGTGGAAGACCTCGCGGCGAAGGATGAACTGCTCGCCGGGAATGCACTTGAACTTCACCCGGATGATCATGGCCGAGTCGTCCAGGCCCCGCACACCGGCCGATTTGATGTCGCTCAACAGGAAGCCCGCATACTCCTCGTTCGCCCGGATCTCCTTGTTGATCTTCTTGACGATCTTGCGGATCACGTCCGGGTCCGTGTCGAATGGCACCCTGACATCGAGCTTTTCGATGATGTAGTCGCGGGTGAAGTTCTTCACCAACTTGAGATCACCGAAGGGCACCACGAAGATCTGGCCCCGGGGGTGCCGCAGCCGGAGGGAGCGGAGGGAAATGTGCTCCACCGTGCCCTTGGCGGTCCCCGCTTCCACGTAGTCCCCTACCCGGAAAGCGTCGTCGATGAGAAAGAAGACCCCCGAAATGATGTCCTTCACCAGGGTCTGAGACCCGAAGCCGATGGCCAGGCCGACCACCCCGGCGCCGGCGAGGAGGGGCGCGATGTTGACCCCCAGGGAGGCCAGGATGCTGAAGCCGACCACCACAAAGAGGAAGACCAGGATGAATTTCCGGAGCAGCATAAGAAGCGTCCCGCTTCGGGAGCCCCCGGAGCCCCCCTCCTCGGCTTCATCGCTCTGAAAAGGCATCTCCTCTTGAAGCCTGCGGTCGATGCGGGCCTTGACCACCTCCCAGACAATCAACCCGAGAAGAAGGGCAATGATGACGCCGAGGACGCTCCTGGCGAAAATCCACCCGATGTCGAAATCGATGTCCCAGAGCTCCATGGCCCCAAAAAAGAGGAAGACCAGGAGCACCGTCCGGAACGTCTTGCGAATCAGCGGGAAGTAGATGCTCACGTCCATCCCCGGGCTTCTCTCCCGGCGAGCAGGAGCCACCGCTGCAGGCTCCCCCGTTTCCGCCTCTTCGCCTTCCTCCGACGGAGAGAGATCGATCACTTCCCGGGGCTTCCCGCCCAACCGGGTGAGCATCTGCTGCAGCCACTGATCCATCCCGATGCAAAGGGGAACGAGGAAGAGGCTCAGGATGAGCCTCATAATGGTTGCATCCGCGTGGATGAGGACCTTGGCCCACCAGTGTATACCCACCCCCAGCGCCAGGAGGATGGCGGGGATGTGCCAGACGTCGGCGCACCGCTGGCGAAGCAGCCACCCCGGGATGGAGCCCGGCTCTCCGAGCGGGCAGATGGCCCTCGCCACACGTTGCCGTACCCGCCAGATCATCACGGCGAGCAGGATGCTCACGATGGGGCCGGCCGTGGAATAGACGAACAGGAACAGCTCACGGCTTGCCCCGGACTTCTGCAGGGCCAGGGCCAGGGCCGACCCGGGAATCACCGCCGCGCTGATTCCGACGATCCACTTGTAGAGAAAACGGGCATCGGCATCCGACATGATGACCAGCCGCAGCTCAGGGGCACTGGGAGAAGCGATCAGCCGGGCCGCAAGCTGGATGAGCCGGAAATAATAGGTCAAAATGACAGCGCTGGAGACGAGGTAGGCGGTCTGGCCCTGGTTGTACAGGATGAAGCAGCCAGAGAAGGTGACCAGCACATAGATGCCGAACCCAAGGCCGTTCCGAATCAGCCTGGACAGGAAGAGGCCGGTCTTTTCCCATCCCCCGCCCGGGATTTGCTTGAGAAGCTCGCTGCTGATCTTTTCGGATTTCCTCAGAAGCAGTCTTTCCGCGGCCCAGCCCACGAGAACGATGAGGACGATCCAGCCCATGGCTATCAGGAATGCATTGGCCCCCTTCCCTCCGACCAGTTTCTCCCACACATCGGTTTCCGCCGAGGTTTGCGCTCCCTCGATGATCCGGCCCAGTTGGTCCGAAAGGGCAAGGAGCGCCCCCTGCGCCGCAAAGAAAGCCCCGGCAATCCCCCTTGTTTCCTGACCAATCCGTCCCCCGGCTTCTTTTTCGGACCTGGCGGCGGCCTTTTTCTTGAGCTCGGCGGCGAACAGCTTTCTGGCCTGCTCGTCGGTGAGGCCGGCAAGGTAGCCGTCCACCTGGCCGGGAGCGAGGTCTGCTGGGATTTTGTCTTCCTTGGGGGGGGCCTTCGCTTTCACTTTCCCGGGGAACTGCGCCCAGCCCGTCACAGGGATTGCGAGGAGAAAGCATCCGAGGAGAACGATGCATGCAGCTCTGTTGAAACGTACGAGGGCCATATCCGAGCTCCTTCGGCCGCTGTCAGCCCACGGCGGAAAATCCTGACTGGTTCAACACACAACCTCCTCACGGGATGAGGGGCGTGGCCCAAAGCAACTGAGCCACGCACTCCCCTGCCCCCGTCCGGGAGGGATTTGAAGACTATCTCAATCTACTCTCCGACATCCAGCACCGCACTGAATTGATATCACTCATGAACCCACCGATCGGCTTCCTTCGTTGAAGAGGCCGCAAAGAACTCGATCTCCGTGGTCCTGAATCCCTTTCCAAGGAATGCAAGGATCTGGTCCTTCCACCGGGCATCGCCGACGACGGCGATCCTGGCGATGTCATCGCCATGTGCCGTCAGAAAATCCACATCACCCCAGTCCACCCCTTTTCACCAGCCCCGAAAATCCTCGAGGGTGACGTGAAGCCGCACCTTGGAACCCTCGGCCATCAGTCCCACGCCGGCCTTCTGCAGGGCCTCCTGGTCTGAGAGCTTCATCAAGCCGGTGATTCTCGCGTATAGAACGGCTCCGTCCGTTCGGATGATCTCGCGGGCCACTGGTGAACCTCCTCTCGTCCCCATGCTGCCTGCTGAGTTCAACTGACCGGGCCCATCTCAACAGCATCGCAGTTGGGCCCACACTGACAACAGATCTCCCCGTTCGGTTCAACCCTGTTCATACAGCAGGGCTGCGACCTGGAGGCAGGGGACATCCAGGAGGGTCACGCGCTGCACGATCTCCGCCGACATCACCCTTTGCTGCACCTCCGCGGGCAGGTTGGCCGTGAACAGCAAAGCCAGCGGGATACGCATCTTCAGGTCCCGTACAAAGTACTTCACCGCGCCGTCGATGTCGCCGGGTCTTGATGCAGTGGCCACGACCTTTCGGCCCGGGTCGAAGGACCAGATGTTGTTCCCTTCGAAAAGGACAAGCGATTTCCTGCCGTCATCGCGTTCCACGTCAATGCGCATCCTCGCCGGACGAATCAGGGACCCCTGTCGGACCTCCCGGAATTCGATCTTCTGACCCGACGACCGTACCACGTCGTATCCGCTTGTGATCCTGACCTGTAGCTGCCTGGCTACCGAAAGATACTCGGCCATGTACTTGAGGAGAAACATGGCCTCTGCCCGGGTCTTATCCTCTGCCGGCTTCTGATCCTGCGCGGAAGGGCCTGTGATGAGCCCCGTCAGGACCAGCAGCAGCACTGCGCCCAAGACGCTTTAAACACTTGTTCGCTTCATGGATGTCTCCCTCTGGTTTCAATCGCTTGAGGTTTCAGGTTCCGAGTCTCAACCTGAAACCTGAAACCAGGAGATTGAAGTTTATCAGAGCAGCGGCAGATCGTAGTTGAGAAAGCCGCGCACCTGATGGATATCTTCCCCGCCGGATTCGTGGACCGTGCCGTAGCGGAACCGAACAGAAAGTCCCTTGAGCCGTTCATGCTGGAACCGGTCCCACGGACCATGGGCCTCTCGAGAACAGCGCGCCCGCCATGATGGTTCCCCGCGCCACATCGGCCCCGGCATCCTCGGACATCCACACGAACTGGTCCTCGTTCCGCTCCTTGATCTTGGACACGTAGCCGGCGACGTATTTCACTGCGCCCCACGACTTCTCGTCACCCAGCGCACCGCGAAACGTGTAACCCTCGAAGGTGTCAGGCACCATCCTCCCGTCGTTCTTGTTGATGTAGGGGTTGTCGTAGGTCTGTCGGAAGAAGCGGAACTCGTTTTCCTCCCAGATTTTGATCCTGCCGTAAAGCTGCCCCAGGACGGTGAATCCGGTCTGCCCGGGCTCGAGCATGATCGTGCCGTCCCGATCCTTCGGCGCGTAGAGCGGCTGCGATGTGTACACGGTCGATGCCACCCCCAGGTGATCGAACAGCCAGCCCGATTGGTACTCCAGCCATCCGCCCAGCGCCCACGCTTCTTTCTTGCTGTTGTCGAACTGCTCCTCGAAGAAATACCCACTCCGAATGTGCAGGGTCAGCTTCGAATCCCGCAGGAACGGGTGCGTGTTTTCCAGCCGCTCTTTGAGCCATTCCGTAACCAGGGGTCGGAGGGGCTTCTTCATGAAAGAGAACTCCATGGGGGTGACGATCTCCTCGACAGACGCCGGTGGAGGCAGCTGGAGGGCCGGCTCCGACTGAGCCCAGGCGCTTCCCGCTGAGATGACTGAAACCATGATCCATCCCACCCATTTCAAACCCCTCCCCATTCCGATCATCCTCCCTGTGAGTCTCAATGCCTGCGTTCTCTCTCCCCTTCCTCGTCTTCGTCCCCAGTCCAAGGCAACCCATTCCCCGCCACCCGGAAAGGCAGCGTTCGAACCCATTTTGACTCAGCCTCATTTGCCCTTATTCCTGCCGGCCCAGGTCCACAATCTCGAGACGATGATTTCCGTCCGGATGTGCGCTGGAGGGACCTTCGGTCACCACGGCGAGTCTTCCCTGGATACCGTTGGCCTCGAGCCATCCCGTGATGTAGTCTTTCCAGTATCTGGGGTGCTCCGCCTCCCAAACCGGATGGACCCCCGAAGAGAACTGAAGCCGCTGGCACGTAGACTCCTGTGAGCTGACCGCCACGATCCAGATGGGGAGGCGAAACCGCGCTATGCTTCTCGCGGTGTCGCCGCTGCGGGTGGGAACGAACACGGCGGCGGGGTCGGCGTACTCCAGGACGGTTTCAACGCCCACATCGATAAGCCTGGCCGGGGGCACTTTGCCCTTGAGATCGAAGCCCCTGAACAGGTCCCTGGCGCTCATCATGGTGCGATACGGTTCGATGGCTGCAGCGATGCTCGCCAGCATGGCCGCCGAATCGACGGGGTAGTCCCCCATGGCCGACTCCCCCGAAAGCATGACGGCGTCCGTCCCGTCGAGGATGGCATTGGCCACATCGGTCGCCTCCGCACGGGTGGGCCGCCGGTTGGCAGTCATGGATTCGAGCATCTGGGTCGCCGTGATCACCGGCTTGGCCCACATGTTCGCCTTCCGCATGATCTGCTTCTGGACCACGGGAATCTGTTCGATGGGCAGCTCAACCCCGAGATCCCCCCGGGCGATCATGATCCCGTCAGCCGCCGTGATGATCTCGTCCAGGTTCTTGAGGGCCCTCGAACGCTCGATTTTGGCGATGACGAAGGGCTGAAACCCCAGGGCGGCCGCCGCATCGCGCACCGCATGAATGTCCGCCGCGCTCTCGACGAAGGACTGGCTTACGGCATCCACGCCGTTTTCAAGGGCAAACTGCATGCACTGGCGGTCGTGTTCCGTGAAGGCGCTGATGCCGAGGTCGATGTCCGGGAGGTTGAGCCCTTTGCGCGAGCGCAGCTCTCCGCCGACGCCGACCCGGCAGTGCACCTCGTTTCCCTGCACTTGCTCGACCACGATCTGGATCAGGCCGTCATTCAGGTAAAGTGTGTCGCCGGGCTTCACCACCCGGGGAAGGCGGGAGAACGCGACCGAGACCCGCCCGGCATCGCCCGTGATGTCTTCCGTGGTGAGGGTGAATAGATCCCCAGGCCTCAGCTCGACGGGCTCCGAGAGAAACTGCCCGATGCGCATCTTGGGGCCGGGAAGATCCGCCATGATGGCGATGCGGCGCCCGGTGGCCCTCGCCGCTGCGCGCAGGTTTTCGATTACCTCCTTGTGTCCGGAAAAATTTCCATGGGAAAAATTGAGCCGTGCCACGTTCATCCCGGCCAGCAGCAGCTTCTCCATCACATCGGCTGAATCAGATGCCGGGCCGATGGTGCAGACGATCTTGGTCTTGTTGGGCGGTAGGGGCATCATGGTCCTCTCATGCGTTGTCCAGGCGCCGGCTGCCGTTCACTTTCTTTCCGACGAGCTCCCGGATGATGGTGATGGTCTCCCTGGCCGCATCCTGCGGGGAGAGGGCCGTATCGGCAATGTTGCACACGAGCTTCGTGATGTCGTGATCGATCCTCTTCTCAGCCCACGTCCTGCCCTTTACCACCGTGATGTACACCGAGTAGGAGTGATGCATGGTTCCGGGCCGTTCCCCAATGATGTGAAGGATGCCTCGGAAACCGTTGGGATTCGACTTCTCGAACAGTATCTCTCCGATTCGGTAACCCGCCCGCACCCTTCCGCCGGTCACCACGATGTTGGCCTCGCTCATGGGGACGTTCGCCTCCGCGAGCAACCTCCTCACCTCGTCCAGGTAGGGCGCCAGGTGTCCTTCATCCATGATGGCCCTGGCGTTCAATCCGTCGGAGATCACGATCTGGCCCCTGGGAGGATTCGCTCCCCAGGAATCCCTGAACTTCTCCAGCTCCGCGATGGATGGCGGGCTCAGCTTCTCGCCGGTCGCCGGATGGGAGATGTAGTCGTCGCGGTCCCTGGAAAGGGTGCTCAAGAACAGGGCATTGGGGATAGTCGCGGTGAACTCGGGCGTGAGCTCGGCCCGGAGCGACACTTTGGCGTCCTCGTAGAGCGCCCTGACCCTGGCCTCGAGGGGAGGGTTCAAGTCCCAGATCTCCCTGCCGTGACCGGTGGCGATGTCGACGCCCCTCGCTTCGACCTCTTTGATCATCCCCCGGCCTTCGGCATAGATCTCATCCCTCGAGCGCTTGTCGCTTCTGGCCAGGCAGTACTGGTAATACACCCAGAGGGGATCGCCGAAGTGCTCGGTGTACCGGTCGTCTTGGTCCACAATCCCGATGCGCCTGTAAAATTCCCACATGGCGTCGTTCACCTTATAGCCGAATCTCTGCCTCAACCGGACGTGGTCCTGGAACGACGTGGTGAGATAGCTCAACATGGGGTCGTTCTTGGTGGGAAGCGCAATGAGGTAGGCGGGATTGGCAGGCATGATCCGGTCCTGGCACCAGTCCAGGTCATCCAGGGTGACCTCCATGTGCAGCGTGGAACAGATGTCGAGACCGATGGTCAACCCGTGAAGCTTCCCCATGGCGATGTCTTCCAGGCAGCAGCGCACCAGCTGCTCCCGGGTCCTGAAGACCTCGGGCCCGATGAACCCGGCCACGTCGTTGACGTGGAGCCATGCACCCCGGGGCTGCACTTTGGCAAGCTCCTGGGCCACGGCCCTGCAGAAGCCGTATTTCCGGGACTCGAGCACCATCATGTCCACGCCGTTGGCCGCCCCGTTGGTGAATTCGGATCCCTGGCCCGTTTCGAAATAGAGCCCGTATCGCTCTCCCTTCTTGGATTCCGCGTACTTCAGGATCTTTGCGACCGTGACGTCGAAGGTCTTGTTGCAGTCATCCGTCCCGGCAAGACTCTGGAACATGGTAGCCACGGTTCCCGGGTGTGCCCGGGCGACCTCCGCCTGGACGTCGATGTGGGACAGCACGCACCAGGGAATGACGTCCTGCAGCTTGAACGTGTCGACCACGTCCTTGAGGGCTTCTTCTACGGCGGCCACACTCTTCACCTGGCTGTCCACGGGGTTCGTCCCGATGACGATGTCGCCCGTCGCGTAGGCAAATGCATCGAAGACCTGCCAGACCACGTCCTCGGGATGGTCGGTCGGCGAATTGGGCTGAATGCGGGCACCCATGTAGCCCTTGGCCCCCATCTGTGTTCCCGGCAGGGGGTTGAAGATCTTCTGCCCGATCTCGATGAGCTCTTCATTGGTCATGAGCTTGGGCACACAGCCGATGGCCTCGCTGGTGAGTCCGCCCATGATTCCCTTGATCTCGACCTCGGATCGGTTGAGGAGGAATTCCTTGAGCTGCCCCATGGTCCAATCCTTGACCTTCTCGTACTGGGCCTGGTCCGTGCTCTTCCAGATCAGCCTCTGCAGGTCGTCCGCCAGGAGCGGGTGCTCATAGAGGTCCTTGATCTTCGTGTGAGCCAGGAGGGTCCTGGCATTCTGCCGGGTCGCCTCGTCCCTGGCGCCCACACCGATGGTCGCATCCCCTTCCTTGAACTCATTCGCGGCCCCGATCACCTGCTGATAGAAGCTCTGGTCGAAGCCCCCCTTGATCCGGGTGATGTACGCGAAGACATCCTCGCCGGCGCTCACCTCACGGATTGTGATGACCTCTCTCGCAGCCTGCTCTCCGGCAACCGCAGCACCGGCCAGGGTGGCCCCGGCAACGCCCACGATGCCGAGAAAGGTCCGACGGTTCATTCCTTCGCGTTCCTTCGACAGTCCGCTCCTGTCCATGACTTCTTCCTTCCAATGGAAATGCACCGTACCTCTGCGACCTGTCATGGCTGAGTCATCGGGCCCGGGCCGTCGAGGTGAAGCTCGCTGAACACCTGCCGGAGCACGGCTGCGCTGCTCCTCAAATCCTCGTCCTCTGCGGCGGAGAGATCGGGGCGGAACTCGTCCAGGATGCCCCCGGCCCCCACCAGGCGGGGAAGTGACAGGCACGTTCCCTTGAAGCCCGCGACCTCACCCGTCAGACCCGAGACCGTGAGAATGCGCCGTTCATCGTCCCGGATGGCCTGGACGATGTGGGCGAGCCCGGCGCCGATCCCGAAATAGGTGGCTCCCTTGCCCTCGATGATCCGGTAGGCCGCATGGCGCACGCCGTCACTGATTTCGGCGACGACCTCCTCGGTGAGGTGCCGGCCCTTCTGGCCTGCAAAATCCGCAAGGGGCATGCCGCCGATCTTGACGCTCGACCAGGCCAGCACCTCCGAATCGCCGTGCTCGCCCAGGACATAGGCGTGGATCGAGCTCGGCGAAACGCCCAGATGCTCGCCGAGGAGCGCCCGGAAGCGCGCCGTGTCGAGGATGGTGCCGCTCCCGATGACTCTTTCCGGGGGCAGGCCCGAGAGCTTCACCGTCACGTGCGTCATGATGTCCACCGGGTTGGACGCCACGAGCAGGATGGGCTCCCTGGCGTAGCGGAGCACCTGCCCGACCACTGCAGAGAATACCTCAGCATTGCGATCGAGCAGCTGAAGGCGCGTCTCACCCGGGCGCTGACCCACCCCGCAGCAGAGGATCACCACATCGGCGTCCTCCAGGAGGGAGTAATCCCCGGATACGACGCGCACCGCACGGGCGAAAGGCGTCGCGTGGAGAATATCCTCGGCGTGAGCCCGGGCCGCCGCTGCGTTCAGGTCGACGAGCACCAGCTCGTTCACCAGTCCCCTCAGTACGAGGGTGTAGGCGGCCGTGCTGCCCACAAATCCGCATCCCACGATTCCCGCCTTCATGAGTTATCCTTTCCGTATTCGCCGTTCCAGCACCACGATGGACCCGGCCTGGACCGGGACCTCGAGACTGGAAACGGGCTCTCCCTCTCCGGTCTCCACCATGTCATCGGGACTGTGAAGGCTGGTGTCCACCACCCGGCGCCACTCCTCCACCCAACCCTCCTGCACGCTGAACACCTGGTCCTCCCAGTGGGCGTTGATCATCTGGCTCGCGTTTGCCGTAGAGCAGCAGCGTGACGCTGGTGGCGTGCCTCGAATACAGGGCAAAGTTGAAGGCCCGGTCCGACTCGACCCAGGTGGCCCCCAGGGGCCACGGCCCACCCTCAGTTCCCGTCCATTCATCCGTCCCACGCGGTTGTTCCATGGCCTTCTTCTGACGATGTCTCATGCCCCCTGGGACCTGTGACTTCCAACCTGCACCACGAACCCTGGACTCACCCCCATTCAATCCAGAACGACCGGGACGGGTTTGACCTTCCAGATGTCCCGGCAATACTCGCGGATGGCCCGGTCGGATGAGAATTTGCCCATGCGGGCGGTGTTGAGGATGGACATGCGGGTCCAGCGCTCCGGGTCGCGGTAGGCCGCATCGACCAGCCTCTGGGCCTGCAGGTAGGATCCGAAATCGGCGAACAGCATGAACGCGTCGTGGAAAAGCAGAGAGCTCACCAGGGGTTTGAAAAGCTCCGGGTCGCCGTTGGAAAAATGGCCCGAGCTGATGCGATCCAGAACCGCCCGGAGCTCCGGGTCTTCCTGGTAAAACTTTAGAGGGTGGTATCCGTCCGTCCGGAGCGCCGCAACCTCTTCGGCCGTCAGGCCGAACAGGAAGAAGTTCTCGGCGCCCACCTCCTCCCTGATCTCGACGTTGGCGCCGTCCAGGGTGCCGATGGTCAGGGCGCCGTTCATGGAGAATTTCATGTTCCCGGTCCCGGAGGCCTCCTTACCGGCCGTGGAGATCTGCTCCGACAGGTCGCAGGCCGGGTAGATGAACTTGGCGTTCTTCACGTTGAAGTCGGGGAAGAAAACAACCTTGAGCCTCCCGGCCACATCGGGATCATTATTGACCACGTCTCCCACGGAGTTGATCAGCTTGATGATCCGCTTGGCCATGAAATATCCGGGGGCAGCTTTCCCGCCGAAAATGAACGTCCGGGGGCAGATGTCGCAGGAGGGATCCTCTTTGATCCGGTTGTACAGGCTGATGATGTGGAGCACGTTCAGATGCTGGCGCTTGTACTCGTGGATCCGTTTCACCTGGATGTCGAACAGGGAGGACGGATCCACCTCGATCCCGGTGCGATCCAAAATCACGCGGGCGAGCTTCTTTTTGTTCTCCAGCTTCACCCGGCGCCATTCCTCGCGGAATGCGGCATCGTCCACATGCTTCTCCAGCTCCCGGAGCTCATCCGGGTTGCTGACCCAGGTGTCACCGATCTTGCCGGTGATGAGCCGGCTCAACCCCGGGTTGCTCAACACCATGAAACGACGCGGCGTGACCCCGTTGGTCTTGTTGCTGAATTTTTCGGGCATCATCTCGTAGAAGTCGCTCAGCACGGTTTCCTTGAGGAGCCTGGTGTGGAGCTCGGCCACACCGTTGATGGCGTGGCTCCCGACGCAGGCCAGGTGTGCCATGCGCACGTAGCGCTCGCCTTGCTCGTCGATGAGGGACATCCTGGCCAGCCGCTGGTCGTCTCCCGGGAACCGCACCCTGACTTCATCGAGGAAGCGCCGGTTGATCTCGAAGATGATCTCCATGTGCCGGGGGAAGAGTCCGGCGAAGAGGTCGATGGGCCACTTTTCCAGGGCCTCGGGAAGGAGCGTGTGATTGGTGTAGCCGAACGCACTGCGGGTGATCTCCCATGCCGGCTCCCAATCCATGCTGTTCTCGTCGACGAGGAGCCGCATGAGCTCGGCAACACCGATGGCGGGGTGCGTGTCGTTGAGCTGGATGGCGAAGTGCTTCGAGAAATCGCTCAGCTCACCGCCGAATACCCTGTGGAGGCGCAGCATGTCCTGGAGAGAGCAGGAGACGAAGAAATACTGCTGCTCGAGCCGCAGCTGCTTGCCCTGGAGCGGCTCATCGTTGGGGTAAAGCACCTTGGTGATGTTTTCGGAGGCGACTTTCTGCTCCACGGCCCCGTAGTAATCGCCCACATTGAAAGCTTCAAATTCGAAGGACTCCACCGCCTCGGCTTTCCAGAGCCTGAGCAGGTTGCAGGTATTGACGCGATAGCCCAGGATGGGGGTGTCGCAGGCCACGCCCTTCACGGTCCGGTGGGGAATCCATCGAACCCGGTAGCGGCCCTGCTCATCCACATAGGGTTCGGTCCGTCCCCCGAAATTCACGCGATAGGTGATCTCCGGCCGGACCAGCTCCCAGGGGTTGCCGTTGTGAAGCCATTCGTCGGTGCGCTCCACCTGCCAGCCGTCCCGGATCTCCTGGTCGAAAATGCCGAATTCGTAGCGGATGCCGTACCCCATGGCGCGGATCTCCAGCGTCGCGAGAGAATCCAGGTAGCACGCCGCCAGCCGGCCCAGGCCACCATTGCCGAGCCCCGGCTCCTCCTCCTGGTCGAAGATGGCCTGGATGTCGAATCCTTCCATGTCGCAGGTCTTGCGGAATTCGTCGTAAATGCCCAGGTTGATCAGGTTGTTTTCAAGATGAGGCCCCAGGAGGAATTCCGCCGACAGATAGCTGACGATCCTGAGCCCCGTGCGCCCCATCTGCTCGACGCTCTTGATCCATCGGTGCAGGAGCTGGTCCCGCACAGTGTAGGCGAGGGCCATGTAAAGGTCATTCTTCGTGGCGCCCCTGGGAACGCGTCCCTGGGTGTAAAAGAGATGCTCACGGAAGTTGCGCCTCAGCCCTTCGACGCTCAGTTCCGAACGACCGCCGGGGCAGACGTCAGCCGCTGACTCCATATTCCTGACATTGCTCACCATCTCGCAGCTCCCTTGGCTCTGGTTCGCTCCGCAGCGCCGGCGGCGCTATTTCGCGGCAAAAAGGCTTGTCCCGACCCCCCGGAGGGCCGTGACCGCCGCTTTGACCCGCTCGGCCATGGCCGCCTCGGCCAGGGCCAGGTAGGATCTGGGGTCGTACTTCTTCTTGTTTCCCACCTCGCCGTCCACTTTGAGCACTCCGTCGTAGTTCTTGAGCATGTGGTCGGCGATGACTCTCGTGAAAGCGTACTGCGTGTCGGTGTCGATGTTCATCTTGACGACGCCGTAATCGATGGCCTCGTGAATCTCCTCCGGGAGGGAGCCGGAGCCGCCGTGGAAGACGAGGAAGAACCGGGCATCCTTGCCGTACTCTTTTTCCACCGCATCCTGTCCGTCTTTGAGGATGGACGGTTTCAGCTTGACGTGTCCAGGCTTGTAAACCCCATGGACATTGCCGAACGTGGCGGCCAGCAGGAAACGGGCCCCCTTGACGGCCCCCAGGCGGCGGGCGACTTCCAGCATGTCTTCGGGGGTGGTATAGAGCTTCTCGGCCGGACCCCCTTCCGCTTTGATTCCATCTTCCTCTCCACCGACCACCCCGGCTTCCACTTCCAGGATCAGCTCGCTCCGGTGGCAGCGCTCCAGGAGCGGCACCGCGATGTCCAGGTTCTCCTTCAAGGAAAGGGCGCTCCCGTCGAACATGTGGCTGTTGAAAAGGTTGGGAAGCCCGGCCTCGCGACGCCGCTCCGTCTCTGCCACCAGCGGAACCAGAAAGGTGTCCAGCACCTGGGCCTGGCAGTGATCGGTGTGGAGGGCGACCGTGATGTCGTACCGGTCGGCCACCCTGTGCACGTGCTCGGCCAGAGATATGGCCCCCAGCACCATGTCCTTCACCGATGACCCGGAAGCAAAGGCTGCCCCTCCCGTGGACACCTGGACGATCCCGTCGCTGCGGCTCTCGGCCAGCCCCTTCAGGACGGCATTGGCGGTGGTGAGGGAGCTGACATTGATGGCGGGATAGGCGAAATGGCCATCCCTGGCTCGGTCGAGCATTCTGCAATAGGTCTTGTAGTCTGCTACAGGCATAAGGCCTCCTCTTCAGAAACGGCCTCGAAGCGCTCAGAGCTTTGCTTCTCGTCATTCCCGCGAAGGCGGGAATCCAGGGTCTTTGAGGATTTCTGGACCCTCGCCTTCACAGGGGAGACGGCATGTGTGAGTTTCGAGGCAGTCTTTCATTGATGCATCGATTAAGGATATCCTGGCCTCCGGAGTGACCCGGCGCCGCAGGCGAAAAGCTGCTGGACCCCCTTATCAATACAGTATCACAGAAGAGTATGTCCGTTTTCACCTCGTCATGCCGGCAATCTTTTGGCCGGCAACCAGTTTCTTTTGTGGATTCCGGCTCAAAAACTGCCGGAATGACGACCCAAGTATGGGACACTCAATTGTGTGGAGGTGCACTTAGGCTCCTCAGCCGCCGAAATCCACTGCAAGCCCGTCCATGACCGCCAGTCTGGAAATGAGGTCCTCGACACGGGAGCTGTACCCCCATTCGTTGTCGTACCAGGAGATCACCTTGACCAGCGTGCCGTCCATGATCTGCGTGAGCTGCGGATCGAAGATGCTCGAATGACTGTTTCCAATGATGTCGCTGGATACCACAGGGTCTTCCTGGTACTGCAGGATGCCCTTGAGGTCTCCCTCGGCCGCTTTGCGAACCGCCGCGTTCACCTCTTCCCTGGTCACCGGCTTGTTGAGCTCCACAGTGAGGTCCACCACGCTCCCGTCCGGCACCGGGACCCGCATGGCCATCCCGTCCAGCTTGCCCGCCAGCTCCGGGATGACCCGCCCGATGGCTCGCGCCGCCCCGGTCTCGGTGGGGATGATGTTCATGCTGGCGTGGCGTGACCGCCGGTAATCCTTGTGCGGCGCGTCCACCAGCCTCTGGTCGGCAGTGAAGGCATGAACCGTGGTCAAAAGCCCGCGCCTGATGCCGAACTCCCGGTGCAGCACCAGGGCCAGCGGCGCCGCGCAGTTGGTGGTGCAGCTGGCATTGCTGATGATCTTGGCCTCCTTGGTCAGGACATGATCGTTCACGCCGAGGACGACCGTACTCTCCAGGTAGTCCTTCGTCGGAACCGTTACGATGACGCGCCTGGCCCCCGCCCTGAGGTGGCTCTCGAGCTCGCTGATCTTGCGGAACCTCCCGGTGCTCTCGATGACGTAATCCACCCCGAGCTCGCCCCATGGGAGCTTGTCGGGGTCCTTTTCACCGAGCACCTTGAACGGGTCGTTGTCGACGGTCAGGATGTCTCCCTCGAGTCGCACCTCGCCCGGATACAGCCCATGGACGCTGTCGTATTTGAACGCGTACGCAAGGTGCTCCGGGTCGGTCAGGTCGTTGATGGCCACCACGTCGAAGTGTTTGCGCATCTTGGCGATGCGCGTCACAATCCGGCCGATGCGACCAAATCCATTGATGGCAATCCTGGGAACGGTCATCGCTATCCTCCTTGGTCTGAGTGTACCCCCACACAAGTGAGGTCATAACGCAGGCGAACCAGGTCGCGGCGCTGACTCTTAACGGCCGCTCCCAGCTGATTGAGCACCGCACGTGCCTCCGCCTTTCCCAGCATCAGGACCATCTGGTCCATCACGGATTCTTCCATGATCTCCAATCCGGACCAGTTGGCGTAAGGCACAACGACCATGAACGAGGGCGTCTCGCCGCCGCTGCGCAGCTCGAACCATTCGAACCGGACGGGTGCCTTGTACTTGTCCATGACCTGGGCAATCTTCGGGAGTGTCTCATAGAACTGGGCCGATTTCCCGAAGTGCACCTGGAACACCACCACCTCCGCCAGGGCCGGCGCCTGATCGCTCTCGCCGGCCCGGCTCACCCGGTCCAGATGCTCAAAATACTGAACCACCGGCGGGGTCTCGCACAGGGCGGCCAGCCCACCGCCGTCAGCCTCCTCCACCCGGGGAGACACCTTCGGCTCATCGAAGTGGCCCCAGAGGCGGCCGAAGGTGGCCACGGCGTAGCGTCCGGGGGACCGGTCCGTCACGTATTCCCAGACGATCCACTGCCAGTCGTCTTTTTGCTGCCGACGCCACTCCATGTGGCTCTTTATGGCCTGCTCCAGCTGAGCTTTCGCGCCCGGCTTGGCGGTGAGGAAGACCACACGACCCACAAATTGAGCTTCAGCAGGAGACGGCCCCAGGAGGGCGAGACCCCAGGCAAATATCACGGCCAGCCCCATCACTTTTCGTTTCATATCCTTCCTCCATCACGGGGGCAGATGCAGCCACACACCTAGAATACCCTGTCATACCGGTCGCCCCGCCGGTCCTGGCGGATCTCCCTGCGATCCTCACGACGGTTGGCGCCCCTCACCCCCAGGGGATCATCCGACCGCTCCACCATGTCCTCACCCCTTTGATTCATCCGGTCCGTCCTGTCCACCCGGCGGTCCATCCTCCGCGACATACCAGGCGTCTGAGCCAAAGCCACCGCAGGAATCGCCGCCACTCCAGTCAGCACCAGCACGTGAATCAGAAACTGCCTCCGCGTCACAGTCGAAAAGTCCATGATCGCTCTCCTTTCTCGCAAGGCCTTTCATCCAGCAAAGTAAGCATGGGAGAAAGATTTCGTTGGGAAGGGCTCACACTTCACCAACCCCGACGTCAAATCACATTTCTGCCGCCTTGCGTCTGCTGGCTGCCAGGTCCACCGCATCGAGCAGGGACTGCTGATCGAAGGGCTTGCGCAAATAGGCCACTGCATCCGTCTTCCCCACCCGCTCCTTCCAATCCGGTGTATCATGAGCTGTCATGAAGATCACAGGGGAGACGGTCTGGATGGAGACGAGCTTCTCGTAGAGCTCCAGGCCCGACATGCCCGGCAGACGCATGTCCAGGACGATGCACCCCTCCATGAGCAGCCAGCCCGAGCCCAGAAAGTCCTCGGCCGACTCAAAGGTTATCACATGGTAGCCGTGCGCTCGAAGAAGTCGCTTCAGTGCCTTGCGGATGGACTCGTCATCGTCCACGACGAACACGGTAAAAGGTTTTTCGGGCAACTCGTCGACTCCTCTTCAGGAGAGGGATAAGCTGACTGCCTGCCGCAATGGTTGGCGCCGATGCCATGAATGCAGAATTACGGATAACGGGTAGAGATGAAGAACGGACTGCCAACGCTTGGGAAGCATACGGCGGATTCGGGAGGAATGCTATTGGACCTTGGTCCAATAGGGATGGACTGGGAGGCTGTCCGAAAATGCGGAGTGTTCAACCAGCCCAGGAGCTGGCGGCCATTCTCGGACAGCCTCCTACGTGGACGGGGAATGGATGCCCAATCTGTCGGCGAACCGCACCAGATCCGCGACGGATTGCGCTCCCATTTTGGCCATGACCCTGGCTCGGTGGACTTTGACGGTCTTTTCGACCGTCCCGAGCTCGAAGGCGATCTGCTTGTTCAACCTGCCGGCAATGACGAGCCGAAACACCTCTCGCTCCCGGGGAGTGAGACTCGCCATGCGGTCCAGGAGCTCTTTCTGCTGCTCACGCTCGTGTCTTGCACGCCGATCCGCCTCGATGCCCCGAGAGATGGCGCTCAGCAGCTCCGTGTCGGTGAAAGGCTTCTGAAGGAAGTCTACGGCTCCGGCTTTCATGGCTTTGACGCTGATGGGAACTGTCCCGTACCCACTGATGAAGACAATGGGGAGCGAGATCTGCTTTTCGGCCATGTGCTCCTGGAGTTCGAGACCGTCCAATGCCGGCATGTTCACATCGAGGATGAGGCAGGCCGGCGCCTCGCAACGGACGCAGTCCAGGAAATCCAGGGGAGAGATGAAGGTCCGGACCCGGTAGCCCGCTGATCGGACGAGACGCTCCAGGGCTTTACCCACCGAGGGGTCGTCATCGACAACATAGACTACGGGATCCTGGGCGATCATGGCCGTCCCTCATGGCCCGTCGGAAGTGTGAAATAGAACGTCGCACCGCCTTCGGGGTTGTTCAGGGCCCCCATTTTCCCTCCGTGGGCCTTGATGATGGTCTGGCTGATGGAAAGACCCATCCCCATGCCTTCAGGCTTCGTGGAATAGAAGGGCTCGAACAGGCGGTCCACGTTGTGCTCATCGACGCCGGTTCCCGAGTCCGTGACCGAAACCCTGACGGTCCTGTCATCGACCTTCGCCGTTTTGAGCAGTATCTTCCTCAAGTTACGAGGAGCGTTCCTCATGGCGCCGGCAGCGTTCACCATCAGGTTGAAGAGGACCTGCTGCAACTGGATGCGGTCGGCACGCACGAGGAGGGGATCCGTGTCTGTTTCGGTGGTGATGACCAGACCTTCGAGCGTTGGCGCACTGTTCACCAGGGCCACACACTCCACCGCCGCCTCGTTGAGATCGAATTCCTCGTAGAAGGACGTCTGTTTCTTGAGGAGTGCCCGCATGCGGCCTATCACCTCGCTGACCCTTTTGTCGTCCGAGACGATGTCGGCCAGAATGCTCCGGACTTCGTCCAGCTCCGGCTCGGCTCCGGAGAGGAAACGCTGGGCCGCCTGGGCGTTGGAAAGAATGGCCGTGAGAGGCTGGTTGATTTCATGGGCGAGCGATGCGGCCAGTTCTCCCATCGTAGCGGCCCGCGTCACGTGCGCCAGCTCCGTCATGCGCCGATGAGCCTCCGCTTCGGCCCGCTTCCGCTCGGTCACGTCCCTGGCCGAGTGCAGAAACCCGCTCACCTCACCCTTTCCATTGAAGACAGGGGACACTGAAACCAGGAACCACGCATCCCTTGCTTCGTCGAACACCTCATCCTCTTCGTGTCGCTTCGTCTCCAACGTTCTTTCGAGAAGTCTCCTGTCAAACGGCTTCAAACATCCGTGATTCAAGTCCTCACAGGTTTCACCCATGAGCGTGTCCGATGGGGTATCAAAGAACGATACGGCCGCGCCGTTGACCCGGACAATGCGAAACTTCCGGTCCAGCACCATGATCGGGTCCCGAATGCTGTCGAAAGTGGTCTTCCATTCGCTGGCAGCCAGCTGAAGCTTCTCCTCGCTCCGGCTCAAGGCCTGGTTTGCCTTGCGTCGCTTGATCAGGCTGGAGAGGAGAGCGGAGATCAGGATGGCTTGCAGGGCCAGCGCCGACGCAATCCCGAGAATCTGCGGCCGGTAGGTTTCCCATACCGAAAAATCCTTGTTTCTGATGATGCTCCCCGGGGGAAGACTTCCCTCACTGATGGACCATCGCTTGAGCTGGCGCCAGTCGACCACGACCCGGTCCGCCTTCACCTCCAGCGGTTCGATCTGCTCGTGCCTATCACCGGAAAGGAGACGCAGCGCCGATT
>CAZLCS010000022.1:0-83018 GCA_964557955.1 uncultured Syntrophobacteraceae bacterium
CTGGCTGATTTCCTAACCGTTGATTTTGGCTGACTTCCTCATCGGTGGCAATAGCCAGGCCAAGATCAAGTCTTTCGACGCCATCGGTGAGCCGTTGGACCATACCTGGGGTGGCGAGGGTATCATTGTTGAGAAGGAGGAAGGCATCGAATTGCGAGACTCCTAGCAGTTTGAGGCCATGATTCACCCCAGCCGCAAAACCGAGGTTTCTCCCACACGGAACAATCTCCACATTGATTCTTGATTGAAGCGAGGTCCTCAGAAGGCATTCTTCAACGGTATCATTCGAATTGTCCAGGACAAGGATCTTGCTCAGCCCCTGGCCTGCAAGGCTCTCGATACATGTGACCGTGTCGGCATGACCGAAATAGTTGAGGATGATCGCGGCGATGTTCACAGATTCATCCCCTTTTGGCTGCAAGTTTGCCTGTCTGGGAAGTCGAGAGCACTTCGTGGTATACGTCCAGAATGTCGGTGGCGTAATCCGAAGTCGAGCGCCCACGAGGTTTTAGATCCTCATAAAGCCCTCGGAAGTCGATTTCCCCCTTGAGTACTTCCGAAATCAATTGTGCCAACTCACTGGGATTTCCCGGAGCGAAGGAGAAGCCGTTCACACCGGTCTCGAGGATTTCGGTCATCCCGCCAAGGTTGCTGACGGCAACGGGAATCCCGGCAGCCAGGGCAGAACAGAGTACGAGGGGAGTGCTTTCATACCAGATGGACGGTACAACCAGGAGGTGCAGACCCCGGAGAACGGTTCCAATGTTGTCATGCGGAAAAGTCCCCCGCCAGTGGAGCACCTGCTCGAGCCCCACGGACTTCTGACGCAAAGATGCGTGGTAGGGATCTCCCTCATCCAGTTGGCCATAGAGGGACAAAGATACCCGTCGGCGGTCCTCATCTTGGAGAAGACGGAGGCTGTCCAGCAGGCAGTCGGGCCCCTTCAACGGATGAAATCTTCCAATGAAACCGAGCTGCAGGGGCGTCTCCGGGGAGAAGGTAGCCGGAACGGGTGTTTTGTCAGGTAGGTGACCGATGTCGACTCCGTAAGGCACAACGTGTATACGGGACTCTTCTGCGCCATGCCGTAGCAGCGTCTCGGCCAGGAATCGGGTTGCCGGGAGTATGCGGTCCGCTGCGTTGAGGCAGCTCACGATCTGTTTGGCGCGCGTCTCCAGCAAAGAAACGCTGTTGATCTTCCCATTGAAAGCCGTCAGGGGCCACCGGGCGAGTCTCACGGCCAAACGTGCGACGAGCTGAGGCATGGGCCTTGAGCATCGCAGACATTCCGCGGGGTCGTCCGGACCCAGACACACCTGCATCCTGTGGTGCCGGAAAAGACTCTGGATCGGGCATACGGTCCAGTAGTCTGTTGGGCTGAAAACAACCGGGATTCCCATGGACCGTACTGAAGGGATGACATCTGCTGAAAAGCCGATGACGTGGTTGAAATGGACAAGGTCGGGCTTGACGCGAGAGACGACCTCCAGAGCCAGGGCAACCCGCTCAGGTGCGGAGAGGTTCAACCCAACAGGATCCCGGGTTGTGGCCTTACCATAGTGCAGTTGGTGGACTGGCAAGCCTTCGTAGTCCGAAGCAGCAAGACGGGGTCTGGCTGATTCAGGCAACTTTGGTTCGGCAAACCCTGTAAGAATCTCGATTGAATGGCCCCTTGCACTCAAGCCCCTGGCCAGCTCCAGCGTCAGGACCTCCGTGCCGTTGCGCCAGTCCGGGAAGAATTGATGGACGCCGAGGAGTATCTTCATTGATATGAATTCCTTCGAGATTTACGATAGCGCCTCAATGCCCCGAGCGCCGCCCCTTCCAGCTTGGACAACGCGTTGAAGCGGCGCGCCGAAGTCAGCCGATCAATTGTTCCACTTGCGTGGTCTGCCGCCTCCTGCCAGCGCTCGCTGAGCATGAGCTCAATGAATAGCTCCTTCTGGATTCGCTGCAGCCGTCGATCTAAAATAGTCGCATGCTTCATATAAAAGTCCGGGTGGTCCTGAAGGATTTCGCTGCTGGAGAGTAGGACTGCCTTCAAAATCTCGACGGTGTTTCTCGATTTCGAGCCCCGATGCCATCTCACCCAGCAACCCGGATCGGAAGAGTAGACTCCCTCACATTCCAGGGCAATGCGCTGGAGGAACTCGGAATCTTCATTGTACCGAAGGTCTTCCCGGAATCGTCTGTTTCGCAGAATACTGGCTCGGTAAAGAATCGCCCCTGACTTAGCCTCGTTGCTAAGAAACAGCTCCAGAGCGAAATCCTGCGGCCGCCCCGGCGCAGCAACGGTTTGGCGTTGCTCGTGACCGGTGTCGTCAGTGTGAAGGATGCTGTCCGAATAGGTGAAGCCGGCGGAGGGATTGTCGCGGAGTAAATGGACTTCTCGCGACAGCTTTCCGGGAAGTAAGCGGTCGTCTGAATCGAGAAAGCAGACGTACTCGACAGATTCGTCCATCAAATCCAGCCCGCAGTTCCTGGCGCTGGAGCAGCCGCCATTTTGTTTGTAATGGTAAAAGACGCAGCCGGGATGACGGTGGACATAGCTCGAGACCAGGTTCTTTGTTCCGTCAGTGGACCCGTCGTCGACGACGAGAACCTTCTTGTGGGGGTAATCCTGCTCAATGGCGCTTTTGAGCGCTTCCGGGAGGAATGCCGCACGGTTGTGTGTGGGGATGATAATGAGCACATAATGCCCGTCAGTCTTCATGATGTTCCAATCTCCGGCCGAGGTTTCCTGATAATGGCCAAGTGGTGCGACCGCAAACATGGCAGTCTCCCCAGGGTCCAGGCGAGCAAATGTGAAAACCGTGCGATGGAGGCCAGCCTGAAGTGCAGTGAGGTCGATCGACAGGAAATGGAGCCTTTGCCGAAAAGTCGATTGATCTCTTGGAGGGAGAGTGGCTCAATGGGCGTTGGCTTTTGACAAGCCTCGGGCTCCTTCCAGAGCCTCCTCGCCCGCTGAAAGGAGGCACTCACACTGCTGAGCATGCGAATCAACAGGGAGTAATCCCGCAGGTCGTAGGAAACGATGATACCCCCGGGTCGCAGGACGCGCCACATCTCGTCGGCAATACGGGCACGCGCTGATGGATCGAGCACCGAACTGAGGCAGGTGAACTGCAGCACCATGTCAAAGACTTCCGAAGCGAAAGGCAACTCTGCGCCGTTTCCCTGAAGCAGTGGCAGGTTGGGGTAGCGCTGATGCCCTCTTAGAAGACGGCCTATCATCAAGTCAATCCCCACAGCCACCCCAGCACCGAATTCGATCCATCGTTCCAAGATGTGCCCTGTTCCGCACCCAACCTCTAAAACGATGCACTGATCAATGGCTATGTTCTGTCTCCTGAGGGTTTCAATAATGCCCCATTCCCTCTCTTGCATGTGAAAAAGAAAGGTGGGATTCGAGTACTTATAGACATTGGTTAATCCGAGGTTGTCCCTACGGACATACTCTTCTCGAATGCGCTTCGCTTCCTTGCCATTATTTGATATATTCATTAACATGCTACTTTCATACAAATCTAAGAAAATCAAACTTTGATATGCTGAAATTTGAATAGAGAAGAGTTCGGAATTGGTACTTAACCAAGCCTTCCAGGACCCCGTCATGCATGAAATTCAGATTCACACCACTTTCAGATCCCAGACTAACTCTACGTAATGCCGCATACTCCATCATTGGAAGGAGGTCTTTGTTCAGGAACATCTCTCCCCGATTTTCAAACAGGACTGAATCGAGTTGAGGATTATCGTCAAGCAGGTCCTTGAAGTCAGAAAATCGCAACCGGCCAGCTCCCACCACCGGTGGATAACCAGTACTCGTTGTGGGGCATGTCGGGCATCTAAGCTGACAGCCGGTATTTGCTTCGATTATGAGCAATTTCGGAATAGTTATATTATTCATTTATCGCCTTCATTGTCGGTGTCTATCGAGCTGCTATTGACAAGCAAGAATAGGCTATAGTCAAAGAAATGATACATCACGCAGTTCCTGTTTATACTTTTCAACCAGGCAATAGGACGACTGTCAGGAGACAGGGACTTCGCAGTAGATTGCCGCTAAACGCCGTCCCTGTATTGTGGCGTTGTAATCATGCTCTATGCGCCGTCTCCCGCATTCCATCATCCTTGACCAGCATCGAGGATGGTCTATTAACCAAAGCACATTTTGGACAATTCCATCCACATCTCTCTCATTACTGAGAAGACCTGTCTCTCCGTGTCGAACGATATCAGGGATGTCACAGTGGTTGGTGCTTACTACGGTCATTCCACTGGCTACCATTTCAATGATGGTTACCGGCGCCCCTCCCTCCGTGTCTCCGTCTTCTGCGGTGATGCTGGGAGAGAGGAACAGGTGATGTTCGTAAGCCTCTTGGAGCAGGACATGATGGGGCTGGTAGCCGAGCATGCGCACAGTGGAGCCCATACCGGTCTGTTGGATGACGTCAAGAATTCTCCTCTTTTCCTCGCGGCTCCTCGGCTCGTGGTTGGCATCCCCGATGATGGTCACCTCCAGGGAAATCTCACGCCGTAATTCCGCCAAGGCCTTCAGCGCGTAAGGGATTCCCTTCTTTTCCTGAAATGATGCGGCGATGAGGACACGCAGGGGACCCTGGTCTTTCGTCCAGCACCGGGGGCGAAAAGGGGTTCGCTCCGTTTCGATACCGAGGTGGTGGATACGAATCTTGCTCTCTGGGCAGCCTAGGGCCACGATGGAGCGGCCCATGTGGGGACCCTCGCACAGGACGCAGGCGACGTTTGAGAAGAGTTCGGCGTACCGATCATGCCACCGCGGTTCTAGGGAGGGAAGGAAGTTGGCATCGAATCCGTAGAAGGAAACCACGTGTTTCAAATTGGCGCTAGAGGCGACGGGAATGTCCTGCCATCCGATATTTCCGAAATGGGAGTGCAAAATGTGGGCACCGTGTCTGCGAGCTGCGCGGATTGGAAAGGTCAGGTGACGACGTACCCCCAGCTTCTTCCAAGTGCGATCCCACAATTGAATTGGTCGGGGCAGATGGTCGAATGAATGGATGTTGGGTAACCCAAAGGAACCCAGGTTTTCAGTCGTTTCACAAACAATATGGTTCTCAATGGATTCGGGCAAAAAACGCACTTGATTGAACATCCACGTTTGTGTGAGTGGCAGCCATACTGGAAAACTGTGGAAGACAATTGTTTGTTCCATGTCTTTTCAAATCCCTTCAGGGAGCAAACCAGGAAATCCGGTCAAACCACCGTGCCAGAAAGTTCATGGACCAGCTTCGATGACCTCCGTATGGTCTGTCCGTTTCAGGTTGGTCTCATCTCCCAAGCACCAAATCCCTGATCTCGGCCAAGTGTGGGCGCTGGAAGAAAAGGTTCAGAAGTAGATAGACGCCGGTGCCTATGGATACACCTACAAAGAGGGTGCGAAAGCCAGTTTCCAGGAACATATGGGTGGCAACCCAGACGGAGGCTGCCGTTAGCAAAGAGAGGCACAGAAAAGGAAGAACGCTTGACACATAATCCCTTGAACATGGGCCAAGTATGGGGCGCAGCAGAGCAACATATCCCGGAACTACATAGCCGATTTGCAGAATCAACAGTGCTGCTGATACACCAGGCAGACCGAAAAAGTGAACGCCCAAAGCCACACCCAGGGTCTGTGTCACGAACAGTGCTGCGTTCCAAACAAAACCTATATCTGCGCGCCCCACTGCGAGCAACAGCGCTCCTGTGGGATTGACAAACGATCTTAACAACGCCACATATGCCAAGACTTGGACCAATGCAATGCTGTTATGCCATTGGTCGCCGAAAATCGCTGGGATGAGAGTTGGTGCAACAATAGACAGGATGAACATGACCGGTGAATTCACCATGGCAACCATTCTTAAAAGCCTGAAATAAGCGTTTCTAAGACGAGGTATATCTGACTGAATTTTAGCAAAAACTGGAAAAGAAACTTGATTAAATACTTGGTTAATTCGAGTAACTGGATATATAACTAAGCTCCATGCCAATTGAAAATAACCAAGTTCTTGGGTACCAAGGAATGTTCCTATCAAAATTCTATCAATGCTCGAAATAAAATAACTAAGTGCACGCTCACCCATTTGATACAATCCGAATTGTATAAACCCTTCCATGTCTTTCCAACAGAAATAGAGATCAGGTCGCCAGATAGTCCAGCCACGTGAGACAAGCAGGATAGCCCTTAATCCAGCATTACTCAATTGAGCATAAATCAAAGAGCTAACACCTTGACCAGCCAGAGCTGCAGCTACAGCTACAACGACTGAAAATAGAATACTGATTACGTCTACAATGGCAAGGTATTCAAATCGCAATTCTTTTTGAAGCAAAATCTGGAATTGTTGCCCCAAGGGAAAAAGTAAGAAGCTCGTAGCAGCAAGAGGCACTAATTGTAGAAAAACCTGCTCCTTATAGATAGCGACCCATATGGGAGAACTTGCAGCTAGGCCAAAAAATAATATCAATCCTATGATGAAATTGAATATATAGAGAGTGGAGAGTTGTCGCTGAGAGATTTCCTGGCGATGGACAATGGCTGCACTGATTCCTGCATCAGAAAAGGACTGCAGGAAGCCGAATATCACGGAAATGATGGCGACCAGCCCGAAATCCTTTGGCTCAAGCAGACGCGCCAATATCGCGGTCTGAGTTAGTTGCAGTAATGCTACCGCAACAGAAGCACTGCCTGCCCATTTGACTCCGGAAGTAGCGGTCTCTTTTAGTCGCATCAGTTTGATTCAATGGTATAAAAATCATTTTGCAGTGATCTGGGAATCGAGCCCAAATCATCCCTTCGGCCTCCCTTGGCGTGCTTAGGATGGGCTGTCCACCAGAGCCATTCTTTCTGGCTGTAATAGAGTAGGAAAATTGACACAATTCTCAACGGCCCTAGCCGCGTTCGGACAGTCGCCTATTCTGATTTGTGAGGGATGAAGGTGACTGACAAACCAAACCCCCAAATCTATTCCGAGCTCCCGCAGTGCCCATGAAGGATCTTCTTTCCTCATCCGCTCCATCATGACGGGGTACCTCAGGTAAACCGGAACAGAATGGCTGATGACGTGGGGTTTCTCGTATCCATTCCTTTTGCACCAGCTATCCCATCTCTTCGCATTGTCTCTTCGAATGTTGTTGTAGTGATCCAATTTCCTCAATTGATTGATCCCGACCGATGCAATCGGATTCGGCATTCTCCTGCGGTAGGTTATCGGACAGTTCCCGGCTTCCTCGTCTTTAGTCGTGGAATCGATGCGTTTCTTCTCATAAAGGATGCTCCAAAGATCACCCAGCCACCATCGGTTGGGATGCTTATGCTGATAGTATTCCAAAATA
Organism: uncultured Syntrophobacteraceae bacterium; assembly: GCA_964557955.1. GTDB lineage: Bacteria > Desulfobacterota > Syntrophobacteria > Syntrophobacterales > Syntrophobacteraceae > JALOOX01. The sequence continues at coordinate 7,360 of CAZLCS010000022.1, forward strand.
ATATTGAACAGTTGTTTTTCTACCAAGGTGGGCTCGGAAAAGGGACTCTGTAATGAGTATTCTCTCAATCGATTGGCGAGCTCTGAGTTATTGGTGACAGCAATACCCCCTTGTATTGTATTAAATATTTTGGACCTTTCACTGCTATAGAATGCAACATCCCCAAGGTTACCAACTTTTTTGCCACGGAACATGGCCCCGGTTGAATGACAACAGTCTTCAATGACTTTAAGATCAAAAGTTCTTGCCAAATCGATTAATGATTCGTAATCTCTAGACACTAATCCATATAAATGATGTAGTATTAAAGCCTTAGTTCTTTGTGTGAGCTTTTTCTTTAATCTGGATACATCAATCCCGTATGTTTTCAGCTCTATGTCTGCATAAATAGGAATTAGGCCTGCAAAACGAACTGCATTGTCTACGACCACACATGAGTAGCCCGGCATGATCACTTCCTCGCCCGGTTTGAGTTGAAGTGCATGGAGGCACGCGCTCAGGGCTACTCTTCCTGCCCTGAACGCAAAGGCATATCTGGAGCCATTCCACTTGGCGAATTCTTCCTCAAAGGCGATAACATACTGATCATCCTCAAACCACTTCGATCGGTCTGAAAGCCATGAGCGAGCCAGCACGACGTCGTCCCAATCCAGGGTCATGGATCCTAATGAGGGGGGAGATATAGGCAATCCACGAAAGAGATTCACTAAGTTGTTGGCTTGGTGACGGCAAACTCCAATAATGGCATTCAGATATGTCATGTTCGTATCTTGTAGATTCTAAGCGCAAGCTTTATAAAGCTATTTATACCATCTACTCTTTATTTTTTTGCATGGAACTCCAGCATATATTGAATTTGTATCAAGCACTCCCTTAATGACTGAGCCAGCTCCAACAATTACATGATCGTGTATGATTGCTCCAGGGAGTATAACACAATTCGCACCAATTAATATATTATTTCCAATTTTAATGTCATTTATTAGTTTTTCATTAGTTACTTTTTGCATATATTTATAATGATTTGAATAAGCAATAAGTTTAGTTCCTGGTCCAATTGCAACATCACTGCCAATGCTTATATTTCCATAGAGCACATTTACATAACAATATGCACCAAGATGAGAGTTGGTGCCTAAAGAAAAGGTGCCATTCTTGTTTAATATATAAGATGAATGATAGATTGCACTTCCGCATTCAGCCTTAAAATGATGTTTATTTTCAATAACTACATTTCTATCCAAGTAGCAGGAAGTTTTGTAGATTCGAGATCTCAATGAGGCGGCCAACTTCGCGTTGTTGCCGTTGATGAATGCCTCGAATCCCCCTACCAAAAGCTGTTGAATCTCCCAAAGGATCTCTAACGTATTGTATACTATTTTAAAAGCCATCAAGATGATTCCTGACATGTTGGCCGTTAATCTTTCTGAGTCAATTACCATGGTGCGTGAATCGTAAGGAGGCACCGCAAAGGGGTGCCAAAAGAGCTATGCGAACAGAATGCGCATGGGGTCGCTCAAGCAGCAAATATTCCCCAGACTGCATTGATCACGTCGTCAATATCGTCATCGGTCAAGCGCGGAGAGAGAGGCAGGCTCACCGTCTGTCGACCGATTCGCATGGCGTTTGGGTAGTCCCCCGGTTTCCAGCCAAAGGTGTTCTGATAGTAAGGATGTTCTGGTATACTTAAGTAATGGACTCCAACTCCGATGTTGTGGTGAGTCATGGTGCTCAGGAATTGGTCTCGGCCGATGCCGGCTCGAGAATCGTCGATGAGGATCGTGTAGAGGTGGAAGGCATGCCTCGTGTCGGGCTCGACAGCCTTCGGCACGGAGAATGGAAGTCCTGAAAAGGCTTCAGTGTAACGTGACCAAAGGTCACGTCGGCGTTCCCAATAAGCGTCGATGCGCTGTAATTGATGAATGCCGATGGCGGCCTGCAAGTCCATCATGTTGTACTTGAACCCGCACTCCACGACGTGGTAGTGTTTATACCCCTCGTCTCCGAAACGCTTCCAGGCATCCCTCGTCATTCCATGCAACGCCATGATCTTGATCCGGTCGGCATCATCCTCGCGCTGGGAGAGAATCATACCTCCTTCACCGGTAACAATGTTCTTGGTTACATAGAAGCTGAAGCAGCCAAAGCGCCCAAATGTTCCCGTCGTGCGCCCCTTGTACTCCGATTCTATGGCGTGGGCGCAGTCCTCAATGATCTCAAGGCCATGCTGGGATGCGATGTCGCAGAGGGCATCCATGTCGCACGGACGTCCCGCAAAATGCACCGGCAGAATGGCTTTCGTCCTGGATGTGATGCGGGCTCTGACCTGCTCAGGATCGATGTTCATGGTGAGGGGATCGACATCAGCCAAGACCGGCGTGGCTCCGGAGTGAATGATGGCGTTCACGGTCGCACAGAAAGTCAAGGCAGTGGTGATGACTTCGTCTCCGGGTTTCAACCCCGCTGCCAACATGCTCAGATGTAGCGCAGCCGTGCACGAATTCACCGCCACGGCATGCTGGGCCCCTTTGTATTTCCTGAATTCATCCTCGAATCGGGCAACCTTGGGCCCTGTGCCAAGCCAGGCACTCCTCATGCTCGCCACGACCTCTTGAACCTCATCCTCTTCGATGAGCGGAGCACCGAACACGAGAAACCGGTCTCTTGAACGCTGCGCCTGTTTGGCTGTGGACTTCACCATGTCTCCAAGGTTTGTCACAAGGTAATCTCCATCCATTTAGTAGTCTCAAGGGACTGCCTTTGGCTGCAATAATACTTGAGTCCATCTCAAAAGCAAACATTGAGCCATTTGCCCATCTTCGGAGTGGAGCCGTGGGATGGATTCATGACTGAAGTGGTGTGAGACAAACACCATGCAAAGGGCCATTCCGGTAGCAGCAAATCTATGACGGTTCGTTTCTCGTCTCTAATCCACGCTCTTCTCTTAGAATTCGTCAAGATTCCTACTGCCTGCAGATGAACGACTAATGTGTGAGCCTGGGAGAATTGCCCCATACGACGCTCAGCGTGCGACAGCCTGCAGTAATGGGATTTCCTGCGAAAGTGTACCCCCCTAGTTCCGATTCGGAGAGGATGTAGTCAACTCCTGCTCTGAATCTTCGTTAGGAAGCTGAGGATTGCCGTGAGTAAGCTTCAAACAAGTTAGGTTTCGAGGTTGTTTGTGCGAGTGCAGGGAGGTGAATAAGGCGATCATCCACAGAAGTGTGTCAACTTTTCGACTTGAAGCGTGCTCCAAGCAGACGGGAGTAGGCATCTGTAATGCAGTCCCATCCAAATTTCTGACTTACGTAGTTGCGACCGTTGTCCATTAATGTTCTTGCCATATCGGGGTTGTCGAGGAGTTGGAATACGGCTCGCGCGATCTCGCCGGGATCTTTCTCGCGGACTGCCAGCCCGGTCTTGCCTGCCCGCACGATATCGGAAATCCCTTTGAGATCGGAGGACACGACGGCGCATTGACATGCCATGGCTTCGGCGAACACTAACCCGAACCCTTCTTGGAGGCCCCCGTTTGCCGAAATTGATGGGCCGATCAAGATGTCTGCCGTGGCCATGTAGCGCGGTAACTCCTTGTGGGGAAGCGCTCCGACGAAGACCGCATGCGCCCGCAGCAACCCGAGGGTTCCCGCCAGTCGTTGAAGATGGTTCCGTTCCTCTCCGTCACCAATAATGAGAAGCTTGACGTCCGGGTATTCACGAACGATCTCCGGCATCGCCTGCAGCAGATAATGGAGGCCTTTAACCTCCGTCAGCCTGCCGACAAAGAGCAGGAAGGGTCCATTGATAGAAAACTGCTGCCGCAACGATTCATCTCTCATCGCCGGATGAAAGAGGGTCAAGTCAATCCCCATTGGCAAGACTTTGATGGGCAGTGCAGGACGCAACCGCCACTCTTGGACTCTGTCCAGAATGGCATGGCTTGCAACCGTCAATACCGAGGCTCTGTTAAGAATCCAGCGTTTCAGGAAGGTAAGCCGCCCGAGACCGAAGACATCTGTCCCGTGAGCCGTAACCAGGATGCGGAGGTCTCGCCCTGTAAAGAGTCTGCACAGGACAGCCGTCAATCCCTGGGGAATGATCCAGTGGGCATGAATCACCCCGATGGAGTGAGCTTTCACCAGTCGAACGGCGTGAAGGACTTGAGAAAGGAAGAAGAATGGCACGGCCAGCCAGAGCCAGGGCTTCATCTTGAGCGTGGGAACAATAGCCTGAGCCGCGAAAAGATCTTTTTCTCCGGGCCAGTACCTATACCTGTGGATCTTCAGACCATTGCGGATTTCGTACAACGAGGTCCCCGGGGCATAAGGGGTCAAGACATGGATGTCGAAATTCTGGGCAAGTCGACGTGAAAGCTCGTAGACGAACGAAGGGATGCTGTCATCTTTCCAGCGAGGAAAGGTACTGGTCAGAACCAGCAATGGTTGTTTCACAGCAGCTGCCTTGAGTGGGTCTCTCAATTTACCCTATGCTGACCCTCGATGTCAGAATGGATGGCCTCCTGCGCATTGGCGATCAAATCCGAAATCGAAGTCCGCTGTGGGAAGCCCGGATAGAGCTCCAGGGTCTTGTTGAATGCCTCGATAGCTTCTGTATATTGTTTGGTGGTGGAGAGAAAGAGCCCGAGTGCCAACCATGCCCTCGCATGTTCCTGGTCGAGTTGCACAGCCAGTCTCGCTTCGCTGACCGCTTCATCCAGGCGGTCGCGGTCCCTGTAATACCAGCCCTTGAGGAGATGTGCGTCGGCGGAGTCCGGGCGGAGTGTCAGGGCATAGTCGAGGAATGCTTCGCCCAATGAAGAAAGCGGTTTCAGAAGCTTGCGCTTTTGAAGATTGAAAGCGATGGCCATTGACGCGTTGAAGCGTGAGAAGGGGTTTGCAGCATAATATCCGAAGTTCCTATTGACCTGGTTTGCATTCAGTTCTTCATTCTTGAGCAGGGTCTCCAGAAGAGTCTTTGACGGAGCATCGGCCCCGTCCCCGGCTGCAGTTTTCAGGAGTCTTATGGCAGCTGCCTGATCCCCAAATGCCAAAAGCCGTTGAGCAATCCAGAATTCCTTGGGGGCACTGCCGGGATCCGCCTGTCCATCGCCGTCGAGGTCGGTTGAAGTCTTATGGGCTCTGGTGAGCAGACTGCTCAGATATGCCAGGGCGCTATCTCTCAAATCTGTGGTAACCCCGGATATGTGATAGAAGGCGTACAGGGCTCTCATTGTCTGGTTGAAAGCTCCCGGAAGATTTCCCAGGGCATCTTCGGCCAGGGCAAGGTTCATATGGACTGAGGGCAGAGCACCCGCATTGAACTGGCCTCCCTTTTCTTCGAGGAGTCTTTCCGCATAGTCCAGGGCCTTACGCTGCTGGCCCAAGCTTGAGTATGCTTTAACGATGGCGTTCAAGGCAACGGCATGCTGCTCGAAATTGTCAATACCGACGCTGATGGCCTTCTCCGCCTCCCGGATCGATTCCTCGAAATATCCGTGTCGACCCAATGCTACGGCGAAGTTGGCGCGCGCCCTCGGGTGGCCGGGAGCCTTCTCAGCATTGTCCCTTGCCAGCGCCAATGGGTCCCTCCAGACTTCGTTCCTTTGAAACGTGCTCAGGCTGAGGATAGAGGCGAGGATGGCAAAGCAGCACCAGGCAGCAACGGTAAACTCTCTTGGCGAGGTCCCTCTCAGAGATTTCTGAGCCAGCCCATAGATGAATACGATCAGACTCAATAGGAGACCGGCCGAGGGGAGATACATCCGATGTTCAAAAATGAGCTCCAGTGGAATGACAGTTGACTCAATGATCAAATTGAGAAAGTACCAAAGCATGCCATAGGTGATCAGAGGATACTTCTTTCTATATATGAAGATGCAGCAGGCAATGGTACACAATGCTAATACGGCGAGAATCGTGCTCGGCGGGTCCATCAGAGACCTTGAAAGCAGCACATCATGTTCCAATGACAATCTGCCTGTGGCTGGCCATAAGATTACTGAGATATACCAGAATACAATTCTGGACTCAGTTAATACTCTTTCAAGTAATGAAAAGTGCCTGCCTCCATAAGCATTAATAATATTATAATAAAAATAATAGCCTACTGCTAAGCATAATAATGAAAAAAATATGGTGGATTTCATCCAATGTTTTCTACTGTACAGCAAAGCCGATTTGAACAAGTTTGGGCTGAAAAACCAGAACTCTGTGAAAAGCAAAATGACCGGGATCATAGCGGAATTCTCTTTGGAGAACATCGCCATGACCATGGCCAGCAGGCTGAAAAAGTAACATAGGACTGACTTCCACCTTGGCGTCGCCGAGCTCTTACTGGCCAGTCTTCCCAGAATATAGAACGCAACACTCAACAGTGTGAATAGTGCAACCAGGGAGGCCATGCGTTGTACGATATAGGTGACCGCATTGGTCTGGACGGGGTGCAAAGCCCAAAGCCCTGCAACCCAGAGCGGGATAAAGAGACTGGCTCTCCCTTCATGATCATGTGAGTGACTGCTTGCAGAGGCTTTGCACAGTACATGTACAAGGAGCACAACAGACAGAAAGCAGAAAAGGTGGATGACGAGATTCGTCAAATGGAGATTAAACAGTTCATGGCCCTTTCCAGCCCACAGGTCTATGGACAGCGTAGTCATGGGGATCCACCGTGCCCAGCCGAATTTGCTTTGCTTGAGACTCCATAATGTGTCTGCATTGAGCTCGTCCATTCTCACCAATGGCTCTTCGATGAACGAATGGAAATCATCGAGGACGGGGCGAGCATCGAATGTATTCGAGTAGGCGCTGAAGATCATCAGAACCAGGACACTCGCAACAATCAGTGAAGTCCTCTTTGCGGCAACTTGTGGGGTGTTTTGAGCCGTCATCTTCGCTGGAACCTTCGTGCACGATGGGTTTGGGGGTGAAGCCGGCTGGTGGGAATCAACCGATGCAGGAATATAGAGAATGGGGAGCGTGGTATCTTCCACACCCCCCATTCTGTATCGACGGTGATGCCTAGTTAAGACCGAGCTCTTCCGTCAGGCTTCCACTGAGCTGCCAGTGGGTGATCTTGCCGTTTGCGGTCTGGGCCTCGGCAATGAAGTGGCGTACGCCCGCGGGGAGGCCGGCGACCAGCTTCTCGTAGGGGCAGGTGGCACCGTCAGGCCGGAGATCGAACTGCAACTGGCCCGTGGCGGGATCCCAGCTGTCGTTCGTGAGACAAACCGTGTCTGCATCCCTGGCGTAATCCGCGAGGGTGCCACCGGGGAGTCCGCTGGGGTTGAGGGCGTAGCGGGCCGCGATGTTGGTCTCGATGGAGTGCACGCCGGGGAAAACCCGGGTGGTCAGACGGGACTTCTGGACATACCTTTGATAGAAGGGCACGGCGACGGCGGCCAGAATGCCGATGATGGCGACGACGATCATCAATTCAACCAGGGTGAAACCTTTGCTTTCCTTCATCTTGATCAACATGGTTGTGTTCTCCTTCAATAAGATAGTTTTAGTGCTGCTGGTTACGCTGCTTTCTCGCTGTTGCCGACACATGGTTCTCTTGCATGATGATTTCTGATTTTTCCTGAGCTTTCTCCGTTTCCCCCCTTCCTGCTGGATTCATGATGCTCATTCGCTTGCGACAGGCATGCTGCCTGTCTTACTTTTCACTCGCTTCCCAATCTGCGATGTCTGAGGTCCTGATTTCTGCATCGCGCCATACTATTCGGGAAGCAACCCGCTTTGACCTTAGTCTTTTTTCACGTTCAGCGTTGCAGCGCTTATTTGCAACGGGGGTGCCAAATTGTTCAATGATATGAAAAGCTATATGTTTTAATGACTTATGTCCTATTGAAACGAATGAGCCTGGATGATTTTCATGCGAGCGGGTTTCAGAACACGGCAGAAGCGCATTCCCAGGGGGTGTTGGTTTTGGGTGCGAGTCAGCCTGAACTCCTCCCACATTCTACATGTCAGTATGAAAAATGCTTTAGAAACAATAGGTTATATCGGTGGTCCACACAGCATGCCTGTGAAGGTTCGTGAGTTCCTCGATGTTTGGAAGAGTGCCAATTATCGCAAGGCGGCTGACAAATTCTGTCACAGCATACAAATCGCAGAACATGAAGCCCCTGGTTCAGCGAGTAAAGATGAGTGGATTGGAATCATGTCGGTGGCCCGGGAAGGTATTCTCTGCAACGGTCGCTCGCACGCCTGGTCGATGATGGGGCCGTGAAAACGTTTGGTTTGCCTGATCCGACGATTGCGAGCACAAGGCCGACTGCAAACGCAGCGTGAATTCACAGGGGCTCAAAAGCGCAGGGGCTGTCGCGGTCGGCGATATGCGCTCGACCGGACAGCCCATCATCGATTCAGTGAGTGTTGTGAATCGGAGAAGACTAAAGCTCCGTCAATGGGAACGGTCCCGATCCCACACAGGGGGACACGGTTCGCGGTATTGGCTGACGATATCCGTTCGGTCAAACCGGAGCTGGGCAACCTGTTCGGAGACGAGCCCGATCAGGAACATGAGGATCGAAACCGTGATGAGCATGGCCGATGTCGGTCCGTAGCGTGCCTCCAGTGCAAATATCTTGTAAAGGCCGTAGCTCAGTCCAACGAGAAAGGTGAGCAGGCTGACCGGCAGGAAGATTTTCATGGGGGAAAACATGGTTGTGACTTTAAAGATGATGAGGAAGAACCTCGAGCCGTCCCGAACCAGTCTGATCTTGCTCCGGCTGTTGGCATGACGCCTGGCGGTCTGGACCGGCACGTAGGCCAGGCTGTAGCCCGACCGGACTGTGGCCAGGGTGATGGTCGTCGGGTACGAGAATTTGTTCGGAAGCAGCGATACGAATTGACGGGCGATGTTGGCCCGGATGGCCCTGAACCCGGAGGTCAGATCCTCAATCCTGCGGCTGCAGACATAGGATGCGAAACCATTGTAAATGCGGTTTGCAAGATCGCGGTGTGCGCTGGTCTCCGAATTCTGCGTGCGGGCAGCGACGACCATGTCGTGGTTTTTCAACTTATGGAGGAGGTTCGGGATTTCCTCCGGTGGATGCTGCCCGTCTCCATCCAGCATGACCATGATCTCTCCTCGAGCATTTCGGATCCCTGTCTTTACGGCGGCCCCGTTGCCGATGTTGTACGGGTGCTGTACGACCTTGGCGCCTGCTCTTTGAGCGTTCAGGGCTGTTTCATCGGTAGAGCCGTCATCGACGACGATGATTTCAAAGGAGCGGTCGAGATCCGTCATCACTTTTACGACCCTGTGAATGACGGCGGCGATTCCGGCTTCTTCATTATTGGCCGGGATGATGACGCTGATTTCAGGGATGCAGTCTTGCGCGACCTGCCTCTCTTTGACCAGAGCTAATCTTGGCTCAACCATTTCAGATCCACGAATTTCCGTATGCATGGGATATCCTCTATAATTGTCAATCTGGTTTGGAGGGCTGTTTTCTGTTTCTGGATCCAATGCTTACACATGTTGCACCTCGTCTCGCCCGGTCAATAAGCAATATCCAAGCCTATTCCGTCGAACACGCTGTGGCGCCGTCCTGGCGGCGAGCTCCATACCCGGCAGGTGGAGCCCAATCGCTTCGAAATGGCAGGTGGCGCCGATATGTGGTGCGGGACAGGCGGAATAAATGGCGTTGAAAACCCTTGATTCAACCATTAATATGAAAAATCTTGATGAGCGAATCCAGAAAGCCCATGATGGGAGTGCAGGCGAACCGTATTGTGATGAGCATTGATAATGCCTGCTGAGACAGAGGGACTTTGGAATGGCGTCTTTGCAAATTTGTACCTACCCCGATCCGATTCTGAGGCGGAAGGCTGAACCGGTTACGAGTATCGATCGCGAGATTCGTAAGCTTATCGACGAAATGGCGGAGACCATGTATGCGGCTCCGGGAATCGGTCTGGCCGCCAACCAGGTGGGAAAACGGCAGCGCGTGCTGGTGCTCGACCTGCAGCGGCCGGAGTACGAACAAGGTTTGATGGTTCTGATCAATCCCAAGATTGTCGCAGCCAGTGGAGAAACCACTTACGAGGAAGGCTGCCTCAGCGTTCCCGAATTCTTCTCCAACGTCAAACGGTACGAGCAGGTCACGGTGCAGGGGTTGGATAAGGACGGGAAGCCGTTGGAGATTTCCGCATCCGGTCTCCTGGCTGTGGTGCTGCAGCATGAAATCGACCATCTGGAGGGTCGCCTTTTCATCGACCACCTGGGAACGATCACACGAGAGCTGTTCAAAAGAAAGTGGAAGAAACGTCTGAAAGAGGATAAGGCGTGACTGCAGACTTGCCAAGCCTCATCTTCTTCGGAACCCCGGAATTCGCAGTGCCTTCCCTGCATGCGCTTCTCTCTCGTGCTGCTCCCGTTGAGCTGGTGGTGACGCAGCCGGACCGGCCCAAGGGGCGAGGCAAGAAAATGACCTCTCCCCCCGTCAAGCAGTTGGCGCTTGAGCGAGGTATTTCTGTCTATCAGCCGCTCAAAGTTCGAGATCCCTCAGCCGTTGAGCATATCGCTTCATTGGGGGCGGAGTGCGCCGTAGTAGTGGCCTATGGACAGCTGATCCCGGCAAGTCTCCTGGAGCGTTTTCCTCTTGGAGTGATCAATGTTCATGCATCGCTCCTGCCGCGGTATCGGGGCGCCGCTCCCATTCAAAGATCGCTGCTTGCGGGGGACCGGGTTACGGGTGTGAGCATCATGCTTCTGGACGAGGGCATGGATACAGGCCCCGTGCTTTCTCTTCAGGAGACGGAAGTTGAGGAGACCCTGAATTTCGGGGATTTGCACGACCGGCTGGCCTCGCTCGGAGCCGAGCTCCTCTGGAGGACCCTTGCGGATTGGAAAGCCGGTCGAATTCGGCCGGAACCGCAGGATTCCTCCCTGGCCACCTATGCAGCTCCCGTTAAGAAAGAAGAGCTGCTTTTGAACTGGGAGCTTCCAGCGCGACTTCTGGTGAATACCATCCGGGCCTTCGACCCGGCGCCCGGAGCTTATTTCCTCTTGAAGGGTAGACGGGTTAAGTGTTTTGATGCGCACATACTGCCATGGAAAGGACATGGGCATGCCGGTGAAGTGCTCGGTGCCGCTGAATCGGGACTGGTGATTCAGGCGGGTGACGGAGAGTGCCTCTCCGTCGGGAGTATCCAGCTTGAAGGACAGCGAAGACTACCTGCGTCCGAATTTCTGAGAGGGCGTGTGATCGAATCCGGCACCATACTGCAGTGAGATCCAGATCCACCTGGAATCCTCTGAGCTGTCAAGGTTCGGCTGCTGCTTTCTTCGTCCGAACTTCACTTTCCGGTCGACCGGATTCGCCGGGGTTCTGGAGCAACCCCCCTGGTTTCGATTTTTACTCCCGGAGTTGGCTTTGAGGGACACCGATACCCAACAGTACATCACGGAAAAAAAGACCTTCATCGTTCTGCTTTCCGTAACCACCTTCCTGCTCCTGACGGCGCTGGTATTGCTTTATGTGGTTCCATACTATGGATTGGGGACCATCCATGCCAATTTGCCCTGGATCATGGGCATCCTCTTCGGCATCCTGGGTGGCGGCATTCTGGTTGCCCTTTGCCTGCTGATCGTGGTGACGCTTTTGGGGCATGATGTTCCCTTCTCGCGGAGACTGCGAAGTTTCGCGGTGAAGTCGCTGCTGCCCGTCCTGGTTGTCGTGGGACGCTTGATCGGCCTCAGGAAGGAACAGGTCCAGCACGCCTTCGTCGCCGTCAACAACGAGCTGGTTCTGGCGCAGTGCAGGAACGGCCACCCGCCACGCAGTGTTTTGCTGCTCATGCCCCATTGCCTCCAGGATTCGGAGTGTGACGTCAAGATCACCCACCGGGTGGAGAAGTGTAAACGTTGCGGCAAGTGTCCCATCAAAGGCTTGCTTGAGATCGCAGGAAAATATCACGTGGACCTTGCGGTGGCGACCGGAGGCACTATTGCTCGGCGCATCGTAATGGAGAAGCGGCCCGACCTTATCATTGCGGTGGCCTGTGAACGGGACCTGACCAGCGGCATCCAGGACACAACCCCTCTGCCCGTCTACGGCATATTCAACGAAAGGCCGTTCGGGCCCTGTTTCAATACGCGTGTCGCCCTGGACCGCGTCGAAAAGGTCCTGCACGAAATCAGCTCGATGAACCGAGAAGCCTCATGATCACTGCCAGACTCCTGGCCTATCAGATCCTCCTTCACCTCGACCAGAAGCCCTCACAACCCGATCGACTCATACGATCCCTCATGGGGCGCCATTCCGGACTGGATGTGCGGGACCGGGCCTTGCTGACGGAGCTCGTTTACGGAACCTTGCGATGGCAGGGACGTCTGGACTGGCACATCGACCAGCTGAGTCGGGTCAAGCCGGCAAAGATACAGCCTGGAATCCGCATCATCCTGCGCTTGGGGCTCTACCAGATTCTTTTCCTCGAGCGCGTTCCGGTCCATGCGGCCATCAATGAAGCCGTGAAGATCACCAAGTCTCTTCATCCCGCGCACCTGGTCGGATACGTCAACGGCATATTGAGGGAAGCTGCTCGACGTGAGAATCGCTGGGACTATCCCCAGGTTGGGGAAGACGCGGTCCTGCATCTTTCCGTCATGACGTCGCACCCGCCCTGGTTCGTCCGCCGATTCCTGCCCGAGCTGGGCTTCGATGAAATGCTTCAACTTTGTGATGCCGATAACACCGTCGCTCCATTGACAGTGCGTGTCAACACTGTGAAAGCTGAGCCGGAGCAGGCGATCGATTGGCTGAAGGAGCATGGATACCAGGTAGAGCGCTCGCCGTATCTCGAGGACGCCCTGAGAATTCATGGGATTCGTTCGGATCTGTCGCGGCTCCCGATTTACGAGGACGGGTGGCTGCAGGTGCAGGATGAGGCATCACAGATTATCGGAAGGCTTCTCTCGCCGCGCGAGGGGGAACGGGTATTGGATCTCTGTGCCGGCTTTGGTGGAAAGACGACCCATATCGGTGCTCTCATGAGGAACATGGGAGAGATCGTAGCCGTCGATGCGTCGGCGTGGAAGCTGGAAGAGCTCAAGCGAAACGGATCTCGACAGGGAGTCGGCCCGGTCATTACGGTATCCGGTGACCTGATGGATCTCTCTCCCCGGAAGCTGGGAAAGTTCGACCGGGTGCTCCTGGATGCTCCCTGCACAGGGTCCGGCACCCTGCGGCGTAACCCGGACATCAAATGGCGCCGGCACCCGAAAGATCCCTACCGCTTTTCCCAGGTTCAGAGACAATATATCGAGAAGGCTGCCGAGCTCGTTCGAGAGGGTGGGGTGCTTGTCTATGCAACCTGCAGTCTGTTCGGCGAGGAAAACGAAGCCGTCGCCGACCACTTCACGGGTCTGCATCCTGACTGGATGCGGGAGCACGCCGGAAGCTACCTGCCCGCGAGCTGCCGGAGCATGATCCAGGGGGACTACTACCGGTCCTGGCCGCACCGGCATGGGATCGACGGTTTCTTCGGGGCCCGATGGAAGAGGGCTTAGCGCAGGTCATCACAGAAGAGTGTCCACCTCTCGAGTCGTCATTCCGGCAGTCTTCTGGCCGGAATCCACAAGAAAGCTGGGTGCCGGCTTAAAGATTGCCGGCAAGACGAGCGGCGAAATGGACATCTTTTTCTGTGGAGGTGTACTTAGCGCGGACGCTCCCGCATTCGTTGATCAGCTGACCCGACAGCCAGCGGTCACCGACTGCTCGGTGGTGACGAGTCGCAGGGTTTCTCCATCCCGGACGGCCAATACCATCCCGTGGGATTCGATGCCCATGAGCTTTGCCGGCTGCAGATTGGCCACCACAATGACCTGCCTTCCGATGATGTCCTCGGGCTTGTGGGACTGCGCAATACCCGCGACCACCTGGCGCTCTTCGCCGATATCCACGATGAGCCGCAGGAGCTTTTTGGACTTGGGGACGGGCTCGGCGTGCTTCACGATGCCGGCTCTCAGATCCACGTTCTGGAACTGCTCGAAGGAGACGGTCGCCTTCAGAAAGGGCGCCACCTGAGTCGCCTTGGCAGGAGTCCTGGGAGGTGGCGGGGTGCTCCGTTCTTTCGGCATTTGGGCCTTCAGGTCGATCCTCGGGAAGAGCGCTTCACCCTTCACGACGGGAGTGCCCTCCTTGAGGATTCCCCAACGGGTGTCTTCCTCGAATCTAAGGTCCATGGCCTTCCTGGAACTTCCCAGCCGATCGAGCATCTTCTCCGCCGTCTGCGGCATGAAAGGAGAGATCAACGCCGCCGATACACGGTTCAGCTCCAGAAGGGAGCGAATCACCGTGAGCAGTCTCGATCGTTGGCCATCATGCTTGGCCAGGTTCCATGGGCCCACGGAGTCGATGTACTTGTTGGCCGCGTTGAGACTTTCCCAGACAGCCATCAAAGCTTTGTGAAAACCGAGCTTCGGCACTTCCTCCCGGAACTGGCGTTTTGAGTCTTCCAGTTGCTGAACGAGCTCTTTTTCGGGCGCTTCGAGCTCAGAGGCAAAGGGAGGGACTCGGCCGCCGACGTATTTATCCGTCATGGCCAGGGTTCGACTGAAGAGGTTGCCCAGGTCGTTGGCCAGATCCGCATTGAGTCGCTGGACCAGCGCTTCCTCGCTGAAGCCGGCATCCAGTCCGAACACCATTTCTCGCAGGAGAAAATACCGGAAGGCGTCCAGCCCGTAAGTCTCCACCAGCTCAAGGGGCCGAACGACCGTCCCTTTGCTCTTGCTCATCTTCCCTTCGTTGATCTTCCAGTAGCCGTGTACATTGAGGTGCCGGTAGGGGGAGATGCCTGCCGCCTTGAGCATTGTCGGCCAGTAGATGCCGTGGGGTTTCAGAATGTCTTTGGCGATGAGATGCTGGACGCTCGGCCAGTAACGCCCGAAAGGTTCGCCGTCGGGATAGCCCAGGGCCGAAACGTAGTTGATGAGGGCGTCGAACCAGACGTAAGTGACGTAGCGGTCGTCGAAGGGCAGGGGGATCCCCCAGCTGAGGCGCTCGACTGGCCGCGAGATGCACAGGTCCTCAAGGGGCTCGCGCAGAAAGGCGAGCACCTCGTTTCGGTAGCGTTCCGGACGGATGAATTCGGGATTCTGCTCGATGTAATCAATGAGCCAGGACTGGTACTGGCTCATGCGGAAGAAATAGTTGGCCTCCTCCCTCTCGACGGGTTCCTGGTCGTGGTCCGGGCACTTTCCGTCCACGAGCTCCCGCTGGGTGTAGAATCGCTCGCACCCGACACAGTATAATCCCTTGTAGGAGCTGAAATAGATTTCACCGGACTCGTAGACCTTTTGAAGGATGTATTGCACCGTGCGGACGTGATCGGGATCCGTGGTGCGGATGAAGTGGTCGTGGCTGATGTTGAGCCGGGGCCAGGTGTCCCGAAAAATCCCGCTGATTCGATCGACGTATTCCCTGGGGCCTACCCCCGCACTTGTCGCGGCTTGAACGATTTTGTCTCCATGTTCATCCGTTCCCGTGAGGAAGAAGGTTTCACAGCCCATCAGGCGGTGGAAGCGGTTCAGGACGTCGGCGACGATGGTGGTGTAGGCGTGGCCGATGTGAGGCTCGGCATTAACGTAGTAAATGGGAGTCGTGATGTAGAAAGGTTTCGTCATCTACTTTCCTTTACTCTCCTTTGGAACGGGATCGAGTTTCTTTTCGACTTCCCTGCCGTCCTCGAGGAGGACGGTATAGGTCCTTTCCAGGACATTCTGGCGAATGACCTTGCCGCGACCTTCGGGCACCTCGATCTTCTTGCCGATTTTGGGCATGTCCTTCTTCAGTTCCCGATAAGTGTCGTATTCATACTGAAGGCAGCACATGAGACGGCCGCAGGCGCCCGAAATCTTGGTGGGATTCAGACTGAGATTCTGTTCTTTGGCCATCTTGATGGAGACGGCGTGGAAGTTCTTGAGGAAGGTTGCGCAGCAGAGGGGTCGCCCGCAGCTGCCGAGACCCCCGACCATCTTGGCCTGGTTGCGGATGCCGATTTGCCTCAGTTCCACCCGAGTTCTCAATCGCCGCACCAAATCCTTGAGCAGCTCGCGAAAGTCCACCCGGCCTTCAGCGGTGAAATAGAAGATGATTTTGCTGCCGTCGAAGAAATATTCGACGTCCACCAGGTTCATGGCCATCTTGTGGGCTTCGATTCGCTCAATGCAATAAGCCCGAGCATCCTGTTCGAATTCCCTGTTGGATTCGAGCTTCTGGATCTCCTCGGGCCTCGCCGGGCGCTCGATCTTCTTGATGTCGTTTCTGGCGCAGCAGCAGACTTGAGGGTAGCCGACTTCGACCACCTGCCCCAGTCCGGTTCCCTGTTCCGTCTTGACCAGGACATAGTCCCCCTTTTTTACCGTGTGCTCCCCCGCGTCAAAGAAGTAGGTTTTACCTCCAGGTCGGAAGCGAATACCGATGACTTTCTCCATTAATGGTTTTCCTTATGGCCAAGCAAACGCCTTCAAGAACCAGCTGTTTATTGGCGTTCACCCGAAGCTGCTGATGAGCCTGTTCAACGAGGTCGAACAGGTGGAAGAGTTGTTCGACCATCCCGTCTGCGGGTGCGTTGGCTGCGTGATCTCCTGCACATCCTGAAGGTCTGAGTCGAGCTCTTTCCAGTTGGTCGTAAATCGCATCCCGCAACCAGAGTTTAATACATTCCAGATCCTCGTCCAAGCCTCGGGCTTCCTTGGCCCACTTCGCGGTCAGTGAGAACAGGTCGACCATGCCGGAAGCTCCGAGCTGCTGAATGCGGGTTCTGATCTCTTCATGCGCACTTATCACTTTTTTGTCTGCAAGCTGTCTCGCCCGCTCGAGACTTCCGGAGGCCAGACGGGCTGCTTTCCGGGCGGTGTCGGCATCCAGGCCGTCCTCCTCTGTGAGAACGTGCTCGATGATGCTCGCATCGAGGGGTTGGAAGCGAATGTGACAGCAGCGCGAGACGATGGTAGGCAGGATCATCCTCGGCTCGAGAGAGATGAGAATGAACACGTTCTGCCTGGGGGGCTCCTCCAGGATCTTGAGAAAGGCATTGGCCGCCTCCTCTTTCAGATCGTGTGCATCTTCAACCACCACAACGCGCCACGGCGACTCGAAGGGGCGATATCGCAGCCGCTCCTTGATTTGGCGGATCTGGTCGATCTTGATGAACGCCCCATCCTTTTTCACCCGCAGTAGATCGGGGGCCAGTGAGGACTCGATCTTCCGACAGGAGGAGCATTGTCCACAGAAGTCCCCTTGCTGCACCTGCGAGCAATTGAGCAGTTTCGCAAAAGCAAGGGCGATCCGGCTCTTTCCGATCCCGGCTTCACCGGTGAACAGGAGCGCGTGGGGGATGCGCGATCCGGCGGCCATCTTCTGAAGCAGCATTTTGGCTCTCGTCTGGCCTGGGATCGCGATCATCGACATGGGCTTATTTGACTTTCCTAGGATTGAGTGGTTTCGTTCACGTCAGGGGCGGAATCCCCGGTCCCACCTGTTTTCCTTGAGTCCACGAATGGCGGCTTGGCCGTTGGATTGTCTTTCCACAGGCGCAATTGTTGAGCTCCCGGATTGCCCGAAGCGTCTCCGTCGGCTTCAAGCTCGATGGGAGGCGGGGTGCCTCGAAAGATGAACCTCTGCAAAGCAGGCTGATAAACACTCCAGGTGGACCCGGTGTCGCGCAAACCGTCCACAATGCGGTTGAGCGTGTTCATTTTGGCGTCCAAATCGTCTACAAAATGGAGGGCGAAAGCCTCACGGGTCATGGGCAGCTTGACGGCGCCGAACTCGTGCTCGCCATGGTGGCTCAGAATCAGGTGCTTCAGAAGGACCGCCTGTTCCGGGGGAAACGCTGCGATGGAACGGATCTTGTCCTCGACTATCTGGACACCCAGGATCATATGCCCCAGCAACCGTCCCGAGTCGGAATAGTCGATGGCCAGATCATAGGTGAATTCATCGATCTTGCCGAGGTCATGCAGGAGGGCGCCGGCGATGAGCAGGTCGCGGTTCAATGTCGCATAATGCCTGGCCATGAGGGAGGCCAGTGTCGCCACCGAAACGGTGTGCTCCAGCAATCCTCCCAGGTAAGCGTGATGCATGGATTTTGCGGCCGGAGCACGCCTGAAGCGATCCATCAGCGGACGGTCATCAAGAATGGCCTGCATGAGCAGGCGCAGCGGAGGGCTCTTGATGGCGGCGACCGTGCGCTTCAACTGCTGGTACAAAACGTTGAGGTCCAGGGGACAGACGGGCAGAAAATCCCCGGGGTCCACGGCCCGGCGATCCAGTGGTTCAACCTGCAGGATGTTCAGCTGAAGCTCACCCTTGTAGCTCTCACAGCGGCCGGTGATGGATATGGCTTCGCCCACGGTTATGAGCGGTTCCAATGCTTCCGCATTTTCCCAAATGCGGCCGACCACTTCCCCCGTTCTGTCCACGAGCCGAAGCGTGACGAAGCTGGCTCCGCTGCGCGTCACGCGGAGCTGCTTTTCGGTCACCACGAAAGACGACACGACCTCATGGTTGGGTTTGAGCTCCGTGATAAAGATTTTGGCCACAAAGCTTCCTTTAGGCTGTAAACTTGAATACTCAAGTGTTGCGCATCGGTCCCCGGCTGGATCTTCAGACACAATCGATCTCTATAATATAGGTTATAAGATGGTGTCAAACTGTGGCGTGAGGACCAGGAAGACGGCTGGCACTTGCTTCGAGGTCTCGCCTTCAATAAAATGGTAAGGAAACGTTCGACCAAAGCGGAGCCGTGAAATGGAAATCATCGCCAAACTGGGAAGCCTGCTCGGCCTTTCCTTTATTTCCGGGATCAATCTCTACGCGACGGTCGCCGTGGTGGGCCTGTGCACCAAGTACAACCTGGTGCAGGGACTGCCCGCCGGGTTTGAGGTCCTGGCCAACGATGCAGTGATTTTTGTCGCCATCCTTCTTTACCTGATGGAATTCCTGGTGGACAAGGTGCCCGGGCTGGACACCCTCTGGGATTTCATCCACACCCTGATTCGCCCCCTGGGAGGAGCCATGCTGGCCCTCATGCAGGTGGGTAATGCGACGCCCGCCGTGGAGGTCATCGTGTTCATGCTGGGGGCCAGCCTTGCCTCAGCTGCCCACGTCACCAAAGCGGGAACGCGACTGATCATCAATACCAGCCCTGAGCCCGTCTCCAACTTTCTCGTGAGCCTGGCAGAAGATGTCGGCGCATTCGGTCTCGCCTATGTGAGCCTGGCATATCCTCGTGTCAGCCTCGTGATCACTGTGGCCCTGCTGATCGTCATAGGCCTGTTGCTGCCCCTCATTTTCCGGACCGTTCGAATGCTCTTTTCGGCCATCTGGTTCCGCCTGAAATGTGCTTTATGGAAGGAGGCCGCCTGGATGCAGACTCGATCGCCGTCTTACGCACTGGATGCCTATTTTGACCGAGTCAGGGAGGAGGAGGAAAAGCTCATTTGGACTGCAAGGTCCTATGCGCTGCGAATCCCCCAGGTCCCGCGTTCGACCGCCCTGGAAGTCATGGTCACCTCCAAGGCCATCTACCTCACATTCAGGCGCAGGTTCCGCAGGCAATCCGTGAGGCTGCCGCTCGATGACATCGAGCTGCAGAAGATCTATCCGGGAATCCTCATGTCACGGTGGATGATTCGAACTTCGAGGGGGGACTGGCTCCTCAACATTTACAGGCCGCTCACCCAGACTTTGCCTGTAGATCTGAAAGGGATGGTCGCGCTCGATGAAAAACTCCAGCCCGTACTCTAACACCAGGGACGATCAGGTTCATCTCAGCAGCGGGTTTCCTTGGAACGATCTGCGCTCTCCCGGCTTGACTCCCGCCTTCAGGGAGGTCCGGAAACTGGCCGGCCGAGTTCCCATGAAGTATGCGGTCGCCTCCTACAAGCTTTCGTCGCCTCTCATATGGGTTCCGATCATCGGCGGTACGGGAACAGGCAAATCGACGATCTTCAATGCCCTGTGCGGCAGGAAGCTGAGCGCCACCGGGATCGAGAGGCCCAAGACATTCGGTCCCGTTCTGTTCGGGCATCGGGATGCCACCCTGGGGCGGCGCTTTCCCTTTCAGGAGTTTCACCTGACGCGGTTGGATGCCTCCGGGACTGCTGCGGAACGGAACACCGGATCACCGGGTGAGCTCCTCTACCTGGAGCACGACGAACCGACTCTGAGGAATGTAATCCTCGTCGATACTCCCGATCTGGACAGCGTCGAGATCGGCAACCGGCAGATGGTGGAGGACCTGTATCTCCTGGCAGATCTGGTCATTTTCGTGGCGAGCCAGGAAAAATACGCCGACGATGTGCCTTATCAGTTTCTGAACACAATCCGCAGGGAGGGGAAGCCCTTCTTCCTGCTGGTCAACAAGACAGAATCCGGTCTGAAGGCTGATGACATCCTGTCTTCCCTAAGTGCAGGAGGCACGCCTCTATCACCATCGCGCGTCACCATGCTTCCCTTCGCTCCAATGGATGCTGAGGAAACCCTCAGGCGGGACGAGGCGTTCGCGAGGTTTTGCTCCAGCTTCGCCCATGAGGTCGGCGAGCAGAATCAGGCAGCTCTGAAGCAGCATGAAAGGGGCAGGCTCACCCGGGAGCTCCAGTCCCAGGTGAAACAGATCCTGGAGGCATTGGCGACTGAGAGCAAAGCCGGTCGAGAGTGGCTGGAGCACGTGGACGTTTTCTTCGATGCTGCCTGCAGCAAAGCCCTCGAAGCCCAGGACAGGCAGTTGAGTGAGGAGCAAAGGACGTACATCCAACGGGAGATTCGGAAGCATTTCAGCCGGTATGACCTCCTTGGGAAACCTCGCCGCATGGTGGCTCAGGTGGTGCTTTCACCGCTTCGTGCACTGGGGCTCATGTCCGACACTGCCGTAGAAAGCCATGAAGAGACTCTGAGAAAGATGCGCGAACGGCTGGACTGCATCCCCATCATGGCGGCCATAGAGGGGTTCAATCGTGAGGTCCTCGAGAAGCTCTCGCCCAAAGACCCTGATTCCCCGCTTCGCAGCGAGCTATGCCGACCGGATCTCCCTCTCACGAAAGAGGAGATCCGACAGGCCGTCTGGGATGGCCAGGAGCGGTTGCTCGAATGGCTGGAGCAGACTTTTCAGGAAATGGCCAAGGGGATCCCCAAGACGAAGGAGATCGGCATCTACTCGACCTCCATCCTCTGGGGGGGCCTGATTCTATCGCTGGAGGCCGCCATCGGAGGAGGTATCACACTGCTCGAAGCGGTTCTGGATTCCGCCATCGCGCCCTTTGTCACTCGCGGGGCAGTGGAGCTCTTCGCCTATCATGAATTGCAGAAGGTGGGACGGCAGCTGGCCGAGAAATATCGGGAAAGCGTGAAAGCAGTAATCCGGCTGCAGCGGGATCGCTATGCAGCCTGCCTCGAGTCGCTGCAGCCATCCGATGAGGTGCTGAAAAGCCTGCGCTCTCTCGCTCGGGAGCTGACCCCATGAAGCGCTCGCTGGGCATGCTCAGAACCGACCTGCGGCAGGTTGTGGACATCCTCAACAGGGGGAAGATGCCGGCATTTTTGACTGATGAGGCGGAGGCGATGCGTCGTGCGGCTGCAGACCTTTCACGAAAACTGGATGATTTTTCGGATACCACCTTGAGTGTGGGGCTTCTCGGGGGGACGGGAGTGGGAAAGTCCAGTTTAATGAATGGATTGGCCGGATCGGAGATCGCCTCGGCCAGCCACAGGCGCCCTCACACGGACAGAGTGCTTGTTTATCGACATCGCTCATCCATTCTTCCTCCTGCCATTCTTCACACGCACGTCCCGTGGAAGGAGCATGTACACGGCGCCGACAGCGTCAGTCAGATTATTCTTTGCGACCTTCCGGATTTCGACAGTCTGCAGGACCTGCATTTGCAGCACGTAAGAGACTTCCTCGAACACCTGGATCTTCTGGTGTGGGTGGTGTCGCCGGAAAAGTATGCGGACGAGCGTTTTTACGCCTTTTTGGGTGAAGTTCCCAAGGCCCGGGAAAACTACCTGTTTGTTGTCAACAAGGTCGATCAGTTGTTTGCAGGACCTCAGCTGGAGGCGGGGTATGAGATGCTCTCCCGCCTGGTCCGGACATTCCATCACCATCTTGCGGAGCAGGGCGTCGACCATCCCGTCATTTACTGTGTCTCCGCGCTGGACCAGCTCCATAGTGGCGAGCCGTCCGCCTGGAACCAGTTCAATGCTTTTCGGCACCACGTGTTTCACGAACGGGATGCCAGGGAAGTGGCTGCGATCAAGACGGCAAACCTGGACCAGGAGCTGGAAGCGCTGCTGGCCACCCTGGATGAAAAGACTTACCAAGCCGGCAGGCTCCGAAACATCTTGGAGAACCTTGCCTCGGAGGTCGCCAGGGACCGGGCCGAGTGGGCTCGCATCGGGCATGACGTCCTGGAGGAGTGGCTCGAATCGGGCGTTAGAAGCCGCGTTCGACAAATGCTTTTTCGCAGGACTGATCTGGTGGGGGTGGGATCCATTCTACAGGGGATTGTGGGAAGGCTTGAGACGGAGAACAGGCCGGACCTTGGGCCCGGACCCCTGACCTGGCAGTTGAATCGGGATGGTGTCCTGGGTCGGCTCATCGATGAATGGCTTCGAATGGAAAACCGGATTGTGCATCGGGCGCTTCAGGAAGGGGTCGCGCTGAGTCTGCTCGATCCCGTAAAGAGCTTGCTCAGTCCCGATGTGAGGTGGGAACGATTGACCCACTCCCTGCGATATGCAATGGACACGAAAATGACGAATCTGATGCCCTCTGCGGCAAGGATGTTTCGATGGCTGCAGTACGGGGCATATTCTTTGCTCTCGGCCATGCTGATCGTCGGGATATCCCTGCAAGGCTGGGGAGTGATCCCTTCGGACGCGAGCGGTTGGGAGACAGGAAGGATATGGCTCGTCGGCAGTATCCGGATACTCTTTTCCGCTGAGGGGCTGGCGGCGCTTGCCAGCTATTGCGTCCTGCTCCTTCTGCTGAGTCTTCGCTTCCATGTGTCGCATAAGAAAAGGTTGCAGCGCCAGGAGCAAAAGATTATAGAAGCCCTCAAATCAGATCTGGGCTATATCTGGGAAGCGGAATTCGATGCAGTCATCAGTGACTTGCTGGAGCACTGTAAGCAGTTGGATCGAGAAGTTGAAGAGATTTCCAGCCTTCGGCAGCGAAGGGGAAGGGATTGACGTATGCCGGTTAAGATTATGATTGTACTGGTGATTCTGGCCATTCCTCTCATACCTACATTCTGGGCCATTCTCGACATCCCCAAGCGCCGCTTCAACAGCGCAAAGCAGAAGCTCATCTGGTTCTTCACGGTGTCGACATTGCCTTGTATCGGGGCGATTCTCTACATCCTCATAGGGCGAAGGCAGACATCAGCGATGGAGGCCTTTGAGCCCGGACCGGTGCAGGATCAGTTATCCCAGCATTGACGGGAGCGGGCATTGCACCGGCCGTCTTCTTTATCGAGAGATTCCTGAGCGGCACTTTCTGTCGAGCCGTGCCCACTCGGTGCAAGTAGGAAGGAGATTTTCGAAGCCATGTTGGATCTTTTCCGCAAACACGCCACTTCCTGGTTGATCAAGGTGTTCTTCGCGTTGATCGTGATCGTCTTCGTCTTCTGGGGTGGGTATTCCTACCGAGAGGGTGGTCAGGCGGAAATCGCTCGAGTTGACAATCATGTTATCAGCGTTGCGGAATATGATCGTGCCTATAATCAGATGCTGGAGGTATATCGTCGCCAGTTGGGCGGTTCCCTGTCAGAGGAGTTTCTCAAGCAGTTCAATCTGAAGCAGCAGGCGTTGGATGCCCTCATTGATCAATATATTCTGTCGAAGGCTGCGAAAGAGATCGGACTGGAGGCCACGGAGCAGGAAGTTCAGCAGCGGATTCTCGAATTTGCGGCCTTCCAGTCAGACGGCAAGTTCGACCAGCAGCGCTACAAGATTCTCCTGCAGCAGAACCGGTTGACTCCGGAAACCTTCGAACGTCAGATTGGTGACGAGATCAGTCGAGAGAAACTCGAAGGATTTGTCAAGCGCAGGGCGGTGGTGACGGAAGAGGAGATCGTTGCCGACTTCCGCTTTACCTACCAGCGGGTCCAGCTTGCTTATGCGACCTTTGATCCAAAGCAGTTTGAAGCGCAGGTTTCGGCGGAAGAGACTAGACTGCAGGCTTATTACCAGGGGCATCAGGAAAAATATAGAGAGCCCGAAAAGCGACAGTTTTCCTACGTGAGATTCAAGGTGGATGAGCTTGTGGATCGGGTGAACGTTTCGGAAGAGGACGCCCGCCAGTATTATGGGGAAAATCAGGAGAAATATCATCAGGGTCCGGAGGTCAAGGCCCGTCACATCCTGTTCAGTCTCAAGGAGGATGCTCCCGAACCTGAAGTGGCCAAAGTCAGAGCGGAAGCAGAGAAGGTTTTGGCTGAAGCCAGAAAGGGATCCGATTTCGCTGCCCTGGCCAGGAAGCACTCCAAGGATGAGTCTACAGCCAAGAATGGTGGCGACTTGGGGTTCTTCGACCGTGATCGAATGGTCAAGCCTTTCTCGGATGCAGCTTTCTCCATGAAACCGGGTGAAATCAGTGACCTGGTTCGCAGTTCTTTTGGATTCCACATCATCAAGGTGGAAGAAATTCGGCCGGAGAGCACCAAGACCTTTGATGAAGTCAAGTCGGAGATCGAGTCAACTCTCAAGCAGGAGAAGGCGCGAGATCTTGTCTTTCGAAAGGCGACGGACTTCGCCGATGTGGTTTATGCCCAGCAGGATCTGGATAAGGCGGCCAAATCCTTGCAGCGTGAGGTCATGAAACCTGAAACCTGGTTCGCCCAGACTGACATGATCCCTGAAATGGAGGGAGCAGCCCCCGACTCCATGGGAAAACTCTTCGCTCTTCCGGACAAAGGCGCCAGTGATGTGATGGAGGTCTCGGACGGTTTCCTCGTTTTGCAGGTCAGAGCCATTCAGCCCGAAAGAACGATGGCTTACGAAAATGTGAAGGAGCGTGTGGAAAAGGATTTCCGCGTGGACGAGGGCAGCAATCTGGCTCAAAAGAGGGCAATGGAGCTGCTGGAATCTGCAAGGAAATCCGGGAGTCTCGAGGAATCTGCCAAGGGCGAAAAGGTCGATGTGAAGAAGACTGACTGGTTCTCGAGGCGGCAGCCGGACAAGGATCTCAAGCTCAGAGGCGATTCACTGTCACGCATCCTTCGCTTGCAGATGGATCAACCTTTCCCCGAAAGTCCTCTTACCGACATCAGCAACCGATTCATTGTCTGTCAGCTGCTGGGGAGACTCGACCCCGACGCGGACCTCGAGAAGGAGAGGTCGGCGATCACCAAGCGGCTCCTGCCCCAGAAACAAAGCATCGCTTGGCGCAATTGGCTGGATGCACGGAGAAAGCAGGCAGAGATCAAGTATTCTCGGGAGCTCTAGCTCGAAGCTGCCAGAATGGGTCCTGCCGGTTTGCAGCCGATTCCGGATACTGATTCCTGGATGCCGGATAAGGGGAAGGCACCGGAAGTGCTGTTGGCCTCTGCGTACGGGGCGGCTTCGCGAGCGGCCTGGCTGGCCCCGGTCCTTGTTGGTCTCACTCCGCCCGTTGTTCTGATGAGGACGCCCCTCGCACTTTGCTCACAATCTGCTGCCAGATGCGAGAAACCTGCAGCCGGGTTTCGTCCCGATCGCCGCTGTTGTCGATGACCAGGTGGGACAGTGCTCTTTTCTGCTCGATGGGCCATTGCATGGACAGGGTGCTTACGGCCTGTTCTTCCGTCAGGCCGTCGCGATTCATGAGCCTTTCCATCTGTACCCTGCGTGGAGTGTAAACGAGGATCACCAGTTGGAACCGCTCCTGCTGACGGGCTTCGAAGAGGAGCGGGATGTCGAAAATCACGATTTGCCGACCGCCGCCGGTCTCCTGCCGTTCCCTCCACGCACCTTCCATGGCGGCCATGATGGAGGGATGAATCAGCGAATTCACCTTGGCACGCAGATTTTCATCCTCTATGATCCCCTCTCTAAGCTCCCGGCGCTTGATCTCGCCATTCAGGTCAAAATACTTCGGCCCGATGATCTCAAAGAGTTTCCTGGAGCATTCTGTGCCCGGCTTCAGAACTTCGCGGGCAACCTGGTCTGCATCAATGATGGCGGCGCCCAGTTCCTCGAACATGCGGGCAACGGTGCTTTTACCCGTCGCGATTCCACCGGTGAGAGCGATTCGAATCGATTTCATCTGAAGGGAATCCACCAAAAAAGCCCACCCTGGAATGGCGAACCGGGTGGGCTTTGGATTTCGTGATTCGTGATACGGCAGGTACAGGTCTCACCTCGCAGGAAACGATTCTTCAGTAATCGATACCTCCGCCAAGAGGTCTGCAGAACGTATAATTATAAGGTTCTCGAATGAGCTTTCTCTCAACGAGATCCCATTCACATGTTTGGGCAGCCAACGGTGCGGTCACCACCGCGCCAGCAGTCCCCAATGCTGTCGCAGCCAACCCGAGTGGACGGAGAATCAGGACATCGAAAAGAATCAGCTCCCCGGACGGCTCCCCCCGAAGCTCCTCTTCGGGATAGGCGGCTTCCCAACCGGGCGGGCAATTAAGCCCTGTAGGTGCACCTTGTGAATAAGGTGAAGCTGCATAGTCCCCTGCGTCGGCAGGAGCCAATCCACCCAACACCAGACCGACAACCAGTAAAGATGCAAAGAGTGCTTTCATGTCATTATCTCCCCCTCTGAGTGGTTTGGTGCCCATTCTATCTCAGCCCCTACATGACATCCTTTTCGCTCATCTCAATGGCCTTGTCAATTTCGGCCTTGAGCTGAGGCGGCAAACCCGGAATATCGACGCTGAGAAATCCCCTCACGATAGTAGATACAGCCTCATCTTCACTCAGACCTCGCGACATCAGATAATGAATCTCCTCCTGGGCGATCTTTCCCACGGCTGCTTCATGAGACATTTCGACCCCATCCACGTGGCCCTCCAATTCCGGGACGGCGTAGACAAGACCCCCATTGATGATGAGACCCTTGCATTCAAGGTGAGCCTTGATGTCCGGGACTTCACCGATGAGATGACCGCGCGAAATGATCTTGCCCCCATTACTGATGGTTCTTGCAACGATTTCGGCGCGCGTTCCGGGATTCTTCAGGAAAATCCGGCCCCCCACATCGTATTCAGACCCCTGGCTGCCCACAATGATGCTGTAAAATCGAGCAACCGCATCGTTTCCCACGAGATGGGTCGTGGGGTACATCTGCAGGGAGCGAACGGGTTTCATGCAGATGTAGTTGTTCAGAAAGAGACCTCCTTCCTCCACCACGGCGGCTGAGCGTGGGCGAACCACCATGTCTTCGGCCCAGTTGTGGATCATCGTGAAGCTGAGCTTAGCGTTCTTCTTGATGAAAAATTCAGAGATACCGATGTGCATGCCTTTTTTGAGATGAGGGGACGTGGAGCACCCCGTGATGATGTGCAGCTCGGAGTCTTCTTCAGCAATGACGATGTTGTGAACGTTCTGCTGGAGTCCTTCTTTGCCAATGTACAGGCAGGCCTGAATCGGGTAGATGCTCCTGGATCCGGGAAGGGCGCGGATGACATAGCCATTGTGCAAACCGGTTTCGGCTGCCGACGTGTACTTGTCCGCATCCACGGAAACCAGCTTCCAGTAGTAATCCTGGATCCAGTCATACTTCTCCAGGGCCTGCCTGATCGGAATGACCTCAATCCCATCCTGCTTGGCTTCGCAGTGGACCACCGACGTGTCTTTCTGGAAAAAGGTTCCCCCTCGCTCTTTCTCCAGCACATCTACGCCGGCCAGGAGGAGCATGTTCTTTTCATCTTCGGGGAGAGAGTGGAACTTTTCGTCCGAAAGGTATTCGTGCTCTTCCGATGAAGTCACGAAATCCGTCAGCGCAATGTCCGGACCGATGGCGGCCTTCTTCTCCGAAGCCTTTGAGGCACGTTCGATCAGTTCTTGTCTATTGAGCATCTGACACACTCCTCATATCCCACTTCGCTGATGCAGCGGAAGATTTCGCGCGGATTCGTACTGCAGCTGAGCACTCCATCATACAAGAGCTGACCCTTGTCCACATCCACGTAGTCCAGGATGTGTCCGATGTGAGTAATGATCAAACCCATCTTGCTCCGTTCACGTTTAATGCGTAATCTGGATTTGTCGTGGGTTGCGGCACATTCCTTCTGCAGCAATCTGGCAATGGTTTCCCCGACCAGGGCAATATTCTCGATGTCGACCCCCGATTCAGGTTCGTCGAACAACATGAGGTCAGGATTCTGTGCCATCAACTGAAGCAGCTCGGAACGCTTGATTTCTCCACCCGAAAACCCTGCATTGAGATCCCGCTCCAAAAAAGACTCAAAATTGACCCGGCGCGCCAGATCCTCGATGTTTATCTGCTTCTTTCCGCATATCTCAACCATCTGCCTGGTCTTCAACCCGTGAATGGTGGGTGGGCGCTGGTAAGACATGCCGATTCCCAGCTGCGCACGTTCATTGATGGGGCTGAATGTAATATCATTACCCTTGAAAGATATTCTTCCACCGACAACCTTATATTGAGGATATCCCATGATGGTCATGAGCAGGGACGTCTTTCCAGACCCGTTGGGTCCGAACAAGACGTGGGTCTCACCGGGCTTGATCTCCAGATCGATATGTTTCAGTATGACTTTTCCTGCTAGCTCAACCTGCAGATCTTCAATGACAAGCATGCGCTCCCTCCTCTAATCCAATCACTAGCCAAACCCTCCGACGCAATACACAAAAGTGATCTTTGAAACTCCAAAGATTCGCCAAGAGCCTGACTTCTCTGTGTTGTTCAAAAATCTTATAATGATGCCCTTGAATTGTTGCAAGCAAATTAACCCGAATACAGCATGCCTGAAAGGTCTTCAAAGTGCCGTCAGGGAATCCGGAAGACCGGAGCTGAGGACGATGATTGGGAACTGCCAGACGTGTAGGGTACAGGAAGGAAAGTTGTGAAATGTTTCCATGTAGTCCTTGAGTTCACGGGTCGCGGTATCGGATGAGGTGGGCGGGAGTCCACCATTCACGCGGGTAAGGTCCCATGGGATAAACATTCACATCACGAAACCTGCTGCTCACGGCTTCCAACTCCTCTCTCGTAAACAGAAAAGTGTAAGGCTGTTCTTCGTGTATGATCTCATGAAATCGATGGTACATACTGCGACGCCTGCCCGGGTCAAATTCCTTGCGGGCAGCTTCAATAATTCGATCTGCCTCTTCATTTACAAAGCCGACGTAGTTTGAACCCTTGTCAGCCTGTGATGAATGCCAGAGCTGGAAAGGATCCGACTCCCACGAAAGACTCCAGCCCAGTATACAGGAGTCGAAATTCCTTTCATCAATTCTTTGAATGAACACGGCCCATTCGAGCTTCCGGATTTCCATGCGGATTCCGATGCCTTTGAGACTTTCCTGAAGAATAGTGGCCACCTGCTCTCCGAATTTGGAGCCCGAAGAAATGAGGAGCTCAAAACGAAAAGGCACCCCATCTTTGTCCAGAATGCCATCCCGGTCGTGATCCTCCCACCCTGCAGCTCCCAGCAGCGCGACGGCCATTGGGGGATCGTAGGGATGGGGTTTGATGGCCTGATTATACTCTGGGCTCTTGACATAAAAATTTCCGGAAACCACCGTTCCCAGGCCGAACAGAATCCTCTTCAGGATCATTTCCCGATCCATCATCAGAGTCATGGCCCGGCGGACCCTTCGATCGGAAAACAACGGCTTCCGCTGGTTCCATCCAATGTAGCTGTAACTCGGCGTGTAGTATTTGAGCTTGCGATAGTTGTCATTGAAGCGTTTGCCCTGGGTCTGCCTCACCCACTGAATGGGGCGCAGGGCCATTTCGTCCAGTCCGCCCTTCTTGAGGACCTGAAAGGCCGCCGTGGGGTCTGTTATGATCTTGAACACAATGCGGTTGAAATAAGGTCTTTTTCCCCAATAGTCTTCGTTTCGGACCAGCACGATCTCCCGCCCCGTGTCCCACCGCAGCAGTCGATACGGTCCATTTCCGACGGGACTGCGACCGATGGGGTGATTGTTGAAGTCATCCTCATCGGTGAAGGCGTGAGCGGCAACGATGGGAATACCGCCGCAAAACTCCAATGCTCTGAAATAGGGGATCCGGTAAGTGTAACGGATTGTGTAGTCGTCAAGGACTTCAAGCCGCTCGATGTCCTGGTAGTAGCTGCGCAGGTGAGCGGAATCGACCTTCGGATCTCGGATGCGTTCGAATGAGAAGAGCACATCCCGGGCTGTGAGTGGCCGTCCGTCCTGCCATCTTAGGCCTCTTTTCAGATGGAACACATAGGTGAGGTGATCTTCTGAGATTTCCCAGGAGTCGGCCAGGGAAGGCACGAGCTCCAAAGTCTTTTCGTCGCGCCTGATCAAAGTCTCGTAGAGATAGCCATTAATGAGGGATGCATAGGCATCGGTCGAGGTGATGGGGTTGAGGGTGGCAGGTTCAGCACTCAGATGGCGGATCAGCCAGTCGCCATCAGTGGGAATGTTTTCATCCCTTTCAGGAGCCGTGAGGGAGGCTCCGATGGCCAAAGCCAGGGGCAGCATCAACACGACTGCGATCATCCTGACAATAGAGGCAAGCGCCACGACTTTACCCGGTCTGGAAGAATTCAGAAGTCCAAAACAGTGACAGGCAGGGCCGACGCGAAGCCAGCCATCCCTGCTTCTGATGGTTCATTCTGTTCCTGTCTACCACATCGACCTGAAAAATACATTGGCTTCCTGCGGAGCCTCGATTCACAAGCCTTCCGAGACACAAAAAAACCCCTCTCGCCCAAAGGAATACCGAAAGGGGTCTTTCCGACGCATCAATGCGTATGGCTGTCCTGCGATTCTGCAGGAGGGTTCTCTAAAGTCGGTCTATATCAATGTTCCGGATGAACAGCTTGACCTGATCCATCCAGAGTTCCAACTGCTTTTCCCGCTCACCGTTGTTCTCGGCGTCCCCCGAAGATGTCTCGACTTTGCCGCCGGCTCGGGAAACGAAAGATGTGTCGGAATGACCCGAACTGCCCATGCCGCCACTGGATGGCAACTCCTCTGCATATCGATCTGTCTTTTCTATGATGAAATCCATCGTATTCATTCCTGTTCCTCCTCTTCCCTTGAGCTCAACCATTGGATTTGATGTTAATCACACTCCAATGCAAAGTAAAGCAGTTGAATTCCTGCTCTTTTCCAATCAAACTCAGCTTCGCCGGCATTCAGGCCGGCTCGCGACTTCCCGGGACCAATATCCCCGAATCCTCGCCCTGCTATCAGCTGTCACCGCATTGACCCCGGCCTGCGATTGACTTACATAATTTGTCACAGGGCTCAGCGCCCGGTGGCTGACTCAGGGTCTAGGGACTGTATCGTCTGTCAACGCAGCAGCGTTGAGTAATTTCTGGGTGGTAGAGAAGGAAGGGCGCCTGGTGCTGAGCACGACGAAGATCCATGGTATCAATCGTGAGCAGCGTTTGACCTACCAGGGTGTTCCATTGACGCCCGTGCCGTAATTTGGCCGTAGAGCGGCATGGATGCCCGAAAAGAAAGGGCTGGGGGGGAGCATTGGACAAGGTCATCACAACCGGGAATGAGTCCGTGGTGAGTTTTGAGGATTCCAGGTTTGAAAGCTGGGCCGATTATCGGGGAGACTGTTGAGCGGGCTTTCTCGATGCCGGGTTGCGTCTCAGGTTTCTGCGATCAGGAGAGTCTTTCGGAATCATCTGCACCAAGGATCAGGTGAGCAAGATGGAGCGCGTGATCCGGCACAACGACGGAAAGGCTGAAGTGGTGAGCGAGAGGGAAGATGCCGTGTACCTTGCTGTCATAAAAACATAATATTTGCAACTAGTTAGCCTTGTCTGGCTTCGCATGTGAAAAGGGTTGCCAATTCGTGGCTCCTGGAATAAAAAAGAGACCTTCCTTTTTGAACGGTTGGATCTTTTCAAACAGCAAACGGCAGTCAAGGAACTGGATGTATGTCAACCCACGGTCTAAAGATCTTCTCCGGCAACAGCAACCCGGAATTGGCACAGCAGATTTGTGATTTGTTGGAAGTCCCTCTTGGGCGTGCACTGGTCAGCAAATTCAGTGATGGGGAGATTCGAGTCGAAATCGGGGAGAATGTCCGGGGGGTTGACGTTTTCATCGTCCAGTCGGGTGCCCATCCGGTGAACGATCACCTGATGGAGCTGCTGCTGATGATCGATGCCTGCAAGAGAGCGTCGGCCCGCCGCATCACCGCAGTCATTCCTTATTACAGTTATGCACGTCAGGACCGGAAGAATAAGCCGCGTGTTCCCATCACGGCAAGGCTGGTTGCAGACATGATCACTCGTGTGGGAGCGGACCGAATTCTCACAATGGACCTGCACGCCGGGCAGATCCAGGGATTTTTCGATATACCGGTGGACAATCTGTACGGATCCCCCATTCTGCTCCCCTACATCCGGGAGAACCTGAATCACGGATTGGTCATCGTTTCCCCGGATGCCGGTGGTGTGCCCAGGGCCAGGGCATATGCGCGCAGGCTTGGAGCGGGTCTCGCGCTCATTGACAAACGGCGTTCGGACGCCAATGAGGCTCAGGCGCTTCACATCATTGGCGAGGTGGCGGGGAAGACGGCTGTGGTCCTGGATGACATGGTGGACACAGCGGGCACGCTCGTGGAAGCCACCAAATCGCTGCTTGAAAAGGGTGCCCACGAGGTGCATGCGTGTGTGACGCACCCCGTCCTCTCTGGGCCGGCCGTGGAGCGTATCGAAAACAGCGCCCTCGAAAGCCTCGTTGTTACCGATACCCTGCCGCTGAGACCCCAGGCGGCCCATTGCCGGAAGATCCGGATTCTGCCGTCCAGCAGGCTCTTCGCCGCATCCATCCGCAATATCCACAACGAGGATTCCATCAGCTCGCTTTTCGAAATCCAGCACTAGGGTAGGGAAGGCTGCCGGGGAAAACTCCTGGAGTTTGCCTTGACGGAGCCCGGGCTTAAAAATGGCGACGCCTCAATACATCTATGGCATTGATGACCGCCCACCGCTGAGGCATGTTCTTCTCTATGGCCTTCAATGGGCCATCATCATATTTCCCGCCCTCATCGTGGTGACCCACCTGAGTGGCAGCGCTCTCCAGCTTGGGGATGCCGAAGGGATCCGCTATTTCCAGCTTGTGATCCTGATCTCCGGGCTCATGACGGTGGCTCAGTGCCTGGTGGGCCATCGTTACCCCCTGCTGGACGGGCCTTCAACGGCATTGCTCCTCACATTCATCACTCTGGCTCCACAGGGAATCCAAACCATTCAGGGGGGTACGATCGCGGGGGGGCTGCTCCTCGTCTGCCTTGTGCTATGGGGTAAGCTTGACAAGGTGATTGAGGTCGCCACGCCCAACGTGGTTGGAGTGATCCTCATGCTCATTGCCTTCACCCTCCTGCCGCACCTGATCCATTCCATGACGGGGGCAAGCGCTGAGCGGCCTGAAGGCGAAGGGGTGATTCTCCTCATCAGCCTGCTTCTGGTTGTCCTGGCTGCAGCACTCTCTCACTGGCTTTCAGGCTTCCTTCGGACGATTTCCCTGCTTTTGGGGATTGTTCTCGGGACAGTGCTTTTTGGGGTGATGGGTCGCATCGACTTGACGAAGCTTGAGGTGGCCGGGTATTTCTCGCTCCCCAACGTGTGGGTGCCGGTGCATCCGCGTCTGGACTGGGCAGCCGTGGCGGCATTCGCCGTCTCCTATCTGGCGGTCATCGTGAACAGCCTGGGAAGCCTTCACGGAGTAGCCAAGATCACTGAAACCAGGCGGCTGGCGGAATCCACGTCGAGGGGTGTCCTTCTCAACGGGGTGGGAGGTATCGTTTGTGGACTGCTCGGGCTGGTTGGACTCGTGAGCTACAGCATGAGCCCGGGGGTGATCCTGGCCAATCGGGTCGCCAGCCGATTTGCCGTTGCGTGGTGCGGCGTCATACTGGTCGTTGCTGCTTTCGTTCCCAAACTGGCTGCAGCATTGGCGATCGTTCCCTCGCCCGTTGTCGGTTCGGCGCTGTGTTCCGCAATGGGCGCGCAGGTGGGTGCAGGTCTTGCCGTCGTATCCAGTGGAACCCCTTCCATCCGCGACTATTTCGTGGTGGGGCTCCCTCTGCTCGTTGGGACCCTGGTCAGCTTTTTGCCCGAGGCCTTCATGGCTTCGGTAACGCCCTCTTTGAGGGTCTTTTTGGGAAACGGTCTTATTGTGGGGATCTTTCTGGTTCTCCTCCTTGAACATGTGGTCATGAGGAAGCGGGAAGAGCGCTGAAGCCTGCGGATCGAATGGCCGGGGAGGTTCGTTCGGAGCCTCTTGCTGGGAGCGGGCCCGCGCCGACGGCAGGAGCAAGCGGCAAATCGAAAGTCGGGGTGATTGATGCAAGAGATCCGTTGCCCTCAGTGTGGGGCGGCTGTAGCCGTGGTAAGAAACCCGTTCCTGACGGTGGATCTCATCATCGAGATCCCCGGAAAAGGGGTTGTGCTCATTGAACGATTGAACCCGCCTCATGGATGGGCGCTTCCCGGTGGCTTCGTGGACTACGGAGAGAGTCTGGAGGACGCTGCGCGCCGGGAGGCCAGGGAAGAGACGGGACTGGAGCTGGAGCGTCTCCGCCAGTTCAGGGCATATTCGGACCCGGCCAGAGATCCGCGGCACCATACGGCTACAGTTGTTTTTACGGCCTTGGGTGTGGGATTGCCGAAGGCGGCGGATGACGCCAAGAACCTGAACATCTTCCCAGTGGACGGGTTGCCGGAGTCTCTTGCCTTCGACCACGAAATTATCTTGAAGGATTACCTGAGATCTCGCCCATAGCCTTCTCTCTTCCGGTTAGGCGGACCAGCCCGTGATTGTGCCTCCGCAAGGCACCTGTTGACCATAACGTCCTCCGTCATGAATGGAATCAGCACGATGACGGGCGGCTGCGAAACGCAGATGAAACAACGAATCCTTTTGGACAGTCGCAGCTCCCGTTCGGGCACCGACCGGGGCGGCACGAGGATCGCTTTCGATATGGATGCTGTCATCGGGAGGCAAAGTGTCTTATCTTCAGGCTGAAGACCTGGTGAAGTCGGGGTCTGGATAATCATTGGGGCTGGGGAGGTTCTCCCTGAGGGTACAGAGGAGACTTGAACAAACTCTGGAGGTGAGGTTTCGCTTCGCTCAAGCACACGGTGATTTCAAGTGATTTCAATGGAAGGAACCTTGAACAAAGAACTTGAGACAAACGAGTCCGGTGAGGGAGTCGCTTCCATCACAACCTGGGTTTATGATCGCAACGGCCTGGTGGCCGGAAGACCCCAATGGGTGATCGAAGAGAAGCCTGTGACGCTGACGATCAACGGCCGAGAGCTCTTGACCCTCCTGTGTGCCGGCCACCATCTGGAGGAGCTCGCGGCAGGCTTTTGTTATGCGGAAGGTTTCCTGAGGAATCGAGACGACTTGGCTGGAATCGAGGTGGACGCCGTTGGGGGAGCGATTCGTGTCAAAACGCTCAACGAGGGCTCTGTCGCCGACCGACTCTGGGAGAAGAGGACGGTTACTTCGGGGTGCGGAAAGGGCTCGATTTTCTATTACTCCCTGGATGCCATCCTGAGCAGACCGGTGGTGAGCCGGATCAGACTGACCCCGGAGCAAATACTCGCCCGTGTGGAAGACCTGCATCGCCAGAGTGACACGTATCGGCGAACCCACGGGGTACACAATACGGCCCTCGCCGAACCCGACAGAATCCTCCTGTTTCGCAGCGATATTGGACGGCATAACGCCGTGGACATGATCGTCGGCCACGGGTTTCTCCGGGGCGTTTCCTTCGACGACAAACTCCTTCTCACTACCGGTCGCTTGACCTCCGAGATCCTCATCAAGTGCGCCAAAGTCGGTATTCCAGTCCTGGTAAGCCGCAACACCGCGACGACTCTGGCCATCGAACTTGCCAAATCTTTGAACATAACCTTGATAGGATATGTGAGGGGGGGTAAATTTACTGTTTACAGTGGTAAGGAACGCCTCATCGATTCGGCGGAATCCACGGAAATATCCGGCCGACACAATGGCCTTTCGATCTCATCAGCGCCTCTGGATTGAGCCCGATGACCCTCTATCTCGACAACGCCGCCACGAGCTGGCCCAAGCCCTTGGCCGTTCATGAGGCAGTGAGACATGCCCTGGAGGATATTGGGGCTTCACCCGGCAGGGCAGCACACAGAATGGCGCGTGAAGCGTCGCGCCTGGTGGATGGTGCTCGCCGGATGGTGGCCGATCTCTTTCACATCCGGGATTCTCAGCGGGTGGTTTTCACCAAGAACGCCACGGAGAGCATCAACGTGGTTCTCAAGGGTTGGCTCCGGCCGGGGGACCGTGTCCTGATCTCGTCTTTGGAGCACAATTCGGTGGCTCGTCCGGTGCATACATTGGCTGGTGCAGGGGTACGTGTCGAGAGAATCCCGAGGGGGCGTGAAGGTGTGCTGGATACCCAGTGGATGAAGGAGCACATGGCCCCAGCGCCGCGCCTGGTGGTGCTGCTCCATGCATCCAACGTGAACGGCGAGCTTCTGCCCATCCACGAAGCGTCAAGGATTTGCGCTGAGCATGGGGTACCCTTGCTGCTCGATGCCGCTCAAACCGCCGGCCTTCTCCCCCTCGACGTCGAAGCGCTCAACCTGGGCATGCTGGCGTGCTCGGGCCACAAAGCGCTTCTGGGGCCGGCGGGGGTGGGAATCCTTTATGTCCGGCCCGACCTTGAGGTGCTTCCGCTCATGGAGGGGGGAACCGGGAGTCGTTCCGAGGACCTCAGCCATCCTGACGCCTGTCCGGATCGGTTCGAAAGCGGAACGGGCAACCTGCCGGGCATTGCCGGTCTGGCAGCGGGCATTGAGTTCATTCGCGAAAAGGGGCAGAATAACATTTTGGCCCACGAACTGCATCTTGCCGCCGTCCTGGAGACGGCCCTTGCGGAATTGCCGGGCGTGGATGTCTTGAAGCCGCATGATCGGGGTACAGGGGTCGTATCCTTCAGGATACGCCATATGAATCCTTCAGATATCGGTTTCATCCTCGATGAAGGATACGATATCGCCGTTCGCACCGGTCTGCACTGTGCGCCCCTTGCCCACCAGTTGCTGGGAACTTTTCCCGAGGGAACCGTGAGGGTTTCACCGGGTTTCGCCACAACAGAGGATGACATCCATCGCTTCCTGCAAGCCTTGTCCTCCATCGTTTCGCGGCGGGTCTAGAGGGTTTGTAGCGGTATGGTACAGGTTGGTCCGGGGCACCTGCTCTGAGAAGTTTCGAGTTGCGGGTTTTGAGTTTCTGGTTGAATACCAGGCCCTGTGGGGCTTTTCCTCGTTCAGGGTGGCCCGAAGGGTCATGAGGGACTGCTTTGGAGAGTTTCGAGGGAATCATGAAATCCTCAAAGGGTTATGAAATAGGAAAGGCCAGAATCGCTGATGTTGCCATCATCCAGAAGCTCCTGGCGGGATTCGCTCAGAAAGGCAAGCTTCTGGCCCGTTCCTTGAGCGAGCTTTACACGAATCTCCGGGATATGTGCGTGGCTCGTGACGAGTCCACAGGACAGGTCATGGGGTGCTGCAGCCTGCACATCATGTGGGAGGATCTGGCTGAGATCCGCTCCCTGGCGGTGGCCGACGAGTATCAGGGAAGAGGTATCGGCCGGAGCCTGGTTCAGGCCTGTATCGATGAGGCACGGGATCTGGGGATCAAACGCCTTTTCACCCTGACTTACGAGACCGGATTTTTTGAACGGATGGGCTTTCGAGTTGCGGACAAGAACATATTTCCTCAGAAGATCTGGGCTGACTGCCTCCATTGCCCGAAATTTCCGGAATGCGACGAGGTGGCCCTTGTCATGGATTTGACTCCTGCCGGATCAGCCGGGAATGCCCCATCTGCAGCAGGGGAAACCGTTGGGGCGGTGAAATCTTTCTAGGATATTCCGGGTGCAGGTACTCCCGGTTTCTGAACTGCATAAGTGAAAGGAAGACGACTCGGATATGATTGGCGATGTTCTGAAGAAGATATTTGGAAGTCAAAACGATCGGAACTTGAAGCGGGTCGCTCCACTGGTGGATCAGACCGGCCAGTGGGAACCGAAAATCCGGAAGCTCAGCGATAGGGACCTCATTGCCAAAACGGGTGAGTTTCGACAGCGGTTGGAAAACGGTGAGCCTTTGGATGACCTTCTGCCCGAGGCTTTCGCGGTCGTTCGTGAAGCCTCGATTCGTACTCTCGGGATGCGGCCCTTCGATGCTCAGGTCATCGGAGGGATCGTTCTGCACCAGGGAAAGATTGCCGAGATGAAAACCGGTGAAGGCAAGACCCTGGTCGCCACCATGCCGGTCTATCTCAATGCGCTCACGGGCAAAGGCGTTCACCTGGTGACGGTGAATGACTACTTGGCACGCCGCGACAGCGAGTGGATGGGGAAGATCTACCGGTTCCTCGGCCTCAGAGTGGGATGCATCGTTCACGGCATGGACGATCGTGAACGGAAGGAGGCCTACGACGCGGATGTGACCTACGGAACCAATAATGAGTTCGGGTTCGACTACCTGAGGGACAACATGAAGTTCCGGCTGTCCGATATGGTGCAGCGTGAATTGAACTATGCCATCGTGGACGAGGTGGACAGTATCCTCATCGACGAGGCGCGGACTCCCCTCATCATTTCAGGTCCTGCCGAGAAGTCCACAGAGCTGTACTACCGGATCAACAAGATCATCCCCTCGCTTCAGGCGGAATTGCATTACACGAAAGAGGAGAAAAGCCGCACCGTCGCCTTGACGGAGGAGGGCGTGGCCCGGGTCGAGCAGCTCCTGGGCGTGGACAACCTGTATGACCCCCGGCACATCGACATTCTGCATCACACGCACCAGGCCTTGAAAGCACACGTGCTCTTCACACGGGATGTGGACTACATCGTCAAGGGCGGCAAGGTCGTCATCGTGGATGAGTTCACGGGGCGTTTGATGCCGGGGCGGCGCTACAGCGAAGGACTCCATCAGGCCCTTGAAGCCAAAGAGAACGTCAAGATCGAGAACGAAAACCAGACGCTGGCCACGATTACATTCCAGAACTACTTCCGGATGTTCGACAAGCTGGCCGGGATGACCGGTACGGCGGATACGGAAGCTCCCGAGTTCGCCAAAATCTACAAGCTGGAAGTGGTGGTCATCCCGACTCACAAAAAGATGATCCGCGAGGATTACCCGGATTGCATCTATCGAACGGAGCGCGAGAAGTTCCGGGCCGTGGTGCGGGAGATCAAGGAGCTCCACGAAATGGGGCGTCCTGTCCTCGTGGGAACGGTGAGCATACAGAAGTCCGAAAGAGTGAGCGAGAGCCTCAAGAAGCAAGGAGTGCCCCACCAGGTCCTGAACGCCAAGCACCATGAGAAGGAAGCCGAAATTGTGGCGCTGGCCGGGCAGCGCGGGGCGGTTACGATTTCGACCAACATGGCCGGCCGAGGCACCGACATCGTGCTGGGGCCCGGTGTGGCTGACCTGGGCGGACTCCATATCATCGGGACGGAGCGGCACGAATCGCGGCGGATTGACAACCAGCTTCGCGGTCGTTCCGGCCGCCAGGGAGATCCCGGTTCGTCGAGGTTTTATCTCTCCCTCGAAGACGACCTCATGCGGATTTTTGCGGCGGATCGCATCTCGGGGCTCATGCAGCGCATCGGCATGGAGGAAGACGAGCCCATCGAGCACCGTCTCATCAGCAAGGCCATCGAGAATGCACAGGCCAGGGTGGAAGCCCAGAACTTCAGCATCCGCAAGCAGCTCATCGAATACGACGATGTCATGAATCAGCAGCGCGAAGTGATTTATCGCCAGCGGCGCGAAGCCCTGCAGGGAGAGGATCTTGCTCCGGTCATCCAGGACATGGTGGACGATTTGCTGGATGCCGTGGTGGCGGATTGCACCAGCGACAAGACCTACGCGGAAGACTGGGATCTCGAGAAGTTGAACGCTGAGCTGTATCGGCTTTTCGGAATCAACGCCAACCTGACGGCGGAGTCCCTGGAGGACATCTCCCAGGAAGAACTGCTCGAAGACCTGTCGGAGCGCGTCCACAGTCGTTATGAAGCAAGAGAAAAGGAGTTCGGCGAGTCGGTGGTCCGAGATCTCGAAGGATACATCCTTCTTCAGACCGTGGACAGTCTTTGGAAGGACCATCTCCTCAACATGGACCATCTCAAGGAGGGTATCGGCCTCCGCGGCTATGGGCAGAAAGACCCGCTGGTGGAGTACAAGCGTGAGGCCCATGGCGTTTTCGAGGACATGATCGAGCGCGTCAAAGAGGAAACCGTGCGCCTCCTCTTCCATATCCAGATCCAGCGGGAGGAGGAAGTGCAGCAGCTGCGCAGGGAGCAGGAAGATCAACCGATGTTTTTGGGATCTGCCGGTGGAGCGACCGCGCCTCAATCCGTTAGAAAGGATAAGAAAGTTGGCCGAAACGACCCATGCCCCTGCGGCAGCGGCAAGAAATATAAAAAGTGTTGCGGTAAGTAGAACGCCTTTTGTGGTCCCGGGCTTTCGCGTCGGCGCCGCTGCATCGGGCATGCGTTATCGGAACCGCCTGGATCTGGCACTCATTGCTGCCGAAGAGCCGGACGGTGTTCCAGCGGCGGGCGTCTTCACCAGGAACCGATTCTGTGCGGCTCCGGTGGAGGTCTGCAGGGAGCGCGTGGAAGAGGGGCTCATTCGGGCTGTTGTGATCAACGCGGGGATCGCCAATGCCTGCACGGGGTCGGAAGGGCTCGCCCTGGCCCGCGGCATGACGAAAGTTGCCGCTCAACATCTGGATGCATCGGAAGAGGCCATCCTCGTTGCATCGACGGGAATCATCGGTCAGCAAATCCAGCTGGAGCCGGTCGAGAGTGCCATGGCGGAACTGGTGGCTTCCTTGCGCCCCGACGGTTGGGAAGACGTCGCCCGTGCCATCATGACCACGGATACGGTGCCCAAGCTGGCATGGGCTCAGGTGGAGATCGCCGGCAGGGCGGTGACCATCGGAGGTGTGTGCAAAGGGGCCGGGATGATCGCCCCGGATATGGCGACGCTTCTGGCCTTCGTTTGCACGGACGCCCGGCTGGAGCCTCATGTGCTCCGGCACTGGGTGCGCGAGGGAGCGGATCAATCCTTCAACTCCATCACGGTCGACGGGGACACCAGCACCAACGACACCCTCCTGGTTCTGGCCTGCGGGACCGCATCGAATCCGCCTATTGCGGATACGGTCT
Organism: uncultured Syntrophobacteraceae bacterium; assembly: GCA_964557955.1. Classification (GTDB taxonomy): domain Bacteria; phylum Desulfobacterota; class Syntrophobacteria; order Syntrophobacterales; family Syntrophobacteraceae; genus JALOOX01. The sequence goes on from CAZLCS010000022.1 coordinate 48,729, forward strand.
CGGAGGAAAGCGTCCGTTTTGGCCGCGCCCTTGCTGCGGTGTTGCTCGATCTGGCCATCCAGATCGTCTCCGACGGGGAGGGGGCCACCAAGCTCATCAGCATCCAGGTCAGGGGAGCCCCGGACCGGTCCAGTGCCCGTGCAGTGGCCTTGACCGTGGCCAATTCCCCGCTTGTGAAAACTGCCTTTTTCGGCGGGGACGCCAATTGGGGGCGTATCGTGGCCGCTGCGGGGAGGGCCGGAGTGGAATTGGAGCCCGAGCGAGTCGCTCTTTACTTCGACGATCTGTGCGTCTTCCGAGGAGGTACTCCTCTGAAAGGCGACCGGATTGAAGAGGAGGCCACCCGGGTCTTCAGTCGGAAGGAGATTCGGGTCGGGTTGGATCTGGGGATGGGGGATGCGGAATTCACCGCCTACACCTGCGATCTTTCCTACGACTACGTGAAGATCAATGCCGACTACCGCACCTGAGAGCAGCCGGGCGGCAGTTCTTGCCCGGTGGCAGCCAGGTGAGAGGTGGTTTCGTTGAGCCTTCCGAAACAGATCAGGATGTGCTCAGGTGAACAGCATCGGGGGGGGAAACTGCCCTCAATGCGGTTTGTCTGAAAAGTGAGCCATCTTTTCATCCTTCGTTGTGGGCGCAAGTCCATGGGAGTTGGGAGTTGAATAAAGGTTGGCACGGGCCAAGCGAAGCTTGCCCGTGAGCAGAAGAGCTCGCATGGGCAAGCTCTGCTCAGCCCATGGCACCCAACCCCACCGGGTAGATGGGCTCAGTCCCAAAGCATTGTGAGCTGCCCTGCTCCCGGGTTCTGGGACGGGGACAGCTCCGACGGGTTGCTCGGGCGGAAGCAGAGCTATTTCACTTCCACCTTGATGGTTTTACTCTTGGCTTCCTCCGACTTGGGAATGGTGATCTTGAGAACTCCCTTTTCGAAGGATGCTTCTGTCTTGTCGGTCTGTGCGGTCGCCGGGAGGGTGAACGTTCTCTGGAACGACCCATAGTAACGTTCGACACTGTGGAAGTGCTCTCCGGATTTTTCTTCTTCCTTTTTCTTCTCGCCCTTGATGGTGAGGCGGTCGCCCAGGATGCTCACGTCGATGTCGCCCGCATCGAGGCCGGGTACTTCGGCCTTGATGAAGTAACTGTCTTCCGTTTCGGAGACGTCCACGGAGGGCATCCACTCGCCCCCAAGGGCTTCCGTCAAAGACCCCTCTCCAAAGAAGCGTTTGAAGAGGTTGTCCATTTCCCTCCGCAGTGGAATCAGATCCTTGATCGGTTTCCAGGGAGTCATTTCCATTGTTTCCACCTCCATGAATGGTTGTTCCACGGGATTGGTTGTGTCACGAACGACCCTTTCGCCCAGTTGCCTTCAGGTGCTTATTCACTTACTTTAAGCATCATTGGAAACCATTCAACGGGTGACGTGCAATCCTTGGGGTGGCATGAGGTCAGGTAATGAACTTTATGGGCCCGAACAACCCGGGGATGGCCGACGGATCATCCTGTCTTCCTGGGCCCGGAGCGCCGTTTCACGGAAGCCATCCCGCCTAACCGGCAGTATCTCGGCCGAATGCGTCATGAGGAGCTCGATTCATGTCAGCGCGAAGTGTTGTCGTATACGGAACCTACTGGTGCCCAGATTGTCGGAGGTCCAAAAAGTTCCTGGGCGAGCAGTTTATTCCTTTCGAGTGGATCGACATCGAGCAGGATCGGGAGGCGGAGGGGATCGTGCTGCGCCTCAACGAGGGGAAGCGCATCATCCCGACCATCGTCTTCGAGGACGGCTCGTTTCTCGCCGAGCCCAGCAACGCCGAACTTGCCAGGAAGTTGGGGCTCAAGACCGAGGCCCGGAAAAGCTACTATGATCTGATCATCGTGGGAGGGGGGCCGACGGGGCTCACGGCTGGCATCTACGCGGCCCGGGAGGGCGTCGAGACCCTCGTTATCGAGCGGTCCGGTCTCGGTGGACAAGCCGGGCTCACTCAGGGCATCGATAATTTCCCCGGGTTTCCGGAAGGCATCAGCGGCCAGGAGTTCTCAGAGCGCATCGTTCAACAGGCGCGCCGTTTCGAGGTGGAGATTCTTCAGGCCCAGGATATCTCGGCCATCGCGGCCCACGACGGCTATCAGTGCATGCGCGACGAGGAAGGCATGCACTACCACGCCAGGGCCGTCCTCATTGCCACGGGCGCCAGCTACCGGCGCCTCGAAGTCCCGGGCGAGGAGGACTACATCGGCGCAGGCATTCATTTTTGCGCCACCTGCGACGGGCCGTACTACAAGGGCGCCAAGGAGATCCTGGTGGTGGGCGGTGGGAATTCCGCCTGTGAGGAAGGTTTGCACCTCACGAAATTCGCCGACCGGGTGACCCTGCTCGTCCGTGGGAGCGAGCTCACGGCCAGCCGGATCATCGTCGACAAGCTCAGCAGCCCCAATTCCCGGGTTGACGTGCAGTATCGGACGGTGGTGGATGCCTTTCACGGGGAGGAGTCGAGGCTCAGAGCCGTCGCGATTCGAAACCTGGATTCGGGTGAAATCCGGGTGGTCCACCCCGCTGCCGCATTCATCTTCATCGGCCAGCAGCCCAACAGCGGTTTTGCGCAGTCGCTGGTCGAGATGGATTCCGGGGGATTCATTCTGACCGGCCACGACCTGGTGCATGCCCCGGGCTTCAAAGCTGACAGAGAGCTCTTTGCCTTCGAGACGAGCGCCCCCGGTATCTTCGCTGCCGGGGATGTGCGCCATGGGAGCGTCAAACAGGTGGCGTCGGCCGTCGGCGAGGGGGCTGCAGCGGCCATCGCAATCCGTGAGTTCCTGAAAACGGCGTGACCTGGAGGTGCAGGCGGTCCATTCCGGCGGCATGCTCCCGGACTGGCCGACGACCTCATAGTCGAGGTCCACCCCCACCACGCATCGGCGCCCGAAGCGATGGCATTTACCTGGCGCTCCTTCTCGAGGTCCTGCAAAAATCACTGATAATATTTGTGCAGGTATTCCATCACCATCCGGTGGGTGTTGAAAAGGGAGCCGATGTCGGCGATGGAGTTCTTCATGATGGATCGCCATTGCTTGGGATTGGCGTAATAGGTGGTCACCAGGTCGTCGAGATCGACGTAAAGGTCGCTGGCCGCAGCTTCATCGGACTGGTCCTCGTCGTCACCGATGGCCCAGCCGTTGAGCCGGTTGCGGCACACTTCGCGCCACCAGCCGTCCAGGACGCTCATGTTCACCCCGCCGTTGAAGCAGACCTTCATCCCGCTCGTGCCGCTCGCCTCGCGGGGCCTGCGGGGAGTGTTGAGCCATACGTCGGTGCCCTGCACCATGAGCGAGGCGAGCCAGATGTTGTAATTGGGGACGAAGACCAGGCGGATTTTCGATTCGTACTGGCGTGAGAAGTTCACGATCTCTCGGATGAGCTCTTTGCCAGGGTTATCCTGGGGATGAGCCTTACCGGCGAAGATGATCTGCACGCGATCGAAGCAGAGGTTGCTCAGGTATTCAATGTCCGAAAACATCAGGGTGGCGCGCTTGTAGGCGGCGGCTCGGCGGGCGAAGCAGATGGTCAGCAGCTCCTCGGTGAATCCCACGGCTGTCACCGAGTTGACGTAGCTGATGAGGCGCCGTTTGGCGGAGAGTTTAGCTTCCTTGAGCTCCTCGTCGGGAATGATGTGGGCGTTGCTGAGCGCCTGGGGCTGCTGGCGCCAATTGGGAATGTACTTGTCGAAGAGAGCCTTGAATTCCGGTCCCGTCCATGTGAGGTGGTGCACGCCGTTGGTGACGTGACCGATGTTGTAGCCGGGGAACATCTGCCGCGATATCTCGCCGTGGAGCTCGCTGACCCCGTTGGCGGCCCGGGAGAGGCTCAGGGCCAGGATGGTGGTGTTGAGGAGGTCGTCTCCGGCGAGGGCCTTGATGTTCGAGGGAAGGTAGGCTCCCAGAACGTGCCGGGCCATGTCGTACGAAAATTTGTCATGGCCTGCAGGAACGGGCGTGTGCGTGGTAAAAACACACTTTTCGCGGACCCTTTCTTCCTTCCCCTCCATGTCCTTGAGGAGGGCGAGGGTCAGGAAGACGGCGTGGCCTTCATTCATGTGGTAGGTCGTGATATCGCGCTCCAGCCGCTTGAGAACGAGGTATCCGCCGATGCCGAGGACGGCCTCCTGGCAGATACGGGTGTGCTGGTCGCCGCCGTAAAGGAACTGGGTGATCAGCCGGTCGTCCGGGGCGTTGGTCGAAAGGTCGGTGTCGAGGTAATAGATGGGGACCTTCCCCTGCATGCCCACCTGGTTGTACTTCCAGACGCCGATATCCACCTTCCGGCCTTCGAGCTGGATGCTCACCTTCATGGGGAGCGGCTCCATGAAGGCCCTGGCATCGAAATAAGGGTAGGTTTCCTCCTGCTGGCCCATGGGGTTGATGCTCTGGATGAAATAGCCGCGCTTGTAGAGCAGCGTGACGGCCACCAGGGGCACATTGAGGTCGGCGGCGGACTTGATGTGGTCCCCGGCCAGGATGCCCAGACCCCCGCTGTAAGTGGGGATATTCTCGCTCAACCCGATTTCCATACTGAAATAAGCAATCTTCATCGACACTCCCTCATGTCAGGCTCTTGTCCACTCCTTGGGCAGGGGAATCAAATGATGGCGCCTTGGTATACCACCATTCCCGCCACATCCTGAGCAAAAAGTACACCGACTTCAACCTTGTTTTCTTGTTTTGGGTGGGCAGGCACACGCCCGGGCAGGATGGGCACAAGACCAGCGGGTTACTCTTTCTTCAACGGCATGGTGTCCCGTAGGGTTGTCATAGGCTTTGTCCAGACACAGGTGTTGAGGTTTTCCGGATGTGGGAAGAGGTCGCTCGACGACGACAGCGTCGAGAGTGTCAGCAAGGAGTTTCGTATCATGGACATCGGCGCCTGCAGTGACAGCACCCAAAGGGCCTCCATGCTGGTCGGCAAGGACGCTGATCCTGGCCCCAGGCTTGGCGCGATCTGTGGGATTCTTGCCGATTTTGTCTCCGCCAAACCTGGCTTTGCCCATTCGAGTGTCAACGGCTTGCCAATCCCAGAAGACGCCTGCCAGGTCGTTGCACCGGGTTGCCAGCGCCGACCAAATCCTATTCATGATTCGATCCTTACACCAGCGTTGAAACCAGCGATGCACAGTGCCGTCATCTCCAAACTCTTTTGGCAACCTGTTCCATTGTGCACCAGTACGCATGCGATAGATGATGCCGTTGAGGATCTTGCGGAAACAGGACCGGGGGCGCCCCCTCTTTTTAAGCGGATAGGCTTGCAGCAGTATCTCGGATATGGTGGACCAAAGTGCACAGGGAACATCCCATATGGTCGGAAGTGCTTGGGTCCGGGTTTGGCTTGCCAGTGTCAGCCTCCTATGCTGGGGTGTCGGTTCCGAAACTTCCCAGCATGGCTTAGTAAACTTGGCAGCCTTTGTCCAGAGCCGATTTACGATATTTTGAGATAGTTGCTTAATGGCTGCGGCCAAAGGTCGTTCATCCGCATAGCACCAGGCAAGCCATGCGCACGAGGATCGAACTGGAGTGAAGATAGGTCGCAATGCTCTCTGCCCGCGTGGCAGCGGGAAGAAGAAGGCGACCGGCTTTTTGCAGCCTTGACCGAACGGTTTACCGAGAACGCCTGGGACTGTATCGGCTGGGGGGACACGTATGCCTGGCCGATAAAGGCGGGAGGGCGTGAGATCCTGAACGGGCGAAGCAGGTCCTGGAGTCGGGCTTGAGGGCGAATGTGACCGGCAAGTCCGACATCCTCGATCGGCTGCGGGATTTGGACGATGAGAGCTGATCGCCATGCCGGGTTCTTCGGCCGCAGCCTCCCCGTGAAAAAGACCCTCGGCAACAATGACTGGTTCTGCGCGCGTTCTGAAGGGAATCATTGGATGGCGGCGGAAAGCAGAAAGGCCGGCTCACCCGGTCCCTCGATTGCCGGGAGGCTCATTGTTGATGTCATGAACGTCTGGAAGTCAATCCGATCATGAGGGAGCTCATCAACGTTTCCTGCCGCATTTGCCCAGGACTCTGAGGCTTTCTTCCTCTGCATAGAAGTTGTCGCCTGGAAGGAGGTTTCCTCTCAAATGCCTATGTCGTGATCAGGCGTCCAGCACCTCGCGCACCTTTTGTGCCAGGGTTCCTACGGAAAACGGCTTTTGCAGGAAGTCGATTCCCTGATCGAGCACCCCGTGGTGTGCAATGACGTCGGCTGTATAGCCGGACATGAAGATGCACTTGATTCCGGGCTTCAAAGTGCGGAGCTTCCTGCTAAGATCTTTGCCGTTCATCCCGGGCATGATGACATCGGTGATGAGCAGGTGGAGCCGGTCGGGATGGGCTTCGGCCAGTTCCAGGGCCTCAGCCGGACCGCGGGCCGCGAGCACCCGGTAACCATGGTGCTCCAGGATCGACTTGCCCAATCCCAGGATGGATTCTTCATCTTCCACCAGGAGGACTGTTTCGGTGCCCTGCAGGTTCTCAATCTCTCTCTGAGCGCGCCGGGTTTCGGACAGATGGACCTGCGTTCGAGGAAAACAGATTTTGAAGGTTGTGCCATGGTCCGGTTCGCTGGTGACGTGGATGAAACCGTTGTTCTGCTGGACGATTCCGTAGACCGTAGCCAGGCCAAGGCCCGTCCCTTTGCCGACACCCTTGGTGGTGAAAAACGGTTCGAACAGGCTGTCCAGAACTTCTCGTTCCATGCCGCAGCCGTCGTCACTCACGGCGAGCTGGACGTACTCGCCCGGGATGATTCCCGGCTGTTGCCGGCTCAGGAGCTCGTCGAAGGTGACATTGCTCGTTTCAATGGTGACCTTTCCACCACCGGAGATGGCATCCCGTGCATTCACGCAGAGGTTCGCCAGGATCTGGTCGATTTGGGCGGGGTCGATCTTGACCGGCCAAAGATCCGTTCCGGGCTTCCACAGCAGGTCGATGTCCTCACCGATGAGCCGCCGGAGCATTTGGAGCATCCCTTCGACGGTGTCGTTGATGTCGAGTACCTTCGGATTGATGGCTTGCTTTCGGGCGAAGGCGAGGAGCTGCCGGGTCAGATTGGCCGAGCGATGCGCCGCCTTGAGGATTTCGTGGAGGCTGTTGTACATGGGTTGCGTGGGATCGAGCTCATCCAGGATCATCTCGGCATGCCCGATGATCACACCCAGCATGTTGTTGAAATCATGAGCTACGCCGCCGGCCAGTCGTCCCACGGATTCCATCTTCTGGGACTGGAGCAGTTGGGCCTGCAGTTTTCCCTTTTCCTCCTGAGTCTGCTTGAGCTCGGTAATGAAGCGCGCCTGCTGGATATTCTGATAGGCCATGGATGAGAGCTGACCCGCGAGTGTGAAGAGCGCCCGGGCAATCTTCTCGAATTGATCCCTGGACATGGAGGGAACCTCCTCGAAGGCCTCCATGAAGACCTCTTCATCGATTCCGAGCTTTCGGGCATTGGCCCGCATGCTTTCTTCATCCTGAGCGTCGTTTCGGACCTGGCCGATGAGCCAGTTGGCGATGTGTCTGCCGCCGATACTGATGCTGGCCCCGGCATCCCACAACCCCCCACTGAAGCATAACTGGATGATGGGACCCTCAGGGTTGTGTCGCCCGACGATGGAGTCGGAGCGATAGCATTGTCTGAGGCCTTCCTCCGTCCCGCGAATGATGGAATCACAGAGTCGGCAGAAGTTGCTGGGACGGGTGATGGGGGTGCCGTCGACGTGCGTGATGATGGATGCCACCCCGGTTGCCTGGGCGAATTGGTCCTGCAGCTCCTGAATCCGATCCAGATTGAACAGCTCTTCGAATTCAATACCCTCGGCCCCTTCCAGGGGAAGCGTCAGGGCGACCAGGCGCTTCTCCAGGGCCTCTGCCGTCCGCTTCTGATCGGATATGTCACGGATGGATTCGATGGCGCCGATCATGTTGCCTTCCTGGTCATGAAGCGGGGAGGCTTTGAGAAAGACCCACGCGCCCTTTCCGCCGTATAGGGCGTGGCAAAACGCTTCCGCTACGAATGAATGCCCTTCCTGCCTGATGGAGGGATACCTGGAGGCAACCTCGTCGCTCGAATCCAGGATGAGGTCCATCAGCTGCGGTCTTCGCTCTCCGTAAAAGGGAACCGTGTAGGCATAGTCCCCTTTTCCAATCATCTCCTGAGAAGGGACACCGGTCATCTCCTCGATGGCCCGATTCCAGATGATCACCCGTTTTTCCATGTCGAGGGCCAGTGTCGCATCCGGCAGGAAATCGAGGATATCGGCGAGCTTGCGTTCATTTTCCCTCAGAGCCTTTTCGGTTTTCTTGCGCGCCTGGTTTTCCCGGGTGAGCATCTCCTTGGAGACGGTAAGCTCGCGAAGACTTTCGGTCATGGTGGAAAGATCCTCGGCGAGTCGGCCGAGCTCATCGTTCCGCTTGAGGGTGATGCGGTGAGTGAGATCCCCGGTGGCTACGATCCGAACGCTCTTCTGGAGGGCACGGATTGGGTGAAGGATGTTCTGCGCACTGAACATCCATCCGAGGAAGGCTGCAAAGATGATCACACCGACAGAGGTGAATCCGATGAACTTCCAGAGCAGATGAATATGGCTGTAGGCGGTCACCGCCGGGGTTTCCACCACCACACCCCATCCGGTCAGAGGGGTTTCCACCACCACCCCCACTACATCGGCGCCTCCGAGGCCGACGTATTCGGAGACGCCGTACTCCCCTGCCAGAAATCGTCCGACAGCGCCCACTTCCTTCAAATCTTTGTGGTTCAGGACGGCCGAGAGGTCCCGGGAGGCGATGAGCGCGCCTGTTCCGTCAACGATATAGGCGGTGGTGTCCCTGCCGGTGAAGGATTTGGAGACGAGCTGCCACATGCGGGAGACATTCAAATCGGCGCAGATGACCCGGAGAGCATGGCCGGACTTGCCCTTGACCGGAACATACAGCCGCAGCTGCGGGAATCGGCTGATGGGGGAGATCCGGACGCTTCCAATCCCGCTCTGCCCCTGGAGCGCCTGTTGAAAGCCCGGCTCGCCGCCATACCATTCCCGTTCATCCTCCCGGTATGTGCGCAATTGAGAGATATGAAACTCGGAGAGTCCCTCATCGTTTGCCAGCGCAATCGAGCTGAATTGGCTCTGATGGAAAAGAAAACTGGAAAAAAGATGTCGGACTTGGGCTTCGTCTTTCTCCATCAATTCCAGGGAAATGGATAGAAGTCCGAGGCTGTTCAAGCTGTTTTGGACGTGCAGCGTCACGGCCTGCGCAACCCGAGCCGCCACTTCGCTTTGCACCTGAACAATTTCCTCCCGGTGAACCGATGTGTCGACCACATAAAACAGACCCGTGAGCGTGGCCATGGGGAGAATGGCACAGGCGAGCAACAGCACAACGATTTGCCTGGAAATGCTGTTTTCATACCTTTGATGAAAGTGTGGGCTCTTCTGCTGCACTCTCATTTCTCCTGTCTGCAGTCGGTACCTGGCCAGATGGGTGGGCGTACGGCCAGGGAATCGGGCCACACGGTCACGTAACGTCCCTGCTGGACTTGCACGATGATGCCCTTGCCCAGGACGTTCTGCCCCGTTTCCGGATCGAAACGGATTCCGTCCCATGGCATGATGAGATCATCAGCTTTGAGATCGGTTTGGAGAATGCCTTTCCGAATGGCCTCCGAACTCATCCCCGGAGCACGGTTGATGGCATCTGCCAGCACCATGAGAGCGGTGAAGGACCGGGCCGAGTTGCCGCTCATGTCGTGGTTGTATCGGCGGCGAAAATAGTTGTTGACCATTTCGACGAGGGGTTTCCTATGAGCCAGATCCAACGCCCACACTTCCCGACTCAGGACGTTTTCTGCATCGGGTCCGAGAGTGGGAAGGAATTCGGGACTGACGAATCCGGCATTCATTCCCAGTACGGCAACAGGCGGCAGGCGCATGGAACTGTAGCCCCTCACCAGGGCCAGCGCATCCCGCGCGTAGGAGGCCTGCAGGACCACTGCCGGCATGGCGGACTCGACTTTCTCCAGCTCCGCCTGAAAGTTCTCCGCTGCAGCACTGTAGGGAATATCTGCGGCGATGCGATATTCATGCTCCCAGGCAAGCCTCTGCTGAGCCTGAGCCACGTTGGTCCCCCAGAGTCCGTCTTCATAGACGAGAGCGAGAGGGCATGAAAGGGAAAGCCGCTGCATCTTCCGCATCTCGTTCAGGAATTCGAAGAAGTTCCTTGAGAATGTCCGATCATCGGGAGTGGTCCTGAAAAACCATTGGAGGCCCCTCTGTATGAGCACCGGAGAGGTGGATTCCGCATTGAGAAACGGGATGCGCGCCATCTCCGCCTGCTCGCTGGCCAAGGCCGTCACGCTGCTGTGATAGCAGCCGATGGCCGCCACAATTCCCTCCCGGGAAACGAGCTCTGCCAAACCGTCCGATGCCCTGATGGGGTCGCTTTTCGTATCGTGGTAGATCAGCTCGATCTTTCGACCCATCTGGCCGGACAGGCCCGTCTCGTTGGCAAGGGGCAGGGGGAGTTCATGGCGCTCGTTGATGAACTCCAAGGCGAGCTCAAGCCCGGCCCTCAGGTCTGCACCGGTGTTCGCATCAGGCCCGCTTAAGGGATACAGGGCTCCTATCCGGATGGGTCCCACGTCCGGTCCTTGGGGCATGTCCCCTGTACACGCACTCTGAAGCAGAGCCACAATCCCTATGGTGGCGAACAGTCTCAAGCACGAGCAGTACTTCCGAGATGCCATGTTCATGAAACCACCTCCATCCATAAGCGTTTGCTGCTGAGAAGGGCGGTCTCTGACCTGGTGAAAGGACGGCAGTACACTTATCCACCTTACTTACAATCTCAATTAAACATTGACAATCTTCGATTTGACAACTGTAATTTCTCATAATCCGTCCCGCAGCCTCCAGTTCGGCAGGAAGAGCTGTGGTCGTTCAACGGTGCAAACGGACTGGTTCAGTGGCTGGATCATGGTCTCGTGTTGTTGGGATCGCGGGCTCGGAATTCAGCCCTCGATTACGCTGAGGGAGGCGCCGGTAGTTGTTTGAAACGGGCCAATGATTTATAAAAAAATTTGATAAACAGAAAACCATATCTCGCGGTCATCATGGCGGCCCCTTGCCGCGGGTGCTGCCCGAGGGGAATACCCCGATCACGCATGCTCGTTCAAATCTGCTGCAGTACTTGAGTGTTGAAGGCTTATTCAACCATGGTGCCGCTCCCGATTGTGAGAGAGGGGCTCTTGGCTGCAGTTGGACTAGTCGGGTCGAAGCAGCCGGTTCAGCCTTTCAAAACCGCCTGGAGACTCGTTTACAGCGCCACCCTTTACGCAGGTGTACCAGGTGTTCCCCAAGGAGGTCCGAGGGAAATGAAACGAAGATGAACAGTGGGCGGTTTCCACAAACAATGACGGCTCAAGCAGAGCACAAAGATTTGCCCGCAACGGGCCGGGCGCCGGCGGAGTGCTTCCTGACGGCGAACCAGGCGCTGACCACTCTGGTGGGCTTGCTTTTGTGCCTCACGTGCTTTGCTCCCGCACTCTGGGCTGAACAGCCGAAGCGGCTTTTCCGCATAGGTACCGGAGGGCTCACGGGCGTCTATTACCCCATTGGTAAGTTGATTGCCCAGGGTCTCACAGATTATGCCGGAGTGAAAGGCGAGAGCGGGAGCGGCCCGCAGGAAATGGCCGGCACCATCGGGGTGGCCCAGAACTCCGCCGGATCTGTTGAGAACGTGCGGGCCGTTGTCTCCGGAGAGATCGAAGCGGGCTTGGTCCAGGCTGATGTCGCCGCCTGGGCGTTTCAGGGGGAGCGAATGTTCGCCGGAGACGAGCGGGTGCGCGAGGTTCGCGCCGTGGCAAGCCTTTATCCGGAGTTTCTTCAGATCGTCGTCCAGCGTGATGCGCCCATTCGGAGTGTGCCCGACCTCAGAAAAAAACGCATCTCCCTGGATGAGGTGGGCTCGGGGACGCTCTCGGTCATGCAAATCGTCCTGGAAGCGCATGGAATGTCTGAAAAGGACCTGATGCCCGTCTACCTGAAGCCCGTCTTCACCCATGAAAAGATGGTCAGCGGCGAGCTGCAGGGATTCGCGATCATGGGGGGGGTCCCGGCAAAAGCGGTCTCCGTCCTGTCCGATATCGGCTTGACCCTCATTCCCATCGCTCCCGAGGTGGTTTCGCAAATTCAGGCACGTTTTCCCTATCTGGTTCCCGGAAAAATTCCGGCCAAGGTATACCCAGGCGTTCCCGAAACCCCCACCCTGCAGGTCCATGCCCTCCTGCTGGTCAGCGCGGGGGCGTCGGAAGCCATGGTGCATCAGATGACATCGGCGTTGTGGAGCGAGCGAACGCTCTCACTGCTCAAGGAAGGGCACCCCCAGGGAGCCGCCGTCTCCCTCGAGACCGCTCTGGAGGGCATTTCGATTCCTCTCCATCCCGGGGCCGAACGATTCTACCGGGAGCGCGACATGCTGCCCAATAGGAACCCGTCGCCATGAAGCGGCCTCGCCTGAGCACCGAACCATTCCTGTGGCTTGCGGTGACGGCCGTTTTCTTCGCCCTCATTGCGGCCGGCATTTTTACCAACGTCACCCTGCGGTCTGTCGAAAAGAACCTTCCGAGCACTCTCTTCGAGCAGGTTCATCATCTGTCGTCCATCACCGAGAACCTTGCAGATGCGCTCTCTGCTGCCGAGCTGACCAGGGCGGCGCCAAGCCCCGATCACTTCGCACGGCTTCGCGACCGGGTCGCGGCTGTTCAGTCCTCCGTCATCGAGCTTCGCAAGACGTATGTATTCGACAACCTGATCCAGTCCTCCGCTTTCCACGCCGTTGTGGCGCCGGCCATTGCCGATGTGCAACTCTGGCTCATAGAGGGGGTCTCGGGCTTTGGGCCTGAGACCGATACGACCCTCGACGTTATTCTGTCCCGGTTGAGGGAGGCATTGCGAAAAGGCCGGGAGCTCAACCAGTCCTCGCAGCGGGGAGCTCAGACGGTGCTCAGTGATCAACGCAACCGCCTTGAGCAATTCCTGTCCAGTGTCAACCTGCTCTTCACCCTGGCCGGGGCGATCACGTTCATCCTGGTGCTGCTTTTGGTCCGTCAGCGCAGGCTGCAGCGCCGGGAGACCGAGGCGCAGGCGGAAAGGAGGCGTGCGGAGCAGTCCCTTCGAGAGAGCGAGGCCAGGCTGGGGAGCATTTTCAGGGCGGCGCCCATTGGCATCGGGCTCGTTTCGGAAAGGGTGCTCCTGCAGGTGAATGACCGGCTCTGCGAAATGACCGGCTACTCCAGCGAGGAGCTCGTCGGCCGGAGCGCCAGGATTCTTTATCCGAGCGACGACGAGTTCCATCGGGTCGGACGGGAGAAGTACGCGCAGATCCAGGAACGCGGGACCGGGACCCTCGAGACGTCATGGAAGCGAAAGGACGGTTCCATCATCGACGTGCTCCTGAGCTCTACTCCGCTCGATCCTGATCATCTGCTGGCCGGGGTCAGCTTCACCGCCCTGGACATCACCGAGCGCAGGCGAGCGGAAACGGCCTTGAGGGAAAGCCGGCAGAGGTTCAAGGAAACGGCTGATTTGCTCCCGGAGACCATCTTTGAGATGGATGTGTCCGGGAATCTGACCTACGTCAACCAGAAGGCCTTCGATCATTTCGGCTACTCACAGGAGGACCTCGAACAGGGGCTCAATTGTTTCTCAATGATCGCTCCCGAGGATCGCCCCAAAGCCCTCGACAATGTGAAAAGGCTGCTGCGGGGAGAAGTCATCGGCCTCAATGAATACAGGGCGCAGAGGAAGGACGGGAGCACATTTCCAGCGGTCATCCACACGACGGTCCAGATGTTTGATGGAGAGCCGGCCGGTCTCAGGGGCATTGTCATCGACATCACGGAAACCAAAAGGCTCGAAGCACAACTGCGCCAGGCCCACAAAATGGAAGCCGTCGGCACCCTGGCCGGGGGTATTGCCCACGACTTCAACAATCTCCTCCAGGTTATTCAGGGATATTCGGAACTGTTGATCCTGGACAAGAATCCCGGCGATCCCGGCTGCGAGGAGCTGGATCAAATCAACCGGGCCGCAAAACGGGGGAGCGAGTTGACCCGCCAGCTCCTCACCTTCAGTCGCAAGGTTGAGAGCCGTTTGCAGCCCGTGGACCTGAACGGCATTGTGGAGAATGTGAGGGGGCTCCTGGAACGGACTATCCCCAAGATGATCGGGATCGAACTGCGCCTGACGGGGAGTCTTCACCACATCAATGCCGACGCTTCGCAGATCGAACAGATCCTCATGAACCTTGCCGTCAATGCCAGGGATGCCATGCCGGAGGGAGGCAAGCTTGTCGTCGAGACCCGGAATGCCGTGATTGATGAGGATGCTGTGCGCGCACAGCCCGAAGTGAAGCCGGGGAAATACGTTCTCCTCTCCGTAGCGGACACGGGGCGGGGTATGGATCAGGAGACTCTGGAGCACATCTTTGAGCCTTTTTTTACCACCAAGGAGGTGGGCAAAGGCACCGGCCTTGGTCTTGCGATGGTTTACGGCATCGTGAAAAATCACCATGGGCACATTCGCTGCCGGAGCGTGATGGGTGAGGGAACCGTCTTCGAGGTCTTCTTCCCGGGCATCGAGGAACTGGAGACCTCCATCCAGTCCGTCACGGTCCCGGTGGAATCGCGCCTCGGCAGCGAGACCATCCTGCTGGTGGACGATGAAGAATCGGTGCGCAAGCTCGGTGCGCAGATGCTTCGAAAATTCGGTTACTCCGTTCTGGACGCTGCGGATGGCGAAAGCGCCTTGAGAAGCTTCCGCGAAGGGAAGGGATTGATCGACCTGGTCATCCTGGACGTGATCATGCCCGGTATGGGGGGCCGGCAGTGTCTTCAGAAGATCCTGGACATGGACCCGGCGGCGAAAGTCATTATAGCCAGCGGTCATGCCGACAGCGATCAGGCTCAAACCTTTCTCGAGATGGGGGCCAGAGCGTTCATCGACAAGCCGTACAATGTCAAGAGGATGCTCGAAGTGGTCCGGGAGGTGCTGCAGAACTGAAAGATCGCCGCCGTGGTCATCCGCACCGGCCTTCTTGAGCAGGATGGAGCTGGTGATGCAAGCTCGTTGAGCGCAGGGCGGCCCCACTGGGCGGTGATGCCTGATCGGTTTTAGAAGCCCCCCCTTCGGGGGGCCGGCAATGTTGTTAACTTGAGAACACCACACCAGTTCCCTCTCCGCCCTCTGGGGGGAGAGGGTCGGGGTCAAGGTTGTTGACTTGGCGTCACCTCCGCGAAAGCGGGGGTCCAGAAATCCCCATGTAATGTGGATTCCCGCTTTCGCGGGAATGCCGATTCGGCTTTAAGAGCTTGTTTGGGAAATGCCTTGTCTGTGATATTTCGGGAGGGGATAAACCCCTCCCCTACGAGAACCTCACGGGTGGTGTTCATAGTGGCGGGGTTTATCCCCGCCTGAGCCTGCCGTCAGGCGGCAACCTGGATTTCCAAACAGGCCCTGAGTCAACAATATGAAGGGTCGGGAGAAAGGGGGCTTCCGGAGCCGACCTCCCTTCACCCTAAGTACACCTCCACAGAGAAAGATGTCCATTTCGCCGCTCGTCATGCCGGCAATCTTTACCATGGAAATAGATTTCCATGCATGGGGGTGAGCGCCGCGGATGCTCATGGCCGTTAAGCCGGCATCCAGCTTATTTGTGGATTCCGGTCAAAGACTGCTGGAATGACGACTCGAGAGGTGGACACTCTATTGTGTCGGCCTGTACAGCACCTCTCCCTTGCAGAGGAATAGGGAACCTTGAGTCAAAGAAAGGTGGAGATGGCATCACCCGAATTTGTGGCGGATGCCGTAACCTCCTTTGGGGAAGCGCCACTCGATGTTGAAATGCGGGCATCCTATGCGGCACGTGCCGCATTCGAGACACCCTTCGTAGTTGACGCTGATCCGGTCGGCTTCGAGCCTGTAGACATTGGCCGGGCAGATATGGAGACATGGCTGGTCGGGGCATTCCCGGGTGCAGATCGAGTAGTCGATCAGTTCAAGGTGGGATTCCTCGTCGACCCGAAATCGATTCAGAAAAAGCTTGTCTTCAACCTTGACGCTCATCGGAATGCCCTCCACCCGTCCCAGAGCAATCGGAGCCATTGGAGCGGCTTCATCTGGTGCCGAAGATTCCTCACGATGGCCTTCTGCTTCTGTTTCTTGGGCACACCGTCGACCCGGATCATCTCCCTCGCCGCCGAGGCTGCGGCTCGCGGCAAAGTTGTGAAGAGCTCGTGATGCCGATCGAGGAAGCCGGGGAAGTGACGATATTTCTTCAAATCCTGAATCACGAAGGAGTCTTTCAGTCGTTCCTCATAGCCCGCAAGGCCGCGCCGGCTGAAGTCCCCCCGCCGCAGGGCCTCTATGATGGTCTCCGCTGCGAAGCGTCCCGACGCCATGGCGAGATTCGAGCCCTCCCGGTGGGGTGCATTGAACAGCATGGCCGAATCGCCGGCCAGCAGAAACCCGTCCCCGCAAAGCGCGGGAATGGTGTCGTAGCCTCCTTCGGGAAGCCAATGGGCGAGGTATTCCCTGGGCTTGCCCTCCTTGATGAGCGGAGCTACCATGGGATGAGCCTTGAAACGCTCCAGCATCTCGTAGGGCTTGACGCGTCGGGCCGCAAAGTCGGCCAGGTTGGCTCCGATGCCCACAGATAGAGAGGACTTGTTGGTGTAGAGAAACGCAACACCATTCATCCCCAGGGTGACCTGGCCCAGAATCTCCGTGGTAACCCCCTGGCCGGTGCCCACATTGAAGCGTTCGTCGATCACTTCTTCGGGCAGGGCGATGGTCTCTTTCACTGCAAGCGCCACGTTCTCCGGCTTTGGCTCCGGGCGGAAGCCGGTCTTCGCGGCAAGGGGGGAATTGATGCCGTCGGCCAGGACCACCACCCTGGCCCTCAGGTCCCCGTCAGGCCGATCTGTCCGGACCCCGTTGACCATCCCGCTTCCGTCGCGCAGCAGATCGTTCACCACCGTGCTGCAGATGATGAGGGCTCCCTTCTGCGAGGCCTGGTCGGCGAACCACCGGTCGAACCTGGCCCGGCCCACGGTGAACAGGTTGTATTTCAGCTCGTCGGCGAAAGCCCGGTCCCGGTAGGCGAGGTGGAAGCCGCCGTCCTCCGAGAGATACCAGATCCGGGACTCGACGATGTTCCGCTCGATGGGGCAGTTCCTCTCGACATAGTCCGGGAGAATCCGGGCCAGGTCATGGCCGTACAGCACCCCGCCGAACATGTTTTTGGAGCCCGGGTATTCGCCCCGCTCGAACACGATGGTCTTCACGCCGTTTTCAGCCAGGACGCAGGCTGCCGAAATCCCTGCGGGTCCGGCCCCCACTATCGCCACATCGAATGTCTCATTCATGGGTGCTTTCCGGTTCCTCCGTTCATTGCCCTGCAGATCTTCGCTTGAGCTGTGCAATCAGCTCCGGCACCACCTGAAGGTAGTTGCCCACGATTCCCACGTCGGCCACCCTGAAAATGGGCGCCTCGGCGTCGGAGTTGATGGCGATGATCTTCTCGGAGCCCTGGATGGCGACGAGATGCTGGACGGCCCCCGAAACTCCGACGCCGATATAGAGCCTGGGCGCCACAGTCTTTCCAGTCTGCCCGACCTGGCGTTCATACGGCATGAGCCCCGCCTGGACGACGGGCCTCGAGCAGGCCACAACCCCGCCGACGACATCCGCGAGCTCCTGCAGCATGGCAAAGGACGAGGCGTCGCACGCTCCTCTCCCGGCGACCACCAGAGCGGGGGCGCGCACAATGTCCACACTCCCGGCAACGAGCACCTCCCTGACCCGGTCGGTGATGACGGCCGGATCGCTTTCGGGAGGAGACCAGTCGTGGTTATGGATAGCTCCCCGGCGTGCCGGATCACGTTCCGGCAGCTTCATGACCCTTGGACGCACCGTGCTCATCTGGGGGCGGTGCCGCTCGCAGAAGATGGTCGCCATGATGTTTCCGCCGAAGGTGGGACGCGTCATGAGCAGCAGTCCTGTTTCCTCTTCGATGGCAAGCCCGGTGCAGTCGGCCGTAAGCCCGGTCTGCAGCCGCGTCGCCACGATTCCCGCCAGATCGCGCCCGAGATGCGTCGCTCCCATGAGGAGGATGTCCGGCCGGATGGCTTCGCAGAGGTCGGAGAGGGCCTTGCCAAAGGGCGCCGACAAATACTTGCTGAGACGCGGATGGTCGATGACGTGCACCTCGTCGCACCCGTAGGCGACTGCATCGGCGGCGATGCTTTCGACACCGCTGCCCACCAGGAGTCCGAGAACCCTGGCGTCGACGCTGTGCGCTAGCTCTCTCGCTTTTCCGACAAGCTCCCAGGAGACGCGGGCCCCCTCGTTTTCCATCACCTCAATGAATACGGCGACTCCCCTGTGATCCGTCAAAACCCGGCGCGGCAGCCCACGCTCCTCCCTGGAGAGTCGCCGCTTCTTCTTTTTCTCGAACCGGACCGCATCTACCGGGCAGCTTTCCTGGCACTTGCCGCATCCGACACACACTTCCGGGTCGATCCGGGCCACCCCTTCCGGGGAGAGCTCGATGGCGCCCACGGGGCATTCCCCGATACAGATCTGGCAGGCAATACATTTATCCGAAATGATCTCGGCAGCTTCGATCCCTTTGAGGTTCCTGGCCATTTCGTGCTCAGTCCTCCCACTTCCTGAGGAACTTCGACAAGAACGCCGCGTCCGAGAACACCATGTCGAGGCACTGCGTGACCGCTCCGACGATGTTCCGCTCCCCGTCAAACCTGGGCCCACCCTCTCGAACCGGGGGAGAGGAGATGTTTTTCACCCACGTGGGGGAGCCCTTGATCCCGACCCGGTTCGGCTCGGCGTTGATGGCCGCCGCATCCCAGACCTGTATGGGCGAGCGGAGGGATCGGATCATGAGCGGCAGAGGCGATCTCCGCGGCTCGGCGAGCTCCAGCTCCACCGACAGCAGCGCCGGAAGCCGCCCGACGACGACCTCGATCCCCTCCTCAACCTGTCGCCGAACCTGGATTTTCCTTGCAGCCGGATCGATCCATTCCACATCGATGACATAGGTGAGCTGCGTGTAACCCAGGCGGGTGGCGATGCCGGGTCCCGTCTGGGCCGTATCTCCATCGATGGCCTGCTTCCCGCAAAGGACCAGGTCGACGGGAAGCTCCCGGTCGAGACGCTCGACGGCCCTGCTCAGGGTGTAGCTAGTGGCCAGCGTGTCCGCTCCGGCGAAAGCGCGGTCCGACAGGAGAATGGCCTCGTCCGCTCCCATGGCGAAGGCATCCCGCAGACAGAGCTCGGCCTGGGGCGGCCCCATGCTGATGGCCGTCACCCGACCGCCGTAGCGCTCCTTCAGCCTGACGGCCTCTTCCAGGGCCACGATGTCGTAGGGGTTTGCAATGGATTCCACGCCGGCACGCACCAGCGTGTTGGTTTCCGGGTCGATCTTCACATCGGCCGTGTCCGGCACCTGCTTGATGCAACAAACGTAGTGCATGGGCGCGCCCTTGAACTGGGGGTTGAGGATTGTCAAGGTCAGGACTCGGAGCCGGGCTTTTCACTCTCCTCGATCAAAGCCCTCACGTGAGTCATTCCCAGCATTTTGCAGACCCTCCAACGTTTTTCTCCATCCAGAATGCGGAGCATCCCTCCCGTGAGCCAGAGCCGGACCGGAACAAGCTGGCCGTCTTCAATGATGGCTCGACGGAGCTCGTCCAGGGTCTTGCTGTCAAAGACACAGCGAAGGTTGGGGCTGATCTTCACAAGCTCGATTTCTCGTTCAATTTCTCCCATGGCATTCTCCCCGCGGCCCTTGAGAAAACAAAAATTTGCCTCCACGCTGTTGTCGGCTTAAATGCTTCAGATGTGGCAGGAAGGCGGATTCCAGGTTAGCACCTTCCTGCCGGAGAATGGAACAAAATGTGGACAGGTCTGAGGGCTCCTGACGATTCCAGGAGCACCTTCCATGCCGATGCTCTGAAAATCGAGCCGGGGTGAGGCGACTCCGGTGTTCTTCGCGGAGAGCCCGTGGTTGGATGATCCGGAAGGAGGCGAAGGAAAAGCGCCCAAAGGGTCCAAAATGGAAGGTGACCATTGCTTAAATGCATTGATATCCTATATTTGAAGAAATACAGGCCATTTTGGTACGGTTCAAAGCAGGGTGGTGCGAGCACCCCATAGAGGATGGAATGTCCTTTTCCATTGCATCCTGGAGGTTTATACGTATAGCCTCAGTACAGGCCAACACAATAGAGTGTCCACCTCTCGAGCCGTCATTCCGGCGGTCTTCTGGCCGGAATCCACAAACAAGCTGGATGCCGGCTTAAAGATTGCCGGCATGACGAGCGGCGAAATGGATATCTTTTTCTGTGGAGGTGTGCTTAGAGATGAGCTCTTGCGTTTTGCCGAGGGTTTTTCTCAACTGCGTCCAGACTCAGCGGGTACTGCTCAGAGCCTGTTTGGGAAATCCAGGTTGCCGCCTGATGGCAGGCTCAGGCGGGGATAAACCCCTCCCCTGTCGAACACCATCCGTGAGGTGCTCGTCGGGGGGGATATCCCCTCCCGAAATATCATGGACAAGGCATTTCCCAAACACGCCCTCAGACAGGTCGAAGGCTGCGGTCCCAGTGGATCACGGAATCCGAAGTTCGTCTTTGTGGCGGTCGCATGAGTCTCTGTGAACACCCCCCTCGGGCACAGTCTATGAAAACGGCTGTGGCCCGGTGTGCGTGACTATGGGCGATACAATCCGAAGAAGGATTCAAAGAATGGTCTGGGATCGGACAGGTCGACCGAAATGGAGGTACTATTTCGTGGCCATTGTGGCGGTTGCCCTCGGTACGGTGGTGCGCGTCCACTTTCTGGAGGGGCTCGGGACGCGCGTCGCTTTTGTAACTCTTTTCCCGGCCGTCATGGTTGCGGCGGTCTACGGGGGGGGCAATGCCGGCATGCTGGCAACGATCCTTTCAGCGCTGGCCGCCTCCATGTGGTGGATCGAGCCGCGAGGGAATCCCCTCGTCATCGCCGATCCCATGGATGTGCTCGGGATGGGGGTCTTCGCCTTGAGCTGTTCCACCATATCCTTCCTTGCAGAGTCTGTGCATCGGGCCCAGGCAAGGGCCAACGAAGCGGAGGCCCTGGCGATGGTAGCAGCCGAGCGCGAGAAAGCGGCAGGCGCGCTCAGGATCAGCGAGGAACGGCTGAGGCTGGCAACCGGTGCAGCGGAAATGGGCGTTTTCGAATGGGATGCTCGCAGCGACAGGGCCGTTTGGCAAAACGACAGGATGTACGAGATATTCGGACACACACGTGAAGATGGCGCTCTCAGCAAGGAGCAGATCTTCGCCCATTACCTCCACCCCGATGATGCCGATTCCCTCGAACAGGCGCTGGCCGATGCCGCCCGGACGGGGCGGCTCCTTTCTTCCATTCATCGCATTCGACGCAAGGGGGATGAGGGCTGGCGCTGGGTTGAACTGAACGGCAGCTTCGAGCCGGCCGACGATGGGTCCCCCCTCCGGCTGGTGGGAGTGGTCCGGGATATTACCGGGCGTATGGAGGCCGAGAGTGAGCGCGCAAATCTTCTTGAGGAGATCCAGCAAAGGGATGCCGAGACGGAAGCCGTTCTCTCGGCCATCAACGATGCCGTGCTCATTTACGATACGGACATGAACGTTCGGCGGGTCAACGCGATGTTCCTCTCGACCTACGGTTTCGATCCAGTCGGCCTCAATCTCCGAGATCTCATCCAGCGGACACGGTGCCGACTCATGGACGGCACACCGCTCCGGCTGGAAGAGCAGCCGACGCCCCGGGCGCTCAGAGGGGAAAAGGTTCTCAATCAACGGTATTGGATCACGAGGTTCGACGGTAAGGAAGTGGCCCTCGAGACTTCTTCGGGGCCCCTGCGCTCGGGGGGCGATGTTACCGGCTCCGTGACCGTTTGGCATGACATCACCAGTCAGGTGGAGGCGGAGAATGCCCTGCGCCAGAGCCAGGAGGACCTGGAGCGCGCCCAGGCCGTGGGGCAGATCGGTAGCTGGCGGATGAACGTCCAGCGAAACGAGCTCCTGTGGTCCGACGAGAACCACCGGATCTTCGGGATTCCCCGGGGAACTCCCATGACTTACGAAACCTTCCTCAGCACGATCCACCCCGATGACCGAGAATACGTGCATGAGAAATGGTCGGCTGCCTTGCGCGGCGAGACTTACGACATCGAACACCGGATCGTGCTGGATGGGATGGTGAAGTGGGTTCGGGAGAGGGCTGAGCTCGAGTTCGACCAGAATGGGGAACTGCTCGGTGGATTCGGCACCACTCAGGATATCACCGAGCGCAAGCGAGTCGAGGAGGCCTTGCGTGAGAACGAGACCCGGTTCAAACTCCTTTCCAGGACGGCGGCTCGATTGCTGGAAGCGGAAGATCCCCTGGGGATCGTCAACGAGCTGGCTAAAGAAGTCATGGGTCACCTGGCATGTCATGCGTTTTTCAACTATGTGGCGGACGAGCGCCTCGGGAAGCTTCATCTCAACGCCTTCGCCGGCATTCCTGACGAAGAGGCTCGAAGGATCGAGTGGCTGGACTACGGAGCGGCTGTGTGCGGATGCGTTGCCCGGGACGGAGTGCGCATTGTCGCCGAAGACATAGGCTCGCTCTCCGATCCCCGAACAGAGCTGGTCAGCTCCTATGGCATACAGGCTTATGCATGCCATCCCTTGGTGGCGGGGGGGAATGTCATCGGCACCCTCTCCTTCGGCACCAAAACGAGAAGCCGCTTCACCTCCCAGGACCTCGACCTCATGAGAACCGTCGCCGACCAGGTGTCCGTTGCGGTGGAACGCATGAGACTCATGGAGCAAATTGCGCAATCCCGGAAGGAATTGGAGACTCGTGTCCTGGAGCGGACGGCTGAGCTCGCAGAAGTCAACCAGTCGCTTGCGGCTCAGATCACCGAACGGGTGAACGCCGAGAGATCCCTGATGGAGAAGCATCATCAGCTCCGCCAGAGCGAGGAGCTTCTCCGCACCGTTCTGGAGGCCTTGCCCGTCGGGGTCTGGATCACTGATGAGGCGGGCAGGATTTCACTGGCCAATCCAGCCGCCCGATCCATATGGAGAGGCGCCCGGTACGTGGACCTGGAGGACTACGGTGAATACAAGGGTTGGTGGGCCGAAACGGGGGAGCCCGTTGCTCCCGAGGAATGGGCGTTGGCGCGAGCCCTCACCAGGGGGGAGGTTTCCATCAATGAAGTCGTGGACATCCAGTGTTTCGATGGAACACGGAAAACCATTCTGAATTCTGCCGCGCCCGTTCGCAATGACCGAGGCGAAGTCGTTCGGGCCATTGTCGTGAACCAGGATATCACGGAGCTCAGAGAGATCGAGACGGCGCTGCGGCGTTCCGAGGAAGAACTTCGAAGGAGCAACGAACTGCTCCAGAAGGTCTTCGACGGCATCAGCGAACCGCTGATCATGCTCAACGGTGCCGGCCTGATCACCATGATCAACAAAGCCGCCATGGATTACTACCTGGTGGGGGAGGGGACGGATTACCTGGGCAAGCCCTGCTTTGAGGGATTGAGGGGGAGGGATGACATCTGTCCCGAATGCCAACGCCCATTCTGGGGGGCCGGTACACAGACCACGAGCTTTGAAAGGAGAGGCATGCGCGATCCGGGGAGGGTGGAAAGCGTCACGGTTTACCCGGTCCTCGACGAACAGGGCAAGCTGGATGCTTCGATCGTCAGGATCACTGATATCACCCAGGCGAAGATTCTGGAACGGCAGATCCTCCAGAACGAGAAGCTGGCCTCCCTCGGACTGGTGACCTCCGGGATCGCGCACGAGATCAACAATCCCAACAGTTTCATCTTCTTCAACCTTCCCATACTCAAACACTACCTGCAGGAGCTGATGCCCATCCTGGACGATCACGCCGCCGCCCACCCCGGGTTCGAGGTTTCGAACATGCCTTATGCGGAGCTGCGCGAGGATATCTTCAGGCTGCTCGAAAACATGGAGCACGGTTCGGAGCGCATCAGCAAAATCGTGGGAGTGCTCAAGAGTTTTGTCCGCAAGAGGGAATCCGGGGGCATGCAGCCGGTCGAACTGAGACAGATCATCGACAAGGTGGTTGCCCTGTGTCACACGGAGCTGAGACACAATGTGAGTTCCTTTGAGATTCTGGTTCCCGAAGACCTCCCTCCGCTTGTGTCAGAGCCCGAAGCGCTGGAGCAGGTCATCATGAACCTGCTCATCAACGCCATTCATGCATGCGACAAGCCGGATTCCCGGGTGAGCCTGAAGGTCCAGCATGGGGCACCGGACAGAGACGGCCTCGTCATTGAAATCACGGACAACGGTTCAGGAATTGAGGAGTCGGTGTTACACAGGATCTTCGACCCCTTTTTCACCACCAAGCCATCCACCAAGGGAACCGGCCTCGGCCTTTACATATGTCACAACCATGTGGAATCATTGGGCGGAAGAATAGAGGTGGAGAGCCGTCTCGGGGAGGGAGCCACCTTTCGGGTCTTTTTGCCGGTTGGAGAGCAGAAGCCGTCTGGCAATGACCGGCCGGTTTCAGCCCCGTTGTCTCCCCCGATGGACTGGTAGAACGTGGGGCAGGATCTTGAGAAAGGGGAAATCCGAGGAGGTTGAATGAGCTGTGCCATCCTGATGGTTGACGATGAAAAGGATTTTCTGGAAAGCTTGAAACGGGGACTTGTCATCTCCGGGTACACGAATCTCCGGTTGATATCCAACGCGATGGAGGCGGCTCGCCTGGTGGAGAGCGGGGAGACCTGGGACATTGCCCTTCTCGACATCACCATGCCCGGCATGAACGGCCTGGAGCTCCTGGAGAGGATCAAGACCTGGAGTCCGGCCACGGAATGCATCATGGTCACGGCGATCAACGAGGTCGGCACCGCCGTGCAGTGCATGCAGAAGGGGGCCTACGACTATCTGGTCAAACCCTTTTCGAGGGATGACCTGGTGCTGAGAATCCAGCGTGCACTGGAAAAGAAGCGCCTCATGGACATCATCCAGTTGAAGTGCAGTCCGTCACTCCCCGCCATCAGCAACGTCGAGGCCTTCCAGGACATCTGCACGCAATCTCCTGTCGTACAGCGTGTTTTGAAGGAAGCCGAGCTCCATGCCATGAGCGCTCTTCCCGTGCTCATCACGGGAGAGAGCGGCACGGGGAAAGAGCTTCTGGCCCGGGCCATCCACAAGGCCAGCCCGAGGGCGAAATTCCCCTTCGTGGCCATCAACATGGCCTCCATGTCGGAAACGCTCTTCGAGGCCGAGTTCTTCGGCCACACCAAGGGCGCCTTTACGGGGGCGGAAAAGGATCGTTCCGGTTATCTCGAAAACGCGCACAAGGGGACTCTTTTCCTGGACGAGATCGGGAACCTGCCTCCGAGTCTCCAGGCCAAGCTGCTGCGGGTCCTGCAGGAGGGTGAGTTCATGAAGCTCGGATCGAGCAAGCCCGAGAAGATCGACATCCGATTCATCGCCGCCACCAATCAGAACCTTGAGCGATTGATGGCCCGGGGGCAGTTTCGAAAAGACCTCTTTTACCGCCTGCGAGGCGCCTGGATTCATCTTCCTCCTCTCAAGGAGAGGAGGGATGACATCCCGGTGCTCATCGACCGATTCATGAACGAGGTGGAGCCCGAGCGCAAGCCTCGGGGTATTGAACGGGAGGCCCTGTCCGTTCTAAACAGCTACGACTACCCCGGCAACATCCGGGAGCTGAGATCCATCATTCAGGCGGCTGCCAATCTGGCCCGGGGAGGCCCCATCACCGTCGCAAGCCTTCCGGGGTATCTCAGGGAAGTGACGGAACGCGCGGCGGTGAATTCCAGGGGAGACGAGGAGGGGCACCGCTCCCTGGCCGATGTGGAAAAGTCCTGCATCATCTCGGTGTATGAAAGCACGGGGCGCAACAAGGCTCAAACCGCCAAGCAGCTCCAGATCGGGCTGAGCACCCTCCGGCGAAAACTGGAGTCCTACGGAATGGAATAGAGAGGGGGACTCTCAGGTCTTGAGCGCCGCCCTGATCTGGTTCTGCATGGCTTCGATAACGGCGATGGGATCGGATGCCGTGCTGATGGGCCTCCCCACCACCACGTGATCGGCGCCGGCTGCTATGGCGCTCCCGGCCGTAACGATGCGTTTCTGGTCGTCCATTTGGACCTCGCGATTGGCGCCGGGACGAATCCCCGGCGTGACGATGAGAAGGTTTCCTCCCAATTCGCCACGAAGCCGCCTGGCTTCGAGGCCCGACGACACAACTCCGTCGCAGCCGATTCTCAATGCCCTTCGGGCCCTCGAAAAGACCAGGTCTTCGATGCTGACGGGAGCTCCGAACGTTTCCTTCATGTCTTCCTCGCCAAAGCTGGTAAGCACCGTAACGGCCAGGAGCTTCAGGTCACCCTTCGCTCGGACGGCGGCCTCCAGGATCGGATCATTCCCGTGGACCGTGGCAAAAGTGACTCCCCGGTCCCTGAGCTGTTTCACGGCCAGGCTGACGGTCTCAGGGATGTCAAAGAATTTGAGGTCCAGCATGACCTTGTGGCCGCGGCTCGTGATGCTGTCGACGATGGGAAACCAGCCGGCCAGGAAGAGCTGAAGTCCCACCTTGAAGAACTTGACGTGACTCTCCACCCGCCTGACCCACTCCATGGCCAGGTCCGGTGATTCAAAGTCGAGAGCAAATATGATCCGCTCGTTCAACGGAATATCTTTACCGCCCATCCCAACCCCCCTGTTTCCGGGTGCAGCTTCACGGAGTCAAGGTCATCACAGGCTTCCGACTTCCAGCGCAGAAGCATGCTGTCAGCAACGGGTATAGTCGGGGAGGGGGGCAAAAATCAACGCTCAAATTGTCAGGAAGGACGGAGGTTCGGGAGCCGGCAGGCTTTGATGCAATCCTCGACAGCCTGCAGGAGAGTCGCGGGCTCAAAGGGCTTTTCCAGAAAGGCTGTGCAGACTGCGCAGAGTGGATTCATGTTGTGCTCATAGGCCTTTCCCTCTGTCATCATGATCACCGGGATGCGCTTTTTTCCACTCCGAATCCGGCGAATGAGCGGTTCCGAATCCGGGAGGACTGTGGCGTCATCGGTGATGATCAGGTCGATGGAAGGGTCATCTCCCCAGAGCAAGGAGAGGGCCTCGACAGCATTGGTCGCGGGAAATACCCGGTAACCCTTCATCCTCAGGCCCCTGGCGAGAGTCTGTATGTGAGATTCTTGATTGTCCACGACGAGAATATTCACCCGCTTCCTTCCGTTTCCCTTGCTCCGAATCCGAGGAGTCGACACTGATTTCACAGAACTCAGCCCTGCGGGTGCCAGTTGGACCGCTCGCCCAGCTGTCGCCAAAGATTCTCATCGGCCCTCAAACCGGCGAGGGTTCATGACGATGCCGAACTGTGTTCAACTGCCTGATCACTGTACTGCATCAAGGAGAAGAAGCTCCTGGGTTTGAAGCGCTCAGCCTCCGGAGCGGCAGGGGGGTTGGAAATAACCCGCCTTGCGGTTGTCATCTCCTTCACCTTCCGCAGGTACTCATTTTTCAAAAAATCCCACAGCATCCTTTCCTGGTCGGCCGTGAGCCCTTTGAACTCCAGTTCACAGCGCCTGATCATCAGGGTGCTCAATGGGCTGCCCGGATCTGAAACCATCTCTTCGACGAGCAGGCAGGAAACTGCCGTCATCTGGAGCGCGTTGCAGGAGGAGAATAGATGGATCGTCACTTCCTGCGGATGCTCTTCGCCGCAGTCGATAAATTCGTAGGTGACCCGGCGCGGCCCCAATCCGGTTACCTGTCCCAGCACGGCAAACCCGTCGCCTGAAGCGTGCAAGAACAACGGTTGCATTGTGGTATTTTTCTTGGTTCTCGTCATTGCCTCATCCCTCCCCGGGCAGTCCAGATCCCGCTGCCCGCTCCTCCTTGTGAAGAACAGCTGCAGATTCGTGAGATGAATCCAGCGTCTAAACTCACATGCGACATGTCCATAGGCATTGGATGTGCCAGATGGGGCTCCCATCGACTGCTAAACCGATAAGTATGCTATATCAACCAGTTAAATATTTGCTTCCGCCCTGTCGATGCCCGCTGACACCCACGGAGTAAAGGGAGAATGTGTCGTTTTGAACGGTGGGTCGTTGATAAAATTCAATCATTTTATACACTTTGCTTTTTCACCGTGGGACAGCTTCATTTTGAAGCATATCGAAATGAAACGCTTTTCGATGACGGTTGAGAATAGAGATAGCCCCGCACCTGAGCACGGAGCCGTCGGGATAGACATGGGTTGGGACCAACGGAGGTGAAGGATGGATGCCTATTTGAGCAAATGGCATGGAAGTTCACTGCACACTCAAGTGATCTTCCCGGCGGGCAAAGGGTTGAGCCTCAGTCGTCGGATTTGCCGCCCTTGATGAGGTGAAGCTTTACTTTGTTCTCGAGACGGTCTTCGAGGTGTGGCGAGCGGCATTCATTGCACAGAAGGGCAGGGGAGTAGGCCAGCTCTAGAAGCAGAAATGCGGTGGCTTTGAGGAAGCCCAGTTCGGCAGGATTGGGCGGCTCCTCGCCCCATTCCCGAAGCATCTCGACTCTGGCTGCCTCTCGGGCTTTGTCACCCAGTTCAACCGGATCGATAGAGAGCTCTCTGCAACGCTTCTCAATCCTATTGCGGACGGCCTCCGTCATTTCCTTTCCGCACTGAGTGCAGAAGAACTTCACTTGTCCCAGCCACATGAAATCCTCCCTCCACATTTTGGATGGATGTTCTCCGGCCGATGATCCTTCCAGACTTTTCCCATCAGTGAACCATAACCGTCGAAACCCTGCAAGGACGAAGAATCTCCTGAGGGTCTCCGTCCGCTTTCAACGGTCCTGAACGGTTCCCTTGTCAGGCGCGGATTTAAAAGGTGCTCCTTGATTCCCGTTTGCTGATGCGCCTTGACAACAGGGGATTCACTACCTAATCGAGAATCATGATCAAAATGCTGGGGATTCTCAGGCCACAGCTGGAGGCTTCCGACATGGCTCATACTTTGTTCTTATCGGTGCTGTTGGTGTTGGTGTGGACCGGGAACGTGCGGTCTGCGCTTCAATTTGAAACCATCGCAACAGGTCTTGTGACTCCGGTCTCGATCACTCACGCCGGGGATGGTTCGGGCAGACTCTTCATTGTGCTTCAGGATGGCCGAATCCTCATTCACGATGGGGCTCAGGTTTTGCCCACACCATTCATTGACTTGAGCTCAAAGGTGTCGTCCTGCGCGGGAGGCTGTGGCGAGCGCGGTCTCCTCGGTCTGGCATTTCATCCGGATTATGCTGTCAACGGAAGGTTCTTTGTTCATTACACCAACCGCAGAGGGCATTCGTTGATTGCCCGCTACCAGGTCTCGGCCGATCCCAATATTGCCAATCCGCGTTCGGGAAGGACGATCCTGAGGGTGGCACAGCCCTTTGCCAACCACAATGGTGGACAGCTGCAGTTCGGTCCCGACGGATATCTCTACATTGGGCTGGGTGATGGGGGTTCCGCAGGAGATCCCGGCAACCGGGCTCAGAACCGAAGAAATCTCCTCGGAAAACTCCTGAGGGTCGATGTTAATGGCGCCACCCGGTACACTATTCCGCCTGACAACCCTTTTGTCGGGATTCGAGGGGTACGGCGCGAGATCTGGGCACTGGGGCTCAGAAACCCATGGCGTTTCAGCTTCGATCGGCTCACCGGCGATCTCTACATCGCCGACGTGGGACAGAGCAACTGGGAGGAAGTCAACTTCCAGCCGGCCGGGAGCCTGGGTGGGGAGAACTATGGGTGGCGGCTCATGGAGGGAAATCACTGTTTCGACCCGGCGGTCAATTGCGATGACGGGTCGCTCGTCCCGCCCATTGCCGAATATGATCACACGGTGGGCTGCTCCGTTACGGGCGGATACGTCTATCGTGGGGGAGCCGTCCCGGATATGTCGGGCGCCTACCTCTACGGCGATTTCTGCACGGGAGTCATCTGGGGGGCACGGTTCGATCCCGTCGCCGGATGGACCACGACTGTACTGGATGATACCGCGTTCCTGATCAGCACCTTCGGTGAAGATCAGAATGGCGAGCTGTATGTCGCCGATTACGGGGCCGGCAGAATTCTCCGGATAACGGGCGTCACCCCGTGACGCCCGCGTGGCTCGGTTACATCTCTTCCTTGAGGATGGTGGGCTTCCGTGTCGCTCCGGAAGGCTGAGTCTGCTGTCTGGATGGCCCTGAAGTCCCCCCTGCAGAATCTGGGGGCATGGATTCCTTGAGAATACCGGCGGTGCTTTTCGAAGGCTCTGCGACGGGGGCCGGGGGTTGTCTCCTTGAAACGGAGCGGGTGGCAGGCGTCGGCTTCTTGGAGGTCTCCTTGAGCAGAGTGCTGATCTGGATCCTTTGGGCACTGATCTGCTTCTTGTTCTCCATAGAGAGCTCACGGGGGATGACCTGCAGCAGGTCGTTCGCCTCTCCGAGATAAACCTTTGCCTTATCGCGATCTTTTGACGCCAGTGCGGTTTTGCTTTTGTCGATCCTCTCCTGCACTGTTTCCATGACAAAACGGAGTGCTTCGGCATTCTTCGGGTCGAGGGAGAAGACCTCCTTTTGAAGGTTGAGAGCGCTGCTGCCCTCGGGTGCCGTGAGGTTGTCCTTGTCGCGCGCCTCGCGAGCCTGTGCAAGGAGGCTCTGGATTCTTGCCGATTTGAGCTCTTCGATGGTGGGTGGCTTGGGCGTCACGGGGGCGGCCGGGACACTTTCGGATACGGCCTGCTGAACGGCCTCTTCCTTTCCAGACCTGGCGGGCAGATCTTTCAGTCCGCTCAATGCAGAGTCGATCCCCGGAGCTTCGGCGGGCCCGGGGACTGCCGGCCCGCCGGGTTCGGGTGATGGAGCCTTCGGGGCGGGCTCCATCCCTTTGGCT
This sequence comes from uncultured Syntrophobacteraceae bacterium, assembly GCA_964557955.1. GTDB lineage: Bacteria > Desulfobacterota > Syntrophobacteria > Syntrophobacterales > Syntrophobacteraceae > JALOOX01. The sequence goes on from CAZLCS010000022.1 coordinate 79,778, forward strand.
TCATGGAAGGTGGGCGTCTGACTGGCTTCGCGCGATTCCACCGTGGCAACCGGTGTGCCCGGAGGAGCGGACTCCCGCAGTGGAGAGGAAGGAGGGAGAGGGGTAGTCTCTGCCTGGCGACTGGTTTCCGCGACGGGCGGCGGGCTGGACGCACCCCGGTGGTGGAACCAATAAGCGGTACCGAGGGCGGCCAAGGTCACTGCAAGCACCGAAAGGGCAGCCACGGCTCTCCCGAAGGGAGATGCGGCGGTCGCAGGCTTTTTTCCGGGTGATTTCATGACCGACCCGGGTTTGGCCACTTCAACCGCTTCGATCTCCCCTTCCACCTGAACCGATTCTTCAGATGGCTCGTGTTTCGCGACGGCTTCACGGAGATGGACCTTTCCAACTCCACTGTCAATGAATTCAGTCTCCTCATGAGCAGGGACCGCCTCAACCGGAGAGATCGCTCCCAATTCGGTCAAGTCCGGCTCACTGATTGAGGATGAACCCGCTGCGACGGCTGCTGAATCGGGGGTCTGGGTGACTGTTGGATCTTCGACGAGGGGTTTGGAAGCAACAATCGTGGCCTCGATCTCTTCCGTCGATTCCTCCTCCATTGCCTTCGAGACCGCCCTGAGAGCCCCCAGCATTTCCTCAGGAGAAGCGAACCTTTCCTCTTTCCTTTTGGACAGGGCTTTGCGGATGACGGCGGAAAGCGGCGGCGGAACATCCCGGCTGATCGATTCGGGCGGCACGGGATCCGATTGGAGGATCTTCAGGATTACGGCTGCACTGGTGTCACCGGCAAACGGCTTTTGTCCCGTGAGCACTTCGTACAGCACCACACCCAGGGAGAAAATGTCCGACCGTATATCCACCTTTTCACCGGATATCTGCTCGGGTGACATGTAATAAGGGGTGCCCAGGACTGCTCCCGTAACGGTCATGCTGGAACAGGGCAGTTTCGCAACGCCGAAATCCATCACCTTGATTTTGCCGTCATCGGTGATCATGATGTTGGAAGGCTTGAGATCCCTGTGAACAATACCCTCTTTGTGAGCCTCCTCCATGGCAATCAGGATTTCGTTGAACATGCTGATCGCTTTGGCTGCGGCCAGGTTCTTCTTTTCCTTGAGCAATTCCGCCAGGGTTTTGCCGCGAACCAGCTCCATGCAGATGTAGACGAATTCCGTAGTCTCGCCGTAGGAGTAGACCGTCACGATGTTGGGGTGACCCAGGCGCCCGGCGGCCTTCGCTTCCTGCAGCAGCCTTTTGCGAGCCTCCTCCCGGTTGGCTGTGCTGCCGTCGAGGGCTCCCTCTTCCTCCGATCGGCTGATCAGCTTGATGGCCACCGTGCGGCCGATGACGGTATCCTCGGCTTTGAAGACCATGCCCATGGCGCCTCGGGCGATGAACTGGTCCAGCCTGAACTGATCAACCATTCTTCCGGTGTATGGGTGGACGGCCATATTCTCGCGGTTTCCTTAAAGTGTCCTCTCGGGTATCCACGATGAGGAGAGACCTGGCAGAATCAACTCCTTGAACATTCGAGAATTTCCACAATATACTACCACCGTTGAAGGGTTTTGAAAAAGGTCAATCTGATAGGTGACCACCTCGTCCTCGCCCGCTCCCTACGAGTCGGGAGCCGACACTACGACGTCCGCTCTCCCACGATCTTCTGTCGCTGGGTGGGATGGTTACGGTTGATCGAGATAGCCGCTGAATGATAATGTATTAAAGATCCCATTATGTTAAATTGAAAATTATTCTGAAGAAACTGAAGCTGAGCCGCGCTCTCTGCCGGATCTTTTTGAGCGGTCCGCAGAAGGGCCTCCCTGATGATCTGTATCCGCGAGCTTTCCGGGTTGTGGACTTCTGTCCAGAGTGGATCGCTTCGTGAGATTCACGGCGGCTGACGAAGGTTTCAATTCCCGACGGTGTGAGAGGTCCAGGTCTCTTACAGGATTTGAAAGGTGGGGAATATGCGGCGCAAATCCTTATCGATACTCGTTTGCATGGCATTGATCCTTGTATTGCGTGGAGATCCGGGCAGTGAAGCGGGCGGTTTGGATTCCATGCATGGTGATGAGATCTTGAGATCAGTGCATCCGGTGATGCCGAATGTCCACTCGGATGGGGCGGAGCGGGTGACGGGGTCTGGGGGTGTCCCGGCTGACTGGAGCGGAAGGGTAGGTTGGATTCCGGGAGGCATTGTGAAATCGTTGCAGTTTGCCCAGGCGGGTCCACGCGGGGCGGGCCCCGGGGGAAGGCCCGGCGCCGGTTCGAATCGAGCCGGCAGGGATGAAGCCAGAAAGTTCTACCAGGAAGGCAACGCGCATTTTGAAGCTCAGCGCTATCAAGAGGCCGTTATCAGTTACAGAAAGGCCCTGGATTTGGAGCCTCATTTCGCCCCCATTTACTACAATCTGGGAATGTCGCAGATGGTGCTGGGCGATAAGCAGGATGCGGCTCTCAACCTCGAACGATACCTGGAGCTTCGACCCAACGCGCCCAACGCCGAAGAGACCCGAGCTCTCCTGAAATCTCTCGGCCCCGTGGATCCTGACAGAAGGCGAGCCTGGCAGCTCGAAGCGGACAGACGGGAAAGCAGGTCGGAGCATAAGCGGGCGGCAGCACGAAGCCCGGAAACGACCGGTGCGGCAGGCGTCACACCAGGAACCCAGCTGTCGAGCGTTCCCCCCGGGCTCAAAACCTCCAAGCGAACTTTGGCTGTCCTTCCCTGGCGGATGGTGGGCTCCGCCGACAAATACCCGCAGCTGCTGTCCGGCGATCTGTCCAACGTCCTCAAGGAAAGCGGCGGCTTCGAGTCGTTGTTTTCGGTCTATGACTCGGATTACAGTCTTTCCGGGCACTTGAGCAAGAGAGAAATCGATGCGGCCGCTGAACAAATCTGGCCCGGGACCTCACATTACAGCAGGAGCCGGCAATTCAACTCCACAGCGGCCTGCGAAATCGGCAGGAAGCTGGGGGCCGAGGCGGTTCTCATCGGCTACTGGGAGGTGACGGAAAGAGGCAACGACATCGACTCCCAGGATCTTCAAATCCACTTGATCGATGTCAGCACGGAGAAAGTGACAACTTACAGCGACAGATCCAGGGTTTCCATCTTCATGGGATCCTTCAAGCCCTATCTGCGGGATTGTGTCGTCAGGCTTTTGCGGCAATACGCACCGAGCCCTTAGTACACCTCCACAGAAGAAGATGTCCATTTCGCCGCTCGTCATGCCGGCAATCT
>CAZLCS010000023.1:0-83003 GCA_964557955.1 uncultured Syntrophobacteraceae bacterium
TGGCGCGCCTGAAGGGATTCGAACCCCTGACCCACGGATTAGAAGTCCGTTGCTCTATCCAACTGAGCTACAGGCGCGCAAGGGGTGACGGCGGGGGTGAGCCGTTGAGAGTCGTCGGCGATTAGATAGACGCTTTCGTTCAGGATTGTCAATAGCCATATCTTCACAGTTCTTTTGATCTTCCGGTGTGTTTGGGTTTGCCTTTTTCATGGGAAATCGTATAGAGAAGTTCTCCATCTCCTGAAGAATGCCGACCCGCCCTTTTCAGGGATGAGACCATCACCGATCGTGGAGGCAAACATGAATCGCAGCACCCAGTGGCTGAGTCTTATTGCAGGAATCTGCCTTCTGCTTTACGGCATTTCCAGACTGTACCTTGTCGGTGAGTGGGTTCTGTTTGTCCTCGCGGTTCTCATCATTGCCTTCACCCTCTCCAGCATGTCCAAGAACAAGCCTGAAAAATAGCCCTTGGGAGGGCGATCGGAGAGTCTTCATGGTCATGGAGGAATCCTGAACCCGCATTGAGAAACGGGGTTCCTGGACGGACGAGTGCCGCAGGTGAATGGTCTTGACGTTGCCAGGCAAATCAACTAACGTTCTTCTACTTGGGATTTTGACCATTTACCCAGGAATACAGGAGTTTCAGGAGAGGATTCATCCCGGCATGGAAGATCTCAAAGATCTCAACCTCGTTTTGCGCGAGCGCCTGCAGAAAGCTGAACAACTCGAACGGGACGGCATACCACTCTACCCCAATGGCTATTCGGTTCCCCATCACATCAGGGATCTTTTGAATGGATATGAGGCCAAATCGGCGGAGGAACTCGAGGCAGAGTCCCCGTCCTTCACGATCGCCGGTCGCATCATGGCGGTGCGCTCCTTCGGGAAGTCCACCTTCATGCACCTGTTGGATGCCGACGGGAAGCTCCAGATTTATCTCCAGCAGAACGAGGTCGGCAAGGAGCGGTATGCTCTCGCAAAGAAGTTGGACATCGGGGACATACTGACGGTCACGGGAAGGCTTTTTCGGACCAAGACCAATGAGCTCACTCTTCTGGTGAAGGAATTCGAGCTCCTCACCAAGAGCCTCCGGCCCCTGCCGGAGAAATACCATGGCCTGAAGGATGTGGAGATCAGGCTTCGCCAGCGTTATGTGGACCTGATCGTGAACGAGCCCGTTCGGGAGGTTTTTCGGAAGCGGGCTCAGATCATTCAGGCCATTCGCGAGTTTCTGGTGCGGAAGGGATTTCTGGAGGTCGAAACCCCGATGATGCAGCCCATCCCGGGGGGCGCTACGGCCAAACCCTTCAAGACGTTTCACAACGCACTGGGAATCGACCTCTACCTGCGCATCGCGCCGGAGCTCTACCTCAAGCGACTGGTCGTGGGGGGGTTCGAGCGGGTTTTCGAGCTCAATCGGAATTTCCGAAACGAAGGCATTTCGACCCAGCACAACCCCGAATTCACCATGCTGGAGTTCTACCAGGCCTATGCCACCTACGAGGACCTCATGCAGCTGACCGAGGAGCTCTTCGGCGAACTGGCCATGTGCGTGAACGGAGGCAGCCTGGAGGTTGAATACCAGGGCCACCGCATCAATCTGGCTCCTCCCTGGCAGCGATATCGATTGATCGATTCGCTGGTTGAAGTGGGGGGGCTCCCCATGGCAGCCCTGACGGACCCGCAGCAGACCGCTGAGATCGCACGGTCTCTTGGCCTTGGCGCGGAGAAGTTTGAAGGGCACGGCAAGCTGCTGACCAAGATTTTCGATCAGTTAGTCGAGCCGAAGCTCATCCAGCCGACTTTCATCAGCCATTATCCACTGGAGGTTTCACCCCTCTCGCGCCGCAACGACGCCGACCCCGAGGTGACGGACCGTTTCGAGCTCTTCATAGCGGGCCGGGAGATGGCTAATGCTTTTTCTGAGCTGAACGATCCCCGGGACCAGCGGGACCGCTTCCGTCATCAGATCGAAGCCAGGCAGGCGGGCGATGAGGAGGCGCATTTCATGGACGAAGATTACATCCGGGCTTTGGAATATGGAATGCCCCCCACAGCGGGCGAGGGAATCGGGATCGATCGGGTGGTGATGCTCTTCACGGATTCGGCGTCCATCCGGGAGGTCATACCCTTTCCGCACCAGCGGCCGGAAAAGAAGAACTGATCCCCATGAACTTCGAGCTATTCGTCAGCCTGCGATATCTTCTGGCCAAGCGACGGCAGACCTTCATTTCACTCATCACGATCATCTCGATCGCCGGTGTGGCGGTGGGCGTTATGGCGCTCATCGTGGTGCTGGCCGTCATGAACGGATTCCAGGAGGACCTGCGAACCCGCATCCTGGGCGTCACCTCGCACATGGTGATCGGAAGCTTCGGGGGGCAGATATCCAATTACCGGGAGCTCGCGGAGAAGGCTCGGGAAGCCAAGGGAGTCGTTGCGGCCACGCCCTTCATCTATACTCAGGTCATGGTCAGTTCGGGAAGCAAGTTCTCCGGCGCGGTGCTCCGGGGGATCGACCCCCAGACGGCCTCGACCGTTCTCAACCTTCAGAAGAGCATGACGCGGGGGAACCTGGAGGATCTGGTCAGGAAGCCATCCCCTGACCCGGGGGGTGACTCCGAGGTGCATCCCGGTATTATTCTCGGCCAGCAGTTGGCTGATCAGCTGGGGGTGCATCAGGGAGAGTGGCTGACGATCATCTCGCCCGTGGGTCGCGTGACCCCCATGGGGCAGGTCCCCAAGAGCAGGCTTTTCCAGGTGGTGGGGATTTTCAGGTCCGGCATGTACGAGTTTGACAACACGCTGGCCTATGTCGACCTGGAGACTGCACAACATTTCCTGGGCGTCGGCGACGTGGTGACCGGCGTGGAAATGAAGCTCGCTGACATTTACGATGCGAAGGATGTGGCCGAGAAGCTGCGCTCTCAGCTGGCCTATCCCTTGTACGTCCGGGACTGGATGCAGATGAACCACAGCCTCTTTTCGGCCCTGAAGCTCGAAAAAGTGGTGATGTTCATCATCCTGACGTTGATCATTCTGGTGGCTGCGTTTAACATCGTGAGCTCGTTGATCATGATGGTCATGGAGAAGACGCGCGACATTGCCATTCTCAAGGCCATGGGGGCCACCACGGCCAGGATTCGCAAGATTTTCGTCATGGAGGGCCTGATGATAGGGGTTTCGGGCACGATTCTCGGCCTTTTCGGCGGTTTTTCCCTGTGCGCCCTTTTGAAAAAATACAAGTTCATCGAACTGCCGCCGGAAATCTACTATATTCCCACGCTCCCCGTGCAAGTGAATGCGGTGGATGTCTGGCTGATTGCCCTCGCGGCCATCCTGATCAGCCTCCTGGCAACCATCTACCCTTCGCGACAGGCGGCGAAGCTGGATCCTGCGGAAGCGCTGCGGTATGAATAACCGGAACCATCGGGTCGAAGTACAGACCCTGGGTTTGGCAAAAACCTTTGGGAGTGGGCCGCAATCCATCGAGCTCTTCAAGGATCTGGATCTGGTGATCCGTGGGGGGGAGCGCGTGGCCATTGTCGGTGCTTCGGGGGCCGGCAAGACGACCCTGCTGAATATTCTGGGGACCCTGGAGCGCCCGACCGCTGGAAAGGTCCTCTACGAAGGCCGTGACGTCTTCCTCTGGGAGGAAAAGGAGCTTGCAAGCTTCAGGAATCGGCGCATAGGCTTCGTGTTTCAGTTCCACTACCTGCTCCCGGAGTTTGACGCTCTGGAGAACGTCATGATGCCGGGGCTCATTGCAGGACAACCGATCAAAGAGGTGAGGGGGGAAGCCTTGCAGCTCCTGGAACGGCTGGGCTTGACCGACCGGGTTCATCATCGGATCGGGGAGCTTTCGGGAGGAGAGCAGCAAAGGGTGGCCGTCGCCAGAGCGCTCTCTTTGCGACCGAGCCTGTTCCTGGCGGACGAACCGAGTGGCAACCTGGACAGTCGAACGGGGAGAAAGCTCCACGAGTTGTTGGTGGGCTTGAATGAAGAGCTGGATCTGACCATGGTGATCGTGACCCACAACCACGAGCTCGCCTCCATGATGCACCGGACCCTGCGGCTGGTGGACGGGCAGCTTCGTGAAGAGTCTCATGAAGACTCTGTTTCCTTCCTGAATAAAGAGTCAGCCCAATAGTCATGAATGACTCGTGCCGTCTGGAGATGGCGGGAAGGTCGAACACCTGTATCCGTGCGATGAGAGAAGGGCAGACTCAACATCAGACTGGCAGCGAATGAGGGGGAGTGTGTTCATGCGTAGATGGGCTTGGATGCTGTGCTTCATTATGGTCTCCGGGGCGTGGGCCCAGGATCAGACCCCGAGAATTGCCGTTCTGCCGTTTTTGATCAATACCCAGGAAAATCAGGCCAACATTCAGAATTCCGTTCAGGAGCTGTTGACTTCTCAGATGAGCGAAGAAGGCATGCGGACGGTGGCTCCTCCAGCGACCGATCGTGGCCTGCGTACCTCACCCGTCCAATCCGAAGGTCAGGCCAGATCCATTGCGGCCAGACTGAACGCCCAGTACGCCTTATTTGGCAGCTTCAACCAGATAGGAAACAGCATCAGCCTGGATGCCAAACTGGTGGATGTACTCGGCGCCAGGCAAACGCAGAACCTCTTCATTGAGCAGGCGGGAGCCGAGAATCTCGCTTCAGCCACCAAGGCCCTGATTCAGCAGATGTCGGCACACGTGATGGCCAAAGGGGTGATTGGAGAGATTCAAATCCGCGGGAACGATCGCATAGAAGCCGAGGCCATCAAGCTCAATATCAGGAGCAAGCAGGGAGACGTGCTTCGACCGGACGTGGTGAGCGAAGATATCAAGAGCATTTACAAGATGGGGTATTTTGAAAAGGTGGATGCCCAAATGACTGACGGCCCGGCGGGCAAAGTCCTGACCTTTGTGGTCCAGGAAAACCCGACGGTTGCCGAGGTCAAAGTGAGCGGCAACAAGAAGATCAAAGACAAGGATATCCTGGCGGCCATATCCACCAAAGCCTTTGCACTCCTTTCGCGCAGCCAGGTCAATGAAGACGTCCAGAAGATCCTCAAGCTCTACCAGCAGAAGGGTTACTTCGCAGCGGATGTGAAAAGCAGCATCACCTTTCCCACGGACCCGCGAAAGGCTCTCGTATCCTTCGACATTGAAGAGCACAAGAAGGTATACATTAAAGACATCACCTTCAAAGGCAACAAGAGTTATTCAGATCGGAAACTCAGAGGAGTCATGCAAACCAAGAAGAAGGACTGGCTCTTCTCGATGTTCACGGATCGGGGAATTCTCCAGCGGGATATCCTGGACAGCGATGTGGACCGGCTCACCGTCTTCTACCATGACAAGGGGTATATGGACGCGAAAATCGGCAGCCCGGAAGTGACCCGCCGGGATGACGGATTCTACATCGAGGTGCCCGTTCAGGAAGGGGAGCGTTACAAGGTCTCCGGTGTCAAGATCAGCGGCGATGCCTACGATGGCAAGGAAGATCTGGGCGAGAAGCTCGAGATCGAACCTTCGGGCTATTTCAGCCGTGAGGGTCTGAGGAAGGACCTGGACTTCATTTCCAAGGCCTACATGGATGAAGGCTACGCCTACACGGAAGTGGATCCCAAGGTCCAGCGCGATCCCGTCAATCAGACTGCCGACGTGGATTACAACGTCAAGAAAGGTGAAGTGATACGTATCGGCACCATCACCATTTCGGGCAACACCAAGTCGCGGGACAAGGTCATCCGCAGGGAGATGCAGCTGAATGAAGGCGACACCTTCAGCTCCACCAAACTGGAAAACAGCCTGACACGGCTCAAGAAGCTGGATTTTTTTGAGCAGGTCGAAATCGTCCCGACGGAGAGCGAGCAGAAGGGGATCATGAATCTCCTCGTGAAGGTAAAAGAGAAGTTCACGGGGACCGTCAGTGTCGGAGGCGGGTTTTCCTCGGACGACGGCTTTTTCGCCAGCGGAGAGATCACCCAGCGCAACCTCATGGGGCGAGGCCAGTACCTGGCATTCAAGGGTCATCTGGGACAGGAATCCACCCGGTTTGTCATGAGCTTCACCGAGCCGTATTTTCTGGACTACCCGGTGTCTCTCGGGCTTGACGTGTACAATTGGCGGCGAGAATATAGCGATTTCGACAAGGAAGCCGTGGGCGCCAGGGTCCGCTCGGGATTTGCCTTCGGCAACTACAGCAGGTTCAACGTTTACTACACGCTGGAAAACGCCGAGGTGACAGACGTCCAGGACAGCTCATCGGCCTACTTGAGGAGCCAGGAGGGTGAGGTGTTCAAAAGCAGCATCACACTGGGCGTGGAAAGGGATACGACGGACCATCCGTTCATGCCCACCAGAGGAAGCGTCAACGCGTTCACCACGGAGACGTCGGCCGGTTTTCTGGGCAGCGAAAGCGACTTTGTCAAAGCCGAATTCAGGTCTGGCTGGTTCTTCCCCATATTCTGGAAGTTTGTGGGCTATGTTCGGGGCGAGGTCGGTCAGATCTGGGAGCTGGAGGGAAGACCCGACGACTCGGCTGTACCGATCTACGAACGTTTCTTCCTGGGCGGTATCAATTCACTCCGCGGGTTCAAGTGGGGGGATGTGGGACCCAAGAAAGGCAACGATGTGGTCGGCGGGCTCCAATATGTAGAAGCCACCGTCGAATTGCTCTTCCCAATCTACGAAAAGATGGGTATGCGCGGGGTGGTTTTCTTCGATACGGGTAATGCGGCAGAAAGCGGATGGGACATCGAATTGCGGTACGATGCGGGAGTCGGGGTGCGCTGGAATTCGCCCCTTGGACCTCTGCGCCTGGAGTGGGGCTACAATCTTGACAGGCAGAAAGGTGAAGATCCCTACCAGTGGCAATTCTCAGCAGGAGCCTTCTTCTAGAGAGAAAGGAATGACGAAAGTGAAACGTTGGAGTTTATGGGTTGCGGTTTTGACAGTTGTTGTTTTCGCGAGCACCGGTCTGGCGGCTGCATCGCCCAAGATCGGGTATTTCGATCTCCAGACCATCCTGGACCAGTCCAAAGCGGGGCAGGATGCCAAGGAAGAGTTCAAGAGGGAAAAGGAACGCCTCATGACCGAGATGGACGAAAAGGGCAAGAAGCTCCGAACCGCTCGGGAGGATCTCGAAAAGAAGAAATCCGCCATGGATGACTCGGCCCGGAACAGAAAGATGGCCGAGCTGCAGGCAGAGGCCGAGAAGTACGCCATGGAATCCCAGAACAAACTGGGCAAGCTTTCCAACGATCTCATGTCTCCCATCGTCGAGAAAGCTCTGGAGATCGTGAGGCGCATAGGCAAAGATGACAAGTACGACTATATCATCGAGGTCGGAAAGGGCGGCATTGTGTGGGCGACGGAGAAGGACGACCTGACCAAGAAGGTGCTTCAGGAGCTTGACAGGTCGCCGATTCCCAAGAAATAGGCTGCTTTCCCATCTCTTCAGGAATTCTCATGACTGGGCGCGGGTGCACACCGGGATTTGCTGCTCCGGGGTTGCTCCCAGCGCCCATCGATTTTGAGCCACGATCTGTCCTGCTCAACGCCCCGCCGAAGAGCGCCACCGGCGGAAAGCGGAACACATGAGGACCGGTGAAGTGAGCGAGCGGTACACGACCTATTCTTTGAAAGAATTGGCGAAGCGGTTTGGAGCATCCACCAGGGGGGATGAGGAGCTGCAGATCGAAGGGATCGAGTCGCTCAGGCAGGCTCGCTCCGGGCAGCTGAGCTTCGTGGCGGGGCCCCGCTACCGGGAAGAGGCCCTCGCATGTGCGGCTTCAGCCCTGATCGTCCCCCCGGCACTCGACGATCTGGATCGCCCTCTTCTCATCCATCCCAATCCCTACCTTCTGTTTGCACGCATTGCGCAGCTTTTTCAGGAGCCGCTTCGGCTGAATGACGGCATTCACCCCACGGCTCATGTGTCGGAGGAGGCGGAGATCGGCCCGGGGGTGCGCATTGGCCCTTTGGCTCACGTGGGCGCCGGAAGCCGAATTGGGAGAGGGTCGTCCATTTGCGGCACCGCCTACATTGGTAACGACGTTGGGCTCGGATGCGACTGCGTGATCCATCCCGGCGTCGTCATCCTGGATCGGTGCCTTATCGGCAATCGGGTCATCATCCACAGTGGGACGGTTATCGGCAGCGACGGTTTCGGGTACACTCCGGATGAAGAAGGGCGCCACATCAAGATACCGCAGTCCGGCTTCGTTCAGATCGACGATGACGTGGAGATCGGCTCCAACACCACGGTGGACCGCGCCACCTTCGATCGCACATGGATCCAAGGGGGAACGAAAATCGACAACCTGGTCCAGGTCGCCCATAATGTCGTCATTGGGGAACACTGCATACTCGTGGGGCAGGTGGGCATATCCGGGAGCTCGAGACTGGGCCGGCACGTGATTCTTGCGGGGCAGGTCGGCCTGGCCGATCACGTGGAGATCGGCGACGGCACGAGGATCGGCGCCAAGTCGGGGGTGGCTCACTCCATCAAGGGTGGACAGGACGTGATGGGGATTCCGGCGGTGCCCAAGAAACAATTCTTCAAAACCATCATGCACCTTCAGCGGCTGTCACAATACCGTGACGAGATCAGGGATCTGCAGAACAGGGTGCAGGAGCTCGAAAACAAGCTGAACAGGGACGAACCATGACGCTGGACATTCAGAAGATTCTCGAAAAGCTGCCTCATCGGTACCCTTTTGTTCTCCTCGACCGCATCCTTGAGCTAAGTGAGCAGGAGATCGTGGGGCTCAAGAACGTGACGATCAACGAGCCATTCTTCCAGGGGCATTTCCCGGACCATCCCATCATGCCGGGAGTTTTGATCATCGAGGCCATGGCCCAGGCCGGTGGTCTTCTGGCCTTCCACCTGGCTCCCGAGACATCCGGCAACAACGTCTATTTCATGGGCGTGGACAAGGCCCGTTTCCGAAAACCGGTACGCCCTGGAGATCAGTTGATCATGAAGATCAAGCTCATCAAACAGCGGGGCGCCATCTTCAAAATGAAGGGGGAAGCCTTTGTGGACGGCCAGCTTGTGGCTGAAGGCGAGCTCATGGCCACGACGGATCCCGGTGAAAATGAACCGAAAGGTTGAAGCATCGGCGCTTTGAGAAAGGAAGGAGCACAAAGACATTGGCGGAGATCCATCCCAGTGCCGTTATAGCGCCCGAGGCTGAAATTGCCGACGATTCCATCATTGGAGCATTCACGGTCATCGGGCCGAAGGTGACCATCGGAGCGGGTTGTGTCATCGGCCCCCACGTGGTCATTGACGGGAGGACCACCATCGGGAGCCGCAACCGGATCGGCCCCTTTGTGGCCATCGGCCATCCTCCCCAGGATTTCAGCTACGCCGGCGAGGACACCGAGGTGGTTATCGGAGACGACTGCACCTTTCGCGAGCACGTCACCATTCATCGGGGAACGGTCCGGGGGAGGGGCAGGACCTGCATCGGCAGCCACTGCTACCTGATGGTGGCGTCGCATGTTGCCCACGACTGCCTGCTCGGAGACCATGTCATCATGGCCAACGGCGCCACATTGGGGGGGCATGTTCAGGTGGATGACCACGCAAGCCTCGGCGGCCTGGTGGCCATTCACCAGTTCGTCAAGATTGGAACCCACGCTTTCATCGGAGGCATGTCCGGTTTGAGGATGGACATGCCTCCTTACATGCTCGCTTTCGGTGCGCCTGCAAAGCTCTACGGCCCCAATTCCGTCGGCCTGAAACGTTTCGGCCTTTCCTCGGAAACCATCCTGGCCTTGAAACGGGCCTACAGGATCATTTTCCGATCGACATTGAGCCTCAAGGAAGCCGTGGAGAAAGTCCACCAGGAGGTCGAGCCCTGCCCCGAAGTGCAGACTCTGGTTCAGTTCATGATCGATCATTCCAAACGTGGAGTAACCAAGTAGACTTCAATGAAAGAGCCGGAATTCAAGAACCATCACGCGGACGCGCGGGTGGGGTTGATCGCGGGGGGCGGGCAGTTTCCGCTCCTTTTTGCTCATGCGGCAAGGCAGTCGGGCGTTGAAGTCCTGGCCGTCGGGTTTCAGGGAGAGACGGACCCGACCTTGGCCAAGTATGTCAGCGAGTTCCATATGCTCAAACTTGGCAAGCTCAACGCCTTGATCCGCACGTTCAAGGACGCGGGGATCTCTCGTGCGGCCATGGCGGGTGCCATCAACAAGACCAAGTTGTATGCTCGCATCCGTCCGGATTGGAGAGCGGTCAAGTTTCTCAACCGTCTGCGCCACAAAAAGGACGATTTCCTGCTGCGAGCCCTTGCGGAGGAGCTGGAGTCCGAGGGGATCCGTATCGAGCCCTCCACCCTTTTCCTGCCGGACCTTCTGGCCCCGGAAGGCATCCTGACGCGCAGGAAGCCCAACCGCCGCGAGCAGCTGGACATCGCCTTCGGCTGGCAGACGGCCAAAGCCATGGGCTACCTCGATGTGGGCCAATGCCTGGTCTTGAAGAATCAGGCAGTCCTGGCGCTGGAGGGGATAGACGGCACCGATGCGACCATTTTGAGGGGAGGCCATCTGTGCCGCCAGGGAGCCGTGGTGGTCAAGGTGAGCAAGCCCGACCAGGATCTGCGTTTCGACGTCCCGGCAGTGGGGTACGACACGATCGAGACCATGAAGCGCGTTGAGGCCAGGGTGCTGGTGGTGGAGGCAGGAAAGACGCTCATGTTCGACCGGGAGAAGATGATCGATGCAGCCAATGAGGCTCGGATCACGATCCTGGCCATGAGGGATACGCGAGACGCTTCACAGGCGGCAAAGCTGATCGAGCAGGCCTCGCCCGACCCGCTGAAACCGGCTGTAGGCCGAGCGCAGGCTGAAGCCCCTCCGGCGGCCGCTGCCCTGGTGCGCAAGGCTCGTTCGGAAGCCCTGCGCGTGGGTGTGGTCGGAGTGGGATATCTGGGGAGATTTCATGCCCAGAAGTATGCGCGCTTGCCCGAAGCCGAGCTGGTGGGCGTGGTCGATGTCAACGCGGTTCAGGCCAAGCGGGTGGCCCGGGAGGTCCAAACCGAGGCCTTGACAGATTACCGCAAGCTGATCGGGAAGGTGGATGCGGTGAGCATCGTGACTCCGACTCTGCACCACCACGCCATTGCCAGGGAATTCTTGCAGTCCGGCGTCCACGTTCTGGTGGAAAAGCCGATGACCCAAACCCTTGAGGAAGCCGACGAGTTGACCCGTTTGGCTGCGGAAAAAAGTCTTGTTTTGCAGGTCGGTCACCTGGAGCGCTTCAATTCAGCGTTTCGAGCCATCTATCCCCGTTTGCGCAATCCCATGTTTTTGACCGCTGATCGGCTGGCTCTGTTCAATGAACGGGGACTGGAAGTGGACGTCATCCTGGACCTCATGATCCACGACATCGACATCGTCCTCCATGTCGTGAAATCCCCCCTCAAAGCGATCCACGCGGCCGGAGTGGCGGTGCTGACTCATCTTCCCGACATCGCCAATGCGCGGCTGGAGTTTGAAAACGGCGCCACCGCCAATTTGGCGGCCAGTCGCATCTCCATCAAGAACATGCGGAAGCTCCGGATCTTCCAGGAAAACTGCTATTTTTCGGCGGACTTCGGCAACAAGCGGGCCTATGCAGTCTTCAAGGAAAGTACCGCCGATGAGGCGGGCTACCCCGAAATTTCCATCGAAGAGCTGGAGATCGAAGAAATGGATGCCCTGGAGGAAGAGATCGCGTCCTTTCTGCAATGCATTCAAAAGGGCATCTGCCCCATGGTGGACGGCGGCCAGGGGCGCGACGCCCTGGCGGTGGCGCTGGACATTTCCATGCAGATCAAGGCAAAACTGGACAACCGATGGACGGCCTCCGACCGAGAGTTCACGATATATTCCTGAGCGCCGGCGAAGCTTCCGGAGACCTTCATGGATCCGAGCTCGTCCGTCGATTGAAAGCCCGTTTGCCCGGCACGACGTTCACCTGCCTGGGAGGACCCGCCCTGGCCGATGCGGGGGCGAACGTGCTGGTGGATAACCGTGAGCTCTCCGTGGTGGGCCTGTTCGAGGTCCTCAGGCACGCACGGATCATCAGCGCCGGCCTGCGGAGGATCCGGCAGTATCTCACCAAAGTCCATCCCGAGCTCGTCATCCTCATCGATTTCCCGGATTTCAACTTCCTGCTCATGCGCATGGCCAGGGACCTGGGGATACCGGTCTTCTATTACATCAGCCCCCAGGTCTGGGCCTGGCGGCGCGGCCGTGTCCGCACGCTCAAGCGGCTGGCGAATGACATGGCGGTCATTCTGCCCTTCGAAGCGGATTTCTATGCCGGCTACGGGATGAAAGCGCACTACGTGGGACATCCCCTCCTGGACGTCCTGGCGGGCGCCCCGTCGAGGGAGGAAGCCGTTCGGCGGTACAGAAAGCATGAAGATCGGCCGCTGGTGGGGCTCCTGCCCGGAAGCCGGCGCGGCGAGATCAAAACGCTGCTGCCCATCCTGATGGAGTCGGCCGCACGTATCGGCGAGCAGCGGCCCGACGTCGACTTCATCCTTCCCCTGGCGCCCACTGCGGATCCCGTTCTCATTGAGAGCAGCATCGGGAAATGCACGGTTCCTGTGAAGACGGTCCGGGGCGACACTTACGGCGTCATTCGAGCCTGCGACTTGATCATCACTGCATCGGGTACGGTGACCCTGGAAGCCGCCATTCTCGGGACCCCGATGATCATCACCTACAAGGTCTCCAACCTGAGCTATTACACCGGCCGCCATCTCATCAGGGTCGATCGGGTAGGGTTGCCCAATCTCATTGCGGGAAAGATGATCGCACCCGAGCTCCTGCAGCACGAGGCCAATCCGGCAAGGCTCACCAAGGAAGCCATGGACCTGCTGAACGATGCCGCCAGGCTCGCGCGGCAGCGGGCTGACCTTGGCGGGATTCGCGGGCTCCTTGGCGAGCCGGGGGTGGCGGATCGGACGGCCTCGCTGGTACTGAGCCGATTGGGAGCCGGAGGATGGGAGAACGAGTCCCATGGATCAAAACCGGTTGGCGAGCCGGCACAGGTGTCGGATTACAGGCAGCTTCAAGCGACCCCGGTGCCTTGTCGGGCACAGGACAATTTCAGGTCAAGCCGGCTTCCCAAGGGGGCCCTTTTGCCCTCTTGGTTCAGGATGATTTATGGGCTGGGCTGGGGGCTGCTCTGGCCTCAAGCGCTGCTCTATTACAGGCTCAGGTCACTGACTGACGGTAAATATGCAGGGAGTTACCTGCAGCGTCTCGGGCTATCGCCGCCGGATGTCGAGATCGACAGGCCCACAATCTGGATCCATGCCCTCTCCGTCGGAGAAACCCTGTCGGTGGCGCCCCTTGTGAGGACCCTCAAGGAAAGCTGGCCTGAAGCATCCATTGTATTCTCCACGGCCACTGAGACGGGACAAAAGCTGGCCCGGAAAACGCTGAGTCCATGGGTACGCTCGTTTTTCTACCTGCCTCATGATCTCCCTCTGGTAACGGATCGGCTGGTTCGCAGGGTCCGTCCGGCCCTCTTCATCCAGGTGGAAACGGACCTGTGGCCCAACCTGCTCTGCGCCCTCCATCGTTATGGGATTGCTTCCGCCCTGGTGAATGGTCGACTCTCCCCGAGGTCATTCCGGAGCATGCTTTGGCTGAAAACGCTGTGGGGCCGTTTGTTGAACGGGCTCCAGGCTATTTTTGCCCAATCGGAAGCAGACAGAGACCAGTATCTGCAGATGGGGGTGGAGCCCGCTCGAGTGCACATTTCGGGCAACCTCAAATTCGATGCGGCCCCGAATGAGGTGCCGCCATGGGAAGTGGCAGCCCTCAAAAAGTCCATCGGACTCCCCGATGGCAGCCCGGTCTGGATTGCGGGAAGCACCCACGAAGGCGAAGAGGAACCGCTCCTAAGAACACACCGGAGACTGCTGCAGGGGTTGCCGGAACTGCTCCTCATTCTCGCCCCGCGAAACCCGGGACGGGGCCATGAAATTGCTGCTCTTTGCCGGCGGCTGGAACTGAAGCCGGCTCTCCGTTCACAGGGCCAAATGGCGGAGGGTCGGACGGTATTCATCCTGGATACTCTTGGAGAACTGGGTCGTTTCTATGCAGTTTCCGATGTGGCTTTCATCGGGGGAAGCTGGGTCCCTTTCGGGGGACACAATCCCCTGGAGGCGGCCGCACAGGGAAAACCGGCCTGTTGGGGCCCGCACCTTTTCAACTTCCGGGAGCTGGAATCCGCTTTGGCGACTCTGGGATGCTTTGAGCGGGTGGACTCTGAAAGCGAGCTTGAACGTTTTCTGTGGTCTTATCTTGCAGGTCCCACACTCCGCGCAGAAGCTTCGATACGTGCCGGGAAGTTCGTGAATGACCACAGGGGTGTCGCCCAGCGCCTGGTCCGATCATTGCTTTCGGGGAGGATGAGGCTGAATCCCGTCTAAGTCGTTGACATATTGGGCTGTTTGCGACTAGATGTTTGGATGAAAATCAGGTTCTTCTCCTCTGGAGAATGCACACCGAATTCACCTTCTTTGGCGGTGTTTGACCATGTTCGATAATCTGTCCGACAAACTTCAGAAAGTTTTCAAACATCTGCGAGGCCAGGGCAAGCTTACGGAAGCCAATATCAGGGAGGCTTTGCGTGAAGTGAGGATGGCTCTCCTGGAGGCGGATGTTCATTACAGGGTGGCCAAGGAATTCGTGGCCGGGATTGCGGAGCGGGCGGTGGGCCAGGAGGTCCTGGACAGCCTGACCCCCGGCCAGCAGGTCATCAAGATCGTCAATGAAGCCCTGACGGACCTCATGGGCGGCCAGGCCGTTCCGATCAACCTCATCGGGCGGCCGCCCGTCGGCATTTTGCTGGTGGGGCTCCAGGGCTCGGGCAAAACCACGACCACAGCCAAGCTGGCCCGGAAGCTGGCCGGTGAAAAACGCAGGCCCTGCCTCGTCCCTGCCGACATTTACCGCCCGGCGGCCATCCAGCAGCTGACGACGCTCGCCCAGCAGCTGAAGCTGCCGGTTTATCCCTCATCGGTGGACCAGAGGCCCGAAGACATTGTCAAGGAAGCCCTGGAATTCGCCAGGCAGCAGAACTGCGACACGCTTCTCGTGGACACGGCAGGCCGGCTTCACGTGGACACGGAGCTCATGGAGGAGCTCGCTCGAATCAAGGCGATTCTTACTCCATCCGAGATCCTCCTGGTGGCTGATGCCATGACGGGCCAGGATGCGGTTCAGGTCGCCGAGGCTTTTCATGAAGCGATCCGGATCACCGGCGTCATTCTCTCCAAATTGGACGGCGACGCGCGAGGGGGCGCCGCCCTGAGCATCCGGTCGGTCACGGGCTGCCCCATCAAGTTCATTGGTGTAGGGGAGAAGCTGGATGCACTGGAGGTGTTTCACCCTGACCGCATGAGTTCCAGGATCCTGGGGATGGGGGACGTGCTCTCCATTATCGAGAAGGCCCAGGAGGCTTTTGACGAAAAGCAGGCGGTCGAGCTCGCCCGCAAGTTCAAAGAGGACACCTTCACCCTGGAGGATTTTCGGGACCAGCTGCGCCAGGTCAAAAAGCTCGGCTCCATCCAGCAGATCATGAACCTGCTTCCCGGCATGGGCATGATGAAAGAGCTCAAGAACGTCCAGGTGGATGAGAAGGAGTTTGTCCGCATGGAGGCGATCATCAACTCCATGACCCGAGAGGAGCGCAGGAATGCGGACATTCTGAACGGGAGCCGCAGGCGGCGCATTGCGGCTGGAAGCGGCACCAGTGTTCCGGAAGTCAATCGGCTGATGAAGAGTTACGATGAGGCTCGTCGGATGATGCGCCAGGTGATGGGCGGCAGCCCCACCAAGAAGAAGAAGGGAAAAGGCAAGAAGCGAAAGGCATTTTTTCCTTTTTAATCCTCTTATATTGAGCTATATGAGAGCTTTTACAGACAGCCATTCCGGCTCATGATCATGATTGCGGCGTTGAATGAGCGAATCCAGGCCGAAGATCCCAAGGTCGGCTTTGGGCTTTTTGCGCTCTTGAATGGATGAGAAGGCCGCCTGGCCTTTGGAAGGAACGACATCACAGCCGAGGAGGTAAGCCACAGGTTATGCCGGTACGCATTCGTTTAGCTCGTCGAGGAAGAAAGAAAAGACCTTTTTACCAGATCGTCGTGGCCAATTCGGAGTCTCCACGAGACGGTCGATTCATAGAGAGGATCGGCACCTACAACCCGCTGCCTGAGACCGCAGAAGTCCATGTCGACGCCGAAAGGCTCAAATTTTGGATGGACAAGGGTGCACAGCCATCAGACACGGTACGCAGCTTGATGAAGAAGCACGGAGTTGGAACTGGGGACTAGGCTTCTCAGGAAGAGAAGCCATTGCGGCGCACGAGAATCCGGAGGTCAGCATGTTGAAAGAACTGATCGAGTTCATGGCACGGGCATTGGTGGATAATCCCGAAAAAGTGAAGGTCTCCGAGATCGAGGGCGAGCAGACCTCCGTCATAGAGTTGCGTGTGGCCAAAGAGGACCTGGGCAAGGTCATTGGAAAGCAGGGCCGAACCGCCCGTGCGATGCGCACGATTCTGAGCGCCGCGTCAACCAAGATTCGAAAACGAGCGGTACTGGAAATCATCGAATAGACCATGGATGAGCCTTGCCTTATTGTGGTGGGTAAGGTGGGAGGAGCCCACGGCGTCCATGGGGCGGTGAGGATCATCGCCGTGGGAGAGAGTTTTGAGACCTTGAAGCGGGGAGCCAGGCTCTTTTGCAGGCCCGAGGGTCAGGGAGGCGGAGGCCGGGAGCTGACCTTGAAGGCGGCTCAACCCCACGGCAGGGTATGGCTGGCGCAGTTTGAAGAGATCGGGGACAGGGATGCTGCCAGGGCACTGACAGGCGCTGAGATCCTTTTGCCGGAGTCCCTGCTGCCCCCTCTCGATGATGGGGAATACTACTATTACCAGCTGATCGGTCTCTCCGTCGAAAAGATGGACGGCTCCTTTGTGGGAATCATCACGGAAATCATCGATACTGGAAGCCATGACGTCTACGTGACCAGGGACCGCGAGAAGGAATACCTGATTCCCGCCGTGGACGCAATCATCCGGGAGATCGACCTCACGGGGCGGCGCATCGTGATCGACCCGCCGGAAGGTTTGCTGGAATAGATGATCTTTGACATATTGACCCTTTTTCCGGGAATGTTCGTCTCGCCGATGAACGAGAGCATCGTGGGAAAGGCCGTCGAACGTGGCCTCATCAGCATACGCGTTCACAACATCAGGGATTACACCACGGACAAGCATCAAATGGCTGATGATCGACCGTTCGGGGGGGGCGAAGGCATGGTCATGAAGCCTGAGCCCATAGTGAGGGCTTTGCAGGCCATCGGACGGGAACCGCCGCCCCGGACGGTCCTTCTCAGCCCGCAGGGCAGTTTGTTCGACCAACGCACGGCCAGGCGGCTGAGCGAGCTTCCTCGCCTGATTCTGATCTGTGGCCGGTACGAAGGAGTGGACGAACGGGTGGCTCGCCACTTCGTTGACGAAGAGATCTCCATTGGCGACTATGTGCTCACGGGTGGAGAGCTGGCTGCCATGGTCATCCTGGACGCCATCACACGGCTCATTCCGGGAGTTCTCGGGAATGAGTGCTCGGTAGAATCCGAGTCCTTTGTGGAACCTGTCCTCGAGTACCCGCAATACACAAGACCCCAGGAGTTCTACGGACATCGAGTGCCGGAAATCCTTCTCTCGGGGAACCACGCGGCCATCCATAGATGGCGGCGTGGACATGCTCTCCTGAGAACCAGGCAACGGCGCCCGGATTTGTTTGCACGCCTGGAGCTCACACCGGATGAGCGCGAGTGGCTTCGGATGGCCGAGGAGGAGGACCCGGGCAGGGCGGTCCACCGGGATGACGAGGGAGGCGGTTGGCCGCCATGAGGCTCTTTGTGGCCCTGATTCACTATCCGGTGGTCAATCGCAGGGGAGAAGTCATCGCTTCGGCGATCACCAACCTGGATTTGCATGACCTGGCCCGGTCCGGCCGCACCTTCAATGTCGAGGTCTGCTACGTGGTGACGCCTCTCAAGGACCAGCAGCTCCTCGCCGGGGACCTGCTCGACCACTGGTGCAGGGGAGTGGGATTCGAGCTTCACCCGGAACGGGGCGGTGCTTTAAAGAGGCTGAAGATCGCCGACAGCCTGCAGGAGGTCAAAGAGGACATTCGGAAAGCGTGCGGGTACTCGCCGGTCATTTGGGCGACGTCGGCCAGGGAGATCGAAGGATCGCTCTCCCACAAATCAGCTCGCAAAGCTCTCCGGGATAGTGACCGGCCGTGTCTGCTGCTGCTCGGCACGGCCTGGGGATTGGCGCAAAGCGTGCTGGACGAAGCAGACTCCATACTGGAGCCCATTCGGGGAGTCGACGGGTACAATCATCTGTCCGTTCGGTGTGCAGCGGCGATCCTGATGGACCGGCTCCTTGGAGTGGACCGGTGAGTCGGCCCCCCAAAGGAGGCTGCTCGCTATCCTCACAAGATCGGTCCGGCTGGCCAGGTTGAGTGATGAGGGGATGCCACAGGAAGGATGAGAACACGGTATTTTGAATAAACTTGGGACCCTGTATATGGGTTCCTCAATCCAGATAAGATCGATGGAGGATGTGTCATGGCCATGGGAGTGGTTGAAATTCTGCAGCGCGAACAGATGCGGGAGGATATCCCGGCCTTTCGGATCGGGGACACGGTCAAGGTTCATGTGAAGATCCGTGAAGGGGAAAAGGAACGTATTCAGGTATTTGAAGGGGTTGTGATCAGGCGCCGCAAGGGTCAGCTCAACGCCACCTTTACCGTCAGGAAGGTATCCTATGGCGTGGGTGTTGAGCGAATCTTCCCGGTGCACTCCCCACAGATCGACCGGATTGAAATATTGAGGCGGGGCCGCATCCGCCGGTCGCGCCTTTACTATCTCCGCCAGCGAGTCGGCAAGGCTGCCAGAATTCAAGAGAAACGCTAGTGAGGACAAGGAAATCCGAAGCCCCTGCCGTGGACATGCTGCAGTTCGAAAGGAATGCCCACAGCAGGGGTTTTTTGTGGATTTCGGGAATCGATGAAGCCGGCCGCGGTCCTTTGGCCGGACCGGTAGTGGCTGCAGCGGTTCTTTTCTCCAGGGATGCCGACCTCCCGGCCGCGAGGGATTCGAAAACCCTGTCAGCCGCCCGGCGAGAAGCCCTCACAGGGCAGATCTACTGCCAGGCTACAGCCATTGGCATCGGCTGCGTCGAGGCCCTGCTCATCGACCGGATCAACATCCTTCAAGCCACCTATCTCGCCATGGAACTGGCTGTCCGCCATTTGAGCCCCAACCCGGATCTCCTGTTGATTGACGGGCCTTACCGGCTGGGCCTGCCCACGCCTCAGCTCGGCATTCCCGGAGGGGATCGAAGAAGCCTGTCCATCGCCGCAGCCTCCATCGTCGCAAAGGTGTACCGCGATCGTCTCATGGACTGTTATCACGAAATGTATCCGGTTTATGGCTTTGACCGCAACAAAGGCTACGGCACCGCAAAGCATCGGGAGGCCCTGTGGCGCCACGGGCCGTGCCCCATCCACCGAAAGACCTTTGCGGGGGTGAAGGAAATCCTCATGGAGCCGGAGGCATGACTTCCATGAGCGCCGCCAATCGACAGCAGAAGGGCAGGAAAGCGGAGGAGATTGCTGCAGGGTTCCTCAAGGGGCAGGGGTTGGAGATCGTCGGCCGCAATGTCCGGTGCCTCTTGGGCGAGATCGATCTGGTTGCCTGGCATGGCAGGACCGTTGTCTTCGTCGAAGTGAAATCCCGCTATTCACAAGGGTTCGGCACCCCACAGGAGATGGTCTCCGTCGCCAAGCAGAAGCGGCTGACCCGGCTCGCCCAGTGGTATCTCAAGAAGCACGATCTCCTGAGACAGCCCGCGCGCTTTGATGTGGTGGCGATTCAGTGGGTGGAAGGCGAACCCCTGGTGACATGGATCGCCAACGCTTTCGCAGCCAGCGAATGAGGGGGAGGTTCCAGTGGGCTCAGGGACCCTGTATGTGGTATCGACCCCCATCGGCAACCTTTCTGACATCACGTTGAGGGCCATTGAAGTCCTCAAGTCAGTCCAGTGCGTGGCCGCCGAAGATACGCGCCATACGCTGAAACTGCTCACCCACTATGAGATTCGCAAACCTCTTGTCAGCTACCACAGCCACAATCTGGAGGAGAGAGGTCCGGCTATCACGGCCAGGCTTCAAGGGGGCGAAGATGTCGCCCTGGTCACCGATGCGGGGACTCCGGGAGTTTCGGACCCTGGAGCTCATCTGATCCGACTCGCTCTGGAGTCCGGATGCCCAGTCTCGGTGGTCCCCGGTCCCACAGCTTCCATCGCCGCCCTGGTGATCTCCGGCCTGCCCACTCAACCCTTTGCATTTCTGGGATTTCCACCACCCAAGGGCAGCTCGCGGGAACGCTTCTTCACCGGAGCCAGGGCCCTTCCCATGACCCTTTTGCTCTATGAATCAGCCAGGCGACTGAACAAGACCCTTTCCGACATTCTGGCCTTCTGGGGAAATCGCAGAATCGCCGTGGCCAGGGAGCTCACCAAGGTACATGAAGAGGTTTTCCGCGGTTTGGTTCTCGAAGCTCTGGAATATTTCGGGGAGAACGCCCGAGGCGAACTGACGCTGGTGGTTGCAGGTGCCGAGCCAAAGGTTCCGGGCCCGGAGCGGGATGACGCGATCTGGCGTGAAGAGCTCGAAGTGCTGTTGAAACAGGGAGCCGTGACCACCCGGGATGCCGTCGGTCTGATTGCCGCCAAGCACCACCTGCCCCGAAAGAGAGTCTACGCAGAGGCACTCAACATGGTCCCGGCCGGCAGCAAGGATTGAGCTCCTCCTGCCATCCGGAGTCCTTTGCATCGCGACCCCATCTCATCAGATAACCCCACTGAGTCATTATCCCGGCATGGAAAAGGCCCGGTTGCTTCCGAACTGCCAGAAGGAAGCTGCCGGGCCTCGCTCGATCATGGGACAGGACCCCGAAAGTTCTAGGGGGTGCTCACCCGGATGTTCTTGATAAGATTCGTATTGAATTCCTTCCCGGTGGTCCGCCAGAGCTCACGTCCATTGGTCCCGTCATTGGCGGAGAAAACGATCACTCCGGCGTTGGCGGTCAGCAGGTCTGGCGCCGAACCCTCGAGACCGGGAAAGATGTCTTTAATCATGTTGGTGCGGGGCGGGGTCCCATCGCTCTTCCAGATCTCCCTGCCGTTGGTCCCGTTATCCGCCGCAAAAAACACCAGATCTGCCGCCGTGGTGAGCTGCCCGGGATCGGACCCCAGCGGTCCGGGCATGATGTCGACAAGCAAGTTCGTGCCGTCGGCTTTCCCGTTGGTTTTCCAGAGCTCCTTCCCGTTCACACCGTCATCGGCCACGAAAAGTGCAAAGTTCTTATAAGCAATGATTTCATGGGGAAAGGACCCTGCGCTCCGGTTGACGCCTGGATTGCCAGGATCCGGCTGCTGGTTGATATTCTTCACCAACACCGTACCCGCCTCCGTGCCGTCACTTTTCCAGAGCTCATAGCCGTTCACGCCGTCATTGGCTGCAAAGTAAAGCGTTCCGTTCACGTCGGCGAGATTCTCGGGCTGGGAGCCATTGGGTCCGGGCCAGATGTCCCTCACCATCACCGTTCCGCTCCCGGTGCCGTCGCTCTTCCACAGCTCGAATCCATTGACGCCGTCGTTGGCCACAAAGAACAAATTCGTACCGACTCTGATGAGATGGCTGGGGAAAGACCCTGCAGCGTTGGGAGCGATGTCTTTCACCAGCACCGTGCTATTGGCGTTTCCAGTGGTTTTCCAAAGCTCCATCCCGCTGATTCCGTCGTCCACGACAAAGAACAGAGTGTTGTTGGCCACGGTCAGTTGTGTCGGATTGGAGCCTGTCGGCCCCGGGATGATGTCCGCCAACTGCTTGGTGCCCGCCGGCGTCGCGTCACTCTTCCAGAGCTCAGCGCCCGTGACGCCGTCATCAGCCACGAAATAGCACTCCTGCCTGAACGCGGTCAAACTCCGGGGATTCGAACCGAGCGCGCCGGGGAAAATGTCGAGAATCATGAGCGTATCTTTCTTCCCACCGTTGCTTCGGAACAGCTCTCTTCCGCGCCTCCCGTTGTTGGCAACAAAGAAGAGACGATCGTTGATCTCAATGATTTCCTCGGGATCAGAGCTGGCCGGACCCGAACGAATATCGATGATCAACTTCCCGCTGTTTTTGGAGCCGGACGTGGCCCAAAGCTCCCTGCCCTTCTTGCCATCATTGGCCGAGAAGTAGATGTTCTTGAAAAACCTGGTGAGATTCCGTGGATTCGAGTCATCGGGTTCTGAATCCACGTCCTTCACCTTGACGGTGGTGCTGGGAGTGGCGGTTCCGCTGGTCCGCCAGAGCTGGACACCATTTCCGTCATTGGCCAGGAAGAAGACCCGGTCGATTCCAGCGCTGAGCTGCCGGGGATCCGAACCGACTCCCGCGCTCGTATTGATGTCTTTCAGTAAGGATGTCCCTCCCGGCGTACCATTGGCCCTCCACAGCTCATTCCCATTGGCGCCGTCATCAGCAGCAAAGAGCAGTTCAAGGTTATAGCCGTTGAAAGTCGTCAGATTCTGCGGGTTTGATGACCCCGCTCCCGGATTGATATCCTGGACGATGGCCGTCCCAGCAGCCGTCCCGTTGCTCTTCCAAAGCTCCCGGCCGGTACTCCCGTCTTCAGCGGCAAAAAAGAGCGTTCCGGCCATATCGGTGAGATGCTCGGGGCTCGATCCCGCCGTCCCGGGATTGATGTCTTTCACGAGTACCGTCCCGCCCGGGTTGCCATTGCTTTTCCAGAGCTCCCGACCATGCTGTCCTGCACCGTCGTCGGCCGAGAAGAACAGCTCGTTTTCCACGACCACCAGCCCCTCAGGTGAAGAACTGGCTGCTCCGCTGTTGATATCTGCAAGCAGAGTCGTGCCGTTGGGTTTGCCGTTGCTCTTCCAGATTTCGCGACCATTGATGCCGTCGTCGGCCGAAAAGAACACGAGATTCTTAAAGAGGGCCATCTCCGACGGTTCGGAACTACAGGCACCGGGGCAGATGTCGCTCACCAGGGCCGTGTTCTTCTTGGCCGTTCCGGAGGATCTCCAGAGTTCTCTTCCGTTTGTGCCGTTATCCGCAGAGAAGTAAAGCGTTGTGCCCACGGAGGTCAGCGAGGCGGGATCTGAGCCTGCGGCTCCCGGCATGATGTCGGCCACCAGTTTTGTCCCGTTCTTGGTCCCATTGCTGCGCCACAGCTCGCGTCCCGTCGATCCGTCGTCGGCTGCAAAATAGACCAGCCCGCCGTGCAGGGTGAGGAGGGCGGGATTCGAGCTACCCGCTCCAGCTGCAATGTCCCTGACAAGAATAGTTCCCTTCTCCGTGCCGTCACTCCTCCACAGCTCGCGGCCGTTCACTCCATCGTCGGCAGCGAAGTAGACGAAGTTGTTGACCACGAGGAGATCGGAAGGATTGGAGCCGGCTGCTCCCACCGCAATGTCTTTCACCAATACCGTCCCACCGTCGGTGCCGTCGCTCTTCCACAGCTCGATGCCGTTCACTCCGTCACTGGCGGCGAAGAAGGCCGTGTCGTTCAAAGTGACCATACTCCCGATATCCGTCAAATTAGACGCCAAACTGGAGACTCCTGCCGCCGACACACTACCCGCCAGATCCGCCTCAGAAATTGTCTGCCCCGATGCGACTGTTCCTCCCAGCCCGAACATGGCCAGGACCACAGCGCAAAACCCCAACCCAGCCGAACGCAAAACCTTCATTTCGTTTCCCTTCAAACCTTCAATCCTTTTTCGCATCGGTCTTTTCCCTCTTGAGACGGTAAGCCTTCCAGGAGGCACTGTCGCAAACACAGCACATGGGCAGCTTTTCACCATCCTCCTTGCAGACGTGCTCATTTGCGCACGCATTGCATCGGTAGGTACCTGCCTGCACCTCGGTTCCCGCTCCAATGTGCTCTTTGCTCATGATGGCTCCTTATCAGAATGTCCTCAACCGGCACGTTCTCCACCCAGCAGCCGGCTACTGTTTTGATTTCATCAAAGCTGCCAGTCAGCCATGCCAGGAACACCGACCGCAGTGGGCTTCATTGTCTTCCCTTCCTCCAGCCATGGGGCATGCAATGTCGCTTCAGAAGCTGAGAACACCACTCTGGCGATCCTTTCGCACAAATAACGCAAACGGTCAAGATGACTTTCATTGCGGTCTGGAGTCCCCTTGCATCGAGGACACTTTGACTGCGGCTCCGGTCCCCACCGACAGGGCCCGGGCTGCATTCCCCCGGTTAACCGCAATTTCGAGGTGCCCACTGCCTCCGATGACGGCCATCGGCTCTCCTGCAGGCCCTTCGCCGTAAGTGCGGCTGATGCCCGGGATGGACACGACACCGGGGAGACTCACCATCCAGCCGATCGACCCCTCCCATTCACCAAGATCCTGTTCGGTAATGTTGGTGATGAGGTTTCCAAAACGGTCGATGTGGACCACCTCGCCAAACAGGTCGTGCCCCTTGCGCTCCGCGTTAACCCAGGTGGCCGTCTTGGGGGAGCAACTCGGGCCGAGCTTGTGGAAAGGCAGGCCGCGAGCGAGGTGCGCTGCCACAGGTGCAAAGAGGTCACGGCCGTGGAAGGTATGGCTGACACTCGGCCGCCACGTTTCCGGGTTTTCCAGGGCGCGCGAATCCCAGGCGCTGCGGAGGCTCAATACCCAGGCGAGCAGACCGTTGTCCGGTCCGACCAGGATGCGGCCGCATTCCGTCTTCACCGCCATGGCCCGCCTCTCCGTACCGACCCCGGGATCGACCACTGCCAGATGAATGGTATCCGGTGGAAAAACATCGAAAACCGTTTTGAGCAGGTAGCTTCCCGATCTTATGTCGAAGGCGGGTACCTGGTGAGTGATATCCACCAGCCGGACTCCGGGACACAGGGTGAGGATCACTCCTTTCATGCCGGCCACGTAACCATCCGACAGCCCGAAATCAGTCAGCAGCGTTATGATGGAATAGGCAGGGCGTTCAGGCCTTTGTGGTCCCACCACCGGCCTGCTGCTGCCGGCGAAGGAGCTCCGGCGTCGCATCATCGTACTCCTTTCGAAGCTGAAGCAGGATGATCGCACCAATCACGAGAATTCCTCCCGCAATCTGGAGGGGCTCGAGGGTTTCACCCAGCGCGAGGAACGATATCACTCCAGCGCTGATGGGCTCCAGAGTGGCCGTGATGCTGGCCCGAGTGGAGCGAATCAGATTGATGCCATGGAAGTACAGCCCGAAGGGGACCAGTGTCCCCAATACTGCAACATAGGTGATGAGAACCCACTGAATCGGCAGATAGTGTTGTCTCGCCAGATCGATCGGAGGCGGGGCTCCCTCCCAGAAAAGATTCAGCACGTTCCAGAACAGTGCGGCGAAAAGAACCGAATAGAACAGGACCGTCCACGGATTATAACGACGCATTCCCCGTTCGCTGCAGATGGAATAACCGGCAAAAGCGACTGCTGACACAAGTCCCCAAACGACTCCCTCGCGATTCAGGGCCAGAAGGTCCAGGTTGTAGCCCCCCACCACCAGGTAGCAGCCCGCAGTGGCCCCCACCACGGCCATGAGAATCGCGGGACTCAGACGCTCCCCCAGGAACACAATCGCATGGAGGGCGATCAGGACCGGAGCCAGGTACTGAAGCAGGACTGCAGCAGCAACATTAAGCTTGCTGATGGTGACCAGGTACGTGAAGTTCACCATGGCCAGGCCTGCAATCCCCAGTAACGCGAAATACAGAATATCGCGGGGGGAGATGGCGAGCAGGGAACGGTTTCGAAGGGCAAGCCAGAGCAGCAGCAATGCGCCGCCTAGGGTGACGCGGGCCTGAGTCAGCTGGAGCGGTGTCATGCCATGCATGAAGAGATACTTGGCCGACGGACCTGACACCGCCCAGAGTATGGCAGCCAGCGCAACAAAAAGATATCCTCTGCGAGGAACGGGTGAAACCTTGGACATCAAAGGCTCCAAATTCCGGTCTTGTCTGCCTGGATCGATGCGGGCCGAACCTGCGCCGCACACGGATTTCAGTTCATAAGTAACTGCTCCCCACTCTCCGCCTGAGTCTGCAGCTCAGGAGGGAGCGGACCCGTTCTTATCATAAAGCAGGAAAGTTTTCAGCCTGTTGAGGTTGAAATTATGGTTCAGAACCGGTAGTTTCATGCGACGATCCTGGTGAGGAAGCCTTCCCGCTGCACGGGCCGCTGGACCGGGTACCCCCATGAGGCGCGCTCGAAATCACGACCAAGTTCCAGACGAGGTGCAACCTGTATGGAGAACAGTGGGACGCCTTATGAGCATTTGTTGTCGCTTCAGGAGCAGATCGGGTGGAGCCGCGACGAGATGGAGGTCCTCCATCCCTACCGCCAGGCTTTCATCGACCGAAAAGATGAGTTTGCCGGCTTCTTCTACAATTATTTCTACCAGATTCCACGCACGCGGGTCATCCTGCATCATGAGAAGATGCGAGGGGAGCTTCGCCGAATCTGGTCCCGCTGGTTCGAATCCCTTTTCGACATCGAAGGGTTTCACTCACTCTTGAGCGACATTTGGAAGAGCGGCCTCAAGCATGTGGAGTTCAACCTGGATCAGCAGTTCGTTAACCTGGGTTATTGCCTCGCACGACAATTCTGCCACCAGATCGTCTGCTCCGTAGCGCCCATGTCGAGCCGGGCCGCGCTGCTTCTCTCCATCGACAAGCTGCTCGACCTCTGCCTGCTCATCGAAACGAGCGCCTATGTTGCATCCAGCTCGCGCTGCGATCAGGAAGTGATCAAAGGTATATCCCACCAGCTCAGGAATCCCATCACCGTGATCGGTGGAAGCGCTCGGCGGGTTCAGAAAATCGTGGGCCCTGAGAGCGAGCTATACGGAATCAGTGATAAAATCATCTACGAGATCAAGAGACTCGATCGACTGGTGGTGGATATCGGGGTCTATATGGACGTATTCCAGCGCGACTCCCGATTCCTCATTGTTTCCATCCGGGAGGTGATCGATAACGCTTTGCAGCGCTTAAGGAGGAACCTGGGAGCGAAGCTGCCCGTCCAGACCGACCTGGACGAGAACTTCTCCGATGTTCAAGGCGATCCCGAAGACCTTGAAACCATGTTTTACTACCTGCTGGAAAACAGCTTCGAGGCCTTGCGGCCCGGAGACCCCCCCATATCCGTTCGTTCAAGTGTCGAAAGTTTTGCATCCTTCTTTTTGAACGTGGAAATATTCAATACGGGCACCGTCCCCAAGCCACAGGAAGTCGACTCGCTTTTCACCCCCTTCTATTCCTCCAAACCCACCGGAACCGGATTCGGACTGCCCATCGCACTGCTCGCATCCAGGAAAAACCTGGCCAATGTGACCCTGCGTCCCATACCTGGCCAAGGGACTCGCTGCCTCGTGCAGCTGCCGCTTCCCGGCTGAGGCGACCCATTTCACACTGAGCACCCCTGCCGCTGCAATTCTCCGGAGGCTGATTTTGGGCTTGCGGCGCTCCGGAGGTTTGTTAACATGCCGATCGAAAGATATCATGCTCCACCAGACCGGACGCTTGGCGACTTCTTCGGGAGTCCCCTGATGTTCTGCGGGACAAAGCGCATTATCACATTGATGAGGGTTGGAGGGCCATCGGGTGCAGA
This sequence comes from uncultured Syntrophobacteraceae bacterium, assembly GCA_964557955.1. Taxonomy (GTDB): domain Bacteria; phylum Desulfobacterota; class Syntrophobacteria; order Syntrophobacterales; family Syntrophobacteraceae; genus JALOOX01. The sequence goes on from CAZLCS010000023.1 coordinate 27,776, forward strand.
CATTAGCAGCATCTGGGCTTCGATGGATGATCACGGTCACCATGATTCGGTGAGGAGGAAAAATGACGGCTCAGGGAAGTTTGGAAATCGGTGAGCTGACGCAGTTTGCTCTGGACACGGTCCAAAACGCCGGCAAGGAGGCATTACGGTTTTACGGAAGGGGCAATCTGCAGACCAAGTTCGACTCAGACCTCGTTACCGAGGCTGAGCTGCACCTGGTGGAATTCTTCAGGGATCGCCTGAAGGCCAGCTTTCCCGAACACGAAATCTTTGGGGATGTTATGCCTTCCAAAGAGTACGAGCACGGCTCCAAACGTTATCTGTGGATCTATGACGCACTGGACGGCGTCGCCAACTTCCAGGCGGGCATTCCCATCTGGGGGATCTCGTTGGCGGTGTTTGAGAACTTCTGGCCGGTTTTTGGGGCTTTCTATATGCCCGTGACAGGGGATCTTTTTCACGCGAGGGCGGGGGAAAAAGCCTATTGGGGCAGTGAGTTGGTCCGCATTCCGGAGCAGGATGAGATCAGCAATGAAAGCGTTCTCCTCACCTATTCACGCTTCCACAACCATTACCGATCTACTTTTCCAGGCAAGATCCGTAACCTGGGGTCCACGGGTGCTCATATCTGTTACGTGGCCCGCGGTCGTGCGGAGGGGGCGCTGCTGGCCCACGTTTCATTCCAGGACCTGGCTGCGGCTCAAATCATCCTGACTGCGGCGGGGGGCAAGATCTGCAAACTGGACGGATCCGAATTTCATCTCAATGAATACCTTGACGGCGAGCAGATCGTAGAGCATTTACTGGCTGCGCCTCAGGGCTCGCATAGCTCCATTTCCGCCTATCTTCAGGCGACGGACTGAGAACGGGTCAACCTGTACACAGAGCTGATCGAACAAGAAGGGCGGCATCACTCCCGGGAAATCCCAAGATGCATGAGGACCTCGTCCATGCGCCGTTCGATCTCGGACAGCTCCAGCACAACGGATTTCTGGGTGTCCCCGGGCAACTCCTGAGGGGCGGTTTCCAGCAGGGTCTTCAATGCCTGTGCCTTTTGAAGGAGGGCTGATGCACGCGCACGGCCGGCCTCGCTGACCTCTCCATCCTTCGCTTCAATATGCGGCGTTACCGCTCCAAGATCTATAGTCTCTCCCAGGGACGGCACGTGCGTACGGTACCCGAACCGCTGCCTTACCAGGGCGGCGAACTGCCGGGATGTGCTCTCCTCTCCGTGGATCACACAGACGCGCATGTGGTGGCTGTCGAAATGGCTCAGCCAATCCAGGAGGTCGTTCTGGTCCGCGTGTGCTGAGAAGCCACCAATAGTGAAAACCTTTGCCCTCACCACAATGCTTTCCCCAAAGATACGGACGGAAGACGCTCCCTCCACGATCGTTCGGCCAGTGGTCCCCACCGCCTGAAACCCCACGACCACCATCGAAGCACCCTTCCGCCAGAGGTTGTGCTTGAGATGGTGCTTGATCCGGCCGGCGGTGCACATCCCGTTGCCGGCGATCACGATGGCGGGGCCGGTAGTCAGGTTGATGGCCATGGACTCTTCGGCGGTCCGAGACAGAACAAGCTGCGGGAAATCGAAGGGATCATGACCTTTATTCACCACTGCCAGAGTCTCATCGTCATAGAACTCGCGCATGCGTCGGAAGATGGAAGTGGCCGCAATGGCCAGCGGGCTGTCCAGATAGACGGGCATGCTGGGGATGAGTCCTTTTCGAAAGAATTCCCCTAAAACAAAGAGCAGCTCCTGCGTTCTGGCCACCGCAAAGGCCGGAATCATCACCTTTTCGCCGTGCTGATAGCTGTAGTGGATGGCCTCAATGAGCTCTTTCTTGCTGTCCTCGAACGATTTGTGGTTGCGATTGCCGTAAGTTGACTCCAGAAAAAGTGTATCAGCGCTGTGGACAAAATAAGGGTCCTTCACGATGAGCTGGTGCTTGTGCCCCAAATCCCCGGAGAAGACCACTTTATGCACGGAAGACTCGCTGCCACACCAGACTTCCAGGATGGATGAGCCCAGGATATGACCGGCGTTACGAAAACAGAAGCTGAGTTCAGGTGAGAAATCCACGCGTTCATCAGCGGAGACTACCTCGAAGAAAGGAAAGCAGTCCTCAGCGTCCTTCACGGTGTAAAGCGGAACAACATCCGGCTTGCCTCGTCTTCGCATCTTGCGCGATTCCCACTCGGCCTCCATTTCCTGGATGTGGGCCGAATCCAGGAGCAGAATCTTCACCAATTCAGCCGTGGGAAGCGTCATGAAGATCTTTCCCCGGAACCCGTCCTTGACCAGTTTCGGAAGTCTTCCGCAATGATCGATGTGAGCATGTGTCAAAAACACCGCAGCGATCTGCCTCGGATTGAACCCCCACTCCTTGCGGTTGAGGGAATCCATGTCCGTGCCGCCCTGAAAAAGACCGCAGTCGATCAGATACTGCTTCCCATTGTCCAAGAGGAAACATGAGCCCGTCACACAACGTGATGCACCCAGGCATGTTATTCTCATCCATCACCTCTCACCGTTTCTGTTCGTGAAATGATCTCGGCCTGCCGCGCCATATGCAGCGTCTCTGGCGCTGGAAGGCACCGAATACTATCATTTTGAGTTCAGTTGCCAACGACGAATCCCCGCTGCGACAGCCTTGGAAGCCCGGCTTCGGTTAAAGATGCCTCACCGCTAGAAGCATTTATGACACACTCAGCCGTAGTGGAGTCTCATTTTTGACACATAGGAATGATGCAGAGATGGCAAGGACTCATTGCTCCGAGGAGCGGTTGAAGCCCTGAGGTCAAGTCAAAATTTCGACCCTCAGCTCCAAAGTGGGGGTATCGCAGGAGAAGCAGACGACGCTGTCACTGCACCCAGGCAGGCGGTGAATGCCTTCCGTCGCATCTCACAAGGCTCAAAGATCGCAGTCCTGCACCACGTCCTCTCCTGGGGGAAATTTTTGCCCACTTCTCCAGGAAAATGCTGGATCCTTTGACGCGAGGCGGCCGGCTTGGATGCACTCATGCCATGCACGCTCCGAATTTTGAGGAGCGTGCAGCTCAGCTGGCGATATCGTTCACGGGGCGGTAGATGTCATTAGCAGCCATGGCCTCCTCACCTCTTCGAGCGCTCTGTGCCAGTGCAATGGCCACAAATGCAGCCAAATTCCCGACAAAAAGTCCGGCCAGAAAGTATATCCAACCCATGGCAGTCTCCCCCAGTCATCTGTATAATGTGCAGTACATTTGTGGCTGTTTCCCAATGTGCCAGAAATTATAAGCAATAAATCGGCCATCTCGACGGTTTTCAGACACATTCAAGGACATTTTGGACACGATCACACTGAATTTGTCCGCTTTGAAGGGGATCCTGCTCTGTGAGTAACGGGAGGAGAAAGGCCATGAAGATTCGATGCTTTGCCCTCAAAGCCCTTGTGCTTGCTTTTCTGTTCTGTCCGTTGAGCTGTATCCAGGTGGAAAGTCGAATTCTTGTAAAACCCGATGGAAGCGGAACCGTGGAGGAAAGATTCCTCATGCGCAAGGAATTCGTCCAGGCAATGCAGGAATTGGGCAAAGCAGCAGAGACAGCCGGAGAAAAGAAGGATGAACCCAGCCCAAGCTCTCTGTACGATGAGGAGAAGCTCAGGGCAAAGGCTTCAGAAATGGGGGAGGGGGTTTCCTTCGTTGCCGGCAGGAAGATCGAATCAGAAAAGTATGAAGGTTATACGGTCACCTATGCTTTCAAAGATATCAGCACTCTCAGAATCAACCAAAACCCTCACGAAAACACCGCACAGGCATCCGGGGAGGTCTCCCCACCTCCAGTCAAAGAGTACATGACTTTCAACTTCAAACCAGGACACCCGTGTTTGCTCACCATCAAATCACCACAGAAGGAGACTCCGACGCCCACGGAGGACCAGCCGTCAGGTTCCGAAGAAGAATCCGTAGCAGATGAAATGCCTCTGGAAGCCAGGGAGCTCTTCGAGGGCATGCGCATGGCCTTGCTCCTGGAGATCCAGGGCTCCATCGTGGAAACCAATGCGACCCACGTGGACGGCTCCCGTATCACCCTGATGGAGCTGGACTTCGGCAAGCTGCTCGAAAACCCCAAGGCCCTGAAGACTCTCAATGAGGCCCAGAAGAAAAGCGTGGAGAGCGCCAAAGAGGTGATGAAGGATTTTCCGGGAATCAAAGTGGACCTGAACAAAGAGGTCCTGGTCAAATTCCAGTAACACTCTCGGATCACAGCACTCCGCCAGCACGATGAATACAGCTGCAAGCTTCCATGGTCGATTGGAACAAGTGCAGTATGGAATCGTCGCGGCTGCAAAGCGGGCGAAACGAAGCCCGCAACATTCAGCGTGAGACGCGAGACCTGAGCGTTGATATGAAGCTCTCCCGTTCCTATTGTCTCTGGTGTGGCAATGGACGAATGAGTACAGGCCAACACGATAGAGTGTCCAGCTCTCGAGTCGTCATTCCGGCAGTGTTTCGGCCGGAATCCACAAAGAAGCTGGATGCCGGCTTAACGGCCATGAGCATCCGCGGCGCTCACCCCCATGCATGGAAATCTATTTCCATGGTAAAGATTGCCGGCATGACGAGCCGGGAAATGGACATCTTTTTCTGTGGAGGTGTAATGAGGATGCGGTTCGGAGCCAAGCCATGAATGCATTGCCCGTATTGAGACAATTCGAATACCCTTTGAGACAGGGAGTCCTTCGCCCCTGCCGTGACGTTCGCCCGGATGCCCGAGCAGTCCGGGAAAGGAGCCTTGAAATGGCAAAATCCACCATATGGAAAATGTTCATACTCGGTTTACTGACCTTGAGCTTGGCCGCCTGCGAGACGCCCAAGAATTACAATCGAGCGGCGGGTTGGGAGCAGCAGCGCTTTGACTGCAATGGAGACGTGGCCAGCAATTACCCGCCTTACTGTCATCCGAGCCGTTAGGTCTTGCCGAGCCGTTACCGTCAGAGGGTCCACTCGATGCGACAGGGTTTTCCCGGCAAGTAGGGCCAAAGGGCATCAGACCGCCCTGGATTGCGGCTCAGCCTGCACCGATTCGAGGAGAAACGGGAGACTGAACAATCACCTTGCCGCATGCATGAGTGGGAATCGAGTGCTGCTGTTCAAAACAGCAACGATGCCTGCCTGATAAGAGTGCGTAATCACGAGCGAAACCGCCCATGAAAGGAGATCGCCGGCATGAGCCTGTACACGGTTCCCAACGTCTACTACATTTCTCAAGGCACCGCCCAGACTTGTTGGCGTGCGGGATATGAGATGCTACTCCGCCATAAGGGGAAAGACCCCAGGCTGGTCGATCAACTCCCCAATGCAGCGCAGATGAGAACCCGGGGCATCATGGACCATGAATTCGCGACGTGTGCCGCCTCCCTGGGTCTCGGCGGCATTCGATACACGTATTTCAAAGACATCACGCTCCTGGAGCATGCGCTTCGCTCCTGGGGACCCGTGTGGTGCTCCGGCTTTTATTTCCCCAACACCCAGGCCAAGCACATCGTCGTGATCGGAGGAGTCGACGTTGACGATCGCAAAGTATTGGCCTACGACCCGTGGCGGGGATACACGGGGGCCCAGGGAAAACCCGTTCTCTGGTCCTTTTCCTATTTCGCCAACAACTTGAACCCTGTGCCCTGGGCCTGCCAGCTCTGGTACTGAACCGAATCACCCTGAAGAAACCACAGGCCCTGAGCCAGGTCCCTGATGGAGGGGATATTCCGGTCTTTCGCACCCCTGCCATCCCCCCGCCGATGCTGTTGATTCGATTTCATTGACTCCATCACGCCGGGCGCCCTTGGCCTCCCTGATCGAGCGGCATCACCCGGCCCCTCTAAAGTACTACTCCCTTGCAGGAGTTGAGGTACGGAAGCTGTAACCGATTATCCATCAGATCTTCACCTTTCCGTAACAGATCCACCAAAGCTTTCAGGTAGAAACGGTCCTCAAGGAGAGGTTCATGGCCCCGGCCGGCTTGATGAGGGGGCCAGCGCGCAAATGGCTCATGCTGGTCGCGCTGAGGGATTCAGGCACGAGCGCAAGTCCTCTGGGGGTTTCGGGGTTCGGACTGTATGCACCCTGAAGAGTGACGCCTGCTGCCGCGGATCGTGGATGAACCTTCGCCGGGGAACACTGGAAGCTTTATTGGAGGTCCTACTGAGACAGAAGAAAAGGAGAAAGAGTCAATGGAGAGAAAGCACTTGACCCTGTTGTTGCTGGCCTTTGCGATCTTGTTCGCAACGGCGGCGAACGCAACCCCGCCCAAGTATGTCTTCTTCTTCCTGGGCGACGGCATGGCGAGCTCGCAGATTCAGGCGACGGAAGCCTATTTGACGACCTTGAACGGCGGCAAGGCCACCGAGGCGGCGGATCTGCTGAAGCCCGAAAACCGTCTGAACATGAGCAAGATGCCCGTCCACGGCATGCAGACGACGTACGACGCCCACGCGCTGATGACGGACTCCGCCTCGGCCGGCACCGCCTTCGCCTGCGGCATCAAGACCCTGTCAGGCGTCATTGGCATGGACGACACCAAGACCATCAATTATAAAAGCGTGGCCCAGCTCGCAAAGGAGAAGGGCAGGAAAGTCGGCATCATCTCCAGCGTCTCGCTCGATCACGCGACCCCTGCGTCCTACTACGCCAGCGCTCCCAGCCGCGGCCTGATGAACAACATCGCTTCCCAGATGGCGTCGACAGGCTATGAGTTCTTCGGAGGCGGCGGGTTGGTTTTTCCGGAAGAAACCACGAAGAACCCCGCCAATGACACTGACAATGATGTCTGGGCCATGCTCACCGCTAACGGCTACACGGTGCTCAACGACCGCGACTCCATCCTGGCACTCAAAAACAATCCTAAGGATAAGGTGGTGTGCATCAACCCCTTCCTGCAGGACTCTTCGGCCATGCCTTATGCAATTGACCGCCCTGCCACGAATCTCTCTCTCGAGGAAATGACCCAGGTCGCCATCGCCAATCTCGACGAGGGGAGAAGGGGAAAAGGCTTCTTCATCATGGTCGAGGGCGGCAAGATCGACTGGGCCTGCCATGCCAACGACGCCATGGCCGCCATCGGCGACATGCTGGATTTCGACAAGGCTATCGGCGTCGCTCTTGAATTCTACAAAAAGAACCCCCGTGACACCCTCATCATCGTCACCGGCGACCATGAAACCGGCGGCATGTCCATCGGGCACGCCACCACCGCCTACACGGCATACTATGACCGGCTTCTCGGCCAGAAGAACAGCTTCCAGCACTTTGGTGCCAATCAGTGGGCCGAGCACAAGGCCGCCTACAGCACAACTGCCTGTGTCGACCCGTCCCTCTCCACCAACCTTCAGGCGGACACCGAGATGCTCAGTCTCATGTCCGAGATCTTTGGACTGAACTGGACCGATTTGAACGATTATCAGAAAGAGAGACTGGAAGACGCTTACGACAAATCCATGTGTGGCAGCAATGACAATACCCAAGCGGAAAACACTTTCCTTTACGGTGGTTATGAGCCCATCATCGTCACGATCACGCACGTCCTGAACGAGCGCGCCAGTATCGGCTGGACCTCTTACTCCCACACGGGCGTCCCGGTCCCGCTGTTCGCCCAAGGCAAGCATGCCGACCAATTTGCAGGGTTCTACGACAACACAGACATTGCCAAACGCCTCGCCAGAATCATGGGCGTGCGGGAGAACCTGCCGATTCAGAAATGATCTTCGAGATTCAATGACCTTTGGGAACGGCGCCGCGTCAACTGCGGCGCCGTTTTCCGTTAATCAGCCCAACAGGAGGACCCATGCCCCACCTGCAGCGCGAATGGCTCTTCTCACTCATCCTTGCAGGCATCTGCTTCTCACTGGCCTTCGTGGACATAGCCGGCATTCCACAGGCCAACGAAGGATTCCGCTGCCGTGCCCTGATCACGAACGTGGACAACAGCCGCGTGCGAACGAACCTCATCGTCAAAACCAATCAGCAGTTTTTGACCGTGAAGCTCGTGGACGGCCCCCATCGGAACCAGGAGCTTCAAGTGGTGAACATGCTCTCCGGCAAGATGGAGCTGGATGAGTTCTATGAAGACGGCAGCGTCATCCTGGTGGAATACCATGCGCCCGAAGGCAAGCCGGCCAACGGCATTGCGCGAGGGTTTTACCGGTTGAGGCTGCAGCTCCTGCTGATCGGGCTCTTCACGCTGCTGCTCCTGGCAGTCGCAGGCGTGACCGGGCTCAAAGCCGCCCTCTCCTTTGTCTTTGCAGCCATGGTGCTCTGGAAGCTGTTCTTCCCGCTCCTGCTCCGCGGCTGTCCACCCATCCCCACCGGCCTGGGGATCGTCACTTTGCTGACCAGTGTGATCTGCTTCTCCGTCGGCGGGCTCACCCGAAGGGGCATGACCACCTTTCTAGGTTCCATGCTGGGGCTGCTCCTCACATGCGGCCTCGCGGTCTGGTTCACCAACATGTTCCGACTCCATGGAGCCGTGCGCCCTTTCGCCGAAATGCTGCTCTACTCGGGCTACTTTGGGCTGAACCTGACGGAGATCTTTGCCGCCAGCGTATTCATCGCCTGCTCGGGGGCGGTCATGGACCTGGCCATGGACATCGCCGCCACCATGGATGAGCTCAAGCTCAGACATCCCGGCATTGGGCCCTTGGAGCACATGCGCTCGGGCCTTCGCGTGGGTCGGGCGGTAACCGGAACCATGACGACCACGCTGCTCCTGGCCTACACGGGGAGCCATATCACCATGTTCATGGTCTTCCTGGCCAAAGGGCTCCCCGCCGAAAATCTCCTGAACGCCCCCTTCGTGGCCGCCGAAGTGCTGAACATCCTGGTGGGCAGTTTCGGGGTGGTCACCGTGGCCCCATTCACCGTCTTGGTGGCCGGACTCCTTTACCACTTCGACAGCGGATCGGTCAGGGCATTCCGTGAATGGTCGCGAGGGGGGCGCCTTCGAGCCAGTCAGGGCTCTCGCCGGCCTTCTCAGATATCGGCGGACTGACCGGTTGAGGCCAGGACTGCGCTCCAGAGCCATCCATTGGGATCGATCTTCTTACGCTGCCAGGTGGCCAGGCGGGTGGGAACGTGGGTGAAGACGTTCTTCCAGTATCCTACCACCATGTCGGTGCAGCCGGCCATGGCGGCATGGGCGGCATTCTGCCCCAGGAGCAGGCAGAATGCCGAATCGAAGGCATTGGCCGGCATGCTGCGGATGGTGTAGCTGGGGTCGATGTACTTGAGACTGATTTCCATTCCGAGCCGGGAGAAGTATTCCTTGATACGGTCCCGCAGCAGAATCCCGATATCCCCGAAACGGATGTTGCCGGATGCATCGCGCCCGAGCGAATCTTCAAAGAGCTCCTGTCCCGCGCCCTCACCCACCACGATCACCGCGTGGGCCCTCCGCTCCAACCGCTCCCTGAGCTGATCGAGGAAGCGGTTCAGGTCGAAGGGGACTTCCGGGATGAGGCAGAAGTTGACCTGGTTGTCCGCCAGGGAAACAAATGCAGGGATGAACCCGGATTCCCGTCCCATGAGCTTCACCAGGCCGATCCCGTTCCGGTACCCCTCGGCTTCGCTGTGAGCAGCATAGGTGGCTCGCCTCGCCTGGGAAATCGCCGTCTGGAATCCGAACGACGTTTGAACGTAGGAAATGTCGTTGTCAATGGTCTTGGGAATGCCCACGACGGCGATCTTCAAACCGCGCTTCCCGATCTCCTCAGCCAGTGCATGATTCCCGCGCAGTGTGCCGTCGCCACCGATGGTGAAGAGCACGCCGACATTCATCCGCTCCAGCGTGTCCACCATGTCGGCAACATCCTGGTGCCCCCGTGACGAACCGAGAATCGATCCTCCGCTTTCGTGGATGCGGTTCACAACGGCCGGCGTCAACTCGAGGGGCACATGCCGGTGCTTCGAGGAGAGCCCCTCGTAGCCGTAGCGAAATCCATAAACCGTCGGGACACCGTAATGGTGAACCAGGCAAAGCACGATGGAGCGAATCACATCGTTGAGCCCGGGGCACAACCCGCCGCAGGTCACGATGCCGCATTTGAGCTTGGATGGATCGAAGTAAATCTTCTCCCGCGGCCCCGCCGTCTGGAAAGACGGCGGATCCTTTCCCTCATTCACAAGCGCCTGGATTTCCCTGGGATCTGAGTGCACCAGCACCCGCTCTTCCTCATCGACGAAGGTCTGCCCCACCATGGGAGACTGCACGCGGCATTCTCCCAACTTCGCGATCTCGAAATCCTTCAAATCATGCTCCATCATGAAGCCTCCCGTCGATTCCAATGAATTACGAAGGGCGTCCCGTCGCTGCGGCAATCAGCCATCAGCACAGGGCTCCCCTCCTTATTGAGGATCTGACGAACGTCGAAGATAAATCGAACCTGACCTTTCCCATGACTGCTGAGGAGGATACTCGATTTGAGCAGATGAGGAAAAACAAAACAGCAACGGGAGAAAGCGAAGGAGACCACAGGTCAAACAGGCAGACGCCCTGACTGGGGCCAGGCTGGGGTCTGTTCCGCCGCCCCTGATAGGGACGGCGGTCAAGAATCGATGAGGCTGAGCGACCCGGTTCATGACGCCCGAGAACTCACTCAAGAACCTGCGCTAGAAATGGTGGACCACTCTCCAGTTGAGCCGGTATCCTTCCGGGCGGTTTTCTGCGGCTGTTTCGAAATAAGCATTGAAAAAGAAGTGTGTATCACGGGTGATGTGGAAAAGGGCCCCGGGCCCTATGCCAAAGACCTGCTCCTTGCTTCCGCCGATGTCGTTGCCCTCCACCTCGTCGTTGGTGAACTGCTTGAGGTAGTAGCCGTTGACCCCGAGCCGAAGCCGCTTCTCCCAGACTTCGTAAGCGCTCGCGAAGTTCAGGTGGATCGCCTGGCCGGCCTGCGTATCGGCCAGCTCACCGGGTGGATCGTCGTTTTCGGCGTTCCAGAGGTAATGCACGCGCCACGAGGCTGTCCATTTGGGAGTCAGGAATACCGTGGCCGCCCAATAAGGGTTGAACGAAAAGAAGTTGCTTCCGGGATTGAGGGCCTTGTCCCGGTCATAGTCCCCTGTTGGAAAAATCAGCTGAAATTCGACGCGGTGCATGAAGAGCGGCCCATTCGCTCCCATAATGGGATCCCATTGCAGATAAGGACCCAACAGGATGTCGCCGACTCCACCCCCGTTCTCATTGAGGCCGGCTCGATCCCCCAGGCTGTGGTCCAGGTCGATGGCCACCACGGGAATGATCAGATCCAGACCCCATTTTCCTCCAAAGAAGATGTCGCAATTGGACTGGTAAATGAGCTGCGTCAGGCTGATGAAAACGTCCAGGTTTTCATCGGCAAAATCAGGGAGCAGACGATCGCCGTCTGCATTGGTGAGCTTGTCCGAATTGTAATACTGAAAATATTGAGTGAGATAAAGCCCCGGACCGGCCGGCGGCCCGCCGTCCAGAAAGCTTGTGAACCCCAGATTGACTGCCGGCAGCCGGTATGCCCATGCGTTCATACTCAGAAGCATCGCCCCCACGATGCCGATGACCGCCCTGCAGAACAGACTCAACCCTCTCCTCCCCCGAATCCGTCTCACTTCCTCCTCCTTTCCGCAATTCATCATTTGTCCTCCGCACAGCGCTTCCTGGCTGCATCCATCAACTCGATCAGACAGGCAACCTTCTCTTTCGGTGCCTGGCCAAAACAGCGCTCCCATTCCTCCTCGGCGAGCTTCAAGCGAAGGTATCGCTCAACAGCGGGAATACGCCAGCTCCAGCAGTGGAGCATTCTGGAACAGGGGAGCCGCCCTCCTTCCTCTTCGCAATAGGCGAAGGTCACCTCCCCTCCGAGTCTGGGGCATCGGATCAACAGTTCTCGAAACACATTTCCCTCCATACTCCCGAGGGGCTTTCAGCAATGCTACGGCTTCGGCAGGCCGGATATCGATTCCAGCGCCTTTTGAATCTCTTCCTCGGGAAGCTCGTAGGGAGTCAACTGCCCGGAGAGAAAGGCGTCGTAAGCAGGCAGGTCGATGATCCCATGTCCACTCCAGTTGAAAAGGATTACTTTCTCTTTCCCTTCCTGCCGTGCACGTTCCGCTTCCTGCACCACTGCCGCGATCACATGGTTTGTTTCCGGAGCCGGGATGAAGCCCTCGGATTGAGCCCACTGGACCCCCGCCGTGAACGTCTCAATCTGGTTGAACGCCTTGGCTTCCACCACGCCTTCCTTGACCAGGTGGCTCACGATGGGCGCCATGCCATGATATCTCAGACCCCCCGCATGGATGGGAGCCGGCAGGAACCCATGTCCCAGGGTATGCATGGCCAGAAGCGGAGTCGTCATGGCCGTGTCCCCGAAATCGTAGGCGAAGGGGCCGCGCGTCAAGGTGGGGCAGGAGGTAGGTTCCGCGGCGATGATTTCCAGCGACTTGCCATGAATCTTGTCCCGCACAAAGGGAAGGCTGATTCCTGCGAAATTGCTGCCCCCGCCGGCGCAGCCCAGAACCACGTCGGGGTATTCACCGATCTTGGCCATCTGCTTCTGGGCTTCGAGACCGATGATAGTCTGATGCATCAGGACATGGTTGAGCACGCTCCCCAATGAGTAACGGGCGGTCTCGTCCCCGACGGCGTCTTCGATGGCTTCACTGATGGCGATGCCCAGGCTCCCCGGGGAATCGGGCGCTTCGGCCAGGATCTTTCGCCCGGCACTGGTGCGCTCGCTGGGGCTCGAAATGCATTCACCCCCCCAGGTCATCATCATAAGCCGGCGGTAAGGCTTCTGCTCGAAGCTCACCCGGACCATGAACACCCGGCACTGCAGGCCGAACATTTTGCAGGCCATGCTGAGAGCGCTTCCCCATTGGCCCGCTCCGGTTTCGGTCGAGAGCCGCTTGATGCCGAAAACCTTGTTGTAGTAAGCCTGTGCAATGGCCGTATTGGGCTTGTGGGAACCTGCGGGGCTCGTCCCTTCGTTCTTGTAGTAGATGCGCACCGGGGCATCCAGGAGCTTCTCAAACTGCCTGGCCCGACAAAGCGGCGACGGCCTCCACAGGAGATACTTCTCGAGAACCGGTTCCGGAATGTCGATCCAACGCTCCGTGGAAACTTCCTGCTCAATGAGGTTCATGGGGAATACCGGCGCCAGGTCCTCCGCGGCAATGGGCTTGCCGGTGCCCGGATGCAGAGGGGGACTCATGGGCGTCGGCAGATCGGCCATGATATTGTACCACTGCCGGGGGATCTCATCATCGGCCAGTACGACCTTTACCTGTTCCATCGTGCCTCCTGTCCAGTTGATTTTCCTTGATCCTTCACGAATCCTGCTTCCAATGACTCAAAACAAAAAGCCGTGGGGAAGACTTTGCTTGCCCACGGCTCTGAGGATGGATCGGCGGCGTAGAGGAGCGCCTGTGGACAGGCTCAGCACAAGGTCCGCCACCACCACCAAAACAGCGAAAAGACTGCGGGTCGAAACTGCACGGGAAAACCTTCTCCTAATGGATGTACATCATTCTCGTATTATAGACACGAGTGCAGTGTCAAGTGAAATGTTGCTCAAAATCAGGAACTGCTGCATCCGTGCAACGCGACGGCAAGACTCAGAAATCGGTCGCTTTCCCGGAACATGAGCTTCTTTTCGACCATGCCGTTCAGAAAGGAGTGCAACTTATCTTCTGCAAGGTTGGGAAACCGCTGGACCACATCGCGAAGCGATCGATGCCTTCGGCAGAAGAGGTAAATCTCCCGGGACGGTCCCGTCAGCCGATGCTGGAGCGCAGGCAGACGCAGCCGAAGCTGGCGAATGATAAGGAATTCCTTTCCATCCCGGTAGCTCAGGACAGGATTGGAGCCGGAGGCTTGCTTCAGGTCCCGGAAGGTGCGCTCCCAGACATTGAGCCGCTCCAGCACCGGTCGCCACAGTCTCCTCTGGAACCCGAGATCACCGCGATAGCCTTGAATCATCAACCGCACATCCCGGAGGATCGCCTGCGGGAATATCGATGCAAAATGCGGATGGTTGAAGACGGATCGAATTCCATGGGACCCGGGCGAACGATGGATGGGGCTTTCAAGCCCCAGCCAAAAACGAACGGGTTTGAGCGGCCGATAGATCTGCACAAACTCGAGGGTCTGCAAAGTCTCACGGACATCCTCCTCATCGCTTCCAGGAAACCGCATGATGAGATTGGAACTGTTGATGATGGACAGCTCTTCACAATCTCTCATGATCTGCAGGTTCTGAATGCAGGTGGTTCCTTTGTTCATCTTGGAGAGGAGACGTGTGCTGAGGGCCTCGATGCCCACCTGCAGTTCCTCCACCCCCGCTCGTTTCATGACATCCAGCACGTCTCGGGTGATGGTGGCTCGAACCTCTCCGAACAAACGCAGGTCCTTCCCGAGGGTCGCAAGCCCTCCGAAAACCTCCTGAATTCCCTTCGCGGGCAGAACGTTGTCCGTGAATGCAACGGAAAGGGTGCGGTAGCGGGAGGTAAGGTCATCGATTTCCGCCACTGCCTTTTCGGGTCTCTTGAAACGAAAACCCTCCCACTGAAGATTGAGATTACAGAATGCGCAACCGCTCTCGCCACTCCTGCCGACACGCCTCCACCAGCACCCTCTCGAGAGCTCCATGGGAAGCGTCGGAATGAAAGAATGACCCGAAGGCAGGTGCTGAAGTTCGGCAAAATAATCTGCATAGTCGGGCATCGGGAGCTCGTTCAAATCCTCCATCTGGTGGAACACGGTTCCGCCCGCATCCAGTGCAGATCTTGAAGGAGTGGAAATGGACGAAGCAGTGAGGCGAGGTCTCTTTTCAGGTGGGGACTGCAGGTGGCCCACCAGTTCCGTCAGCGGGAGTTCCCCTTCCCCGAGGATAATGTAATCGATTTCAGGAAAATGCCTGAACCAGGCGGGGCAGGAGCCCATGAACCAGGACGAGCCTCCTGCCACGATGCACGCTCCAGGATGGAGCTCCTTGATTCGCCGGATGAGATAGAGCGAGGCGGTGAGCTGGCAAAGACAGACGGAAAAACCTGTCAGACCGCATTCACCCCAGTCGTTTTCCTCGAGGAAACCCTGCGTGGCTGTCCGAACACGCTCCACCACGTCATGAAACGTCACTCCCCTCAAAGCCGACCTGCCTCTGGCCTCCCTGAGGAACAAGCGTTCGGCGGAATCACGCACTTGAGGAAATAAAAGAGCGCCGTAAACGGTTTCGGCCAGCCAGCTTCTCTCGGAGATGGCCCGATAGAGGTCGAAACCCAGGGCATCGGCCACTCGCAGGTAGAGGTGATGGGACTCGACCCGAAGGCCGGGATACCTCGATTCGAGAAATGCCTTGAGGGACCCCAGCTGAATGGAGGGGCGGTTGAACAGGGGCCACGGAGCAGAGACCAGCGCCATGCGATCGAACGGCTTCCATGTGTCTTCCATCCGTGCTTCTTCCACCAAGCTTTCTTTCGGGTCCGGTCCAGTCCCACCTTCGTTCAGGTCCGGGCTTCGTCGTGATCTTGGTCCAATGCCTCTCAGCACAAGGGGCTTGCAGGTCAGAGTACCAGTTCTTAATTCTTAAGCATGCTGCATGACAGTTGAGCGCATCTCATCCTGCCCGTTCGAGAGAAGGCTATGATCCCAGGGATCATGGGCTTGGGCAGGCAGGGATCGGTGATTCGTTTTCTCGCGTCTGACGCTTTTCGGTTCACCGGCGTCATTGACCATAGGAGGATAAAATGGCCTATACCTGTAAGACATGCGGCGCCGTGGCTGAAGAGCCCGGCCATCTTTGTAGTCCCTGCGGCGACAAATCCAAGTGCAGCTTTTGTGGAGCACCTGCTGTTGATACAGCCCACATGTGCAAGGACAAACTGGCAGCCATGAAATACGTCTGCTCCGGATGCGGACGTGTGGCCATGGAGGAAGGTCACCTCTGCAGCCCCAGTCCCATCGGGGGGTAGTGCTCACCGGTCTCGATCTTCCAATACCCTTCAGCCCATTGCGATGGCAATCCTTTCTCCACGAGAGGTGGAGAAAGGATTGCTCCCACCATGATAGAACGATCACTCCAAAGCGTGCGGATGATTTGGCAGTGGGGAGCGAGTGTGAGGATACCGCGGCGCTTCGTTATCCGTGCTGCCTGGGGAGCTTGATCGTGAAAGTGCTTCCTTCCGAGGGTTTGCTCTCGACGGTGATGGTCCCTTTGTGGCGGTCTATGATCCCATAGACGGTAGAGAGCCCCAGACCCAGCCCTTTTCCCTCCTTCTTCGTCGTGAAGAACGGGTCGAAGATATACATCTGGTCCTCTTTGGCAATACCGCACCCGGTGTCTTTCACCCTGATGTGGACCAGTTCCTTCTTTCGGTCCAGCCAGCTCTCCAGGATCATTCGACCTCCGCCCGGCATGGCGTCGATGGCGTTGAAGATCAAGTTGATGATACACTGCTGCAGCTGGTTGAAATCACCCTGAACCCTGGGACCACTGGGATCGAGTCGGGTCTCCACCTGGATGTTTTGCAGACTCAGCTTGTGCTGGCTCAGGAGCAGACTCTTGCTGAGCAGCTCGTTCACATCCACCTCGGTGAATTCGAGCTTCGATATGCGCGAAAAAGCCAGGAGGTTGGAGACAATCTTGGAGCAACGACTGAGCTCACTTTCCATCAAATTGAGATAACTGGTAAATCGATCTGAGCATTCCCGTGTTGGCGCATCCTGACCCAGGATTTTCTGCATGAGTCGGGCATAGTTGAGGAGCCCGGAAAGGGGATTGTTGATTTCATGGACGACGCTGGCAGCCAATCTCCCCAGGGAAATCATTTTGTCCTGTTGAAGCAGGCGGGCCTGGTCGGCGAATTGCTGGGTGAGTTTTCGAATGTCGCGCAGGTCCCGAAAGAAACCGACAACCCCTATGGCTTCCCTGCCCTCGTACAGAACCGAGGCCGAGAGCTGAACGGGGATCTTTGCACCGGATGCGGCCCGTAGCGTGGATTCGTACAGAAACAACCGGTCTTTCCCCCCAAACTCTTCGGAATCCAGTTTCATACGAAACTTCTCATATTCTCCTTCCACGAAAAACCCTTCGAGGCTCAGCTGGCCAATGGCCTCCTGACGCGGGATTCCCAGCATGGATTCCATGCTCTTGTTGAAAATGATCACCCTGGAATCCTGGTCACAGGCCACAATCCCATCTATGGAGCTGTCGATGAGAATCTTCTGAAAGTTGAAGGTCTTGGCCAGCTCTTCAGCCGTCTCCATCCATTTTTCTTCAATGAGCGCCGTGTAATCGCGAAGCTCCTTGCGGGTGGTATAACGCTCCTTGGCCCGTTTCAAAGCAATCTGAAGCGCATCGTCGTTGATCGGTTTGGTGATGAAATCCGATGCACCCAGCTGGAGGGCCTTGACGGCAAAATCGAGCTCGCTGAATGCCGTGACCACGATCACCTCTTTGTCGGGGTGCTTCTCCTTGATGGTGCTCAAGACTTCCAGGCCGTCCATGCCGGGCATCCGGATGTCCGTGATGACGATCTCCGGCGACATCTCCGAACAGAGAGCAACGCCGGACTCGCCGTCCGGAGCCGTCGCAACCTCATAGCCGGCATCCTCAAGGGTTATCGTCATGACCCTCCGTATGCCGGGATCATCGTCGATGAGCAGCAGCTTCCACTCCTTCTGTACCATAGAGATCTTTCTGCACGGATGAAGACCGCGTATCGTGAGGAGAGAAGAGAAAAACAAAACCCGTGGAAAACGTTTTCCACGGGTCTCTTATACTCAGGCGTCCGGAAGAATGGAAGCTAGTCTTTGATGTTATTGTGAACCTTGAAACCGCGGACCGTATTCTTCATCAGCATGGTGATAGTCATGGGTCCCACGCCGCCGGGCACGGGCGTGATGGCGCTGGCAATATTGACCGCCTCGTCGAAGGCCACATCGCCCTTCAGGATCCGCTTGCCGTCTGCCGTCTTCCCGACTTCGTTTACCCCGACATCGATGACCACCGCGCCGGGCTTGATCATATCCCCCTTGACGTATTCCGGTACACCGGCGGCTGCAATCAGGACGTCCGCGCGCTTCGTATGGAAATTGACGTCCTTGGTGCGCGTATGAACTATTGTAACGGTGCAGTTGGCGCCCTTGCCTTTCTGCACCAGCATCATCGCGATGGGCTTGCCCACGATGTTCGAACGACCCACAACAACAACTTCGGCACCGGAGAGCTCGGTTCCCGAGCGCACCAGGAGCTCCTGGATACCCGCCGGGGTGCAGGGAAGGAAATCCGGCTCACCGATCATGAGCTTGCCGACGTTGACCGGATGGAACGCATCCACGTCCTTGCTGGGATCGATGGCGAGAAGGATCTTGTTTTCGTTGACATGCTTGGGCAGCGGCAGCTGCACCAGGATGCCGTCGATCTGGGGATCTTTGTTATATTTGTCGATGAGCGCCAGCAGCTTGTCCTCGGCGAGGTCTGCGGGCTGGTTGTCCTGAACGGAATAGAATCCGAGCTCATGAGCTGTGGTCTGCTTGGCCCGAACATAGCTCTGGGAGGCAGGGTTTTCACCCACCAAAATCGTCACCAGACCAGGGACCTTTCCGTACTTGGCTTTCAGTGCCTCGACTTCGGCTTTCAACTCGGCGCGGATTTCCTTGGCCACTTCGGCGCCTTTGAGCAACTTGGCCGCCATAGCTTCACCCTCCTCAAAAGTTGAAGGCAGGGCATGGAATGCCCTGCCCACGGGTCATTTCAATCGAACCGCTTCATTCCACATTACCAGCCATTCTTAGAACAGGCCGGAAACCGCCCCCGTATTGACATCCACGTCGATGCGTCGGAAGGCCGGGTTGGACGAGGTGCCGGGCATGAGGCTGATGGTGCCTGCACACGGACAAAGGAACTTGGCGCCTGAGTAGATCAAAACGTCGCGGATGGGAAGCGTCCAGCCCTTGGGCACGCCCTTCAGGGTAGGATCGTGGGTCAGGCTGAGGTGCGTCTTCACCATCATGGTGGCGTAATCGGCATACTTGGGATCCGCTTCGAGCATCTTGGCCTTGGCCTCGGCTTCAGGGGTCCAGGCCACGCCGTCGGCGCCGTAGACTTCCTTGGCCACCATGGCCACGCGGTCTCTCAACTTCATCTCGAGCGGATAGAGGAACTTGAACTGGCTTTCTTCCTTGCAGGCATCCATGACGGCATCAGCGAACTCGAGAGCGCCATCGCCACCCTTCGCCCAATGCTCGGAGAGAGCGCAGCGGGCGCCGGCCGCTTCAGCTGCCTTCCTCACCAAAGCGATCTCATCCTTGGTGTCCGTGTGGAAGGCGTTGATGCAGACAACGGGGTTGATGCCGGCCTTGCGAATGACACCGATCAGGTGGATCATGTTGGCAATACCCTTTTCCACGAGACCCAGGTTCTCCTTGGTGTACTCCTCGGGCAAAGCGAGACCGGCTACGACCTTCGGACCACCGCCATGCATCTTGAGGGCTCGGATGGTGGTGGTGAGAACGGAAACGTGAGGCTTCAGACCGCTGTAGCGGCACTTGACGTTCCAGAACTTCTCGAAGCCGATATCCGCTGCAAATCCGGATTCCGTCACGTGGTAATCGAACATCTTGAGACCGATGCGGTCTGCGATGATGGAGGACTGGCCAACGGCGATGTTGGCAAACGGACCGGCGTGCACCATGCAGGGATTGTATTCAGCCGTGCACATCAAGGTCGGGTTGACGGCGTTACGCATGAAGGCCGTCATGGCATTGCCCACTTCCAGGTCGCCCGTAGTCACCGGCTTGCCGGACTTGTCGAAGGCCACCGTGATTTCGTTCAACCGCTTCTTCATGTCGGCCAGATCGTTGACAATAGACAGGATGGCCATGATCTCGGAGCTCACGGCGATACCGAACTTGGACTGCATCATGTAGCCATCCATGCGCCCGCCCATGCCGATGATGATGTTGCGGAGGGATTGCGCACAAAAGTCGATGATCCACCCCATTTCCACGCGAGTGGGATCGACATCAAGACGGCGCATCTTGGTGAGGCGCGCCAGCTGCTCGTCGTTGTAGTTCCGCTCATGCTGCATGCGGGCGGTCAAAGCGACCATGGCCAGGTTGTGGGCGTTCATGATGTCGTTGATATCACCCGTGAGACCCAGCGAGAATTCCGTCATGGGAATGAGCAGGGCGTTGCCGCCGCCTGCCGCCGTTCCCTTGACGTTCATGGTGGGGCCGCCGGAAGGCTGACGGAGGGCGCCGCCAACATTGACGCCGCGCTTGCCGAGGCCTTCCATCAGACCGCAGGATGTCGTGCTCTTGCCTTCGCCCAGCGGAGTCGGGGTGATGGCGGTGACTTCAATGTATTTGCCGTCGGGCCGATCCTTGAGGCGGTTGATGATCTTCATGAAGTCCAGTTTGCACAGACGTCCCATGGGCAGGATTTCGTCTTTCTGCAATCCGAGTTTTTCCTGCCAATCCCACGGAGTGGGCATATTCTTTTCAGCTGCTTCGGAAATTTGCCAATCTTTCATCTCTACTGCGTTGTAAGCCATGTTTCTTCTCCCCCTTTGATCTAAAGGTTCTGCTTCCGTAATACGTGAAACCCTGGAGAACAACTCCCCACCAAGATCCGAAAATCCGCTCTCAGCAGCACATTACAGCCGTGACTCGTTTCACCTCCTTCGTATGCGCGAACACCAGCGTCGAATAGAACACCAGACAAACAGAAAACGTTGATTTGGGCAAAGGACATACAGGCGATGGAGTATCGAGGGTGTGGCAAATCTTTGAACGTGGGCTTTGTCCAATGGCCTCTATCGCCCCAAAGTTGTTCAAACTTTCTGCTATGCGTCCGAAAAGAGCCTTTTTTCACATACGGCGCAAACCTACTTGAGTCGCTTCCCTTTGTCAAGCGGAAACAGAAAAGCACCAGTTGCCACATGCCCCTTCTTATCGCAACATAGAGCCAATCTTTTGCCATACGGAGGGAGGACTGAATTTTATCTCTCTCAAACAGCTACAAATCTTTGTTTTTCGCCAAATTTCACCACATTGAGATCCATGCATCCCATGCGAAGCGGACATTCCGCGAAATGACGACAACTGGCACATGAATTGCTTATCACTGACCGGAACTGCCTGATGCCTTCAAAAAACCAGTAACCCATCTGTTCATGATGGTTCACTGATTGTTCATAACCCGCAAAGGCTCTCAGCTTCTGCACGGTCTGAGCTCATTTGATCTCATGGTTTCAACATAGGAGTTCCAAAGATTTTTTATCTTATTTCAATAAATTACCAATCTTTTTGACAATCCGGCAACCCCTGATTAAGATGGTGAATCTTTTCATATTTAGGGATTCTAAAAACAACATCATTAAAATCAAAGGATGGACGCATGAAAGCTCACATAGACAAGGTGAGTCTGGTTCAAGTTCTTCAGAGGGTTCAGAGCACTACCGAGAAGAAGACCCACATGCCCATCTTGTCCAATGTTCTCTTGAATGCCATCCACGAACAACAAATGATGGAATTTACCGCGACGGACCTGGAGCTCAGCATTTGGACTCAGCTGAAGGCAAAAATCGAAGAACCCGGTTCCATGACCGTTTCCGCCAAAAAGCTGCTCGAGATTGTACGCGAGCTTCCCCAGGAAGTGGTGGATCTCGAAACTCATTTCGGCAATCGACTGACCGTCCGGACAGGACGCTCCCGATTTGAACTGGCGACCATCCCTGCAGACGACTTTCCCTTTGTTCATTTTTTCGAGGAGATTCCCCGTATGCCTTTTGAGCGGGAGGCTTTTCGGAAGGCTCTAGCACGGACGCTTTACAGTATTCCTTCCGACGAAGATCCGTTCAGTGTGGCAGGGCTTTACTGGCATCATCTGGGTCCTGAAGCGTTCCGATTTGTGGCTTCCGATGGCCACCGCCTGGTGTATAGTGAAGTGCCCGAGTCTGTGTTTAAGGGCTTGGAGGTCGGGAACGGCGTGATCATTCCAAGAAAGGGTGTTCAGGAGATCCTCAAACTCCTGGAAAGAGATGGAGATGCCAGCCTGGCGATTCACGAAAACAGCCTCCTGCTTGGAGTCCCGGACACCTTACTGAGCGTGCAACTGCTCGATGCCGAATTTCCCGAATACCAGCTGATCATCCCTGACGAACGTCCATCTGCTTTTCTGGCGGAAAAAGACCCCTTTCTCCAGGCTTTGAAACGCGCGGCGGTTGTCTCTGACCAGAAATGGCGTCATGTCCGTTTTCAAGTGAAGCCGGGAGTTCTGGAACTGGATTCCGGCAATCCCGAGACGGGCCAGGCCAGTGATGCCGTCGATATCGAATACGACGGCGAGGAGTTTACCGTCTCCTTCAACATCCGGTATGTCATGGACGCGATCCAGGCGATTGAAAGCTCACAGGTTCGGTTTGAATGGGTGGACCAGTTTCATGGCGGAGTTTTCGTGGGTGCGGACGACCCCACCTATCTCGGTCTCATCATGCCTATGGTGGTCTGAGTACTGCGCTCCATGAGAAAGCGATCGGCAACGCATAGTGCTGAAACTGCGGAGACGCACTGGATGAGCTCAGGAACCGAAATGCGGTCGTTGAATCGCCCGAGATGAGGACCCGTGAGCAACGTGATATCTTCGACGCCGCGTTGCATGTTTGAAGCCTGCTCAGCCGACAGTCCGCGATCAACCAGAAATGCAAGGAATTCCTCTTCGGACATCTGCTGTTGATCCACCACGCGAAAGACTTCTTCCATGTACCGGTCCATGCCCAGCTCGTCCACCAGCCGCTGACTGAGCCTGTCCAGATCGAGGCTCGCCATGGTGTCGTGAGCGGGGGAATGACCAACGAATCCTGTGTAATACCTTTGAAAGAGACCTTCAATGAGCTCTCGAAAACCCCGCTGAATGAAGAGGTCTCGCGCATCCACGGTGGTCCCGTCCGCGTTTCTTCCGAAATAGCCCGGTCTCTGATTGCGAAAGTAACTCCCCGCCACGAGCACAAGGCTCAGGAGATGTGTCCCGATATGCTCATAGAGCTGTGCCGTCCTTCCGCTCCAGGAAATGAAATGCTCAAAATCCCGAATGCCGGTCAGCCCCAGGTTCGGATACTGGCACGAATGGAGCCAGCGATCGAGACGACCACCTCGGGACCATTGATAAAGGCCGCCGTCAGCTCGGCGATGGGTCTGAATTCGATTGTGAAAAAGTGGGATGGGTGCGAGGTGAACGATGCCCATTGAGGTGAGCTGACCCAGCAGGCATGCACAATGACCGAGCACCCGGAGCAGGCCGGCCTCGTCCATACCCGTGTCGTCTCGATGACCGTTGACATAGACGAAATAGTCACTCTGAGTCTTGTAGGCGATGGCCAGGCGGTCACGGTGAAGTGGCCTCGAAAAGCTTCCGTTTACCTTCTCGGGAAGCCGATCAAGCCTGAAAATGTAACATCCCCCCAGATCCAGTGGCCGTGGCACTCGAAAAGCAGCCTGCAGATGTGAAATGGTGCGCAGGTGATTCATCCACGCGACCTCCCATTGAAGGCAGGAAGGGTCATCCTCTGCGCCCAGAAGCTTCACAACGAGGAGCTCCTCGCGACCATTGGCCTTTGCGGCAAGACTTCTGCCATAGACGTATAATGGAACATCGCTTCTGATACCTGCCCGTGCCTGGAGACCCTCCCAGTCCAGCATCGGCGTTTCCAGCATCGGAGGCGGCTTCAGGGCAGGTCCACGGATGTCGAGGTGGAGGCTGCCGAGCGCTTCGGCTGCGGCCTGCTGCGGTCCAGGCATGTCGGCACAGGAGATCTTCTTGAGTGTTTCAACGGCGCTCATGGCGACGGCTTGGGGGACCCCCGCCGAGGACGCCAATGAGGCCAGACCCTCTGCAGCCGCCTTGTAGAGAAAAAGAGACTGTTTCTGCCGGCGATGGACCGGGCTGGTCAGAGTATGTTCGAGGGCTTCCTTCGTTGTGAAGCTGACCATGTCCGGAGCCATATGGATGGCCGAAACGAGCTCATTGGTGGCCATGAAGGCCCCTGTGAAATCGAGGTCACGTTCGAGGAGGGCTTGCTCCAGTTTCATGCGCTCTCCAAGGAGGTGTCCCCCGGGCATCGTCTTGTGAGTCGTTCTCGAGCTTCAGTATTCGGGACCATGGCCGCATCATGCATTGGTCGAGCCTTCGAATCTGCTTCATACCGAATCGGTGGCACCGAGACAAGCGAGATGGAGGAGTCTGCAATAATCTCACTCAATATTTTCCAATACACATCCGATTAAGGAAACACTGAAGGCAGTAGCTGACATCGAAAAACGAGCATGGAGGTTGTTTCATGATGGGCATGAAGGAAAAAGGGTTCACCCTGGTTGAGCTGATGGTGGTCATCTCAATTGTGGCTATCCTGGCTGCCGTAGCTACACCGGCTTACATCAACCATCAGAACCGCGCCAAGCAGACCGAGGCGGTGGAGGCTCTGCTCAGAGCCAAAATGGATCAGGAAGCCTTCTGGGCCGACAACAATCGGTACGCCAACACGCTGGGATGTCTTTATTCTTTTGGCAATAACTGTAGTAATGCCAAC
Source organism: uncultured Syntrophobacteraceae bacterium (assembly GCA_964557955.1). GTDB lineage: Bacteria > Desulfobacterota > Syntrophobacteria > Syntrophobacterales > Syntrophobacteraceae > JALOOX01. Next base: position 52,373 of record CAZLCS010000023.1, read on the forward strand.
TACTTGACATCGGGAAGCACCGCAACGAGTTATGTTCTGAGTATGGCCGGAGCAGGAACCATTCAAGCTCAACGAACTGTCCCATCATCCGGTTGTGTCGACACGGTGACGATCACACTCACCGACAACTCCCGCCCGGTCGTCGCGAACCCGAGTGCCCTGCATTTCTCCTTGTTCGAATGGATCTTCAATTGAGAATAGACTGCGAAGAGTCCCCCACACCCGGACTTTGGCCTCAACATGGCAAACTGAGAAAGTAGCTCCAGACAGGGAGGGGGAGAGTCCCCTCTCTGTTTTATGAACCAACTTGTTCTAAAATCAGTAATTTTAGTTCTGCTCCCCTCGTTAAGATTTTGCGACCCTGCCACTTGATATTCTGCAGAGGAAACGATTGTCGGGCCTGAATGAAGGCGGCTGGCTCACCCTCCATAATTTTCTTCAGTGCAATCCCGGTGCATCCGATACTTTTCCAGAGGCTTCTGGCGGGGCTCACTGTTCTCAACAGGAACAGGGACTTCCCGCCCCAAACGGCGACTGTACAAGCAATGCACGGAGAGCAGTGTTTGTAGTGGCATCCATTATCGCAATGCAGGAGGAGAAAGCCGGTGAAAGCCATATGGCCCAAAAAACTGGGCATGAAACCATCGGACAATAGAGGCTTCACGCTGGTGGAGCTGATGGTGGTCATTGGGCTTCTTGTCATGTTCGGAATTGTGACTTCATCCTTCGATACCGAAAACTGGCTGGCAAACTACAGGCTCAGGGGAGCAGCCCGGGACCTTTATTCACGCATGAACAAGGCTCGCATGAACGCCATCAAGGAAAACAGAAGCTGGGGGATTCTCTTTGATACCGCCAACAATACCTATCAGCTTCAATTCCTGGATGATACCGGAAACTGGGTGGCTTCCGGGGAACCTGCAGTCAGCCTGGTCAACCAATACGGAAGCGGGGTCTCATTTGGCCACGGAGCTGCTACGGTCACCGCTACAAACCCTCCCGGGACAAATTGGGACGACAACGTCACCTTCACAGCCAACAGGGCCACCTTCAATCCCCAGGGATTCGCAAACAGTGGCTACTGCTACCTCACCAACAGCGACAACGGAGCCTACGCCGTGGGGTCGCTGACCTCGGGCTCTGTAAGAATCAGAAAATGGAATAATGGATGGCAACAGTAAGCTTCTTCTTGGAGAAGGATGTTGGAAACCCGTCATGATACGCAAAGAGAACGGTTTTACGCTGGTTGAGCTGCTCGTTGCCCTGGCATTAACAGGGCTGGTGATGGTCGCTGTTTACAGGACCTTTGAGACTCAGCAGAAGGTTTACGTCGTTCAGGATGACGTGGCATCGATGCAGCAGGAGCTCAGGGCGGCCATGGATATCATGTGCAGAGATCTCAGGATGGCGGGCTTCAACCCGGCGTCGTCGCCAAACTTCGGCATCCTGGAAGCGACTTCCTCCACCCTGCAGTTCACGGTGGATGTTGATGAAGACGGACTTCTCGTCGATGCCGCCAACGATCCCAACGAGCAGATCCGATACAGTCTCAATGGAACCACCTTAGGGAGAGCGGTTTGGGGTGGTGGTGCACAGCCCGTGGCAGAGGATGTCGACGCACTGGACTTGGTCTACCTGGATGCCAACGGGGCCGTCATCGCCAACCCTGCAGCCAACCTGGGCAGTATCAGATCGATTCAAATAACCATGGTAGCGCGGTCAGGCAGAAGGGACAAAGAATACAGGAACTCCAACACATACCTGAACCAGCAGGGCACCGTCATTTTCGGCCCTGCCAACGATCAGTTCCGGCGGAGACTCCTCACTTCAACGGTCCGGTGCAGGAATTTATGAGCTCAGGAGCCTGATGATGACGAAGCTCAGGAAGCAGGAAGGATTTACCCTTTTGGAAGTGATCGCCGCAATCGCGGTGTTTGCTTTTGGGATGCTGGCTCTCTATCGACTCCAGGCCTCCACTGTCGTCAGCAATGCTTTCTCCAACGAGATCAGCAGGGCAAGCGCATTGGGCCAGGATCGAATGGAAGTCCTCATGACCTGGCCGTATGAGGATCGAGGCGATGGCAGCCCGTGGCTGAATGATGCCGACGACGACGGGGGGCAGTCCACCGTCCGTGATGCGAACAAAGATGGGTTCGACGACGGAGGAGGCAGCTTCGGCCTGGACGACACGGTCGCAGCGGGCGCCGTGACTGCCGATGGCTGCATCACCATCGATGCAACCACCAACATTGTCACTCCGAACTGCGATGCGGCGATGCGGAGTGGCATCGATTACCGCATGTATCACAACATCGCCGTGAATCAGCCGGTGGATAACAATAAGACCATTCGGCTCATTGTGACCTGGCTGGACAGCAGGAACATCCTTCACCGCACCTCAATCACTTCTGTGAAGGCCGTCGGTTTCTGAGTGCTGTGGGAGACCGGCTGAGGAAAAGGCTTCAGACTTTGGAGGATTCTTCCAGAAAGAAAAAGAGGACATCATGAAAGTCCTGAACGATGAAAGAGGTTCGGCACTCTTACTGGCTTTGCTCATGATCGGATTGCTTTCGGTGATCGGCCTCTTCGCCACTCAAACAAGCACCACCGAAACCAGGATCGCTTCCAACGACAAGCTTCAGAAGATAGCCTTCCACGAGGCTGAGGGGGGCGTCCACATGGGAAAAGAACTGGTTGAACAAAATATCAGCGAGCGGAATTGGACTGCCGATTCCCTCAGGCAGAACGTGAGGATCGTGGATCCCGACTTCATCACAAGAGAAGAGCCCGGATCAGGGACTCTCCTCTATGCCATGGACCCTGCCGACCCTGCCGATCCCACCACCGACACCCGCCGGGACGCCTTTTATCCTGCATTGAATCCCGATGGTACGGCGACCACAGTCAACCAGCCCCACACCAATGTTCGCGTTTTCAGCAACCCGCAGCTTTCGACGGGCAATGCTCTCCAAATGATCGCCGGATACGAGGGAGAGGGCAAGAACGTGGCAGGGGGTGGAGCATGGATCATCTACGATATCCGCTCCCAGTATCATGGTGCAGACAACAGTATGGCGCGCATATTGGCCCGCTGGCGACACTCCAGGTAGAAAGGAAAACTCCCAATGATCGCATCGAGAGTCAACCCAGCCCTTGTTGGCTTGTTCGTGCTCGCTCTGATCACAGTGCTCTCTGTCACCACGACGTTGGCCCGTTCGGACGAGCGGCCCAATGCTGCTTCGTCCCAGGAGGTGCAGGCCGGGTTCGCAGCAGGAGAACCGGATTACGGGGTGATCACGCGGGGTCCGCATCTGGACTCGGTGAACAAGGAGCTGCGGATCTTCGTCAACAATACGCCATATGTGCTGACTCAGGAAACGATATTCTTGGAGACAGGTATCGACGAGGCATACCGTCGCTATGACAAGATTGTATCACGTGAAGCACTGATGGAAGGGCAACGAGTCTGGGTCGAATGTTTGTCGAAGAACCGGAAGATCATCGGCCGGATCACCATCGACCTGCTGCCGCATGGTGACTAGCAGCCGGGATGGCAGGCCCTTGGAGCCCGTACGGCCTCTCTGAGCAACCCGGTGCGGTTTCCGGGCCGGCAGCCCCCGGACGAATTGAGGTGTGCGAGGCGATCCGATCTACCCGGCTTCGCCTGGTGAACCAGTTCTGAGGAGACGAATATGAGTCACCTTCGTTTTGTTGTGATGCATCCAGTCAAGAGGAATCTTCCCATGCGATCATGCTGTGTGGTCGCATTCTTCCTTTCCATGATTTTGCTGTCTTCCTGGTGCTACGCCCTGAATCAGTTGTCTGATTATGCCGCCACTCCCCCGTTCGTTTCGGTTGTGGAAAAGCCGTCGGTGATGGTGATCCTCGACAACTCGGGCAGCATGCACGAGTTTGCTTACCAGGAGAGAGAAGCCGGCTACAAGTCCTCTTCCACTGCTACTGCTGTCCGCTCCAATGCCGGGTATGTTCCGTCGACAACGTACTACGGTTACTTCCTTAGCAAGAAGCGCTACACTTATGATGGAACAAACAAGTATTTTAAGGAAGCGGAGGCCGGGGAGTGGTACGGTAACTTTCTCAATTGGCTCTTCATGAAGCGAATGGATGTAGCCAAGAAGGTCATGACCGGCGGAATGGTCTCCACCGCAGGGGATGGATCCACGGTGCTCGCAGGAGAGAGACCGGATGGTGCTTCCAGCAAGCGCGGCGAATACAAGGTTTATGATGATACCAACACTGTCTCCGATCTTGACGGTGTCAGCGGCAAATACATGTCCCCCTTTCACCAGAGCTGGGTCATGAGCATCAGCTCCTCGTTCAATTCTTCTCCGGCGCCCCAGGTGCCTGCAGTGACCTTTTACGCGATCAGCAGCGTAACCAACGAAGGGAATGGGTGGTCCAATGGAGAAGTGTGGCAGCGGACGGACTCCACCACGTTGAAAGTTGGAACGGTCGGCACCTTCTACCTCAGGGTGAAGGTCGATCCAAATCCCACCGGCTTGATTCAGAAGAACGGAGACAAGATTCGCTTCGGACTCACCGTCTATCGATATGAAGAGGGCGGAAAGGTCCTGCAGTACGTGGGCTCGCCGATCAGTGATATCGCGACGACCATCAATGGCATCTATCCCAGCACCTGGACCCCCCTGGCCGAAACCCTGCACACGGTCATGAACTATTTCGGACAGCAATCCAGGTATTACAACAGCGAAGAATACACGATCAGCAATACTTGGGATCCTTATTATTTTAACGACAGGGGCGCATTCGTTCCCTGTTCGAAAGGCTTCGTGATTCTCATCACCGATGGCGAGTCGACCAAGGATAAGAATATACCCAGTTCCCTCAAGGACTACGCCGGCACTCCGACCGGCAGTTACGACAGCGACGGGACCGATTATCTTCGCGACGTGGCCTTGTATGCACACACAAACGATCTCAGAACGGGAAGCAAGGACCTGCCGGGGATCCAGAGTCTGAATATTTTCACCATATTCGCATTCGGTCAGGGAGCCCAGCTGCTCAAGGAAGCAGCCATCAACGGCGGATACGTGGACGTCAACAAGGACGGCAGGCCGAACACGGAAGCGGAGGAGCAGGCCGCCCCCTACAATCGCAAGGAGTGGGACTTCGACGGCGACAGCAATCCTGACAATTATGCTGCCGCACCATCCGGACAGGAACTGGAAGACGCCCTGGTACGGGCCATCGAGTCCATTCTCTCTCGAATCTCCTCGGGAACGGCTGCCTCCGTCATTTCCAACACGCGATCCGGCGAGGGCGCCGTCTACCAGGCCGTCTTCTATCCCCAATTCGAAGACAAGAATCTCAACAAGGTCCAATGGGCCGGTCAGGTGCATGCTCTTTTCATCGACAAGCACGGAAATATGCGGGAAGACACCAATCAGAATGCCAGACTCGACGTCTGCAACGAAACCGACACATTGAAATGCCCTGACAAGTCTGACCTGATTGTCATGTATAAAGTACTTGCAGATGGCACAACAGACATTTACAAATACAAAGATGCAAACGGAAATGGATATCTTGACGGGAATGAGTATACCAATACCAGCCTTCCTGGATATGTTGTCGGCATGGTCGGAAATGCCTATGTGGAGAAGACGCCCATTTCAGGGATCAAGTATGTTTGGAATACGTCCAAATGGCTGAATGAGATTTCGGATACTAATATAGTAAATCAAAGAACATACGGTGTGAATACCAAACATAGATATATCTTCACCATGGTTGATGCCAATAAAGACGGCATCCCGGATGCTACACTTGATTTTCAGACTTCCACGGATCCCAGTGCAGCGGACCTGGTCAACACCGCCAAGATCTTTCCGTATCTCCACACACATACACCTTTCACGGCTCCTCGGGACAACTCCAACAATCTCATTCCGAGCGGCAACCTGTCGGCCTTCAGGTCACGCCAGACCAAGCGCGTGATCGATTACATTCGAGGCAAAGACCAGGGGACCGATACCGTGGGCAGCCCCGCCTCGACCATCGCTCCCTTCCGGAGCAGACAGGTGAACTATGACGACGATCTGGCCGGGACCCTCGAGACCTGGCGGCTTGGAGATATCGTCCATTCGACACCCACCGTGGTTGGAAAGCCTGCGGAAGATTTCGACCTGATTTACAGGGACAAGAGTTACTCTGCTTTCTATGCCAAGTATAAAGACCGGCGAACGGTCGTTTACGCGGGCGCCAATGACGGCATGATCCACGCCTTCAACGGCGGGTTCTACGACAAGGAGAACAAGAGTTTCCTGAAAGAGCTCAACGGTGAAGCGGAGCATGACCTGGGCAGTGAGCTGTGGGCATACGTACCCTTCAATCTGCTCCCCCATCTCTACTGGCTGACTTCTCCCAATTATTCCCACGTTTACTATGTGGATGCGAAGCCGAGGGTGTTTGACGCCAGGATTTTCCCGGACGATGCGACTCATCCCAACGGCTGGGGCACGGTCCTGGTCTGTGGAATGCGTCTCGGAGGGGGGGCCATCAATGCCGATGTCAACAAAAACGATACCCTTGACGCAAACGATCCCACCATGCGTTCAGCCTATGTCGTGATGGACGTCACGGACCCCGAGGTCCCCCCCACAGTGCTTGCCGAGTTGTCCTTCGATGAGCTGGGTTTCACAACCTCTTATCCGACTATTCTTTTGGCGACCCAGAAGAACGCGAGCGGTGTCATCACGGGCCAGAATTGGTACCTCGTCTTTGGCTCCGGCCCCATCGACGATACGGATGGAGCCGGTCCGGCTGCTCTCGCATCGGTTACGAGCTCCAAATCCGCCAAGATCTTCATGGTGGATCTGAAAGGGCTGACCGCCTCGGTGCCCACGGTCACGAAGCTGGCGGCTTCAGGGCAGGACTATTTTGTGGCGCTGGACACCAAGTCATTCGTATCCGACCTGGTGGCTGTCGACTTCAATCTCGACTACAGTGCGGATGTGCTTTACTTCGGGACGGTCAAAGGAAACCTTACCGAGGGGTGGGGCGGGAAGCTCCGGCGCATCGTGGTGGACGACAAGATGGCCACCCATACCCCTGCGGCGAGTCCTCTGAATCCCTCCTCCTGGATCACCGACAGCACGCTGATCGACCTGACGACCGTTCACAACGGGCAGCCCATCGTGGCCGCTCCTTCCGTGGCCAAGGATGATAAGAATCGTTTCTGGGTGTATTTCGGCACCGGGAGGTTCTTCAACAGAGAAGATGCGACCGGCGCCAGGTCCTCGGACCAGCAGAGCTTCTATGGAATCAAGGAGCCTGCTGACACCACGAATCCGAAGAATCCGAAATTCACCTGGGCCGCCGTTCCTTATTCGCCATCGAGTCTTCTCGATGTGAGCAATTCTGCCGTTTCCGTGGGTGGAGACACCGTCAGCGGCGTCTCGGGAGTCAGCAATTTCAACGAGCTTTTGAGCGCAGTCAATAACGGCTGGTATAAGGATTTCCCCGATACCGGCGAGCGAAACCTGGGCCAGGCCACCGTCTTTGGGGAACTGGTCGCCTTCACCACCTACACTCCGAGTGCGGATTACTGCTCCTTCGAGGGTACCTCCAAGTTCTGGGCCTTGTATTACAAAACGGGTACCGGTTACAAAGATCCTGCTTTCAAGCAGGGAGAAAACGAGACCGTGGTGAGCGAAAACGTCGATCTCGGCATAGGTCTTTCCGTGACCCCCAACCTGCATGTCGATGCAGAGGGGAACGTGACGGCCCTGGTGCAGCAAAGCACCGGTGCGATTCAGTCCATCTCCATGGACAGTCCCGGCGCTGTCGGGAATGGCTTCATGTCCTGGAAAGAAGAGTGATGCCGATTTCGGGGAACGCCGGCGAGAGAGCCGTCAGTCTCTTGGGTGGCAGGGGAGCAACGAATGGGTGTTTGGGGTTGTCGAATCCCCAGAGTGATTATGGCGCGATTGTATGATTATGGCGTGATTATGGCTGTATTATGGGATAGGTCCGATGCTGGCTTTGAGATGAGAGTGAGAATGGCCTTCCAACTTTGCTAGTGAACGTGAAGAGTTAGCAGGACGACCTGCTGACGGCCTGAGATGGCACATACCTTGCTCTTGGCAGAGGACACAAGAAACTAACTCTTTCCTCCTCAAAAGCTAACCGGTCCTAGCCCCGCCGGTTAGTTTTTTTTTTGCTTTCAGCACTTGCGTGTTCTCTCTATGATTATCCGAATCCCTCGTGATGGTTGTCTCCCGTTGTGCGGCCGGCTGAAAAGGAAAGGGTGAAGATGGAGAAAGAACTGCTCGGAATCATCGGGTCTCCCAGGAAACATGGCAACTGTGAGATGTTCATCAAGGAAGTCTACGCGTCTTTCCCACAAGAGTGGAAATTGAGCCTTCTTCGGCTTCCTGAGTGGGAGATTCGACCATGCAAGGCATGCTACCAGTGCCTCTTCGGTGAAATGAAATGCCGCCAGCGCGATGATTTCAATCAACTCCTGGATGCTTTGGCGGGATGCAATGCGTACGTAGTGGCGGCACCGACCTATTTGCTGGCAGCTAATGCGAGCCTCAAGGTCTTCCTGGATCGGGGGCTCAGCTTTTACGGGAAGCTCGAGGCAATGTGGGGAAAACCGGCTGCGGGTGTCGCCATCGCTGGAATACCCGGGCTGGAAGGTTCAACGAAGCTCAATGTCGAAAGTTTCGTCAAACTCACTTTCGGAGATCTCAGAGCGAGCTCAGTGATCTACGGTGCGCTTCCCGGTGAGATTTTCTTCGATCAGGCTACCCGCCAAACGGCGGCTCGAATTGCAGATTCCCTGCTGAATGGTTCCGCCCCTCGAACTCCCGAGGTTCCCCGGTGCACGGTCTGTGGAGGGGATACATTCAGATTTCTGCCCGGCGGCGGTATCCATTGTATGCTGTGCAGCAGCCTTGGAACCTATGAGATTGCCGGGGAGTGTGTTTCTGTGCGCACTGAAGCCGGGGAGCATGCTTTCTTCACCAGCAAGGAGGCTGCAAGCCGGCATGCAGATTGGCTGCAGCAGATGAAAGAGCGCTTCCTGCAGTGCCGCAAAAATCTCAAAGAAGTTTCCCGTCCTTACACCTCGATGGGGTCGTGGCTACGACCTGCCTCGTCTGACGATGGGCAACAGCAATCCTGAATGATTGCTGGATCTGACAAACGTCCGTTCTTTTTCAACGCCCTTGCGGTGGTGAGGTGCTGCTGTAATTCGACGTCCTGTTCACGGATTGCCTGGCGGATTCGGGAGTCCCTGCTCATCCGGGACGAGGCATTTGGAGCCATCGGGCTCTTCCACAACGCGAAATCCGAAAAGAGGAACCAGGTCGACCAGGCTCTTTCCGAAGACCAGGTCCAGGTTTTCCCGAGGAATTTTGAGCTGTTCACCCAGGAAATGGCGAAAATGATCTTCGTAGGCAAGCAGGTTGAGAATCTCATCAAGGGTTTCGGCATTGTCCGGTTCCAGGCGCTCGAAGGCATTCTTGAGTGCGCTGAATGAGCACCGCTGGTCGTGTTCTTCAATAAGGTCCAGGAGCAGTTCGATATCCGCGAAAACATCCCGGCGGGTGAGGTAAGGCTGCTTAGCCAAATCCTCCGCCAACGTCGGATCCCAGCAGGCCTGGGCTCGACACTGAGCGGGCCTGTCCTCATAGACCAGGCACTGATCCGTCGCATGATCGAAAAAGACGCATTCCTGTGTTCCGGCTTTCTCTCTCACCTTGACCCGTTCATCCACGAGAAACGAGATCTCGTTTTTGAAGGGCGAGTGGACAGGCTGTCCTCTTCGAATGGTGAACAATTCATGCCAGGGCAGTCTGCCGAGCTTGAGCAGCTCCAGGTCTTCAAGCTGGAGCGTCGGACTTCCCTTGCGGCAGCATTCTCCGCACAGCACGCATATCGGCAGGATCTCCGACATCGCCTTGCCGCTCTCTTCCAACAGGCGCTTCCAAATCCTCAGCCGCTCCTCACCATTCATGTCACCCCAGCGAGCCATGATTTCCTGATAGACAGGGCTGCGTTCAACCTGGTGCAAGACTCGCTTGAGGGGGATTGAGACCGAAGCATCCTGCATGACATTCTTGAGGTGCTCCATCCAATTGGTCCGAAGTGTTTCGATAGTCCAATCCGCAGGGAAGGTTCGTTCCCGCTGGCTGGGCTCATGGCTTGTTTCAGAGGATTTGGTCATGATGCACACTTCTCCCGGGCATCTTCATTCGAACAGAAGAAAGACATTCTCTCAAAAGTCTGGACACGTTCACCTGGCGACGGGGGCTGCCGCTCAAGGGATAAAGACCGGCATCTCTTCGGCCAAAGCAATAATCGCCTCTCCGGCCTTTCTCAGCTGAATGCCCCCGGCTCTCCTGATGCCAAGTTCCAGTCGCACGAAATCAAGGAGGTCGGCCCTCTCCGATGCCTGATGTGTCCAGACGCAGTCCCTTGTACCACAGGGTTCAGAGCCACTCCTCATTGCCTGGATCGCAGACAGTCCAGGAATTCCACTCAGCAGCCGACATGCTGACGCCTCGAGGGCGGTGGTCCACCCCTCCACGGATTCCAGGCGATCCAGCAACAAGCTGAACAGGAATCGATGGGCCTGAGGTTTCCAGGCTTTGCGCACCAGAAATGGACAAAAGTAAATGAGCTCCGTCGAAGTCCAGGCCATATGGCCGGCATGACAACGCAATCGCTCCAGGAGCTCCGCCCCCCAGAGCAGTATGTGAAACAGAGGGTTGCCTCGATGGCTCGAGTAATAGAAAGGATTCAGTCCTCGCGCCAGCTCCAGCCAGAAGGCATGACCCTCCGGCGGCAACTCGTCGAACACCCGAGCCGCCCGGCAGCTCTCGCGGCGGCACTTGCTGCCGTAATCGACCAACCCCCTCAGATCCTCACCATCGTTTCGGGCGGGGTGGAGCAGGCACCCTGCAGTTCTTCCTCGGGGATCCAGAAATCCCAAAGCCCAGCAATGATAACCAACGATCGGTCTGACCTGAAGGGGGGAATTCAGAAAAGCCTCTCGGTTCTCGATCAGCTCTCTTCTCAGACTGCCCATAAAATCCAGCGGATCGTAATGGTATGGTCGGATGGGCGGGCAGCATCCGAAGCAGCTCAATTCTTCGATCGGAGCACACAGAGGGGGCATCGGGAACGCTCTGTTTCAATGTACTTCATATTCATCCAGAGGGGGACTCATCCGAATGGGAAGCTCCGCCGCCTGCGAGGACGGTTTGACTCCCCGAAAACCATTTGTTAAAAGCTTTATCGATTTGAGGTGGTTCCTTCATTCACGAAAAGGAGAAATCATGCCCATTTACGAATTCCGTTGCGTCCAGTGCGGGCACATCAAGGAGTTTCTCTTCACCAGTTCGTCCGATCCCGCCGAGCTCACATGTCCTGAATGCCAGGGTGATGAGATGGAAAGAGTGCTCAGCCAGGTGAGCTATTCCATGGGAAGCTCGTCGGGCGACAAGGGCGCTTCGACCCCCTCTGCGACGACTCGCACCTGCGCCCCCGGAAAGAGCTGCACGACGATTCAGCTTCCCGGTCACACTCGCTGATGGGAGACTGAACGCAGAGCCTGACGCCAGGGGCAGCATCTCACACAACCCCAGCCTCTTTGAACCGATCGATTTCGGCCGGGCCGTATCCGAGGGCCTCTAAAATCGGCTCGGTGTGCTCACCGAGCTCAGGGGCGTGACTCCTGATATCGCCCGGCGTTGCTGAAAACTTCGGCGCTATCCCCAGTTGCCGATATGCTCCCCAGCTTTCATGCACCAGGGTCACCACCATCTGCCTCGCCTGCAGTTCACGGTCTTCCATCGCTTCAGCCAGGTTGCGCACGGGTTCGCAGCAGCAGTCGAATGGGGACAGAATCTCGACCCACTGGGCCTGAGTCCTTTGTTTGAACGCCGCCGCAATCTCTGCTTCGAGGACGGCCTGATGTGGGCCGGGATCGAAATAGTCCTCACGGTTCCAGTCCGGTCGATCCATTCCCTGGCAGAAAGCTTTCCAGAATTGGGGTTCCAGAGCTCCCAAAGCCATAAAACGCCCATCACCGGTCTCATAAACATTGTAGCAGGCATAGCCATGGTTGAGAAAATCGTCTCCCGCGAAAGGGATGCGTCCGTCGGCGATGAACTGGCCCCAGCGCAGGCAATTCCAGGTCATGGCTCCATCCGTCATGGAAATGTCGATAGACTGCCCCTTGCCGAGACGCTCGCGAGCCAGCAGTGCGGCCAGGATGCTGAAGGCTGCGAGAAGGGCGCCTCCGCCGAGGTCGGCGATCTGAACCCCGGGGATCGTGGGGCGACCGGAACGCCCGCCATAGGACAAGACCCCATTCAGAGCCAGGTAGTTGATGTCGTGCCCCGCCTTCTGGGAGCGCGGTCCCTCCTGCCCGTATCCGGAAATCGAGCAGAAGACGATCCTCGGATTGACGGCTTTGAGAGTGGCATAGTCCAGACCGAGCTTCTTCATGACCCCGGGCCTGAAACCCTCCAGCACGACATCCGCATCCCTGGCAAGCCGCAGCAAGATGTCTCTTCCCTCCGGTGACTTCAGATTGAGGGAAAGCGACCGCTTGTTGCGGTTCAGGACCACGTGAAACCCGCTGTTCTTTCCGATTTTTGGAGGCCACCAGCGAATATAGTCTCCCACACGGGGATCTTCGACCTTGATGACGTCCGCACCCAGGTCCGCCAGCAGCATGGAGCAAAAAGGTCCGGGCAGCAATCGAGACAGGTCCAGGACCTGAATTCCCTCCAAAGCACCTTTCATGGCCATCCTTTCTCTGCGCCCGGTCAAAAAAGGGCTCGGCTGAATTCGTCAGGATCGAAGGGTCTGAGATCTTCAACATCCTCACCGACCCCGATAAAACGGACGGGAACTCCCGTTTCTTCACAGACAGCCGTAATGATTCCCCCTTTGGCCGTCCCATCCAGCTTGGTGAGAATGAGTCCGGTCACCCCCACACCTTCCTTGAACAGCCTGGCCTGGGAAAGCGCATTCTGACCGGTTGTGGCATCCAGTACCAGCAGGATCTCATGGGGTGCGCCCGGGAGCTTCTTGGCGACGACTCTTTGAATCTTCTTGAGCTCTTCCATGAGGTTCGCTTTCGTGTGCATGCGGCCGGCGGTGTCCAGCAGGACGACGTCCACGTTACGGGCAACGGCGGCTTCTATGGCATCAAAGACCACGGCTGAAGGGTCCGATCCGCTCTTCTGGTGGACAACGGGAACCTGCGTTCGCTCGCCCCATAGAACCAGCTGCTCGACGGCGGCCGCCCGGAAAGTGTCCGCCGCGACCAGCATGACGCTGTGTCCTTCCTGTTTCAGCCTGTGAGCCAGTTTGCCCACTGTGGTTGTTTTGCCTACTCCGTTGACCCCTACGGCCATGATCACAAAGGGTCGATTCTTGTTGAAGTCCCATGGTTCAGGATTCAGAGAAAGGAGGTCCCGAATGTCCTTGCGAAGATGCTCGCGAAGCAGCCCGGCGTCACCGAGCTCTTTGCGCTTCATTCCCTCCGTCACGTGCTGGAGCAGCCTTTGAGAAGTCCGTACTCCCAGGTCGGACGTGATCAGGATCTCCTCCAATTCATCCAGGATATCCACATCGAGGTGTTTTCTGCCGGCCATCAACCGGTCGAGGCGATTGGAGAGCCGCTCGCGGGTCTTACGCAGACGGTCCCTCAGTCTACCACCCCAGCGTTTCCTGGAGAGGCGCTCGTCTTCGATTTCTTCCGCAGTCTCGGCGGATTCCATCTCTCCTTCGTGTTCAGGTGCAAGGTCCTCCATGGTTCCATTCTGCACCACGCTCTCAGCACCGGAGGTTTCATGTCCATCGCTCAAGTCCTCCGTCACATCCGCCGGCTCTTCGTTCACCTGATCAGGGATGCTGCCGGATTCCTGAATAGCGTCCTCCCTATGCTTTCTCCTCTTGAACCACCTCATCACGAACGTCCCTTATCTCAGGTCATACAGCTGACAAACTTTCAGGCGGAACCACATCGGAAGCCTGGAGTTCTCCCTGACATTCCCGCGGCGGCCTCGTACAGATAATGTGGATGTAATCATTCCGGTGAGCGAAATATCGCATGGTGGATTCAGGCTCACGGTGTGGTACAGATATATAAACTGACTGAACAAAACAAGGTGAAAAGCACCTTGTCACCAGGGGACAGCTCGATCCGGGAGTGGACTGCACATGCTTACAACAACCCAGGCGCGCATTTCTCTTGCTCATGTTTGCCAAAGACTTCACGCACAGGGCCTTGTTGCTGCCACGGATGGGAACGTCAGCTGCCGGGTTGGAGGAGATTCCTTCCTCATTACGCCGAGCGGCAAGTCCAAAGGAGAATTGATACCCCTGGACATGCTTCTGGTGAATTTCCGGGGAGAGGTTCTGCAAGGCAGGTCAAGGCCGTCGAGCGAAATCCGCATGCACTCGTTGATCTACGCCCGCCGCAACGACGTCCAGGCGGTTGTGCATGCTCATCCGCCCATGCTGACAGCGTTCACTGTTGCATCCTTGCCGTTTATGGCTGAAGCGCTTCCCGAGGTCTACCTGATGTTCGGCGCAGTTCCCACAGCGGCCTACGCCACCCCCACGACGGACGAAGTCCCCAGGTCCATCGAGACGCTGGTGGATCGTCACCAGGCGATTCTTCTCGAGCGACACGGGTCCGTCACCATGGGGACATCCCTCGAAGACGCTTTTCTCAAACTGGAAAAGCTTGAACATGCTGCTCACACGCTATTTTTCGCCCATCTTCTGGGCAAGGGAGTCGTGCGGCCTTTGCCGGAAACCGTTCTGAGAAGCTTGGATGCCCTCATTGCTTAACCGGCGGGAGATGTCGTGAACCAAAGGACGGGCTATGGTGAGATGCTCCGGGTTATGAAACGTGACTGAACGGATTGATCTGAGGCGAGGAGAAAAGGGGGCCTAAGTACAGCTCATCACAATAGAGTGTCCACCTCTTGAGTCGTCATTCCTGCAGTCTTCTGGCCGGAATCCACAAAAAAGCTGGATGCCGGCTTGAAGATTGCCGGCATGACGAGCGGCGAAATGGACATCTCTTTCTGTGGAGGTGTACTGAGGGTTTGCGTCTATTTTATTTGGCGGGCCAGACCATTTGGGTTGTCCAGGTGCCTTTGTGGTCCGAATCTTCCGAAAAACGTCCGCCGGACAGTATCGTGCGCTCTCTCATGGCGGCAAGGTTCAGAGCGCGTTGAGAGTGTTGCCCGCCGCTGAGGTGTGTCGGTTTGGCATCATGAGGCTTCGCAGTGATCAGGAGAGAAATGGATTCTTCGTCCCTCTGAAGACTTAAGCTGACCGCTTTGCGCGCCCCTCCGTTGATGGTGATCTCCAGGGCATCCTGAACCAGGCGGTAAATAACCACTTTCAGCTCGTCCGGGATTTCCGCTTCATCGACGTCGATCAATGTCGCGACGTCCACCTCCGGATGCAATCCTGAGAATTCACGGGCATACCAATTCAAAGTGGCCACAATGCCCAAATCGTCCAAAATAATGGGGCGCAGCTTCGTATAAAGCAGCCGAACCTCCTCGATGGCGTGCTGGAGAACAGGAACAAGCGGCTCCAATTTCTGGGAGGAAATGCGGCCTCTTTTCAAGTGAGCGAGGGTGTTCTCGACACCCAGCTTGACGGCGACCAGCAGCTGCCCCAGGTTTCCATGGAGCTCGCTCGCGATGAGCTTCCTTTCTTCCTCCTGGATGTGCAGAAGCTCGGCAGAAAGATGTCGCAGCTGATGCTGTGAATCCCTCAGAGTCTCTTCGGCCCGCTTCCGTTCTATGGCATATCGGATGGAACGCTCCAGGAGGTGGGGTGTGATTTCGCTTTTGATGAGATAATCGGATGCCCCAGCCCTCACAGCGGCGATGTCGATGTCGGGATCGGGCCTTCCCGTCAAGAGCACCAGCGGCGCCCGGCACCCTCGTGCGATGGCTTCCTGCAAAATGTCGAGCCCGCTTCGCCCTTTCAGGTTGTAATCGACCAGATAGGCATCGTGGCGTTTGAGATCAAACTCATGGATCGCTATTTCATAGTCTCGCGCCCAGTCCAGATTGAATCGCGATCGTGGGGCTTCATCAAGCAGGTTGCGGACGAGAATGTAGCCGTCTTCGTTGTTCTCAACCAGAAGGACATTCAGGATCTCTCGCTCGACAACCATAAGCTTGCCCGTTTCAGGATAACTGGATTCCGCCGGCTCACCACTTTCTTCCATGAGTGCCACCTCCCTGCCCATGGCGCCCCTGGTCAAGGCTTGACAGACCTCAAACAGTGTATCTCACAAACTATCGACAATTGTTTACGAAAAGAATAGGGCATCTTGTGTAGATATGTCTGATCCAGATAGTATTTTGAGATGGGTGATTCAAGTCCTTCTCTCTGAAATCTCTGATGGGAAATGCTGGGGTCATCCATTTTGGTCTTGCGCAAAAACCGGTCAAAGGGTCGGAAAGTGGCTTCCTATCAACTTGATGTGTCTGATTTGATTGTTATCCTTTTCTTAGCGTACCTCGGAGAAAGGAGAATATCCCATGAAAGACAATAGAAGTTACCACCTCAAGGTTCAGGAAATGTGTGATTGTTACCTCAGCACTGAACCTCTCAGGGAAATGTCTGTTTTGAAAGACGACGAAGACAAAGACGAGGCTGCCATAAAGTGGCTTGCTCTCGCCATTCTCTATGGAATTGACAGCAATGCGAAGCGCATCTCCATATCGGCTTCCGATGATGGAGATGTGAAGGTGCTCGCCAAGTTTCGAAAAACGGAGCTTCCCACTCCTGGAAAAGAAGTGGGAAAGAGGGTCTTTGATCTGGTAAAGCAGATCGGCCACTTCGAGGGAGAAGAGGGGGCAACGCCTCTTGCGGTAGGAATTCGGGACAGCAGCCTGGAAATTGGACTGACGGCTTCCAGGGATGGCGACGAGCATGTTGTCACATTGAGGTTCCCCAAATAGTGAAAGGCGCAGGCCGGTTCAGTCCACACATTCATTCGTTTGAATCAGCGCGGTCCACTACCGGGACTGCGGGACGTCTTGGAGCCTGGCGAAGGGGTAATCCTTGAAAACGGGGGGATGGCAATGAACGTGCTGGTCGTCCCTCCTCGAAGGCAGCCTGGATGACGGCTCCCAACCCGAAAGTCAGAAGAGCTTCTTGAGATCAGCGTATTAAGGGTCACCTCAAATCCCGTCGAGACGACAATCCATCCGAGACAGGTCTTCAGGCTGTGAAGCCTGAGAGCCTGTTTTCGAAATCCAGGTTGCCGCCTGATGGCAGGCTCATACGGGGATATACCCCGCCCCAGCGAACAGCACCCGTGAGGTTCTCGAAGGGGAGGGGTTGCTCCCCTCCCGAAATATCGCAGACACGGCATTTCCCAAACAGGCTCTCAGGCGTCAGGTGTTGATTTGTTGTGCTCCGGTGCGCTCAGGACAAAACCCACCGAACCCATAAAGCAGCACTTGATTTCCAGCGTCCGCAACGGATGCTGGCGCAGGACATGGTTCAGCCCACCGCAGTCCATGTATCTCTTGTAGTTCCTGTAATGTCTTTCTCCTGCCATCCACTCAATCGCGTCAATCACGATCGATGCTGCTCGAGTCTCTGCCGGCGGTTGAGTGAAGTAGTCCACAATCAGCAGTCTTCCTTCCGGACGCAGGACCCGTATGGCTTCGCGGATCATGGGGTGCCAGAGGTCCGGTTCATTCTCGTGCAAGGCGAAGGAGATGAGGGCGCTATCGAAGGAGCCGTCCTTAAAAGGCAGCAGTCGTGCGTCTGAGAGCAGAAAAGGAATGCGCCTCCCGGATTTTGCTCCCGCGATCCTCAGCATGGAAGGGGATCGATCGATTCCGACGACTCGAATCCCCGCTTCGGCAAGCAAGCGGTCTTGATGGCCGGTTCCACAGCAGATGTCCAGGACTTTGCGGGCTCCGATCCGATGCATCCATCGACAGATTTCCCGACGGACAGGCATCATGAATGGACCCAAAACCGCATCAAAAAAGGGTGCTATGATTCTGTAATCATCCCGTGATTGAAACCATCGCATGAAAAGACCTATATTGCATGGAAAATGAATGGGCGCCGAAGAAGATGATACCTGAAGCTTCCTCAAACTGGAAATGATTCGGCTGGATGCTCTACACTCCCACCTTCCTCGTGATGGCTTTCTGTAATCTGGCTGCGATTTCGAGTTACAGCTGCTTCTTCCTCTTTCCACTTTTCATTATGGATCGTGGTGGCACCCCTTCCGATGTCGGCATCCTGATGGGTGCTTTCACCCTCTCCTCCGTCATCTGCCGCCCGTGGATCGCCGGTATGATCGACCACATCGGCCGAAAGAAGAGCTTCACCGTCGGTTCGCTCCTCATGACATTCCTGCCGCTCTTCTACGTCCTTTTGGAAGGCCCCATTCAAACCGTTTATATCCCCCTTCTTGTCATCCGGGCTCTGCATGGGGTTGGCATTGCCATCTGCGCGACTGCTGCCTTCACCTATGCTGCTGACATCATCCCTTCAGGACGCTTCAACGAAGGCATCGGCATGTTCGGCATATCCGGTTTGACGGGGCTTGCGCTGGGACCGGTGGTTTCGGAGGTGATGATCAAGCATTTTGGATTCCGGGGGCTGTTTTCGACGGCGTCGATGCTGGGGCTCATGGCGCTGCTGGCCCATTTGCTCGTCGCCGAGACCTATCGTCGCGATCGGTCTTCACCAGCCGTTTCGCTCCTGGCCGTTCTTCGGGGAAACCGCCTTCTGCTGACTTGCGCCACCGCGTTTATTTTCGGATTCGGTTTGGCCGCAGCAGGCAATTTCCTTCCGCCCTTCGCCGCCGAAAGACACCTGACCATCCTTGCCTACTATTACATCAGCTATTCAGGCACCGCCGTTCTGACGCGTCTTTTTGGGGGGCGTCTGGCGGACCGCGTCGGGGAATCCAGGATCATACCCCGGGCGTTTCTGCTGCTTTTTGCCGGCCTGGTGGTGATCGTCTTCCTTACCAATCACTTCATTCTTGCCTTGGCCGGTGTTTTGATGGGGTTCGGGCATGGTTTTCTATACCCGGCGCTGAATGCACTCGCCGTAAAGAACGAAAGCCCTGACAATCGGGGTAAGGCCACAGGCGTCTTCACGGGAAGCATTGACGCGGGCTTCTTTGCCGGCTCGATAGCTCTGGGTTATATTGCGGAGTGGTCGGGATTATCCGCTGTGTTCGCCGCGGCAGGAGCAGGGTGCCTCTGTGGTTACCTTCTCTTCAGATACAGCATGGCCAGGGCGTAGAGTCTGATGAGATCCTGCTTGAAATGAGGAGTGCTTTCGGCATGTTGAACGAGTCCTGGTTCCGTCGATTGAAATCATTCCTGGTGACCTTGCTGGTGCTGCTGAGCTCGGGTGCGTGCCTGTGCGGAAACACGTTTTCAGCTGAAGGGGCCCCATTTCGAGCCGGCGAGAAGCTCTCGTATGATCTGTACTGGGAATTCCTTCCGGCAGGTGCGGCGGAGCTGGAGGTTGCAGCCTTGGAGGATTATGAGGGGGGATCCGCGTATCACTTCGTATTGACGGTCCGGACCAACGCGGTCATCGATCGGTTCTACAAAGTCCGGGATCGGCTCGAGTCCTACACCGACAGACCCATGAAACGCTCCCTCCTTTACCGCAAGAAGCAGCAGGAGGGGAAACATCGTCGAGATATCAAGGTTTCCTTCGACCGGGACCGCTTGAAGGCCGAGTACTCCAATTTCGGCAAAAAAGATAAGGCCGTTGCCATCGTTGACGGGACTTTCGATCCTCTATCGGTTCTCTACGCCTACCGTCTCATGCCGCTCGTGGAGAATGCTGTTGTGGAAATACCGGTGTCCGACGGCAAGAAAGCCGTCATGGGCAAGGTTCGAGTCGTCGGAAGAGAGAGGATCCATGTCAACGGCCAGGAATACGATACCTTTGTGCTGGAGCCTGATCTGAAGGACCTCGGCGGGGTTTTTCGCAAGAGCAAGGGGGCCAAGGTGAGGATCTGGGTGACTGACGATGAGAGGCGGATGCCGGTGAAGCTCACGAGCAAGGTAGCCGTAGGGTATTTCGTTGCGGAATTGAAACAAGTCAGTCATGGCTCCTGAAAGTCACCGCCGACTGATCGGAATGAGCACCCGCTGCACCAAAGGCTTTTTGCCATTGTTCCAACTGATGGGGACCGAAAGGGGGTGTCCCCCCCTTGTCGGTCCCGGCGGTTGCGGGAGCGGATTGCCTGAAGGGGCAGGGAGGCTCAAATCCCCTTTTCAATGGGATAGTCGGCCTCCATCCATGCTTTGATGCCGCCCGGATGCCTGTAAACATTCGTGTAGCCGAGCTTCATGGCCCAAAGGGCGCCGTTGTGGCTCCGCGTGCATTTGGTGAAACCACAATAGAACACTAACTTCCGGTTCCTGTCGGGACCGAGAAGCTGTTCGAACTTCGCCCTGGTCTGCTCATCCATCTGGGTCATGTCTTCAATGGGGAACTCCATCTGGACTGCACCGGCAATGTGGTTCTTTTTGTAACTCTCCTCCAGGGGCATGGTATCGATGATCAGCATGGCATCCTTCTTGTCGATCCAGCCTTTCAGCTCTTCAGTGGTCACCAGCTTGTAGCCGCCCTGGGAGACGTCGCTGTAAAACTTCACTGCGAGCTTTTCAGTGTCGAGCTCTTTGGTCCCCCATTCGAGGGCATTGGCCTGCCCACCCCACACCAGAAGAGTCATCACTCCCAGCACAAGGCACCATCTCGTCGCTGTCTTAGATTTCACCGATTTGGGTCCTCCCTTTGGATCATGAGTTGTTGTTGCCGCCAGTTACGAGCACTCGATCCAGGTGCGCTCGATGGCGGCGCCAGAAGATCAGATAGCCGACCACGGCCAGCATCGCGATATCCCGTGCCAGCGCGATCCTCAAACCCAGTCTCGCGTCCAGCTCCGCTTGGGAAAAGCATCCGCAGTCCACATCCAGTTCACCCCATATTCCGAAGCCCAGGACGGCGATGAACATGAGCAGGAGCCCGGAAACAAGCCCAAAGGACCAACGCCGGTTGAGGAGCAGCCCCACCCCGGCCACGAATTCGATGGCGGGAAGGCCAATGGCGACGGGAACCAGCAACTCGTCCGGGACGAGGCCGTAACCTGAGATGGTACGGGCAAAGGCCCTGGGGGCATAGAGTTTGACAGCGCCGGCCCACACGAACACCACTCCCAACCCGATTCTGAAGAAACGTGCGGGCCAGGGTGAAACCAGCAAGGCTTCTGAAAGCAATCCGGCCCACCTGCGATCCTGCTTCAGGCCGTGCCGCGTCTCAAGCATGGCATGAGCTCCCCCGAGCATTCGGCCAAGCCAGGTGTGGAACCTAAACTGGAGCCAGGTCAAAAAAAAAAGAATT
Organism: uncultured Syntrophobacteraceae bacterium; assembly: GCA_964557955.1. Lineage (GTDB taxonomy): Bacteria > Desulfobacterota > Syntrophobacteria > Syntrophobacterales > Syntrophobacteraceae > JALOOX01. The sequence goes on from CAZLCS010000023.1 coordinate 73,826, forward strand.
TCTCTTATCTCTGCAATGCGGGAATGAGTCAAATCGGTTTAATTTATGGAAAGTTGCTGAAGCGATATAATTTTTCTATGGATGGCGAGCACTTATTGATTGAAGGTGTCCATCGAGGGTGGTTGCAGGAATTTGCCGGCTGCCTCGGAGGGTCACGGAACGGGGAATCCTTGCCGGCTCCTCGTTCGATGCGGCTTTTCCGGCTTCCGAGAGCTGTCGGAAGCCGGCTCTGTGCAGAGTGCGCGCGGACGATTGACTGTGCAGCCCGAGTGAAGGGTCAACGCAGGTGGACGGGCCGAAAAGAGGCCCTGCCCACCCCCCTCAGTTCATGCTCGAAGTGCCCAGGAATGGCGAGTACTTTTTGTCGGTACCCAGAATGTGCTTCTGAAGCCAGTCGGTCAGGAACTTCATGACGTCCAGTGTGAGCATTGCTTTGCCGTCCTTGAACTGACGTTCAAGGTCCAGGACTCTCATGGTCATCTTTTCGTGAATGAGCTTGTGCTCGTGGTATTCAGGATAGCCGCTGGCTTTCATCAGTCGCTCTTCGGCCGCGAAGTGAACCTTGGTGTAGTCGATCAGTCGCCCCAGAATCAGTCCCAGGGCCTGTTTTCCTTTTCCTTCCCGCATGGCGTCATCCAACTGGCCGACAAGGCCGATGAGGACGCGATGCTGTTCGTCCATGTCCTTGACATTGAGTCTGTATTTCTCATTCCACGTGAATGCCGACACGGCTGTCTCCTCTCTTTCGGTGACGTGATCCGGGGCAGGTATTGCCCCCTCCTTTTATGCTCGGGTCAAGCTCCGTCTTCCTTCCATGCGAAATCTTGCAGGTAATGCCGCTACGACAGCGAGATTTCTTTCATAATGACAGAAGGCCTCGTTGTCGTGCCAACCACTGGTTGGTTGCAGACATCTCATTCTTAGAATTCGATTGGCAGTTGTGATCGGTCACCCAGAAATATCGGAAGCCGGGACTGTCGACTTGAGCAGGAGGCTTCGGTCCGGGTCAGAAAATTCCGGCATTGACGGTGGGACTCTCGGCGAGATGCATGGGATGCCGGTTGTCTGCTCTTTATAGTCTCGAGTCTCGAGTTTCGAGTCTCAAGTTACGGGTTTCGAGTTTCCAGTTGAAAGCCCGTCCCTCCTGAGCCTTGTCATCGTTTCGGGTGGCCGGAAGGGGCATGAGGGACGGATACGAAGCGGTGAGGCTCAGAGATCACTTTTTCTGTTGTGGGCCCGGGAACGGTGCAGTAAAAGTAGCCTGCTTGCTTGATTGTGCTGATTTTTTGAGCTGCCGCCGCTCTTCCTTTCTTCCGGGCCAACGCAGGAAGAGAGGGGGAGAGGGTTCGAATAGTCGGTCCCATGCAGAGAGCTTTCGCTCGAAAAATGCCCCCTGCCCTGACGGGACTTCTCCTGTGCGGAGTCGCCTGCTGTGCCGTTCTCGTTCTGCGGTCGCTGGGGCAGCTGCAATCCCTCGAAATGGCGGTTTACGATCGTTTCCTGGGCTTCACGCCGTCGCCGCATATCCGCGATCCCCGCATCCTCCTGGTGACCGTTTCCGAAGAAGACATCCAGACCCTCGGCACCTGGCCTCTGCCGGACGGGACCTTGGCCCGGCTCCTCCGGAATCTCCAGAAGCACGAACCCCGAGCCATAGGGCTCGACATTTACAGGGATATCCCCGTCCCTCCAGGTGGAGAAGCGCTGCGGGCGGTCTTCTCCGAGAACCGGAATGTGGTCACGGTGAAGAAGCTCCGGGACCGCTTCTCGCCCGGGGTTCCTCCTCCCTATGTGGTATCCGACTCCACTCTTACGGGATTCAACGATTTGCTCGTGGACCCCGACGGTGTGGTGCGCCGGGGGCTCCTTTACGTCGACGACGGCCGTCAGGTCACCACGGCTTTTTCCCTCCTTCTGGCCCAGCTCTACCTGCAGCACGATTCGATCTTCCCCGAGCCGGACCCCATCCACCCCGAATGGCTGAAGCTGGGAAAGCGAACCTTCCGCCCTCTGGAAGCCAACGACGGCGGTTACGTTCGCGCGGACATGGCCGGCTACCAGGTTCTGCTCGATCTTTCGTCCGTGTCGTCAGGTTTTTCCCGGATTTCCGTGAGCGATGCCCTGGCCGGGGATTTTCCCGGGGAGCTTGTTCGCGACCGAGTCGTTCTCATCGGTTCGTGGGCTGAGAGCACAAAGGACCTCTTTCTCGCGCCTGTCCCGCTGCAGCGGAACTCCAGCAGGATGATCTCGGGAGTCGAGATCCATGCCTCCGCGGTGAGCCAGCTGCTGACGGCCGCCTTGGACGGAAGTCCGGCCATGTCGTTTCTTTCGGAACTCTCCGAGGCTCTCTGGATTTGCGTTTGGGGGCTGGTGGGCTACGGGCTGGGAATGAAAATTCGGTCGCTGGGGTGGTTTCTCATCTGGAACGGGGCTGCCCTGACTTCTCTCATTTCCGCGAGTTTCCTGCTCTTTCTGAAAGGGGTCTGGGTCCCGGTGATACCCGCCGCAGCCGCTGAGCTCGCCACCTCAACGTGCATCACGGCCTACCTGGCTCACCGGGAGAAGTCCCAGCGCGCTCAGCTCATGCGGATGTTCTCGTGCCACCTCTCCCATGAAGTGGCGGAAACCCTGTGGGACCAGAGAGACCAGTATCTGGAGGGCGGTCGGCCCCGCGCCCAGGAGCTCACTGCCACGGTGGTCTTTGCAGACCTCAAGGGATTCACGTCCGTTGCGGAGAGCATGGATGCCCAGGCCCTCATGGATTGGCTGAACGAGTTCATGGCCGCCATGACCCGGAAGGTGATGGACCAGGGGGGGGTGGTCAACAAGTACATCGGAGACGCCATCATGGCTGTTTTCGGAGTTCCTGCGCCACGGTCCGGCGAGGAGGAAATCTCCCGGGACGCCCGGAACGCCGTGCGCTGTGCTCTGGCGATGAAGGATGAGCTGGAGCGTCTCAATGCCCGATGGACAACCCTGGGTCGGCCGGTCATGAAGATGAGGATCGGCATCCATACGGGGCCGCTCATGGTCGGATGTGTTGGCGCCGAGGAACGTTTGGAGTATACGGTGATCGGCGATACGGTGAATATCGCCGCCCGGCTGGAGAGTTTCGACAAGGACTTCGATGCGGAAAGCGTTTGTCGCATCCTGGTTTCAGAGCCGACACAGCGACGGCTCAACGGCATGATTGCCACCCTGACCGTGGGACGGGCTTTTTTGAGGGGGAAGGGGGAGGAGCTGTCTATTTTTCAGGTCAAGGGTCCTGGGGAATTGAAACAGGAGGCAGAAATATGAAGCAATCCATTCCCTTAGTTTCAGCGATTTTGATTCTTTTCTGTGGAGCAGGCCTGGTCCATCCTGTCAGTACACGGGGCCAGGGCACGGACCGCGGGCCCTCGGTGTCGGCCGAGTCTACCCCGGCCGCCGGTCAGACCCGTACGCAACCCCCACCCGTAGTCTATAAACCGCCTCTGCGCGGTGCTCCGGCCGACCGTGTCGGTGGAGGAACCCGGAGCATGGGCATCGAGGAGGTGCCTCAAGTGATGGTCCTGGCCCCCGACCATCCCGGCCTGACGACTCAGCCACGGCCCGATCTTTTCTGGTACATTTCAAGACCCACGTCCAAGCGGGTTGATTTCATGCTGAAGGATGAACAGACCGGCGTCATGGTGTTCACCTCCGTGCTTCCCAGCCCGCAGACTGCGGGCATCCAGCGGATCAGTCTTTCTGAATTGAAGGTCGATCTCGATATCGGAAAGGACTACCGGTGGATCGTCAATGTGGTCCTCGATCCCGGTCGTCCCTCCAGGGACATCTTTTCTGCGGGCATCATTCGCAGGATGGACGGCCCGAAGCTTCCGACGGAGATGATTCAGGGAGACGATAAGATTCTCGCTGCTGCATGGTACGCCGGAGAGGGGTTGTGGTACGACGCCCTGGAAGCCATCGGAAAGGCCGTCGATGCGGCGCCCTCGGATAAGATCTACAGGAATGTGCGGGCCAGTCTCCTCGACCAGGTCGGGCTGTGCCAGGCAGCCCGGTTTGAGATGACGTATTGAGCTTCCCGGTATAGAGCCCCGGGCAATCCTCGCAGACATGCGAAGGCGGCGGGAAGACCGTGACCGTGGGAGGATAAATGCGGTGAGGGATTCGAAGGGAGATACCGCTTCACGGCGTCCGGTTCAGCGAAGCAGAAGCTGATGGAAAATCGCGCCGATGAGCCAAACCCCGAAGGAAATGGCGATAGTCGTCAGGAAGGGGATTTCTTTGCGGAAGCACCAGGTGGCCGTGATGAAGAAGAGTGCGCTGGGCACGATCCCCCAGACCACGCCCCTCGTGAAGGCTGCAAGACGGGCATAGTCCTCCCGGCCTTCGGAATAGAGCCAGAAGAGCACGATGAGGGTCGTGACGGGCGCCGTGGCGATGAGGCCTGCGAGAGAAGGGAATCGCTTCCCGATGGCCACGCAGGTGGTGATGACCGCCAGGGAAATCAAGATTTTGACCAGGGTCTCCATGTTCCTCCATCCTGCGAAAGCGCTGTGCCTCTTTGCCAGGCAGCCTTCTGGGGTTTTCAAAGGACTACCTTAGCCTGAAAACCGAATCATGTAACTCGAAACTGTTTCCATGGGAAAGGAGGGGCGGTGAATGGACCCGAAGGTCAAGGCGGCCATCGAGGGAGCGGTGAAAACAGAACCCTTCGCCCAGGCTCTCGGTATGGAGCTCATCGAGCTGGATGAAGAGCATTCCGTGGTCGAAATGGACTATATACCTGAAAAAATGGACAATATCTACCAGCGGGCTCACGGGGGGGCCGTGTTCGCCCTCATCGACGAAGCCTTCGAGACGGTCTGCCAGACCGACGGGACCATCGCCGTGGCCCTCAACGTGAACGTGACCTACGTGGGCAGCCCGGAACCCGGCTCCCGCTTGCGTGCAGAAGCACTTCAGGTGAATCGAACCAAGAAAACCGCCCTCTACGACATCAGGGTCACCGACCGGAACGGCCGTCTCCTGGCCACCTGCCAGGCCCTCGCCTTCCGCACCGGAAAGCCCATCCCTTTCCTGTGAGCCTCAGCTTTCCACCCTGCCGTTGCCCGCCACCGCTCATTTTTCGCGTCTCGAGCTCCGACCTCTCAAATCGGGGGGGTGAATCGGTGAATGGGTGAATCGGTGAATGGGTGAATGGGTGAATGGGTGAATGGGATGGCGATCGTCTCAAGCGCCTCAAATCGGGGCGGTGTTTCCTACTCTTACGCCAGGAAGCCGGGCCAGGCAAGGGTCCGTAGACCCATTTCCGGGGATATCCCTCCGCCCAAACTTCCCCCCAAACCGCCCCCCTACCGGTAGCTGAAGGGAAACAGGCACTCCCGCCTGCGTCGAACGGTTTCGAGGACGGAGCGCCAGTCGGATGCATCCAGCAGCTCACGGAAATGGGCCAGGTTCAGTTTCGATGCCCTCAGAATTCCGAGCACCGACAAGGTTTGCGTCTTGATCGCTTCCTCGGTTCCCAGCCCGGCGCTCCATAGCTCGCCCAGGGGCATCAGGGCCATGACCTGGGCCGTCTCCGCGAGGGCCAGGCAGCACGCTGCGGCCCGCATCCACAGACGCTCTTTTTCTTCCCGATCCCGCACCAGGAAGCCCGCGTTGAAGAGCCAGAGCTGCCAGGGATGGCCGCCGACGGGCAGGCGGCTTCTCGACCGGGCCCACCGCAGCCAGTCCGCGCCCGCCGTATGCGCCGTCTCCGCCAGGAAGCGCGCCAGCAGGGCGTGCTGATAAGAGCTCATCTTTTGCATCCTCTATGACGGCTCCCGGCGCGCGCTTCGCCGCAGACTTCAGAAGTCTCCGTCCTTGACGTAAGGGTAGCTCCATAACGTCACCTGGAGAAGGCAGGACTTGACCCACGCGAGGTACATGCCTTCCACGTCCTCGGGGGAGTGCCCCTTTTGGGCCAGGAAGGGCTTGAGAGTGAGCGTCACGGGGAAAATGAGCAGGAAAAGGTCGCGGAAGGGCACAATGTCGGTGGAGGCCGCGCCGTCGGTTCGATTTTTCCTGGAACGGTGGTGGCGCAGGCCGATCTCGTACTGGTAGTCGAGCCACTTCTGATCGTACTCGGCTCGGGCCGTGTCGAGAATCCACCGGCCGAAGCGCTTGCGGACGGCGCCCAGGTAGTCATCAAGGGGTCGGCCGTCGCCTTTGGCGGTGAACGAGGCGAGCAGGTGCGGGTTCGAACCGACGAAGCCGTACCAGACATCGAGGATGGCCTCGACCTGGTCCTTCAATACATCATGGGACATGCGCAGAAACTTGACGTCATCCTCGCCGAAAAGGACGCTCCTGCACATCAGTTCGAAATCGGCGGGCTTCACGGGCGAATGCGGGACGGCATCGGTTCCGTACGTGTACCCAGGTATACTCTCAGCTGCATTCATGGGATTCCTCCTGTCTTGATGTTGAGCTTGCCAGGGGCTTTTCCGCGGTTATTATCCTTGAACTTAGGCGTTGCTGTGCGGCCCGTAAAGGGAGCGCAGGGTACAGGCTGACGCCTTTCGGTAAATGTGAAATGCGGTTCATCGATGAAGTCCGCCGCCTGAAGGAAGCCCTTGACAACCGAGTGACCGATCGAATGGTCGTTTGCGCAGGGAGCCGTTGCGGTTCGGAGCCGCTGGGAGTAGTATTCAAATGGGTGAAGGCGTGGTTTCCGGTTTCTGATTCCGGGTTTCCGGTATGCGACGAAGGAGGGCGGCGGAGATGGAGGATGGGCAGGACCAGGGCGGGCCCTCCTATGAAAAGCTGCTGTTCATCTGCTGCAGCCTGACTTTTGTGGGGTATTTCGGCTCCTATATGCGGATGCCGGTCGTGCCGCTTTTTGCCCGTTCCCTGGGGGCCGACACGGTCCTGGTCGGATTGATCAACGGGGCATTCCTGATGATGGCCGGGGTGCTGTCCATTCCGCTGGGAATGCTGTCGGACCGCATCGGACGCAAGCGCCTCATCCTGCTGGGCATGCTGGGGATTTCAGCATCGGCTTTCCTGCTGAGCCTGAGCGGGTCGCCCGGCGAGATGATCTGGATCAACCTGCTCATGGGGATCGGCCTGGCGGCCTTCGCTCCGACCATGATGTCCTATGTGGCCGACATCTCGCCGCTGAGCCACCTGGGGCGCACCTATGGCTGGTACACGCTGTCGGTTTACGTGGGCATGAGCCTGGGGCCTGCGGCCGGTGGGCTCGTGGCCGACCGGCAGGGGTTCGCGCCCGTCTTCATCGCATCGGGCTCCGTCGGCCTCCTGATGACGGGGCTGATTGCGTGGTTTCTGCCCCGGGCCCGGCACGTGGTGCTGAGGAAAACCGCCCGCAGGCCTTTCGGCGTCGAGGCCCGGGAGCTCATGCGGAACTGGCGGCTCATGGCGTGCTGGTTCGTGACCTTCGGCGGCTGTGTGGGGCTCGGCATGTTCGTGACCTATGTGCCCCTTCATGCACGCGAGCAGGGAGTGAACGTGGCCCGGATCGGCCTCATCTTTGCCGCCCAGGGCCTCGTCAACGCGCTCTCCCGAATTCCCTTCGGCAGGGTCAGCGACCGCGTGTCCCGGCGGAGCCACCTGGTCCTTGCGGGCCTGCTGGTCTTCGCGGCATCGGTTGCCGGGTTCGGTGCGGCAGTGAGCCTCCCGGCTTTTCTGGCGTCTGCCGTCGCACTCGGGGCCGGGATGGCGGTGGCCTTTACGGCGGTGGGGGCCCTCATCTCCGAAGTGGTGAATCCGCAGTCGCGGGGGCTGGCCATGGGCGGCTACAACAGCTCCATCTATTTCGGCATGATGCTGGGCTCGCTCCTGATGGGTCCCGTCATCCGTGAAGTCGGGTTCAGAAACGGTTTCTACCTGGTGGCCTGCTTCAACCTGGTGGCAACGGCCGTTTTCTTCCTGGTGTTCCATCGCGCCGGTAGCGACCGTGCCCCTTCGGAGCCGACCGGGCAGGCCTGCATGGCTCCCTCGGCCCCACCCGAAAGATGAAAAGACCGTTGCCCGGCCTGGTTCCATTGGCTCTTAACTAGAAACCAGAAACCAGAAACTAGAAACCAGAAACCAGAAACCAGAAACCAGAAACTGCCCCCGGCCCCCCTGTGAGTGGCTCATGCCCGTTGTAGAATTCTCTTCTTTCCGTCCTCACCCGTTCATTCCCAATGGTCACCTGCAGAGCATCGTGCCGACACTCTTCCGTCGCGTTTCCGGTATCGCCTACGAACGCGTGCGCATCGACACCCCCGACGGCGACTTCCTGGACCTGGATTATTCCCGGGTGGGGGCGGACCGAGTTGTGGCGGTGGCCCACGGCCTCGAGGGCAACTCCCAGCGGCCCTACGTTCTGGGCATGGTCAAGGCATTCAACCAGGCAGGCTGGGACGCCGTGGCCTGGAATTTCCGGGGCTGCAGCGGCGAGCCCAACCGGAGGCTTCGATCCTACCACAGCGGCGCCAGCGAGGACCTGGCGGCAGTGGTCGACCATATCATCTCCCATGACCGGTATCGCAGTATTGCGCTCGTGGGCTTCAGCATGGGCGGCAATATCGTACTCAAGTACCTGGGTGAGCTGAGCGATCGGGTGGATCCGGCCATCTTGACCGCAGCCGCTTTTTCGGTGCCGTGCGACCTGGAGTCGGCCGCACGGCAGATGGGAAGCCCCTCCAATGCCCTCTACATGCAGCGCTTTCTGCGCATGCTGCACGGCAAGATCCGTGCAAAAATGGAGCTCTTCCCGGGGCGGATCGACGATCGGGGCTACCGTCGTATGCGAACGTTCAAGGAATTTGACGACCGCTACACAGCACCCCTCTGTGGTTTTGAGAACGCCGAAGACTACTGGACCCGCGCCAGCAGCAAACCCCTGCTGCCGGCCATCTGCGTTCCCACGCTGCTCGTGAACGCCCGGGACGACCCTTTCCTGGCAGAGCCCTGTTACCCATACCGGGAGGCGGCGGATCACCCGTTCCTCTTTCTCGAGACGCCACCGTCGGGCGGCCACGTGGGTTTCGTCGCGTCGGGGAATTCCGGCCCTTACTGGGCCGAGAGCCGCGCGGTGGAGTTTGTGGGGGGGTGGGGTGGTTTCTAGTTTCTGGTTTCTGGTTTCTAGTTTCTGGTTTCTGCTTATTCGTCACTGGTTACTTGTCACTCGTTACTCGTTACT
>CAZLCS010000024.1:0-82933 GCA_964557955.1 uncultured Syntrophobacteraceae bacterium
AGCGGCGGCAGTTGAGAGAGGAGCGGCAACTCCAGCAGCAGGAGCGCAGGCAACTGCGTGACGACCAACAGCGCACGCGGCCCGAGCGCCCGGATGCCGAGCAGCGGCGGCAGTTGAGAGAGGAGCGGCAACTCCAGCAGCAGGAGCGCAGGCAACTGCGTGACGACCAACAGCGCACGCGGCCCGAGCGCCCGGATGCCGAGCAGCGGCGGCAGTTGAGAGAGGAGCGGCAACTCCAGCAGCAGGAGCGCAGGCAACTGCGTGACGACCAACAGCAGCAACGACAGCAGCAGATGCAGGAGCGACAGCAGAGGGACACGGAACGGCAGCAGCAGATGCAACAGCGGCAGCAGATGCAGCAACAGCGACAGCAGCAGATGCAGGAGCGACAGCAGAGGGACACGGAACGGCAGCAACAGATGCAGCAGCGGCAGCAGATGCAGCAGCAACGACAGCAGCAGATGCAGGAGCGACAGCAGAGGGACGCAGAACGGCAGCAACAAATGCAGCAGCGGCAACAGATGCAGCAACAACGACAGCAGCAAGAGCAGCAGCGACAGCAGAGGCAGCTTGAACGGCAGCAACAGCAGCAGCAGAGGCAACAGCTGCAACAACAACGACAACAGCAACAGGGGCAACAGCCGCGAGACAGGAGACGCCAGCAACGCGAGGCGGAACAGCAGCCCGAAGTGCAGCCCCAGTAAGGGATTCAACCGAATGTAGCCTTGGTTCCACCGCTCATGTGATCCGAGTCAGCACCATCACCAGCAAAGAACCCGGGAGACACCGAATGCGTCTCCCGGGTTTTTCATGAACCGAGCTATGGACCCAAAGGATGAAACCGGCGGAGGGAATCAATCGTCCCGAGCCTCGCCCCTCGGCCCCCCCGCAAGCGACCGAAATCGACCTCGATTCCGTCATGATCACTTCCCACCGTTGATCACTCCTCCCGAATCAGCTGCAGCAATTCCTCCGCCGTGATCTTCCCGCTGAGGTCACTGCCGTCGAGCAGGCTGCTGGCGAGATCCCGCTTTTCCTTGTGCAGTTTCACGATCTTCTCCTCGATGGTGTGTCGGGCCACCAGGCGGTACACCGTCACGGGATGCTGCTGGCCGATGCGGTGGGCTCGGTCCGAGGCCTGATCCTCCACGGCGGGATTCCACCAGGGATCCATGTGAATCACGTAATCGGCCGCCGTCAGATTGAGTCCCAGTCCCCCTGCCCTGAGACTGATGAGAAAGAGGTCCCCCTGTCCTCCCTGAAACGCTTCCACCTGCTGCTGGCGCTCTTTGGGCGGAGTTGATCCATCCAGATATCTGTAGTCGATTCCAAGCCGATCCAGATGTTCACGGATGAGCCCAAGGTGTCCAACGAACTGGCTGAACACCAGCGCCTTGTGCCTGTTCTCGATGAGCTCGGAGATGAGCTCCCCGAATACCTGAAGCTTGGAGCTGGGAAGCGAGCATTGAGGCATTACCAGGCGCGGATTGCAGGCCGCCTGTCGCAGTTTCATGATTTCGGCCAGTATTTTGATGTGCTTCTGGGCTGCAGGGGAGTCGTCCATCTCGAGTTGTTCCAGAGCACTTCTACGCAGCGCCTCGTAGAAGGCGACCTCCTCGGAGCTCATCTCCACCTGCAGAATCACCTCCGTGCGCGGCGGAAGCTCCTCCAGGACCTGGGACTTGACGCGCCGCAGGATGAATGGCTGAACGAGCTTTTTGAGCCGCCTCCTGGCGTCCCGGTCGTTGTTGCGTTCAATGGGTATGGCAAATCGTTCGTTGAAGCGCTTCTGGGACCCAAGCAACCCGGGATTGATGAAATTGAACAGCGTGTAAAACTCGCCCAGATGGTTCTCGATCGGGGTCCCCGTCGTGATGAGCTTGAAACCTCCCCGGAGCTTCATTGCGGCCTGGGACCGCTTGGTGGCCATGTTCTTGATTGCCTGAGCCTCATCCAGAACGATGGTGGCCCATTCCACCGACGTCAGCAGCTCGGCTTCCTGTTGCAGGAGCCCGTAGCTGCAGACCAGCGTATCTTGCGGTCCGAGCTTTCTCACGAGCTCTTCGCGATGAGGCCCCCCGAATGCATGCATGTTGAGCGTGGGGGCAAAGCGCGCCGCCTCGCTCATCCAGTTCATGCAGACCGAGGTGGGCGCCACCACCAGGGTCGGTCCCCGTACGGCTCGATTCAGAATGACGCCCAGCGCCTGGATCGTCTTTCCCAAACCCATATCATCCGCAAGGCAGGCGCCCATTCCGAGGGAAGCCAGCCTCGCCATCCAGCGGTATCCTTCCACCTGGTACTCACGCAATTCAGCTTTGAGTGTGGACGGAGCCAACGGAACCACCTGCTGAGCAGTCCTCAGGCTCTCCACCCGCTCCTTCCATTGCCGGTCCGCATCCAGGTGCTCAAGCCGATCGGCAAAATCTTCAAGGGCGAGGGATGCCAGCGGATGGACTCTGATCTCCTTCGCCCGTCCGTCTGCCAGGGATTCCAGATCCCTGAGCCTCCTGTGGAACTCCTGACTCAACGCCAGATACTGTCCCTCGCCCAAAGGCACGAAACGGGAATCGCTGCTTTGCACGAGCTCGATGAGCCGTTTCATATCCACGATGAGGTCATCTTCCAACTGCAGCTCTCCGCTCATCTCGAACCAGTCGACCTTACCCCGGATCCTCATGTGCAGATGCTGGAAAGAGGCCTCCCTTGTCACCCTCAGCTTCTCGCCCTCCGGCCATTCGACGATGACCTTCCCTTCATCCTGCATCGACTTCAGATCCAGCAGGAGTTGGAGACAGTCCTCGGGACGATCGATCACCCAGTGATGATCTGTGGCTGCCAATCCAGCCAGGATGGTGCATCGCGCCTCGACCTCCTGAGCCATTTGCGCCTCAACCCTCAGGCTTCGTTTTGTCTGCAGCCGAGTGCCTTCAATCTCAGCCAAAATGTTCTCGGCTCCCGCTCCTGGCTTAAGGTAAGGTCCACCCCCACCGAAGGGGCGCACATGGATTTGCATTTGCAGTCCCTGCCCCGATGGCAGCAGGTGCACATGGGGGTGTGCATCCGCTTCAACCTCCACCACCTCCCGTGAGACTCCCTCAATGGAGGAGTGGACGGTCAGCAGGGAAGACATCCCGGCAATGGCCGTGAGCACGTCCTCCCTCGCTGAGGCGGGGATCTCCAGACCTCGCTTCCCCAGTATCCGTGCAATGCGGCGGTGGTCTTCGGTCACCTCCACGACCTTGAAACGTGTGGCGGTTTCCTCCACCAGTAGGAAACGGCTGTCGGAAATGTTGTGGGTGAAGTTGATCGCCAAAGATTCTCCCGTCTGTGAGACAAGGATTTCCGGTTCTCCCTTCACAAATTGGACGGGAACCTGGGGGGCTCTTTCCAGAAAAAGGAGCGGATGACCGACCAGCGCAGGAAGCAGTTTGTCCCGATCGAAACGGTATTCCATGCCGTAGTAAATATAATCCCGCACCAGGGAATCCCTGATGGCCTGGTCATGCGGTGAGAGGGGCTCCAAACCGGTCCCCTTCTGAAATCGGCCAAGAGCCACCGGACGGCCCTTGGTCCATTCCCCTCTGGCGTTCCGCTTCTGCTCGAGGGGCTGCAGATCGATCCTTCCCTCATGGACACCTACCAGCCAGATCAGCCTCTGTTTGACCGCTTCAGCGGCCTTGTCCTCCCGTGTGGCTTCCACCACCTGGATGAGCGCCCTCAGACTTCTCTTCCAAGGCTCCTCGATCTTCAACGAGCCGATGATCGATCGCATCCCCGTTTCGTCGGCAATCTTTCCTACGATCTTCCTTCGATAGGGGGTATCCTGCTCGGTCAGGCGGAGGAGCTCGGCGCATTCCATAGCCAGCCAATTGAGGCCGAGACGACGCGCCCCCATGAACAGGCGGCTCAACTGATCGACACGATCCTGATCCAGCCCGCCCTCCAACCAGTAGGAGGCCAAAGCACCCAGGAAGACCGAGAGAGAATCCGTCGCCCCACGGATCATCGTGAGACACTCCCGGGCCATGTCGGGCTCCATCTTGAGGACGTGGAGAATGGCCTTGATGCAAAGGTATCCCCTTGAAAGGATGGACCCTTCAGGCACCTTGGACTCGGCCCAACCGACGAGTTGGCTCAAACGGCTCAGCTGACCGGCGTCACCCTGGACGATGAGGGCCAGTGGATAGAAAAGTCCCTCCAACTCCGAAAAATAAGCGCTCTTCTTACCCGTCAGCCGCCTCAGCTCCCTGAGCTCATTCTCATAGTGGGCAATCGCTGCGTCAGGTTCTCCCCGGAAGAGGGCCATCCATCCCCGCAGGCCTTCGCCCCGGAAACCCTCCGGGGCTTCTTCGAGAAGCTGCCGGGCCTCAGCGATACGCCCGGCAACCAGCAGCCGCGCACACAGCGCTCGCAGGAGGTCAACGCATTCACTTCCGGAAACGCGCTTGACGAGAGCGGATTCGAGCACGTATCGCAACACCTCCGCATCCGGCTCCAGCAGGGTCAGTGCCTGGGCGAAGGCTGACCGGATCGCATGAATCTGGAGCCAATGGGGCTGCCCTTCAAACCAGTCGCGACTGAAGGGACTGCAGCAGATCGCCGCGAGGGGATCCGTTCTGTTCAACAGGTGGGGACAGTGTATTCCCATCAGGTGGTAACTGGTGCCGACCAAGGCCTGGTCCCCGAGGTAAACTCCGATTCTGAGCTCCCTGAGCAGGCGTTGGCAATACACTGAGCGGGAGCTGAAATGGACGGCGCTCAGGGGGAGCTCTTCTCGAACCGTTTTGGCGAGCCTCCCAAAGGGCGTCGTGAGGATTGCCGGATGGACCGGAGAGGTTGGCTCGCCCCGACCTCGGAAACCTCCGATCCAGGCCCCTTCGCTTGCCGCTTTGCGCACCGATGGCTCTTGATCCCGGGCGAGCTTCCATTTGATCTCCACAGCCCAGTCGGCTGGATTTTCCATGACGGCCATCGCCAAGGTCTTGCGCACTTCGGGATGTGGGTGCTTCACGGCCCGCTTCAGGAGCCGGAGAAGCTCCTCATGTTCCTCCGGGTTCATGTTTGCCGCCACCTGAACGGCACCGGCAAAAGCGGGCCACCTCCTGGAGCTGATCGCCTTGAGGTGTGGGATGACCTTCTCCCCCAGCAGAGGCAGGGCTTCGGCAGCGGCCTCCCTCACGGTCCGATCCGCCGGGTGTCCACGGTCCAGGCCCAGGTTCTCCAACAGCAGGGAAGCCACTTCCTCCCATTCTTCGGCCTGAAAGGCCGAAACCTGGGGGATCAGTTTCTTGAATTGCCAGAGGACTTTCAAGCGAGAGCGCAAATCCCCGCCTACGGAGAGGGCTTCCTTCCATCGAGCCTTGGGCCAATCGGTGATATCCTCACTCGTGAGAAACGACCGAGCAGTCCGTCCGAAACAATCCAGGCAGAGCGGCCCCAGCTCCGTCCTCAGCCAAGGTTCGGACAGTCGTTTTTCACACTGATGACACCTGTCCTTGACCGAAGCTTCTCGAGCCCAGTACGACCGGTGTTCCATGTTGGAGAGCATCTTCTCCCGGTCGACCGCCCGCTCGGATGCCAGCGCATCGCGACACACAATCTCGATGATTCCACGGTTCACTTGATTGCTGGAATCGATGAGATTCAGATCAAAGAGTGTTTGAAGGCGAGGCGCCATAGTTCGAAGAGAGGTGGTCCGATCACTGTGGGATTCGATCCCCGAACGCTGGAGGCACCTCAGGATCGTCGAGTGATTGACCGGCTCGAAGATGACTGCAAGCAGCTGCAACAAGACTCGCTCGGCGGATGTCAGATTCCTGTAAGACTTGAGAAGCTTCTCCCGGCGGATTTCTTTGGCACTCACTTTGACCTCAAATGCGGGCATATCATTTCAGGTGACCGAAAACGATCACAACCGGAGAGCCTCCATGGGAAACCTTCCAGAACCTCGCAGCCGGCAAGCGAAGCCTCACAGCCAGCTCCCGACTGGGGGCCAGGACTACCGCCTGCCATCCCCCGAAAGCCTCGCGAAGATGCGCTCCAATCGACTCATATATCCTTTTTGGATTCTCCTTCAAACGCTTGCCGTAAGGGGGATTCAGGACCACGGTCCCTGGCGCGAGGTCCCGCCGTTGAGGTCGCCACTGGAAGAAATCTTCCAGCTCCCAGTGAATGTCTTTTTCCAGGCCGGCGCGAGCTGCATTTCCTGCGGAGACTTCCAGGGCATAAGGATCCCTATCGACGCCAATGATGGGTGCCATTGTAGCCTCAGCTGCCTGCTCACGGGCCTTCCGTCGCATGTATCCCCACGTCTTGTCTTCGTAGGAGGGCCACGCCTGGAACAGAAAGGGCCTCTCCCCTCCCGGTGGCAGTCGGCGAGCAATCAGGCCTGCTTCGATGGCCAGGGTTCCCGATCCACACATGCCATCCACCAATGGGGTATCCCCACTCCATCCGGAGCGCATGAGGACGGCCGCAGCCAGGGTTTCCCGGAGTGGAGCGCCGGTATGCTTCAGCCTGTACCCCCGTTGATGGAGATGGCCTCCTGTCATGTCGAGGCTGATCTCACACACGTTCTCTTCGATGTGGACCAGGATTCTCTGTCTGCTCATCGGTTCTGCGAGGTATTCTTCCAGAAGTGCCGAATCCCCGGAAGGAACATGCAGGGACACAGGAATTCTCAACGATGCCATGTGCCTCTGAATCGCTCGAGAAACCGTCCTGACAGCGGCTCCTTCGTGCTCAATCCGGGATCGCACAACGTGGCTTTCGACACTCAGCGGGATCGCGGACGGAAGCCACAATTCCCACTTGAAGGAAAGACAGTGGCTGAAAAGCTCCTCCACCGCACCGGCGCGAAACCGGGCGACGCGGCAGAGAATCCGGCTGGCCGTGCGAAGCCAGAGATTCGCTCCATAGGCGTTCCGAAACTTCTCGGTAAGCTCAACCCCGGCAGGGGTCCTTTGCGCCGAAGTGAAACCCAGGGCAAGCAGTTCTTCAAAACACAGAGGAACAAGCTCCGGAGGCGCCACCGCCAGAAAGCGATGAACCCCCGCATTCACATGGCGACGGATCTGCCTTTCGAACGACCTGCCCGGCAACATTGAACCTGAATCAACCATGTATTCCTCCAATAGAGACCAAAGGCCTTCCTTGACTCTCCGGGCGGTCGAGGCGCTTGACGAAAAGCGGGGTGTCCTATAAGCTAGCTCCCGATCGGAAGCATGGGTCCAGCTCACACTTGCAGACTTGCCTTCCTCCCCTTGACTGCCTTTGCGTTCATCCCACGCCATCTGTTCAGATGCTTCGTCGCGAAGAGGAGTGCCATAATTTGGAGAAGAGTTCCACCGCTATTATACAAAGCCTGGACCTGCCAAATCACTACCGTCCCAGGCACTGTTCAGCCGTCTGGCAGACCCCGGCGAACGAATGGCGAGTGAGACTGCATGAGGCAGCCGAACGCTGGACGGGCAATCACGTCCCCGCCGTTTTTTTTCGTGCGGACGACATCGGGGCGGGAGGCCGCGCTTTTGAGGCTCTCTGTCGCTTGTTCAGGCATCACGAGACTCCTCTGGCCATGGCAGTAGTGCCGGCGTGGATCAGCCAGGTCCGCAGGGAGCAGCTCTTCCGCTCAGCCCCTTTTGATGAACCCTTATGGGGCTGGCATCAACACGGATGGCGGCATGTCAACTGGCAGCGGAGCGGGAAGAAGTCCGAGTTCGGTGAGCATCGTCCTTTTGAGAAGCAATGGCGGGACATCTGGCAGGGACGTCAGAAGATGGAGGAGATCTTCCTGGACCGCTTCATCCCGGTCTTCACGCCTCCCTGGAACCGCCTCTCGCCTCTGACCATCAAGATTGTCCAGCAGCTCAATTTCAAGGGAGTGTCGTTGGCGGGCCCCTTTCCCCGGGGCGTTCGCAATCCGTCCAGCCTGGCCAATCTGCGGGTTCAAATCGACCTTCACACCCGAAAAGCGAGGGAATCCGAGCAGGACTACTCCAGCCTTCTGGAAGAGCTCTCCTCCGTGATGGCCAAAAGGGAGCCCATTGGCATCATGCTCCACCACCATCGGATGAGCCTGTTCGCCTTCGAGTTTCTGAACGAGCTTCTCCGTGTCCTCAACAACCACACCCAGGTCAGTCTCCAGAGTTTCCACAGTATCCTGGAGAAGCAAGATGCCGAGTAGGCCCAAGCTGCTCTACGCGGATTCCGAGGGTAGGATTCTGGACTGCCCCCGACTGGAGATGGCTGGACGCAGCGGTCATGAATGGCGCCGGCTCCAGCGGGGGGACTGGATTCCCCTCCCGCCGGGGAGCGAGCTCTTTCTGCTGCCCGGCCGTTCGCCGGTCGGCTACAATCCGGGTGACAAAAGATTCGAAACGCTCGCAGAAGACCCCTACGAGCCTGGTAAACCCATCCAGGCTGTTGCGGCATTCATGGCGCCCGCACACACACAGATCTATTCTGCAGCATGGGAGAGCCTCCCGAACGCTCCACTCCTCCCGCTCTTCGCTTACACAGCCGTCGGCTGGCACAAAGGCAGATTCGTGGTTTCCGGCGTGAGAGTGGACCCGGACGAGCGGCAGGACCATCGGCACTTCAGTCCTGCCCGCATCCAGCGGAACGCCCAAATCCGAATGAAGCGGGAGCCCGAAAATCGACTGATCCAGCATTTGGGTCATTGTGCCCTGACCTATGGCTGTCCCGCCGCCCGCAACCTTTTCATGGCCCGATGGGAAGCCCCGCTTCCGACATCCCCCGCCTGCAATGCGCGATGCCTCGGTTGCATCAGCCAGCAGGATCGGGAGGATTTGTGCGCCACTCAGGAGCGCATTCGATTCGTCCCCACACCCGACGAGATTTGCGGTGTGGCCGTCCCCCACCTCGAGAAAGCCGCGAGGGCCGTCGTCAGCTTCGGCCAGGGCTGCGAAGGAGAGCCGCTCCTCCAGGCCAAAACCCTCGCCCAATCCGTGCGGGCTATGAGGCAGTCCACATCGCGGGGAACTATCAATTTGAACACCAATGGGAGTCTGCCCGACGCGGTGGACGATCTCTGTCGAGCCGGCCTCGACAGTATGCGGGTCAGCATGAACAGCTGCCGACCGGATCGCTATGAGGCCTACTTCCGCCCCAAAGGCTACGGCTTCGAGGACCTCAAACGGTCGATTCTGGCCATGAAATCCCACGGCGGATTCGTCTCGATCAACTACTTCGTTCTCCCGGGCTTCACCGACGAGGAAGACGAATGGAAGGCCCTCCGTCAATTCGCCCGGGACACCCGGATCGATCTCATCCAGATGCGAAACCTGAACATCGACCCCGAGTGGTATTTGCAGGAGCTCGGGGTGCCTTTCGGCAGGAAGGTTATCGGCATCCGGCAGCTCATGGACCGGATCCGGAATGAGCTCCCCGGCCTGCGCATGGGCTACTACAATCCCTGTCTGGACCCTGATGCCCGATGAAATCTTGAACGCCCCGCCGCATTCCGGCATTCCCGGAAAGCCTCTTAGAGTGAATCCAGCACCACCGTGGCGTCCACAACCACCGGCCCATTCCGTCCGACCACGATGGGATTGAGATCCAACTCCTTGATCTCGGGGCGGCCCAAGGTCAAACCGGCCACTTTTTCCATGAGACCGATCAACGCCTCTTTTTCAACCGGCGGAAGGTGCCTGAAGCCCTTCTCCAGCTTCGGCCACGTTTTCAACTCATCGAGCATTTCACACAGATCGTGCCGCTCCACCGGAAGCAGCCGGAACGCCACATCCGGGTTGAGCTCGAGCCAGATCCCACCCAGCCCGAAGCTCATCACCAGGCCGAACTGGGGGTGGTCCTGCACTCCCAGGAAGAGCTCCGCGCCGGACTCTGCCATGGGCTCCAAGATGATCACCGCTTCCGGGTCCAGCTCACCACGGCGACCCTCCAGGTCCCGGTAAACAGCTTCGACCCTGTCCCAGGCGCCCAGGTTCAAATGGACCAATCCCGCCTCGGTCTTGTGGGTGTGGCGAGCCGACGACAGCTTCAGCACCACGGGATACCCCAGCTCCGAAACGCGAGACGAGAGGTCCTCAAGATTTTCGATGCAATGAAGGGGGATGACCGGAATGCCGGCCTCCGCCATGAGTCGATTGGCCTGATGTTCGGGCAGAATCATGAGCGTTCACCTCGCCTCAGGAAATCAGATCGCATCAAAAGCGCGTTCAAAGCAGTGGCGCCGTCTTCGGGTGTCAGGTAGGTACAGACACCGGCGGAGGTGAGGCGTTTCATGAAAGGCTCCGCCTCCCCCTGATGAGCCAGGAGAACCACCACGACAGGCTTCTGCGAATTCCTGCGGACCAGCTCAGCCAGCTCGACGACCGGAACGCGAATGAACGGATTGTAGTTCCATACCAGGAAATAGGCATCGAAATCCTCCTTCAAAACGGACTCCAGTACAGGAACATAGGTCGTCGGGAGGAAGCCGGGCCCGGTCAGATCGACGGGGTTCTGGATTTCCACCGGCGTCTTTTCGCCGATGAGGGAGCGGATGCGCTCCCGAACTTCCACTCGAAGCTCGGGAAGCTCCCAGCCGGCCGTCACCAGCTGGTCCATGGCGACAATGCAGGGACCCGCCGTGAAAGTGAGCGCACAAAGCCGCCTTCCACCGGGGCACTGAAGCATGCTGAAGGCTTTGGAGACGACGGCTGCTTCCCAGGTGGACTCCACTTCAACGGCCCCTGCCTGCTTGAACATGGCCCTGTAAAGCCTATACTCCCCGGTGAGGCTTCCCGTGTGGGTTGCCGTGGCTCGCGATACCACCTCGTTCTTCCCGGCTTTGTACACCACCACGGGAAGGCGGCGGGCAGCGCGCTTGATTCCTTCATAGAGATCCCGGGGGTTGTCCACCCCTTCGACGAAAAGCAGAAAGCAGCCCACCTGCTGATCCCCTTCGAGGACCTCGAGGTAGTCCGGAAAGTCCAGGACCGTCCGATTGCCCACCCCGATGAAATGGCTCAATCCGCAATGGAGGCTACGAAGCCCGTAGGCCATGGTCAGGCCGACTCCTCCACTTTGAGAGAGAATGGCGACCTTTCCGGGAAAGGTGTCGAGATGCCAGAAGACGCCGTGAAGCCCGCTCTGAAAGACCGAAAAACCGAGGGTGTTGGGTCCGACCACCGGCAAGTCGTATTCCAGCGAAACCTGCCTGAGCCGGTCTTCCAGCTGCTTTCCCCCGGCAGCGACCTCCTTGAAGCCCCCGGCAACGATGGTGACGCCGGCGACGCCGTGTTTGGCGGCTCTCTCGGCTATCTCGAGGGCAAGATTCTGATTGAGAAGCAGGATGGCAAGGTCGACGGGCGGGTCAATGCTTTCGATGCTGGGATAGCAAGGGATCCCCAGAATGGAATTGTACTTGGGGTTCACCGGAAACACCTCTCCATCAAAAGGAGCGGCGATCAGATTGTGGAGAGGTCCCAACCCGACGGAGAGCTGCTCCGGGGAGGCACCCACGACGGCGACCCTACGTGAGCTCAGCATCCGTTTGAGCTTTTCCATGGTGACTTTACTTGCGGGCATTGCTCTATCCTCGCGATGAAAGGCTGTCTCCCGGCACGAAAACTTCCCCTGCCGGACCGGAGATGATAAATGAACAAACGGTTCCACACGGCCTGGCCTTCCGGGCCAACCCAACGATGAAAAGAGTCGAGGCCGATGGATCGGTCTTCAACTTGAAACCCGAAACCCGAAACTCGAAACTCGAAATCTGAAACCGTTCAGTTCAGGAGTCCAATCATGAAATTCGAGCAGGGACCCATTCGGCCTCCCAGTGAAGCCGGATCTTTGCTGCTTCGATTCACCCGCAACTGCCCGTGGAATCGTTGCACGTTCTGCCCCGTTTACAAAGGCCAGTCCTTCAGCCGCCGGTCCCTCCAGGAAATCAAAGGGGATATCGACGCCGTGGCAAACATCCTGGAGGAGGTGGCCTCAATCTCCAGGTCCATGGGGTACGACGGGCAGTTGACGAGGCAGGTCGCCAGCGCCGTCTTGAGCGATCCATCCCGAACCGAGCAGTTCCGGCATGTCGTGCTGTGGGCGCTGGGTGGAAAAGGAACCGTCTTCATTCAGGATGCCAACAGCCTGGTTCTGGAAACGGGCGTCCTGGTGGAAGCCCTCCGCCATCTCACGCATCGCATTCCCGGAGCCCGGCGGATCACTTCCTACGCCCGCAGCAGCACGCTGGCCCGCAAATCTCTCGAGGACCTGAAAGCCATAAGAGAGGCGGGGCTCGACCGCATTCACATCGGTCTCGAAAGCGGGTCGGACACGGTGCTGGCCTTCGTTCAAAAGGGGACCACCGCGGTTCAGCACATCGAAGCCGGGCGTCGCGTCGTTCAGGCCGGTATGACCCTTTCGGAATATGTCATGCCCGGATTGGGCGGAAAAACGTGGTGGAAGGAGCATGCCGTTGAGACCGCCCGGGTCCTGAATGAGATAGACCCGCACTTCATCCGGTTGAGAAGTCTGCGTATCCCACCCCATGTTCCTCTGCACGCCGACCTGGAAGCAGGGCATTTCATCCCCCTGTCCGATGACGAAATGGTGCAGGAGATAAGACTCTTCCTGGAGAACCTCCACCCGACTCGAAGCATCCTCACATCGGACCACATCATGAACCTGCTCCAGGAGATCGAAGGGCGGTTCCCGGATGACAAACCAGCCATGCTGGCCGTCATAGACCGCTACTGCGAGCTTCCTGAAGAAGAGCGCCTCCTCTTTCGACTGGGGCGGCGGGGCGGCGCTATCCAGTCGATGGATGATCTCAAAGACCCCGGCGTCCGGAAGCAGCTGGAACGGGCACGCGTGGAGCTTCAAGCTGCAACGGGGCAGGAGATTGAGGCCATCATCACCCAGCTGGGCGACCGCTACATTTAGAACCACAACGAGATTTCTGGCTATCGCTCGAAATGACAGTTCACGGACAATCTCTAAGAACCTTTTTGGGAAATGCCGTGTCTGTGATATTTTGGGAGGGGTTTATCCCCGCCTGAGCCTGCCGTCAGGCGGCAACCTGGATTTCCCAAACAGGCTCTGAGTACACCTCCACAGCAGAAGATGGCCATTTCGCCGCTCGTCATGCCGGCAATCTTTAAGCCGGCATCCAGCTTTTTTGTGGATTCCGGCCGGAAGACCGCCGGAAAGACGACTCGAGAGGCGGGCACTCTATTGTGTTGGCCTGTACTCAGGATGAACCCCTCGACGTCCCTGCCCGACAAAAAAAGGATGTGCCCACCCTGCAGCATCCACAGCCTCGAGGCCGCATACCCGCAGGGTGGGCACAGATGGTTCGTGCCCATCGAAGATCTTCAGCGATTCCTGATTATAGGGTCTAGATGATCCCCTTGGCCTTCATTTCTTCCAACTGCACAGGCCCCAGCCCAAGCTTCAGGTTGTAAACGTGCTCGTTGTCACTGCCAACAGGACGGCAAATCCACTTGATGCGCGGCGGAGACTCGGTCATCTTCCAGGCCTGGTTGGCTACGGACATTTCCTTGTAGTAAGGATCGTTGATCGCCTCAAAGGACTGCCTCACCCACCAGTTCTCTGCCTTGAAGGTCTCCATGGGAGCCGAAATCCGGCCGGGAACCACGATCCCTTCACCAATATTCTTGTTGTAGTCCATGACGGCATCGTAGATCTCGTCATAGGTGTGGGTGAGCGTCCACTTCTCGATTTCCTTGTACATGACCTTCATGTTGGAGATGTTGAGCCGGTCGAAAATCGTCGGGAACTGCTCCCGAAGGTCCGGGCGGTTCAGAATCGTGCAAAGGGCCTTCCAGTTGATGTCCGAGAAGCCCGAGAGGAAAGCATAGCCGTCCTTGCACTTGAAATAGGTGTAAGGGAAGACGCCCACATCATAGTTGCCCACCCGCGGAATGGTATCCTGCTTGTCCTGATAGTAGGTCAGCCCGTAATTGATGCAGCGGCCGAAAGCCTCTGCTGAAGAAACGTCGATGAACTGCCCCTTCAGGCTCTTGGTCCGGTAATGCAGGGCCGCCATGATGGAAACCGCAGCCCAGGCTCCACCGGCATACCAGCCCATCCAGTTGCCCTGCTTGGTCGGCACTTCCGACGGCTTCGGATTGTCGGGATCCTCGGGGGGCTCACCCGTCACCGATGAGACACCCGAATACACCTGGTTCACGACATCCACATCAGCCTTGCCACACCCGGCCTTGGGTCCGAACTGTCCATAGGTGTAAAGGGCACAGTAGATGAGCCCGGGGTTTTCGACGCTCAACTGCCGATAGCCGATTCCCCACTCATCCATCACGCCGGGAAGATAGGTTTCCACGAGCACGTCGGACCGCTTGGCCAGTTTTCTGAGGATTTCCCTTCCCTCGGGCTTGTCCAGGCTCAGGGTCACATGAAACTTGTTGCGGCCCTCGTTGAGATAGCCGAGGCCGGTTTCCATGTGCATATAACCCCAGGGCGTATAAGTTCTCGCCGGGTCTCCCTCGGGGGGCTCGACCCGGATGACCTCCGCTCCGAGCTCGCCCAGAATCGAGGTCGCAAAAGAGCCGGCCATATTGGCCAGGCTGCAGTCCAGAACCGTTATGTGATCCAGAGCTTCAGGCTTGTGTCGGTTCTTGGCCGGATCATCCAGTTCCTTGATCCAATCACCCCAACTCATTTCTTTATCGTGATGCGACATGAATCTTCCTCCCTAAATATCGCGATTCTTCTTCTCGGAACATGAGCGCTTTCATGCTGTCTTTTTCGGAATCCAGGTTGGGGGAGAAACACCTCTTTGGACAAGGTCTCTCCAAATGCCCCCCGCCAGGCACTACAACCATCACGCCAGGATCACTCCCCGCTTGCCATCCCACCCCTCGGGCGGCCTTCTTCCTGGAGGGGTATCCACCCATTTGCCGATGATATTGCGCTCCTTCAAGCCCTTGATCCTGTCCGTCTTCATTCCGAGGAAACGCTTGAGTACGTATTCATTGTCGAACCCGACCGGCTTGCCGACCCACTTGATGCGGCCCGGAGTCTCGGAGAGCTTGGGAACAATGCCCTCCTCCACGACCTCCCCGTAGATGGGGTCATGAACCGTGTAGGTGAAGTTCCGCTTGATGAGATGCTCGTCGTGGAAGTGATCCTTGCCGTTGCACACTTTGTGGGCGCCAAACCCGTGCTGGCAGGCCAGCTGATCGATCTCCGCATAGGTCTTGCCGGCTGCCCACTGGCGGATGATGTCGAGCAGAGCCAGGGCATTCTCTTCCTGGAGCCGGCTCAGATGGGTGGAGAAACGGGGATCGGTGGCCAGCTCGGGCTTGCCCATCGCCTGGCAGAGCCCCGCATACTGGGCTTCCGTCGCGGCGCCGATTCCCACCATCTCGTCCTTGCACGGGAAGATGTCGGAGGGACAAATGGCCACATCGCGGTTGCCGTAACGCTCGCGCTGCTTGCCCGTGAAATGCTGGTAAAGCCACGTCCAGTCCATGACGCGAATCAAATTCTCGGCCTGGGAGTATTCGATGTACTGACCCTTCCCGGTCTTGTCGCGGTAGGCCAGGGCACCCAGGACGCCGGCAGCACCCATGAGCCCCCCAAAATAATCTGCCAGCCAGATCCCCGATTTCAGAGGGAGCTTGTCCGGAAATCCCGTGATCCAGGCCATGCCCGACTCGGACTGGGCAATGGCATCATAGGAGGGCCTCTCGAGGTACGGCCCCCATTGCCCGAAACCGTTCAAGGCAATGTAGATGATGCCGGGATTCACCTCTCTCAGCTGTCGATAACCGATTCCCCAACGGTCCATGGTTCCGGCCCGGAGATTCTCGACCACGATGTCGGACCGTTTCACCAGATCCCGAAAAACCTCCTTGCCTTCGGGCACGCGCACATCAATAGCCAGGTGAAACTTGTTTCGAGCCTCCTTCAGCCAACCCAAAGCGCATCCTCGAAAGAACTTGGCGAACGGCGTCAGGGATCGCATGGTATCGCCGGCACCCGGCAGTTCCACCTTGAATACCGTAGCCCCAAGTTCCGACAGGTAGCTGGGGAGCGACGGACCCAAAATGAGGGTGCACAGCTCGACGATCTTGATGTCCGCCAGAGCTTCCGGCTTCTCAAACGTCTTCGCCGGGTCGAGCAGTGATTCGGCCCACTGGAAATATTCTTTGCTTGCCATTTAAATCTCCTCCGCCTTCTCGTTTTGATAATCCTGGTCTGCCCACATCGAAGACGATCTTTCGCGACAGTTCCCCCTGGTCTGCCAAGGTATCAGTCTGGCACCGTGCAAATGGGAGCAGGACTCTGGGATAGAAGCTGAAAAACCGCTTGTGAAATAGCACAACGAAAGAAGTCTTGTCTAGAAAAGTTTTGTCTGCTCCAAAACACTTTGATGCGGATTAACAAAACCTCAGATCACAAAGGCGCATTCGGAGGCGCTGGCGACCCGAAGGATCTCCACGAGCTTTTCGAGGGTATCGATGTTGTGCTTCATGCACTGAATCTGAAAGATCTGAGCCGAAAAAAAGGCGTCGGAGAGGGCATTGTGGCGGTAATATTCCTTGAGCTCGTAACGCTTCAGGAGGGCATCGAAGCTGAGGCTTTCATCGGCCCGTCTTCTCCCGTAATGGTCAATGATCCACTTCTCGATGAGCGCAATATCCACGATCTTCCGACCGAAAGACATTCCCGATTTTCGAAAGAATCTCTGGAGGAACCTGTAATCCACCTCTACGCAATACCCCACCAGGGTCCCGTCCAGGGCCGATTGGATTTGTGCGGCGGCATCCGCGAAGCAGGGCGAGCCTTTAAGATCGTCGGCGCTGATCCCGTGGTACTTCATACTGTCGATTCTGTACCTGTCGGGGCAGATGGTCAGATAGCTGGCCTCGTTCACCAGGATCTTCATCCCCCGGATGGGAATGGAGGCAAAGGTGATGATTTCATCGCTCTTGAAATCGAGCCCCGTCGTCTCGAGATCCACCGCTACGAAGGTTACATCCTCCAGCCGCATCAGAGCCCTCTCTCGACCCCATACCTGCTCTTCAGGAAATCCATGAAGGAAGCAACAATCTTCAAGGACTCCTTCAACACCAGAAGGTCCATCTTGTCCAGGTCCCCCGCGGTCACCCGATTGTCGGCAGGCTTGCGGTCCGTGACTGCTCTGCAATGCTGCCTGACACGCAGCCCCTGCAGGAACTCGTAGCATTCGAGCAGGTCTGAGCGCATTTCATCCCCCAGGGCGCCCATGGCGTGGAGGGCGTCCATTCGGTCCCTGGTATTCACGATCTCGAGGATGCCCTTTTCAAGGGCCATGACCCGGATACCGTTGGCAATGGGGTATATGCCGGATTCCTTGAGGTTCACGCCTCGATCCAGGTTCTTGATTCCAAAGATCCCTATGGGAACCCTTACATTGGTCGCGTCGTAGGCGAGGAAGCGGATGCTCTGGTTCGTGATGAACTCCCGGGCGGCTTTCAGAAGCTCCTCGTAGAGCTCCATATCGCCGTAAATAGGTCTTATGTCCAGGAAGACGGAAAGGTACCGCAGATGCTCCGGAACGGGCTCAGAGAACCATTCCTTGAAATACCCCTTCCAGACCTCAAGACCCACATTCCACCGCTCGTTGGAAGCCATGTACGCTGCAGTGCACTTGGGAATCCCCACTTCATCGAGAATGTCGCAGACCATTTCGGCAAAGGCTTTCGGAGGGGCTCCCCGGCATACAATGGCGCTGTCCTGGTCGGTGGCGATGATCTGCTCCTTCCTGCCCGAGCTCCCCATGTGAAACCAGAGAAAATCTCCGGGAGCGTGCTCCTGCCCCGCAAAATGCAAGGCCTCCTTCACGACGGCGTCGTTGACCGAAGTGATGATCCTGGCCAGCTCGTAGAACCGGAGGTTCCTGAGAGACATCCTGGCAACCGCCATCTTGATGGCGCTGAAGGCAGCCTTGAGCTCCCCGACGTTGCCGGCCTTGAGGATCTTTCGGTAGAAAGTCAGGATGGAGGATGAGGGGGCCAGCTGGGTGAGGATATCCTTGCTGGTCACCACGCCTCGAATCGCGGATCCATCCATCACCACCAGGTGATCGATTTCCGCATCCATCATCGCATTGTAGGCATCCAGCAGAGTCCGGTCCGCCTCCGTCGTCGTAACAGGGTACGACATGAACCTCGACACGGGGTCGTTCCTGCTGCCCGAGACCAGAACTCGTCTCAGGTCCTTGCTCGTCAAAATCCCCAGGGGATCCCCATCGTCGGAAACCGCCAGGATGGAGCCGACCCGATTCGCGTCCATGGTTTCCGCGGCATACCCCACGGTGGCATCCGCCGGACAGGTCACAGGCTGCTTCACCACCAGCTGCCCCACCTCGACGGCGAAAAGGCCCTCTTCCACGATCTCGGGCTTTCGCATCAGATCAGAAAAGGACCTGAATTTCCTGCTCAGGAAAGTCCTGAAGAAGTCGGCAACGGTGGAATTATTGTCAAGAACGGCCCTGAAGGTGTCCCTGTAGAGAGTGTAGCAAATGGAATCCTCGAGTGCCCTGGCCCCCAGGGGAGACCGCGTGTTGTCGAGAGCCGCGGAGATCCCGAACAGCTCCCCGCGAGACGCGTAGTCGACGATCTCCTCGTTCCGGTACAGGCACACCAGGCCGGAGAAGACCAAATAGACCGGGAGCCCCCTCTGACCCTGTTCGTAAATAATGCTGTCCTTCTTGAAGTAAACCACCTCGAGGCCGGAAACGATGGTCCCCAGCTCATCCTCGGACATGGAGGAGAATGGCTGAATCTTCTTGAGAAATTCCTTGGGAGGAAGCATATCGGGCACCACCTGCTGTGAAGGTCACTCCAGCTCCACGGTCCTGAACTGCGGAGGTGCATCGAAGACGGATCGGTCCAGCGGACCGGTGTGAACGGCTCTCAGCTGGATGGTTTCTTCCTTGAGACGCCGGCTTACGGTCTTGGCGCCGGCAGAACCCGCTCCCGTCGTGTACTCGGCATCGACGCTGATAACACTCTTCACGCATACTCCCCTGGCCCGGCCCACCAGCTCGTCAATGGGATCCAGCGGACCCCGCCAGTAACGCAGGAGGAAGCTCAGGCTCCCGATGCGCTCAGCCTCCAGTCCCAGCCGCGAAGCGAGCTCCCGGTGAGCCTGCTGCCGCTCCTCAAAACCGGGGATCTCTTCGGTCAGCCACAGCTCCTGCCTCACATGGGTCACGCTGCTGGCGTTCTTCCGGCTGTCCAGGGTCTCGAGGCGCAGCTTCGCCTCGACCCGGTAGCACGGGTAACCCTCCACCGCCTCCGGCTCAGCATGGCGAACGATCGAAAGCTCCGGCTCCACGGCCTGGTAGCGTCCGGCGATGATCTCGTCGGCCTCCGCCGGCGGGGATGTCTGCTCGCGCACCCAGGAAGCATCCCGGAGCTTGCCTAGAGGGATGATGCTGAGCCTCCAGTTCTCCCAGTCCACCTCCCTCACCTGCTCCTGGTCCAAAACCAGGAGGGTGGTCGAGCGCTCCTCCTTGACCTCGCCGAACAGCCGCTGCATCCAGCCTCCGGTGAAGCGCACCGTGGTGTCCATTACCATGAGCTTGGGAGCATAACCGATCTTCAGCTCCGATTGCTTCTCGCCCATGAGCAGCTCCGTGCTTCGAACGTCGTAGACGTAGAGCACATCCGCTGATACCGTGGCAGCCATGAAGAGGATCCACAGGGCAAGGGCGCACGCACCCGGAATGGCTCCCTTCGGGGACAGGGGGTGGAACCGGAAAGCCCTCATAGTCCGATCATCTTTCTGTGAATCCACGCCCCGATCCCCATGGTCGTCAGCGGTATGGCCAGTCCGAAAAACGACCCCCACAGCAGGCTGCCGCTGGGATCGAACCCTCCGGGCTTGGTGAAGTAGAGCAGCAGATTCACACCGATTCCGACATAGAAATAGAGCATATACCATTTCCGCCGGTTGCGCTCCCAGTAGATCAGCCGGGGGTCGTCCTCCACTTCCGGCGGGGGTATCTCCTCCCTTTGCTCAGGGCTTTTTGCAGGCTTGCTCTTCTTGCTCATCAAGGCTCCAGTGAATGGAATCGGCCCGAAGGCAGCGAATGCGCGCCTCCGGGCCGTGCTTCGTTCTCATGCTCCAGCACCTGTTCAGCTAAAGCATGCTCGGGTGACAGGTTGGAAATGCGTCACTCATCCGTGTGACATCCCGCTCATATATCCGGCCTGAGATCCAGCGAGTACTTCTTGATCGTCTCGGGGCTGTTGGGCTTGGAAACGAGACAGACCAGGATGAACAGCACGAATCCCAAGAAGACCCAGTAGAATTGGTGCGGCGTCACGATCCCGCCCTTCTGGCTCAGGAAGAACCAGTGCGCGCTGCCAAGGGCTGCGTTGGCATACATCCAGGAAAAAGTGGATGCGATGGTCATGACGATGATGTTGACCATGGCCCCCGTGGTGTTGGCCTTCTCCCACCAGATCCCCAAAATCAGCGGCGGCCCCACGGAACAGAGGATCACGATGAAGGCGGCACCGGAGATGTCGAGAACAAGGGCCGGCGGGTTGAACGAAATGAGGGTGCACACGACCAGGACGACGGTGGTCATAAAGCGTGTGGCCTGGACCGGCTTCTCCTCGGGCCACTTGCTGCCGAAGACCTTTCCGAGCAGGTCGCGGCCGAGCAGGACGTTCAACACCATGGTCCAGCCGGCGGCCGTGGACATGGCGATGGCGAGACCGCCCGCACAGATGATGGCCATGAGGAGCGGACTGTTCAAAGCCTCCATGGCGGAGATCATGGAGTAGTCATTGACCGAGGCCGCGCCCACGCCGTAGAGCGCCTTCATGTGCTTGAGGAGACTCACGGCATCCGTGACCCCCTCGGTCTTCATGAGGGGATGAAGCTGCTCGATGAGGACCCGGGCGCCCGTCCCGATGATGATGAGGCCGATGTAGGTCAGGCCGCCGAAAAATACGGCCCAGAAAACACTCCGGCGGGCGGACTTGATGTCCTGGGCCGTGAAGAAGCGGACAACCGTGTAGGGCATGGCCGAAAAACCGTAATGCCACGTGAAGTAAAAGCCCACGATGCCCGTCCACATGCCCATGAGCGCGCTCGACGGCTTCTCGTTGACATAGGGCAGGTTGAAGAAGTTGGGGCTGACGCTGAGGGTCGCTTCCGTGAGACCCGAGAATCCGCCGTAGTGCACGAGGATGGAGGCTGCGCCGACCACCGAGGCAAAGGTCATCATGAGTCCCTGGAAAGATGTGGACCAGGTCGTGGAGACCATACCGCCCCAGTAGATGTACATAAAAACGATGATGGCCGAAAGGACGACCGACACGTTGAAATTGAACTTCAGGATGGCCAGCATGAAAAGAGCGGTTCCGACGATGGAGAGCGTCACGTAGGCGAAGCCCGCGATGATGGTGGGCACTCCTGCGGCCAGGCGCATCCACTTGGTTTCATAGCGGTCCGCGTAGTAGTCGGTGAACGAAGTGGGAGCGTACTTCCTCAGGGGGGCCGCCGTCAGGAGGCTGGCGACGGGCATGCCCGCCACGATGCCCACCAGGGCCCACCAGAAGGGGTAGCCCAGGAGGAAGATGAACGCCGGAAGCCCGAGGAAGCTTGCAGGGCTGAAATAGGTGGAGGCCAGGGCCGAGCCGTTGACGACGGGACCCACCTTGCGGCCGGCCACGTAATAGTCGGAGGCGTTGAGGGCGGCCTTCCGCGAATACCAGCCGATGGCGATAATAACAATAAAGTACGAAACTGCGCCGATGATGACAATGGGATCAGCTTGCATGAAAGAACCTCCTTATTGGGCGCCCTTGGAAGATGCTCCGGCCGCCTCCAGCTCTTCCCGCTTCTCCTCGGAACGATTGAGGACGACTGCCACCAGCAGATTCAGAAGCCAGCAACCGATGATTGCACTGTAGATGTAGCAGGCCGGCACCCCCATGATCTTGATGAGCGGAAACCCCTTGATGGTGATCTCCAGGAAGAAGAACAGGAAGAACCAGCCATAGATCAGCGCCATGGCGCCCCAAAAGACTTTTGGCATGCGATTGAACATACACTCCTCCAGATGTTGATTAAGAGGTTGTCACAACCCCCCCACCGGCTCTTGGCGAATACCGGCGGACTTTTGTCGGTCGAGCATCCTTCCGGCTATTTCCCCACCACTAATGGCTCACCATTCCTACCGCTCTCCCTGTCCTCTTGGAGCTTCCATCCGCCGGGCAAGGACGACCTCTCCCACCTCCTTTCAACCACGGAGCAATTGTTTCATTGCAGCCGGAAATCCGCTCGAATCTGAAAAACCATTGACTGGTCGAGACGTGTGACTTGGGCTAAGTACACTTTCACAGAAGAATATGTCCGCTTTTGACCTCGTCGTCATGCCGGCAGTCTTTTGGCCGGCATCCAGTTTAATTTGTGGATTGCGGCTTGAAAACTGCCGGAATGACGACCCAAATATTGGACACTCAATCGTGTGGAAAACTGAAAAGCGGAGCTTGCCCATGCCAGGTCACCTGATAGCGGCTAAGCCTTGCTTGGCCCGCGCAACCACCCCACCGAACAACATTGAGGGAAGGAGTGGAGCGGCACCCATCCATCTCAGCGCTCTCACCGTTGAAAGCGCCATATCCATACGATCACTGAACATATAAACGCAAGTGTTTTGATTGTTGCGCGTCTTCAGCACAAAGATCCGATCCGGAGCGGCCGACAACCACGTCATTCCGGCCGGCAGGCGGGACCATGTGGAGGAGCAAGCATCAGGATGGAAGGATTGAGATGTGTCGCCGGAACAGCCCCCGGCCCCGCATGCTTCCGCGCCAGAACCCTACTACCGCAGGAGTGCGGAAAGGGTCAAGCAAAATTTGTTTGACAACGCAGAACACGCTGTTCTAAGTGTTCTGCCACGTGATGATCGAGACTTTCGGGGCGCTCTGTATGGCATGCGGGCAGCATGCCTGGAGTGCTTTTGCCTTCGATTTATGTTTCATTTCATGATAATGTGTTTGATCATTGAAATGTACCCTGTTGGTTGCAGCAGATCGATGTGGTTGACGTTTCCGAGCTGAATTTGCTTATGATGCCGCCTGTTACGGAGTGCAGGAACCTTTGAAACGCTGAGGAGTATGCCCTATGGGACAGAAAATGCTGTCGGAATCGGCTGTGGAAAGGATCGAGACGGAATACAAGGAGTGGCTGGCCGAGTACCAGAAGGCTCTCCAGAAGGTGCCCGAGCGACTGGCGCGCTTCTCAACCGTTTCAGATATGGAGATCAAGCCGCTTTACACCCCTGCGGATATCAGGAACAAGGACTATCTGGAGGATATCGGCCTCCCCGGTTTCTATCCTTTCACCCGCGGCGTCCAGAGCACGATGTACCGGGCTCGCCTCTGGACCATGCGCATGTTTGCAGGGCTCGGGAGCGCCGACGACACCAACAAGCGATTCCACTATCTCATCGAGCATGGCGAAACGGGCCTCTCCACCGCCTTCGACTTTCCGACGCTCATGGGCTACGACACCGACTCACCCTTGGCCCGTGGCGAGTGCGGCAAATGCGGCGTGGCCATCGACACCATGGAGGACATGCAGCGACTGTTTGCCAATATCAACCTCGAGCAGGTCACCACCTCCATGACCATCAACCCTCCGGCCTCCATCATCTGGGCCATGTACATCGCCAACGCTGAGAACGAGGGCTACCAGAGGAAGAAGCTCGGGGGAACCATTCAGAACGACTGCCTCAAGGAATTCATTGCACAGAAGACCTTGATGCTGCCTCCGGACCCAAGCCTGCGACTGGTGGTGGACACCATCGAATTCGGAACCCGTGAGGTGCCGCGCTGGAACACGGTGAGCATCAGCGGGTATCACATCCGGGAAGCAGGAGCCACGGCGGTTCAGGAGCTTGCTTTCACCATTTATGACGGCATCACCTACGTGGAAGAATCCATGAAGCGGGGCCTTAATGTCGACGATTTCGCCGGCCGGCTCTCCTTCTTCTGGAACTCGCACATCGACTTCTTCGAAGAGATCGCCAAGATGCGCGCCTCCCGCCGCATCTGGGCCCGCCTCATGAAAGAGCGCTTCAAGGCCAAGAATCCGCGCTCCATGCTGCTCCGGTTCCATACGCAGACAGCGGGCTGCTCTCTCACCGCCCAGGAGCCTTACAACAACGTCATCCGGACCACCACTGAGGCGCTGGCAGCCATCCTGGGAGGCACCCAATCGCTCCATACCAACTCCCTGGATGAAGTCTACATGATCCCCAGTGAAGAGGCCGTCCTCATTGCCCTGCGCACCCAGCAGGTCCTGGCGGAGGAGACCGGCGTCTGCAACGTCATCGACCCGCTGGCCGGATCTTATTTCGTGGAGGCGCTCACCGACCGCATGGAGGAGGAAGCCAACGCGTACATTAAGAAACTGGATGAGCTGGGCGGTATGGTTGCAGCCATCGAGCGGGACTACCCGCAGATGGAGATCGCCGATGCGGCCTACCATTATCAGCAGCAGGTCGAGAAGGGCGAGAAGGTGATCATCGGCGTCAACAAGTATCCGTCTGAGCGCCCCGAGCTCGAATTCATCCTCAAGATTGATGAAGAGACGGAGCGGCGCCAGATCGAGCGCACCAACGCCTACAAGGCCAAACGCGACAAGGCCGCCTTCCGGAAAGCCATGGACGAGCTGCGAAGACGCTGCGAAGGTCCCCCATCCTGGGAGAACAACGTGATGCCTGCACTCATCGACGCGGTTCGGGCCGGAGCCACCGAGCAGGAATGCTGCGACCTCTACCGCGAGGTATTCGGCACTTATACAGACCCCGGGACCTTCTAGTACGACAACGAGATTTCGAATCTCCCTCTCCCCCTGGCGGGGGAAAGGGAGGGGCGAGGGGTGTTCCAGAGCCGATCTTCCCTCACCCTAACCCTCTCCCTGGGGGAGAGGGAACAAGTGCAGGCCAGCGTACTGACAGAAAGTCTCTTAAAGGAGGTTGTATTTCCATGAGTCAAGATCGGAAGCTTCGCATATTGGTGGCCAAGCCCGGGCTGGATGGTCATGATCGCGGTGCGCGAGTCATCGCCAGGGCTTTTCGGGATGCGGGATTCGAGGTGGTCTACACCGGCTGTCACCAGACCCCCGAGCAGATCGTCAGCACGGCCATCCAGGAAGACGTGGATCTCATCGGGCTGAGTATCCTCTCCGGGGCGCACACCTATTCCTTTCCACGGGTCTTGGAGCTTCTCAAGGAGCACCGGGCCGAGGATATCCAGGTCATCGGCGGCGGGATCTTCCCGCTGGAAGACATCCCCAAGCTCAAGGCGGATGGGATCAAGGAGATCTTCGAGCCAGGAGCCAAGCTCCAGGATATCATCGACTGGGTCAGGACCAATATCACTCCCCGCACCGGAATGGCTGCATAGGAGGGGAGCTCATGAGCGTTGTGGAACAGATCCTTAAAGGCGATGTGCGCGCCACTGCTCGTCTCCTGCGCGATATCGACGACCAGATGCCCCACACACATGAAATCCTGCGCGAACTTTATCCTCACACGGGAAAAGCCCATGTCATCGGCTTTACTGGCTCGCCCGGCGTCGGCAAGAGCTCTCTCGTGGACCAACTGGCTCTCCGCTGCCGCAAGGACGACCTGACCGTCGGCATCCTCGCCGTGGACCCCACGAGCCCATTCAGCGGGGGGGCTATTCTTGGTGACCGCATCCGTATGCAGCGCCATTTCCTCGACTCGGGGGTTTTCATTCGAAGTCTGGCAACCCGTGGCCATTTCGGCGGCCTCACCCGTTCCACCAACGATATGATCAATGTCCTGGACGCCATGGGCAAGGACTTGGTCCTGGTTGAAACGGTGGGGGTCGGCCAGGATGAAGTGGAAATTGCCAACAGTGCTCACACGACCGTTCTGGTCACCATTCCGGGAATGGGCGACGACGTGCAGGCCATCAAGGCCGGCATCATGGAAATCGGCTGCATCTTCGTCGTGAACAAGGCGGACCGGGAGGGCTCCCGAAAGACAGTCCGGGAGCTCATGAACCTCGTGGAGCTGGGTATGCGCCGGCGCGATACCGATGGATGGGAGCCCCTCATCATCGAAACCGAGGCCATCAAGGGCCGGGGCATCGAAGAGCTTTACCAGGCAATCAGGAAACACCGCGAGTATCTGGCCGCCAACGACCGAGGCCAGATGGATGATGTTCTTCAGAAGCGCGCCCGCAGCCAGCTGATCGAAGCTCTCAAGGATGAAGCCCTGCGCACCCTGCTTCGCCGACTCGAGTCGCGGGGGGTCTCGCTCGACAGCCTGATCGAGCAGATCAAGTCCCGCCAGAAAGACCCTTATACCCTCGTCCAGGACGTCCTGGCCAAGGAACTCCGGGACTTCACCTGCTGACATTTCCTGCTGCCAAACCCTATGGTCCGCGGCCTCGAGCTGCGGGCCTCAACCCATCCTGGAACACCTCGACACAAATGACTGACCCCATTGAGCGTCATTCTCATACGCTCCTGGCCGGAATCCGTGCTGAATGCCGACTCATGGACCCTCCTCGAAGGTGCATGTGCGGGGGTGACCCGTTAGGGGCTTTCACAGGAAACCATGGGAGGATGGCCCGCGGGGGATGTTGGCGTCACCAGGTTCTTCCGTGATGCCTTGCTAGGGGAGCCGACACCTCAAGAACTCATATGCTTCGGTTATCTTGATGAAATCCTCGTGATCCCCTCCGCTGTCCGGATGGGCCGTTTTCGCGATCCTGCGATAGTGCCTGGCCAGATCTTCCTGGCTCATGGATTGAAGATCAGCTCTAGCTATCCCCAAGATCCTCAGAGCTTCATCCTGATGGAGCGATCTTCCAGCCATGGCAGCACGCGCATAGGCCTGCCGCCTGTTGATGAATTCCCTGTAGTAGGATGGATCCAGACGTGGTGATCCGAAATCGCTATCGAAATACAAGACCACGTACTTCTGGAGATAACGGTGCAACGAATCCGTCCGGTGCTCGGAGACGCCCTTGAAAAACCTTCTGTCGCCGTTGAGCTGGCAGATTTCATCCAGGAAGCATGCATCCAGCTTCTCAGGATCCAGACCTATGGGATGGTGCTTCAGGAGATGCCCCTGAAAGTAGCTCTGTAGATTGAAAGCTGAGTACAGGTAAGTCTTCACCTCATGAGGCCTCAGATGGGACTCCATTCCCTCGATCACATGTTCGACTTCGTCTCGGCTGCGATGCAACAAAACCTTCAGGAATTTCCAGGGACGCTCATCGAGCCCCCCGCTGTCGACGCGGCCGAACCTCAGAAAATGAAGCCGGCGTTTATCGAAGCCATGAAGCTGCAGGTGCTGCTCCGACAACTCGGCATCCGACACGGAAGCCTGGCGGGCACGCCTTCCCGCTGACTGCCGATGGGAAAACATTTCGACCACACGGCGGATGTCGTGGCGCAGAAAGGGAAGGAATACCCGCTCGAGCTCTTCAGCCTCGTATTCGACCCCCTTTTGTACAAGGAGGTCTTCAAGTTCTGTGCTGAAGTAATATCCCTTTCCACCGGGATAGATGATGAATCGTGTGGGATCATCCCCCAAATCCATCAGATCCCTGGAAACCCAGGCCCCGTTTTCGAGGATGGATTCCTTCAAAACATAACGAACTCCGCCGGGTTGACTTATACGTCGAAGATACAAGGCACCAGCTCCTTTAAAAAACACACGAACTATTCTAACCCGGCATCGGCATCCAGAAACGGGGATGCGTCAGGAACAAGGAAAAAAAAACCCGGGGGAGAGCTCCCCCGGGCCAGACATCTTCAGCAGGGATCCCGGCTTGAAGCCGGATTCCTTGTCATACAGAGACTAGAAGGACCACTGCAGCCGTGCACCCAGCTCAATGGCATCATCATCGTCGTCCTGGATGCTGTAGGCATCGCCGGCGATCATGTAGGCAGCGACGAGATCCAGCATCAGGCCGTCGACCACTTTCTGGCTGATGTAGAAGTTGAACTCGTGACCGATTTCATCATTGAAATCAAGGTCCCCAGCCAGGAATTGATTGTTGAAGTACCCATTGATTCTCTGGTTCTGAGTGAGACCAGCCACGTTCGGTCCCTTGAAGCCTGACACAACATCAGTAGCCGTTCCGAAGTACCAGTAGCCGAAGCTCAGCTTCGTGCTCGGAAGCACCTGCCAGGCAGCCCCAACATTGACGGTCCACAGGTTTGTCGGGAATCCGTAGCCTCTCCACTGGAAATCTTCGTGAATGGGCGCCTGGTTATCAAGGATGCCGCCACCGATGATTTCCGAGAAGTACTTGGAGGTCGCCAAAGGATAGGTAAAGGTGTTAACGTCGAAATTCACCCTGTGTGAGCGCAGCTTGAACACATCCTGAATGTCTTCGGGACCGGTGGTGTAGAAGCCGCCCAGGTTGAAGGTAAACGGTCCGCAGTAGTAAGCGCCGCCCACGTCGACCATCCAGCCCGTGTAATCAGACTTGACTGTCTCGGGCAGTCCCCCGGCCGTGTTGAAACGCTTGAAATACACGTTACCGAGGTTCTTTACGAAGTTCAGGTAGGCGCTCCAGACGTCATCCTTCCACTTCACCTGGAACCCAAGATCGAACAGGTTGTTCTGGCCTGCCTTGACGAACTGAGCATCGCCGAACGGGCCTATGTCAAAGGGAGCCTGAAGAGACCTCTGAAAGTAGTTCCTCGGCAGAGTGTTCGCGAAGTTGCCATTGAACGACGGGGTGTACTTCGGTGCAGGACCGCTGAACGGCGTGACCAGTGTACCAGGATCGGCGCTCACCGCCGTGTCATGGCCACCCTGGTAGAAGAACGAAAAGTTCGCGCTGAAGGGTCCGCAGACATAATCGACATGCAGCATGGCGTCGTCGATATTCTCGGAGGTGTCGAACACGTCGTTGTTCTGGCCCGAAATGTAGGCGATGCCAATCTTCGTCGCCTCGAACTTCGTGTTCAGATAAGCCCCGGAGAAGTCATCATCGACGATCCACGAATCCACCAGCAGGAAAGGCTGGGTACCGATCTTGGCGTTCAGGGGCATCAAGCCGTTGGGGATGTTGAAGTCGAAATAGACATTCTTGACTTCCACCGCAACGGCGTCCGCACCTACACGACCCAGGTTCAACTTGTCATTGGCTGAAGAGTTGTTGCCCCATGTAGCGTCGCCCACTTCGAACTTGGTCACCAGCTTCAGATTCTCACTGGCAGTGAAAGTGAAGTAGAGGCGAAGACGCTCGTCGAAACGGCTCAGGTCGTCGTCCGAATTCAGAGCGGCATTGAGCGCAGCAGCGGCTGCTCCACCCTGGGCGAACGGCTGAGTGAAATTGCTCTGAGAAAGGTACCTGACGCGGAACTGACCGCCGTAGCTGAACTCGACCTTTGCCATGGCCGGAGCTGCAACGGCAATCGCCGCCACCAACGCAACGAAAACCACGAGAAACTTTTTCATCTCTTTCCTCCTCAACAGCTAACCAACACCCTCTTTCCAAAAACGCCAATTGCCCCGATGACTTCCATCACCTTCAGCCATCACCCCCTTTCGCCTTCGTCCAATCGGTTAATAAAATGCCCCTTTACCTCATGCATGCCGTCTACAGCAGAAAGAACGGTAGTGTCAACAAAAAAGTGTGAGAAATCACCCACCCGTTTCCTGTTATGTATCGGTAGTCCACCCCATTCGATAAAGGATGAAAAGGGGGGCCTCTATTCAGAGAAGCAGCATTGCGGTCAGTCCCGGGCAGGGCTCATGATGAACTGAGCTTGCAGGGGCCGGTCCGGCCCAGCCTTTATTTTAGCGTTTCCAAAGTCATCAGAATTCGCTATGTTGTTCCAGGTAAATGATTAACAGGGCAGGGGAATCTCACCGGGTCACCTTGCCTCAACCAGGGTGTCGAACCCTTGACGTGAGCATAAAGGAGTCGTTCCATTATGAGAGCTCTGAAGCTATTCACCACTGCTTGCATCGTGCAGGCTTTGTTTTTTGCCTGGTCAACTCCCCGCGCCCTGTCGGCGCCCCCCAATACGGTCAAGAGGGTTGCCGTGCTTCCGTTCAACATGCACACACCGAGCCAGCTTTCGTACCTTCAGGACGGCATTCGGGACATGCTGGCTTCAAGGCTCGCTCGCCAGGGCCAGGTACAAGTCTTTGACAAGAGCGTCATCAACCAGGCCACATCGGGCATCAAGTCGGATATCTCCATGAATGAGGCCCTGCGCGTCGGAAAGAACCTCAACGCCGACTATGTCCTCTTCGGCAGTGTGACCTCTCTTGGTCAAGCCGTCAGCATCGACGCCAAGATGGCGCCTGTAACAGGTGACAAGGAACCCGTCAGCCTGTTTGCTCAAACCAAAACCCTCGATGAAGTGATTCCCAAAATCAACCTCTTCGCCCAGGAGATCAACCAGAAGATCTTCGGGAGAGCGCCGGAGCAGGCACTGGCCTCGTCCCAGGAGGAAGGCTCCACCACACGAAACCCCGAACTGCTGCTCCCCAATGCCATGATGAGCAGCGATCGTATTTCCTATCTCAACCCGAATTTCCTCGAGATCACCCCTGACGAGTCTCTCCGACAGCCCGGACTCTGGAGAAGCCAGACGTTCAATGGCGGCATGGTGGGAATGGATGTCGGTGACGTCGACGGAGACAAGAAGAACGAAGTCGTGGCGATCACCTACGACACGGTGATGGTTTATCGTCGCGAAGCCAATGGGCTTCGCCTTCTGGCCACCCACAAGGGCAGTATCATGGACAACTTCCTGTGGGTGACGGTGGTGGATACCAACCGGGACGGCGTCGGCGAGATCTATGTCACCAACCTTCGTAAGAAGAATACCAGCCGCCCCCAGATGGCCAACAGCATCAAGGGAGACATCGGCTACACCGAGGGGCTCGCCTCCTTTGGCATGACACTGGTCAACAACAAGCTTCAACCGACCAGCAACAACGTGCCTTTTTTTCTCAACGGAGTGGAGTTCCCCGGGCGGGGTAAAGTCCTCCTGGGCCAGAAGAGGGGCGTCCTGAACTCAGGCCCGTTCGACTCGGAAATCCTCGAAATGCAGATGATCGGAAACACACTCTCTACGAGTGTTCCAGTGAATCTGCCGTCGAGATGCAACGTGTTCAACTTTGCCAAGGCCGATATCAACAACGACCGCAGTGACGAAACGATCCTCGTAGACCACCAGAATTCCCTGGTCGTCCTGAGTGCCTCCGGGGAACAGATCTGGAAGAGCGATAAAATCTTCTCAGCGACGACCAACTCTTTCGAAGGCAAAGTCGAAGATCGCAGATACAATCTGGTCGAGTTATATGCCATCCCGTCTCCCATCTTGGTTACAGACCTCAACAAAGACGGGATTCCCGAAATCGTGCTGAATCGCAACACGGACACAACAGGCCGTTTCATGCCCAATAGCATGCAGTACTACGACCGCGGTGAGATCGTCTCGCTTTCCTGGGACAACATGGGCCTGGTCGAAAACTGGAAGACTCGTGAAATCAACGGAATGGTCACCAGCATTCGGGTTGCCGACCTCAGCAATGACGGCACCCCGGAACTGGTGGCCAGCCTCGTTCTGGCCAAGGACTTTCTCAAACTGTGGGAATCCAAAAGCACGATCTTCAGCTATGACCTGAACGTCTCCCAGGCTCCTCGGACAGCTGCCAGGAAGCCTTAGTACATTTCCACACAGTTGAGTGTCCAATACTTGAGTCGGCATTCCG
Source organism: uncultured Syntrophobacteraceae bacterium (assembly GCA_964557955.1). GTDB lineage: Bacteria > Desulfobacterota > Syntrophobacteria > Syntrophobacterales > Syntrophobacteraceae > JALOOX01. The sequence goes on from CAZLCS010000024.1 coordinate 31,760, forward strand.
GCAGTTTTCAAGCCGGAATCCACAAAAGAAACCTGGATGCCGGCCAGAAGACTGCCGGCATGACGAGGTGAAAGCGGACATATTCTTCTGGGAACCTGAGTTCAGGCCACAGCGCTCCCCCGTTTAGAGCGCAAAAGACCGAAACAGGAGTAGACCAACACGAGTAGACCGAGTAAGACATGCATCATAAAGCCAAGAAAGCCCCCGTGACCTGATGGAGGTCTCGCGGGGGCTTTCTTGCGATGACAGTTGTGATCTTCAAAAACCTATGTTGTACTGACCAGGATCCGTCTACAGCTCATAGTCGCCGTCCATATCCAGGATGTACTCCCGGTCACGCTCTCCGGTCTTCACGGTAAACGTGCCGCTGCCTTTGATGGTTTTCAGCTTTCCCATGCCTTTGTAGATTCTCCAGGTTCCGTTCGTCAGTTTGGTCGCCGGGTCACGAGTTCCCTCGTAGACGCTGCAGATGGAACCTTCTTCGAAGTTCGTGATGGCATAGCCCTTCATGGACCCGGCGCCGCGTGTGCGGTCATGAAACGTAACACTGCGCCTCGACACGAAGGGACCGGCAATCCCGACCTGGTATTCAATGGGCTCCCCTTCCATCTCCACCAGCATGAGGGAATGATCAAACTCGTCGTGCACATAGAGCATTTCGCGGCGCGTTACCATCAATCGATAGGTTGCCTTGCGCTTCATAGAATCCTCCTTCTTTTTCCCGTCAACGCCCAGCCCATGATCCCGCAATGAGTCATATGCTCCAATCCGCAGTGCAGGCAGAAGCATACTCGTGCCTTTTAGCACAGAAATCCAAAGGACAATAACAAAAAAGCGGAACTCAGGTTTGGGGAATCGGTTCAGAAGGGCCTGTAAAACCGCTTGACACATATCCCCCACTTCGTTACCCTTGCGCTGCCGATTGGTTAACCAAGTGCGGTGTGCTCACAGTTCGATGGACTTGCCTGAAAAATGCGAGGGAAACTCTCAATGTCGCTCTTCCTGTTGAATCGAATGGCCCATACTTCCTTGATGGCCGCCCTCATCGCAGTCGGCGCCCTCATTCACCTTCCCATTGGTCCCGTGCCCGTCGTTCTCCAGAACCTGTTCGTGCTGCTTGCAGGGCTCCTGCTGGGCAGCCGGTACGGGCTTGCCTGCGTTCTGCTTTACCTGCTCATCGGCTCCATGGGCTTCCCTGTCTTTGCGGGGGGCAAGGGGGGAATCGCCCACTTCATGGGACCTACAGGGGGATACCTGTTAGGGTTCGCCGCAGCTGCCTATACCGCCGGGTTGATCTCCGAGAGGCTTCCTCGAAAAACAGCGACGGATGTCTTTGCCGTGGCAGTGGCTTCCTTGATGGTATACATGATCGGTATTCCCTGGCTGAAAACGGTAGCCCAGATGACCTGGTCCAAAGCTCTCACCGTAGGCATGTTCCCCTTCCTTCCGGGAGATATCCTCAAGGCTGCCGCTGCGGTTCTCCTGGCAAGACCCGCCCGCCTCATCATCTGGAGACAAGTGCAAAGTGTCTCGGCATGATCACGATTGAGGAACTCTCCCATACATACCCCGACGGGACCCACGCTCTGCGATCCATCTCTCTCCGGATCAGGAAAGGAGAGTTTCTCCTCTTCTGTGGATCCAATGGGAGCGGGAAGACCACACTGCTACGCCACCTGAACGGTCTCCTTCGTCCTACGTCGGGGCGAGTGCTCCTGGACGGCATGGAAGTAGCCGCCCATTCCAGCGAGGTCGTCACGCGAGTGGGGATGGTATTCCAGGATCCCGACAGCCAGATCCTGGGGGAGACGGTCTGGGAAGATGTCGCCTTCGGGCCGGAGAACCTCGGGCTGCCCAGGAAGGAGGTCGAGGCTCGGGTTCAAAGCGCCCTTGAGCTCACCGAGCTTCAGAATCTGGCACATAAATCCTGCCTCTGGCTCTCCGGAGGCGAGAGAAAGCGTCTGGCCATTGCAGGGATATTGGCTCTCGGCCCTGAAACCCTGGTACTGGACGAGCCTTTTGCCAGCCTGGATTACCCCGGCACCCGGCAGGTTCTTCACCAAATCATCCGGCTTCACGCGGCCGGGCATACCATCCTGCTTTCCACCCACGATATTGAGAAAGTGGTGGCCCATGTGGATCGAATTGCCGTCCTCGCGGCCGGTGAGCTGAAGCTCCTCGGATCGCCGGAAGCCGTACTTCCCGAACTGTCCGCCTATGGCGTGCGTCCTCCCTGTCACCACCTGCTGGGATTTCCGGTTGTCTCATGGATCAGAAGCTGACTCTTCAGTACGTTCCGGGAGATTCCCTCCTTCATCGCTTCGACACGCGCTGCAAGCTACTGGCTCTCTGCACATGCAGCATCGGGATTCTGAATATGAAGGGAATCGGGCTCGGCGCCTTCTGTGCTCTGCTCCCGGCCCTTTCGCTGACTCTTGGCAGATGGAAGTCAATGGTCTTTCGAACCCTTATGAGTTGGGGACCGTTTCTTCTGATACTATTTGTCGTTCAGGCCTTTTCGCTGGAGCCGGGCTCACAGCCCCTCCCGCCGCTCCCCGTGACACAAGCCAGCCTCAAGGCTGCCATGATCTCCTGCTGGAGGCTTGCCGTCCTCATTGCTTACGCCACGCTCTTCACAATGGTCACATCACCTCGTCAACTGGAAGGGGCCTTGACACAGATGCTCCGGTGGTTCCCCCTTCTCCCGGCTCGGCGCATCGGGATCATGGTGAGCCTGACGCTTCGTTTTCTTCCCCTTTTACTGAACCAGGCTGAAGAAGTGCGCATGGCATTTCGTTCGCGGCTGGGCGGAAAGCGGAGGAATCCCTTGGCCCGATTGAGATTCTATGCGGTCCCCATCCTGCGAAGAGCGCTGACCCGGGCTGAAGAGCTGACCTATGCACTGGCGGCTCGTGGGTACCGGGATGATTTGCAGATTCCGGTCGAACCTCTTCCCGTTGTCCATTTTGCCATCGTTACGGGATGGATTGGGGCAATCCTGATCGGTGTGTGGATTTCCTGAGGGGTGACATCCCGTGCGGCCGGCAGGCGAGAATCGAACCATGCCTCGCCTGCCGCCACGCCCTGGGGGCACAACGAACCATGAAAATCCGAGGGGGCGTCATTCCCCCATGTCTCTGGCGGGAATCCAGGCCTTCTGGAGACCCTGGACCCCCGCCGGAAGCACGCGGGGGGTGACGTTGTTTCCGCTTTTCATGGGAAAAACCTGCAGGGATGACGAACCGCCAGTTCCGATGGATGCTGTTTTTATGCCCTACACCTGAAGAGTCGAACGACGAGGCGCCATCCTACTGCTTTTCCTTCTCCCCTGAGAGCTTGCCCAAATCCTCCGGAATCTTTCGGAGCGTTTCAGCTGGTATTTCGAAGAGCTTCAGCCGCCCTCCCTCCTCGATCCAGATCCTCTCCGAGGCTGCGTCTGCAGCAGGCTTCTTCTCCCAGGTCATCGTAGCCAGGGAAGTTCCCGAATTCAGCAGCTCCAGACGTCCGTGAGGCTCCTTGGGCAGCGCGGGCGCGGGATCCACTTTCCGCTGGTATTCGACCTGCTGCAAATCCCACAGGAGGGAGCTCACGAGCCAGGGCTCCTTGAGGGGCTCGGGATTGCCGGCTTCTCTCTTGAGACCCCATTTGTTGGGTTCGATCTGTACAACATGCCCCCCGGCTTCACCCAGCACCCACCGAACCTCCGTCACATCCTTGCTCTTGAAGCCAATCAACGACCGGTCCTCCAGTGCCTGCAGGTCTCTTGGCAAATCCTGCAGTATCCCGGCGTCCACCTGCACGACGGCGGGCAATTCCGAGCTCACGGCGTTGACCTGCTTGGCAGCTTCGCTGCCCTTGGCGGCAAGCTTCAATGCCACCGCCCGGCCGTCTGCCAGCTTCGCGATGACTTCCGCATGCGGCGGCTCGAGGCCATAAGATTCCAGATTCTTGGGCTCGTTTTCCAGGAAGCCCTGGGCTCGAAGCCACTGTACCTGTTCGATCACATTCTGAACTTTGCTTCCCTTGATCTTGAGCTCAGTCTGTTCAGGGACCTGCCACAATTCTGCACCTTCGTTCCTCTGCACGCGAATTTCGGGGCCATCCTTCCAGCCCACCGAAAGCTCCAGAACCTCGTCGGGGCGGAAGGTGAAGAGCGAGCGCCGTCGCAGCTCATCCAAACCCTTGTTGAGGAGTGACCAGTTGGAGGTCTCCAATACGAAAACCTGGCCATTGTCCCCCCGTTTGGCATAGTAGCCTCGCCCCACGGGGCTCTTATCCCCCACGAGGAGCTCAAAAGACCGTTCCCCAGCCTGGAAGCGGATCTTGAGGGGGACGGGCTCTTCGAGGCCAAACGGCTTGAGGTCGTTTGATTCCTTACTGACTTCCACCTCCCAGGAGAGGCCTGCGAGAGTGTTGACCAGGGAATCCACGGAACCCTTTTCGACAGCTGCTTCGATGGGACCGGTGATCTTCCAGTCACCGTTCTTCTTGATTTCGACAGGGTCCTTGTCCCTCGCCAACAGCTCCAGGGAGGCGACCTGGTCGGACTTGAGTGCAAAAACCTTTTTGGCCTCGGCCTCCGCCGCTTCTTTTTCGGCCTTCTTCACAACCTCGAAATAATAATAGTAGCCGGCAATCAGAGCCAGCGCAGTCAAATAGATCAGCGAATGGCGCCACTTCATCGCTGAGACCTCCGCACCCGGTAAACGCCAATACCCGTCATGATCACGACCAGCGGCATCAGTACCATTACGGTCAAGAGGAAGAGGTTCGCCTGTCCCGGGGTCATGAGCATGGGCCGACCGGCCGCATCCCGTGACCCGATCGTGATGAGGCCTTCTTCCTCCGCCAGGAAGTTGATCATATTCAGGAACAGATCTCCGTTGCCGGAAAGCTCGAAATGACTGTTGGAGATGAAGTCCGAATCTCCCACCACCAGGAGCTGACCTTTGCCTCTTGGCTCTGCTGAAGCCTTCTCCTGATTCACGGAATCGGACTGTTTTCCTTCCTGCTTTTCTCCAGCCTGCCTGATCGCCTTCGACGTGTCGATTTCGGAGATCACCGCAACGGGAACGGGACCCGGCAAGTCCTCTTTCTCATCCTGACTGGCCTGTCCCTGGCTCAGAAGCTCGAAGTTGGTCTCCCCCCATGCGTTGGGTGAGGTGGAGGCCAGGACCTCCACATGGACGCCCTCCGGCGGCTCCTTCAAGGCATCGACCGTCCGGGCTTCAGGAAAGAAGGTCATCAACGAAAACCCTTCGCTGATCTTGTGGAAGCCATACTCCGTGACCACAGGCATCAAGTAGCTTCCCCCAAAAACTCGGCTCAATTTGTCGATGATGATGTTGTCGCCCAGGTCGACGCCGTAACGTTTCAGAAAGTCCCTCAAACCGGCATCTTTATGCGGATCAAGGAGGAGAGCCAGTCTTCCGCCTCCTTGCAGGTATTTCTCGAGGCTGGCGATCTCCTGATCGAAGAGCTTCTTCTGAGGTCCGGCCACGATAACCACCGCCGCATCTTCGGGAACCTGAGCCTGCTGCATGAGGTTCAGCTCCTCAACAGCATGGTTTTCCTTCAGCAAGGCTGCTCGCACAGCGGTATACCCATCCCGCTCCGCATCGTTGATGGAACGCTCCCCATGGCCCATCAGGAAGTAGATCTTCTTCTGCTCCTTGCGGCTGAGCTTCAGAAGCGCATTGGCCAGACTCTCTTCGTCGGCCGTCTGAATGGATTGTTTCTTTCCAAAACCTTCGAGCACCAGGGTTCCATACGTTCGAACGTCATGCTTCTTGGCCGCTTCGGGGTTGCGATCCGGATCAATGAACTCGAATTCGATGTTCTTGCTGTAATACCGGAAGGTATCGAGAAGGTCCCGCGCTTTGGGCTGTTCCGGGGCTCCCGTTGCGAAGAACGCCTTCACCGTCACGGTTTGATCCAACGTCTTCAGGATCTTCTGCGTCTGTTCGGAAAGGCTGTAGGTACCGCCTTCGGAAAGGTCAATACGCCAGAAATGGCGCTCTGAAATGAGTGCGACAAACACCGCGATCCCAAAGAACACCAAGGTGACAAGGATTGTGTTGGAGCCATAGGCCCACTTCCTGGGCCCTTTGCTTTGAGCTGCCATGAACGCAACCTCCGTTCAATCGAATGGCTTAACCCCGCCAGCGGTAGGATTCCATCTGTCTAAGGGTGAGAAAGAGAAACAGCACCATGAAAAGCAAATAGTAAATGAGGTCACGGGAATCCAGCACCCCCTTGGTGAAGCTCTCAAAGTGCTTCGTGATGGAGATGTATTCGACGAACCGGGCCATACCGGGATCCACCAGGTTCTTGACCCAGCCGATGATCCAGAACATGAGCAGGGCTCCGAAAGACAGAACGGCTGCGACGATCTGATTCTGGGTCAGCGAGGAGGTGAAAAGTCCAAGGGCGAGAAAAGCCCCGCCCAGCAGGGCCACCCCCAAATATCCGCACAAGAGGGCCTTCCAGTTGGGATCTCCGACATAGTCGAGCAGGAACATCCCGGGAAGCGTACCGGCCAGGATCACCAGAAAAGCACTCAGAACCGCACAGAACTTGGCCAGCAGCGTGGACAGATCCGAGACGGGATAAGTGAACAGAAGCTCGATGGTCCCCGACTTCCGCTCTTCGGCGTAAAGCCGCATGGTCAGGAGCGGCGAGATGAGCAGCAGGACAATACTGACATCCATGAGGAACGGACGAACCACCATGTCGGTGGTGTTCAGCTGCTTGAGAGCCATGGGATTCTGGCTCGCCTGAAAGCTCAGGATATTGTAGTACGCCACCGCGCTGTACAAGAAATACCCCGATATGAGCAGAAACACCACAGCCACGACATAGAAGACCGGCGAAGCAAAGAGGCTGTAGAGCTCTTTCCTGTAAATCGCTCCGAATCCTTTCATGACTGAACCTCCTCCTCACCGGGGCTCTGAGAAGACTCCTCGGTCACCAGCTGCATGAAAATGTCTTCAAGGCTCAAATCCACCAATTTGAGCTCGAGCAGCTTCATCCCCTTTTCGACCACCAGTTTCGCAATCTCCGGCCTCAGTTCGCGGGAGCGATCGGACTCCACCAACAACCGGCTGCCCTTTTCGTCCTGAACGCTCACGCCCTGAACCCCTTCGATGCGCTGCACAACATCTGCAAGGCTCTCGGCGCCATCCTCAACCTCAACGATGATCTGGGCTGAACGCTGGAGCTGATGGGTGAGATTCGTCGGGGAGTCCGTTGCCACGATCTGGCCCTTATTGATGATCAGGACTCTCTGGCAGATCTGGGCCACCTCGGGCAGAATGTGACTGCTCAGCAGGACCGTGTGCTCTTGCCTCAACTCCTGAATGAGTCGCCGGATTTCGATGATCTGCGTCGGATCGAGACCGATCGTCGGCTCATCCAGAACCAGGACCGGCGGGTTGTTGAGGAGCGACTGAGCCAGCCCGACACGCTGCCTGTAACCCTTGGACAGATGACCAATGATCCGGTTGGAAACCTTCTCCAGTCCGCAGACCCCCATCACGCGCCGCATTTCACTCTCTATTCGCCTGGCCTCCACTGACTTCACGCCGGCTGCAAACCGAAGAAAACGGCGTACCGTCAGATCCGAATAAAGGGGCACGTTCTCCGGCAGGTAGCCGACCTTTCGCCGCACATCGAGCGAGCGCTCGAAGCAGTCCAGGCCATCGACTCGCGCCACGCCCATACTGGGAGGCATGTAGCACGTCAGAATCCGTATGGTCGTGGACTTTCCGGCCCCGTTAGGTCCGAGAAAGCCCACCACCTCTCCTTTTTCCACCTGGAAGGTCACATCGCGTATGGCCGCAAGGGGACCATAAAACTTGGTCAATCCTTCCGCTTCGATCATAGCTGGTAAATCCTTGTTTGCAGGAATGCTGTTTCTTGTTTCTAGTTTCTGGTTTCTGGTTTCTGGTTTCTAGTTGCTGGTTGCTGGTTGCTGGTTGCTGGTTTCGAGCTCCGGCTTTGGGCGGTCGGTTGTGGACCCCGGAACACATAATGATCTCCATGCAATGAGAGAAGCCGGCTCCGGGCATGCTCTCCCCGGGCTGCAAGGCGTCAAATGTCAACCATTCATGAAATGAAAATTTGCGATGGGCGGTTTTCACGAACCGTTTTGGTCCCCACCGAGGCAGCACAAGCCTGGCACAGATACTCGTGCAGCTCCCCGTCGGGAAGCACCAAAAGGAGACGGCTCCGAACCGGCATGGCCCTCCTGCATCGAGGGCACCAGAGCTCGGATGCGGTGAATTCTTCAAACTGGCGCTGACGGCGCGGTCTCGTTTCCGGAAACATGAATGAACTCCTCGCCGCGTTCCACTGGGTCAGTTATGGGCCTGCCGCGACGCATCCGAAGGATTCTCCTGGCTGCGTTCCTTGCGGCGATTCCAGGGCCATTTTCTGACCTTATGCTCCCCCTTCTCTTTGTCGAGCTCCCCAAACTCCCGCAGGAGCTGCTCCTGTTTGGGCGTCACTTGAGTGGGAATTTTGACGTCGATTTCGATATAGAGATCTCCCCGCCCATACCCACGAAGTCGCGGCGCCCCCTCTCCGGGAAAACGAACGACCGTGCCCGGCTGCGTGCCTGCCTTGATCTTCAGACTCTTTTTGGAATCCAGTGTCGGCACCTCGATTTCATCGCCGAGAGTAGCCTGAACAAAAGAAACGGATATCTTGCCGTAAAGGTTGTCGCCGTCCCGGTCAAAGAACTCGTGCGGCTGGACGTTGAGTCGGACATACAGATCACCCGCCTGCCCCCTTCTGAATCCGCTTTCGCCTTCGCCCCTCAACCTCAAGCGCGTTCCCGAATCAACCCCTCCCGGTACTTTAACCTGCACCTTCTTTCGCTTCCGGACGCGCCCCTGCCCCTGACACTCCCCGCAGGGCGAATTGAGCACCCTGCCGGACCCCTGACAGCGCGCACAGGTCGTGCTGATCCGGAAAAAACCCTGGCTCTGAATGACCTGGCCTCTCCCCTGGCATTGGGGACACGTGCTCTCCAGAGTGCCGGGCTCAGCGCCTGACCCATCGCAGTGATCGCATCCGACCATCGTATCGATCTGGATTTCCTTCTCGGTACCGAAGATGGCTTCTTCAAAAGTCAACGACATGTCAAAAAGCAGATCATCACCGGGGCGGGCTGCGGTGCGGGGACGCCCCCCACCACTTCCGCCGAAACCGAACGAGAAGAAATCCTGAAAAATATCGCCAAATGAACTGAAAATGTCTTCAAAACCGCCAAAACCGCTGAAACCGGTTCCGCGCAATCCCTCATGCCCATAGGTGTCATAGACACGACGCTTTTGCGGATCCCTCAAGACCTCGTAAGCTTCGGCGGCCTCCTTGAATTTCTCCTCAGCCTCTTTATCTCCCGGATTCCGATCAGGGTGGTATTTCAGGGCGAGTTTTCGATACGCCTTTTTGACCTCTTCGTCACCCGCCTGTTTGGAAACACCCAAGACTTCATAGTAATCCCGCTTGTCCATTCAGCCCCGTTCCTTCCACCCAAGATCTGCCATCCACCAGACCGGCCAGAGCTCCCTCATCGACCTGATGAGGCGGCCCATGGCCCCTCACTATAATGTCATCGCAGCCAGTCCCTCAAGACCTTCGCGTTTGAAGCATCACAGATGCGTCCCATCTCTGACAATCAACCTAAGAAATTGAAAGTGTTACAAAATTTAGAACAAAGAGGCCCCCTCAACAACTTCAAGCCTTTCCTAAACATGGCTCCCCGCCTTGTCAAGAACCCACCACGGCTAACAAAACTCTGCAGCACGGGCTCCGAGCGGTCACTCAACAGGCGAACCTTCAGGCAAAACCGGCTCCAAACCGGCATGCCGCAACGCCTCATTCATGAAAACCGATTTGCCCAGAGACCTGGCCCGCTCCGCCAGTTCGACCCACTGGTCGGTTTCAGGCTCAACCTTCAAGGCCCTGCATGCGCGCCTGAAGAGAAACAGGTCACCCTCTTCCAGCGCCCGATCCCGTATCCTCTCCAGTGGCTCAGCTGCGCCGGCTTTCTCGTAAAAATCGACGGCGTCGTGGAAGAGCTCCTCTTCCTCGAAAGCCTTGCCCCAGCGCATCAGAGTCTCAACGGAGACGGCATGCTGATTCAGCAGATCACGCTTCTCGAGGCAGCTCAACCTTGAACTTCTTGAAATCAATTCTCCATTCCCTCCAAACGGGCACGGCTATCAACGAGCCCGAGAAACCACACCACAACCTGCTAATCCTCTTCTCCGACGGCGTCGGCATCAACTTCCTCAAAACCTGCAGCAGCATGGTACTTGGGGCTTGCTTCCGTCTCCAGCAACTCCTCCACCTCCCGACGGGTGGCCTCCTCCCTCGCCTTGGAGGTAGAATCGGGAAGGGCCTTGACTTCCTCCAATTCCTTGATGTTCTCCCAGTTGACGCTTCCCGCTGCGATTTCGCGCAAGGCCAGCACCACCTCCTTGTTCTTGGGCGCGTGGACCAAAGGGGGCGCATTATTGCGCAACTGCAGCACCCTGCGCACCGCGAGGTGCACAAGGGCAAAACGGCTGTCCACCCTGTCCAGGCAGTCTTCAATCGTTACCCGTGCCATAGGGCTATCCTCCGATCATCAAACCCGATTCCGACCGTGTCCTCATGCTCCGCAGACACGCAACGACATCGGCCGCTTCATACGAATCGACCCGAACCCATTCACCGGCCGGCCAGGGCACCCGATGCAAAAATCCTGCAAATGAGAGCTTCAGCTTGTCGCGGGCCGGATCTTTCACCCCCCACCAACGGAAAGTGAAACAAATTCTTCATATAATCGATTATTGCACGGGATGGCAATGAAGATCACTGAGACCCAGCCAATACTCAGTCGGAAAAGGCTTCGCCTGACCACCGGCAAGGATGGGCCAAACAAAAGGCTGGAAGCCCCCTCATGCGCATCAGGGGCTCCAGCCAAATCTGAATGGCTCGATGATGTGGGACCGGCAGCCTAGTACATGTCTTCCATGCCTCCACCGGGTGGCATGACCGGTTTCTTCTTTTCGGGCTTCTCTGCGACCATCGCCTCGGTCGTCAGGAGAAGCGAAGAGACACTGGAAGCGTTCAGCAGTGCAAACCTCACGACTTTCGTAGGATCGATGACACCCGCTGCAATGAGGTCTTCGTACTCCTCGGTCTCAGCATTGAAACCGTAGGGACCCTCACCCGCCTTGACGTGCTCCACAACCACCGAACCCTCATGGCCGGCATTGTTGGCAATCTGACGGATGGGCTCTTCCAGAGCCCTCATGATGATCTTCTTTCCAAAAGCATCCTCGCCTTCCACAACCAGGTCGCCAACGGCCTGGCGACAGCGCAGCAAAGCCACTCCCCCGCCTGGAACGATACCCTCTTCAACGGCGGCACGCGTTGCGTTGAGCGCATCCTCGACTCTGGCCTTCTTCTCTTTCATCTCCGTTTCGGTCGCAGCCCCCACCCGGATGACCGCTACACCTCCTACCAACTTGGCAAGGCGCTCCTGCAGCTTCTCACGATCGTAGTCGCTGGTGGTCTCTTCGATCTGGGCCCGGATCTGCTTGACTCGACCCTCTATGGCTTCGCGTGAGCCACCGCCGTCCACGATGGTCGTGTTGTCCTTGTCCACGACAATGCGCTTGGCTGTCCCCAAATCATTGAGCGTGACGTTCTCGAGCTTGACACCGATATCCTCGGAGATGACCTGGCCGCCTGTGAGAATGGCGATATCCTGAAGAATCGCCTTCCTGCGGTCACCGAAACCGGGGGCCTTCACCGCACAGACCTTCAGCACGCCGCGGAGGCGGTTCACAACCAGAGTCGCCAGGGCTTCGCCTTCCACGTCCTCGGAGATGATCATCAGAGGCTTGTTCATCCGGGCAATCTGCTCGAGCAACGGGAGCATGTCCTTCATGTTGCTGATCTTCTTCTCGTTGCAGAGGATGTAGGGCTCCTCGAGCTCCACTTCCATCTTCTCGGCGTTGGTGACGAAGTATGGCGAGATGTACCCCCGGTCGAACTGCATTCCCTCCACAACATCCAGACTCGTCTCCATGCTCTTGGCTTCTTCCACCGTGATGACGCCTTCCTTTCCCACCTTGTTCATGGCTTCGGCAATGATGTTGCCGATGGTCGAGTCGTTGTTGGCGGAGATGGTTCCCACCTGAGCGATTTCCTTCTCATCCTTGGTCGGCTTGCTCATGGCCTTGAGGGCGTCTATGGCCGTCGCCACAGCCTTCTCGATCCCTCGCTTCAAGGCCATTGGATTGTGTCCTGCCGCGACCAGTTTGGATCCTTCCCGGTAAATGGCCTGAGCCAGAATGGTCGCCGTGGTCGTACCGTCTCCCGCGACGTCGCTGGTCTTGCTGGCAACCTCTTTCACCATCTGAGCGCCCATGTTCACAAACTTGTCTTCGAGCTCGATCTCCTTGGCAACCGTCACGCCGTCCTTGGTCACAGTCGGCGACCCGAAAGACTTCTCGATGACAACGTTGCGTCCCTTGGGGCCCAAGGTCACCTTGACGGCATCAGCCAGGATATTCACGCCGTCCATCATCTTCTCTCGGGCTTCCGCATAATACTTGATCTCTTTTGCTGCCATGACCTTTCCCTCGCTTTCCAGGTCCAACCCATTCGTTATTCGAGAACGCCCAGAATGTCATCCTCGCGCATGATCAACAGCTCTTCCCCGTCGACTTTCACATCAGTTCCCGCATACTTGGAAAAGAGAACCCTGTCTCCTTCCTTCACGATCAGAGGCACCAGCTCCCCTTTTTCGAGGATGCGCCCTTTACCCACAGAAACGATCTTCCCCTGTTGAGGTTTTTCCTTGGCCGTATCTGGGATGATGATCCCACCGGCGGTCTTCTCCTCCTCTTCCAAACGCTTGACGATAACCCGATCATGCAAAGGACGAATCTTCATCACTGAGCTCCTCCCATCTGGTTTTCCATCCTACACTCGGCTTCAAGCAAGGTGTTCACCTTACGCGATGATCCTCCTGGCCGGATCCGTAGCACAAAACTTCGGCGCCCGTTAGCACTCCTCAAGAGCGAGTGCTAAGCGTATCTAGTCATTTGGAGCTCAAAAGGCAAGTCTGAAAAGAGTGGTCCGGAGGGGGATCCAGCGAGGGTGATGGATCAAAAACGAACGAGAGCTCACTTTTTCTAGCGATTTCTTGCTTTTTCTCATGAGTACAGCATTCAGAGCATTTCCCGTAAAAAAAGGGCAGCCCACTGACTGCCCCGTCTCATCGCACCCTTCCCCCAAGGGCATCCTCACCTCAGTGAGCGTCGCCCTCATGCAGAGCGGTCAATTTCTTTTCGCCCAATATCCGTTTGACTTCCTGAAGCAAATGATTCGTGGCTTCTTCGATCCGACTGATGTCTTTCTCGTCCACTGAATCGTCCGTCACGAACTGAAGCGAATCCTTCAAACGCTTGAATTGCTCAACGATCTCGGGCTTGATTTTCCCGTCCCCCAAGCGCTGATTCAAGTCCAGAATGGTTTCCACACAGCTTTCAACGCGCAGCCGATAGTGCTTCCGGTCTCTCTTCTGCAAAAACCGCTTGAATATCATGATCGCACACACCGTTTTGTTTCTGGATCAAGGCCCCCAGCCTGCCAGGTCCACACGTGACCAGTTCCAGACGGCGTTGTTAGTATTCTCCCCTCTTCTCGAGCTCGTCTGCGAAAACCTTGTAGAAATGCCGGTGATCCTTCAAGGCGCGAACAAACAGAACCTTGGCCTTGTCCATATCCCTGACATTGAGGATCATGTCCACTCCGTGTCTGAACGCAATCATTCGCTCCATGGTGGGTAGGGTCTCACTCAGAAGGCACAGGAAAAGGTGTCGCCGGGTGTGCATGGGAAGAAACTGGAAATGCTGCAGCACCACATTCTCACTGGACTTGGCTCCACCGTATACCTCATCCAGGACCACCAGGTCATACTGATTTCGATTGAGCTTTTCGAGCGCCTCCTTGGGCGAAAATGCTGTGCTCACATAGAAATCCAGCTGCCGAAGACTTTGCTCCACCTTGTAAGAACGGGCCGTATCCCAGACACAGACCAGCGCCGCTTTCACTCCCTCTTCGACAACATCGAGGGGGACCGGATCACTGTCCAGCTCTTCGATCTCAAGTGGGGCGAAGCTTGCGTTGAACCCCCCGGTCGGGGATCCAACCGGTGGGGTCTTCTCCTCCTCAGAACGTTCAACGGGGATCCGGCAGCGCGGACAAAGGGCACGGACCTCCTTGTCCGTTGGGATCTTGTCATCGGCCAACGTAAAGGTCGCCTTACATCCTGGGCAAATAAACTTCACACGACACTCCTTATCCTGCCTCGTTCAGCTTTTTGAGAGCTCAAAAGTTAAAATACCTGCCTGAGAATGGATTTGACAATGCAAAACTTCAAATGCCTCAGGGATCTCCAGTCCGGGCCCTTTAGCCATTTTTAATTTGCGGGACCGCCGGCAGCCTGGGCGGATTGTCATTACCCCCATGAGCGATTGGACCATCCCCCGTTCCGGACCCCGGACAGGCATATGCTGCCTGAAAACTGGACAGGTGTCCTTTTGGGGCCTAATATGCGTCCCAACGGTCGAGCAGTGCATTGGAACCTTGAGACCTTAAGAGGATACGGAACGCCTGCACACCATGAACCGACCCCTCGAAGCGGATCGGCTTTCGGTTTCTTTGGATCGTCTCAAAAGGGGCGACCCTGAAAACATTTCTGAGGAAGGAGCTCTGTCAATGCCTCCAATTGAAAGAATTACCTTTGGAGATACGGATCTGAATGTGTCCAGGATTGTGCTGGGAACCTGGGTCACCGGCGGATGGGCATGGGGGGGCGCTGATGACGATGCATCCAGAAAAGCCATCCTGCGCTCCCTTGAACTGGGCATCGATTTCATCGATACCGCTCCGGTTTACGGCTTCGGCAAATCCGAGGAAGTGATCGGGCGGGCTCTCAAGGAATGGGGACACCGGAACCCTGTGACCGTAGCGACAAAATGCGGCCTCGAATGGGATGAAAAGGAGCGCATCCGCAGGAATGCCAAACCTGCCCGCATTCGTGCCGAGGTCGAAGACAGCCTCCGCCGACTCGGAGTGGAGCACATCGATCTCTACCAGATCCACTGGCCCGATCCTCAAACCCCTTTCGCAGACTCCATGGACGCCATGGTTCGACTGCAGGAAGAAGGCAAGATCCGCTGGATCGGCCTCAGCAACTTCAACACCGACCAGTTGAGGAGCTGCCTCGATGCAGGGCCCGTTCACAGCCTTCAGCCTCCCTACAATCTTTTCGAACGGGAGTCCGACAGGGAAATCCTGCCATTCTGCCTGCAAGAAAGCATTGCGACTCTCGTTTACGGCGGACTGTGCAGGGGGCTGCTTACCGGGAAGTTCACGGGCAGCGAGGAATTCCCGCGAGGAGATCTCCGGCGGGGAGACCCCAAATTCAAACCCGACCGGTTCAAGCAGTATGTCAAGGCCGTCAACGAATTCAAAAGGATCGCATCATCCTATGGCAAGACCCCTGCTCAGTTCGCCCTGAGGTGGACCCTCCAGCAGCCCGGAGTCACGTGCGTGATCGCCGGTGCGCGAACCTCGGCTCAGGTGGAGGACAACGCAGGCATCTCGGGCTGGGAGATCTCCCAGGAGGACTTGAAAAAGGTTGATGAGATCCTGGCCAAACATATCAAGACCCCCGTCGGGCCGGAGTTCATGGCGCCGCGCCTCGAATCCTGAAGTCCAATCGCTGAGGATCCAACCTTCCTCAACGGTCAATACAAGGAGCATCCCCGGTGACATCCATAAAGCACTACCCCGTTCTGACAGCGGAGGAGGCCGTTACCCTCATCCCCAATGGCGCCACCGTCTCGTTCAGTGGCTTCAGCCCCGCGGGAGCCGCAAAAGTGATTCCCCGTGCCCTCGCCGCACGGGCTCGCCAGGAGCACGAGGCCGGCAGGCCCTTCAAAGTCCGCGTTCTCACGGGAGCCTCCAGCGGCGACAGCATCGACGACGAGCTCGCCAGGGCGGAGGCCATTTCCTGGCGTGCACCCTATCAGAGCGGCTCGACGCTGCGCAAACAGATCAACCGCCAGGAAGTGGAATATGTGGACATGCACCTGTCCCACGTTCCCCAGACGGTTTTGTTCGGGTTCTTCGGCAGAATCGATTTCGCCGTGGTCGAGGCCACGGAAATCACTCCCGACGGCCGGGTCTATCTCACCACCTCCATCGGCGCATCTCCCACGTACCTGAGATACGCCGACCGGGTGATCATCGAGCTCAACCGCGGGCATCACGCAAGACTTCGTGAGATGGCGGACATCAAGGTTCTCCCAACCCCTCCCCACCGGAGCCCCATACCCATTTATGAGCCCATGACCCGAATCGGCTGGCCTTATGCCTATGTCGACCCGGACAAGGTCGTCGGTATCGTTGAGAACGAGGAGTCGGACCACGTGGTCCCCTTCGATGCGCCTGACGCATCCAGCCACAAGATCGCCCAGTTTCTCGTCGGTTTTCTCATCGATGAAATGCGCGCAGGGCGCATACCCCCTGAGTTTCTGCCGCTTCAGGCCGGTGTCGGCAACGTGGCCAACGGGGTCATGGCCGAGCTCGGAGCCAATCCTGACATTCCCCCCTTCATGATGTACTCGGAGGTCTTTCAGAACTCCCTGGTAGATCTCATGGAGAAGGGGAAGCTCCTCGGCGCCAGCGCGACCGCCCTCACCGTGACCACAGACGTCCTCAGGCGGATGTATGACAACATGGACTTTTACTGCCCCCGCATCGTGCTTCGGCCCCAGGAAATCTCCAACCACCCGGGCGTCATCCGAAGGCTCGGGGTCATCGGTCTCAACACAGCCATCGAGGCCGATATATACGGCAACGTCAATTCGTCGCATCTGTACGGCATGGACATCATGAACGGCGTGGGAGGCAGCGGCGAATTCGCCCGCAACAGCTACCTTGCCGTCTTCATGTGTCCCTCCACGGCAAAAGGCGGCAAGATCTCTTCCATCGTACCCATGTGTCCGCACATCGACAACAATGAACACTCCGTCCAGGTCATCGTCACGGAGCAGGGACTGGCCGACCTGAGGGGGCTGGGTCCGACCCAGCGCGCACGCAAGATCATCCACAACTGTGCGCATCCTGCATACCGCGACTACCTCATCCGCTACACCGAACGCGCCCGGACCGGGCATATTCCCCATGACCTCGCCACCGCCTTCGAACTCCACCGGAACCTGCTGGAGTTCGGGAGCATGCTCCCCGATTAGAGATGGGACCACTCCAGGCTCGTGCAGGCTCCCTCGAAAACCTGTGCCGATGCGGTACGATGCCGTCCGCCGTTGCGGCCTCCAGACCTGTGTCGGCAGTCTTCCTCGCTTTACAATGAGTGCAAGGATGTTTAAGAAATGTATATGGCGCGTTGATCCCGGTTGAGCAGGTTCTTCAGTACCAGTTCACTCCCCAACCGGTCAGAGCGATTACTATAGACGTGGAGGGCAACATGAGACGGTACCTGAAATTCCTGGCCATTTTACTCACCGTGTCGATGATGTATGGTTGTGCCGGGATGAGCTATACGGAACAGCGGATGCTTTCGGGCGGCGCCATTGGCGCTGCGGGCGGAGCGGCCATCGGGGCGGCAACGGGCAATCCCGCGGCAGGTGCGGCCATCGGTGGTGCGGCCGGAGTCGTGGGTGGAGTCATTGTGGACCAGTACGAAAAGAGCCAGGGCCGCTATTGACGATCCGTCTTGGTGGAGCCCTGTAATCACCCCGAGTAAGACATGACGCCAACTAGCGGCATGGATCCCTTTCCGGCCATGCCGTTTTTTAATGCCTCGCGACCGACACTGGATGGATCGAACAGAAAGGCCCGCTCGGAGCAACCGAGCGGGCCTTTTCATTTGTGCCGTCCCCGTCACAGCATTCCCGCAAGGCCTGATATAAGCCGAACGGAGATGCCGGATGGTCTTGAGCTAGGAGGAGACCTCCTCCTTGACCGAGATGGCGATCTTGTAGAGGATCGTGAGCACGAGGAAGCCCGTGGCCCAGACTCCGAGTGCTATCATGAGCTCGGGGATGGTCGGGGCGTACTCGTTGACATGCTCGAACGGGTTGGGAATGAAGCCGGCCACCACCAGGCCGAGGCCCTTCTCCAGCCACATGGAGGTGAACACGCAGACACAGGCGATCTTCAAGGTCTTCTCATCCTTGCGGGTCTTGGGATTGATGAGAAGCGCCAGCCCCGCGAGGGCAAGGATCACGAAAGCCCACATGAACGGCACCAGCTTTCCGTGTCCCTCGAGGCCCACGAACAGGTACTCGAGGGCATGCTTATGGGACGGGATGTTGCTGTAGAAGGCCGTGAAGAACTCCAGCCCCACGAAGAAGATGCTGATGATCATGGCATAGGTCATGATGATCGACAACCGGTCGATGGCCTCTTTGCCGGGGTCGAACTTGCTGAACTTCTTCACCACATAGGACAGGAGGATCAGCAGCGCAGGACCCGAGCAGAAAGCCGATGCCAGAAAGCGGGCAGCCATGATGGCGGTCAACCAGTAGTGCCGACCCGGAAGACCCGCGTACAGGAAGGCCGTCACCGTGTGGATGGAGACAGCCCAGGGAATGGAGAGATAAATCAGGGGCTTCAGCCATTCCTGGTAGTGTACGCCCTTGCGCTCGGCGTCGAGCACGTTCCATCCCACGATGATGTTGATGAAGAGATAGCCGTTGAGCACGATCATATCCCAGAACAGGATGGAGTTCGGAGTCGGATAGAGCAGCACGTTGAGCAGCCGCATCGGCTTACCAAGGTCCACGATGATGAAAAGCAGACACATGGTCACCGCTGCGACGGCCAGGAACTCACCCAGGATGGTGATCCGCCCGAACACCTTCACATCGTGAAGGTAGTAAGGCAGCACCACCATGACCGCCGAGGCCGCCACACCGACCAGGAAGGTGAACTGGGCGATATAGAATCCCCAGGAGACATCCCGGGAGAGCCCCGTGATGGTCAACCCCTTGTTGAGCTGAACCAGGTAGGTCGCGAAGCCCAGCCCTATGAAGACCAACAGGATCGTCAGCCATCGGTAGTACTTCTGATCTCCGGAAAACGCCCTCTCAAGCATGTTGCACCCCTTATATGATGTAGTAGACGTTCGGCTCGGTGCCGAGCTCGGTTTTCCGTCGGATGGTGAAATTCGCATCCAGCAGCTTCCGAACGGGTGACTTGGGGTCCGTCTGGTCGCCGAACACCAGGGCTCCCACCTTGCACGCCTCGACACAGGCCGGGAGCTGACCCACGGCCAGACGCTCGTCACAGAAACTGCATTTTTCCACCACGCCGCGCTCGCGGCCGGGATACTTGTAATTCAACTCCTTGATGTATTCCCTGGGCTCGCGGAAATTGAAGCTCCGTGCTCCGAAGGGGCAGCCCGCCATGCAGAACCGGCAGCCGATGCATCGATGGTAGTCCATCATGGTGATGCCGTCCGCACGCTTGAAGGTGGCCTGGGTGGGACACACTCTCACGCACGGAGGATTGGAGCAGTGGTTGCACAGGACGATGAAGGGTTTTCCCTTGAGCTTCTCGTTGGTGTAAGGGTTTCCGAGCCCCGGGAAGGTGTTCTCGTAGTGCTCGGTCCAGATCCACTTGATCTCTTCCTGGGGATCCTCGATGGTCGGTACGTTGTGGACCTTGTGGCAGGCATCCAGGCAATCCTTGCACCCTTCTTTGCCCTTCTCCCAGCACTTCTTCATGTCCACGACCATGGCCCACTTCTGCCCCTTGAGGGCTTCGGGATTCGGCATCACCTGCGGTGCGTTGCCGGCCGCAATCCCTTTGGCAAGAGGCAGGACCCCCAGCCCCAAAGCGCACAATCCGCTGACTTTCAGGAAGTCTCTTTTGCTCTTTTCCATTACTTGGCCTCCTTCGGGGCAACGTGGCAGGTCCAACAGTAGGGAACTTGCGACGTGGCCAATCCCGCATAATTGTGGCACACGTCACAGAACTGGGATTTGTTGGAGTGGCACCGCATGCACTCGTTCTGGAGGCTCATGTTGTACTTCTTGCCGTCGGCCGCCACATAGAGCCGGTTGCTGTTGCGCACGACCTGGGTTCTCCAGTCGTTGAGCAGCTGCATGTGGCCCGTGATCATCTCCGCCTTGGGGAGAACGCACTGCTTTTCCTGCATCTGCTTGATGACCGGCGTATCGATGTTGGGCGTCGGCGCCGGAGCGGCCTTGCCCATGTTGTACCAGATGGGCACCGTGACCAGCACGACGAACACGGCCAGCCCGGCGAGGATGTACTTCCCGTTATAGATCTTCATTCTCAGCTTCCTCCATTCCCGCTAGAGGTTCACCGCGGAGATCGGTGGTCCGCTCGGTCTCGCCCTCCATCACGAGAGCGTTGCCCACCAGTTCGTGAACGCCCGTGACGCCGACACCCGGCACCCAGTAATTCATGAGGGGCGTGAGCACGGCGCGGTCGATGGCGCAGATGCAGGACAGCATGTTCACATCATGCTTCTCCTGGGTCCACTTGACCGCATTGGCCCGCGGCAGACCGCCCCGCATCCGGAGCTCCATGATTTCGTCGGTGTTGAGACCCGACCCGCTGCCGCAGCAGAAGGTCTGCTCACGAGTCGTCCCTGCCGGCATCTCGAAGAAATTGTTGCATACGTTCTGGATGACGTACCGCGGCTCATCGAAGAATCCCATGCCGCGGGATGTGTTGCAGGAGTCGTGATAGGTCACCCGCAGGTGGTCGTTGCGGGATGGATCCAGCTTCAGCTTGTTGTTCCTGATGAGGTCCGCCGTGAACTCCACCAGGTGCACCATCTTGGTGGATTTGGCATTCTCGAACTTCGTCCCCGTAATGGGGGAGACGGGCTCTTCCAGGAAATCGGCCGGACCGTTCATGGTATCCATGTACTGGTTGATGACGCGCCACATGTGGCCGCACTCGCCCCCCAGGATCCATTTGACTCCCAGACGCTTGGCCTCGGCGTACATCTTCGAATTGAGACGCTTCATCATCTCGTGGGAGGTGAAAAAGCCGAAGTTGCCGCCCTCCGAAGCGTAGGTGGACCACGTGTAATCGAGGTCCAGCTCGTGGAAGAGCATGAGATACCCCATGAGGGTGTAGGTGCCCGGATCGGCGAAAACGTCGCCCGAAGGAGTGATGAAGAGGATCTCGGCGCCCTTGCGGTTGAAGGTCGGATTCACGCGCACGCCGTTCACCGCCTCGATCTCGTCCACGAAGAATTCGATCATGTCCTTGAAGGCGTGGGGCTGAATGCCCAGGTGGTTCCCGTTGTGGTAGCAGTTGGCCACCGGGCCCATGATCCAGTCGATGTTGAGCCCGAGGAGATTGAGCAGCTCACGGCCGATGATGGTGATTTCCGCCGTGTCGATGCCGTAGGGGCAGAACAGGGAGCAGCGTCGGCATTCCGTGCACTGGAAGAAGTACATGAACCACTCTTTGACGACGTCTTCGGTGAGCTCCCGGGCGCCGGCCATCTTGCCCATGATCTTGCCGGCCAGGGTGAAGTCCTTGCGGTACACCGAGCGCAGCAGCTCGGCTCTCAGGACCGGCATGTTCTTGGGGTCGCCCGAGCCGATGTAGAAGTGGCACTTGTCCGCACAGGCGCCGCAGCGAACACAGATATCCATGAAGAGCTTCAGGGTGCGAAACCTGTCCAGCCGTTCCCGCAGGCCCTCAAATATGATTTCCTTCCAGTTATGGGGGAGCTTCCAGTCGTCATCCAGCGGAGACCATTCCCTGGGGTTGGGCATGCCAACCGCCTCGACATTCTTGGCCTTTCCCGGATAGGGGAAGTTCCCCTGCCTGAAGACCGCCGGCGTATCCCACCATGGGGTCTTGGGCAGCGTGTAGTCGATCACAAGATCTTTAGCTTTGGGAATTGCAGCCATTTTTACTCCTTGTCCACTGGTAGTCCGGCCTCGATCATCTTCTCCCTGAAATGGTCCTCATACTCCGCGTACGTATGAGTCTTCACCGGGTAATTCCAGGGATTGACGTGCCTCTTGATGCGGTTGTCATTGGGTAGGTTCCGGGTGGGGCTGAGGAAGACTCCGCCAAGGTGCATGAGCTTGCTGAAAGGAAAGTACGCAAAGAGCACACAAACCAGGAGAAGGTGGATGTAAAAGATCACGCCGATTCCCTCGGGGACCTTGGGGTGAAAGGTCACGAGGTTGATGGCGAGCTCCTTCACCTTGGTGATGTCGACCTTGATGAAATATCGCATCAGGATGCCGGAAATGCCCATTCCCAGGAGGACGAACAGGGGAAAATAGTCCGCCGGGAGCGAAATGTACTTGATCTGCGGGATGATGATCCTGCGGATGAAGAGATACGTCACGGCCGCCACGAAAAGCAGATCCGTGATGTAAATTCCCGGCAGCCCCCACTGCAGAAAGCCGTCCGCACGCTCGAGGCCGTGCAGGAATCCGGGGACGGGCTCCAGGAAGAACCTGAAATGTCGGACAAAGATGATCAGGAAAGAATAGTGGAAAGCCAGGGCCGCCAGCCACAGCCAGATCTCCCATCGATAGGAAACCTTGGGGCCATCCCGGAACTCGAGCTTGGTATTGCGGAAAAGTGACCGAAAGGCGAGCACTTCCAAAGCCATGCGGCCGATGGTCTGCAACGTCGTTGTGGGGTTGTCCAGTTTGTTCTGTTTGATCCATGGAAAAGACATCTGCTGGCCGGCCGTGGTTGGAATGCGGAAGGGGACCGGTGACTTGGCCCACTGGAGGACTCGAATGATGAACCCTCCCAAGAAAGTGAAGATGGCGACGTAGGGTACGACCACTCCGAAGAAGTAGGTCATCCCTGCCAGCTTCACGCCCGCAAAGGCCGCCGCAACTAGCGCCAGAACTATGATTAAGGAGAACTCCATGCCCATGTAACCATCCCTCTTTTTGAAGCATTTGTGGTTGTCAAGCGTCGCTGTCTCCCGATCCCCGCTCCGACTCCGGGAGCTCCGCCAGCAGGTTGGCGCGCTGAAGTAGCCGGAAGGACCTGTTTTTCACCTCGTTCACCCTCAGTTCGTACAATCTTTCACGACAGTCGGAATACACGTTGAACGCAAGGAGGGCCATCTCGTCGATCTTCTGTTCGAATTCAACCAGATCTTCCTCGGTGATCAGTTTCGTCCAGGCCTCTTTTCTCGACTCTTCTCTAATGATGTTCTTCAAGAGAAAGACAAAGGCAACGGCTTGGGCGGGTGAAAAATCCTGAACGGCCCTGATCCGGATGATCAAGTCCAGGTAGCCGCGCATCTTGTCAGGACGCAGCTCCCCGGCCAGCTCACCGTAAACCCCCTCGAGGCCCTGCCGAAGCGTGTGGCCCACCGGGTTGGAGAACTGGTTTTTTTCTTTCAACAAACGATTGGCTGTTTCTGGATTGTAGGTCTCCAGAATGACTCGAAGCCACCTGTTCAGGATGGCATTTTGCTCCTGCTTCAACAACCTTGTGACCTGCATGCCCTAAGACCTTTCGATTACGTTCTGAATGATGATTGCTCGCTTCGCGCCATCCCCCCTTTCCCTTCGAAGACGTCCCCAGGTAGAGAACAAACCTCACCCGCCTCCGCCACGTCATCAGGCAAAAGACTCCAGGCGAAACAATTTTGTGAATGTCGGCACGTTAGACGAATTGAAAAAACAAGTCAAGCCGCAAACGGAAAGCCCGCCTGCCTCGAAGACGAGATCTCAAAGGTTTCACCGGACCTGAGCGGCAGGGAGGTTTTCTTCCTCAAACCTCGCTCGAATTTCCTGCGGGATCATCAGAAAGAGACCGGCGTACGAAAGGCACCGCCGAAAGAGACTCGGAAATGTGCCTCACCCGGACATTTCCATCCCGCATGGGGACATCCCGACATGGGAAGCGATTGCATGAAGGAGAAGAGGGCGCAGCGGCGGAGACTTGACTGCATCTCCGAGCTGGCCCGACGGAGCTCCGAACAGATCGAAGCAGGGTCGTTCACAACTTACCGCACCCTGGCCCCCTGCTGACTCACCGTGCAGGACTGTCCCTCGATGGTCGGGTTGGCCGACCTTGTTGACGCAGTTGTGTTGGAAAAAGGGCTGGAGGCACCAAGATCCCATCAATCCTGAGAATCCTTGCGGCTGAGATAGGCCACGATGCGCTCCGCAAAAAGATCAAAGTCGTCCAGATTCCGTTTGAACACGCCGTACACAACGGCATCATCGATTCGCTCATAGTAGTGGACAATCAAATTGCGAAAAGCTGCCATTTGCTCAAATCGCGGCAGATCGTCCCGGTGGATCACGCGCTCCTCGGCCAGGACCGCAAAGGTATCCCGATAGCTTGCAGGTTCCCGGAAATGCTCATCGGAGATGATGTGCTGGGCCAGGTCAATGCAGGCCTCGATCAGGATGTGCAGGGTGCGCTCCACAAAACGGCGCAGCCGTCTGTCCGTCCTGTAGACCTCCCACGTGATGTCATGGGCTTGCCTCAGATCATTCACATTGGATTTTATGTCACTGAGAATTCTCTCTATCAGGAGACGGTCAACCATTTTTCAGACTCAACCTTCGTCTCATCTACAGGATCTTCCGAACGTATCTCTTGTGCAGATACAGGAAATCCTCGAACCGTTTGCGGCTGCTGACCTCGAATTGCTTACGCCTTCGAGGGTCTCTTTCAAAAACGAGCTGGCCGTGGCGCCTCACCTGGTATTTGAGAAGCTCACCGGCCCGATTCAGGAGGACCAGATCGACCGGGCGTCGGCATTCGCGATCCAGAGCAGCAGCGAAGGCAAGAAAGGGGAAGTCGTACTCGTGCTCCGGTGCGATCCAGACAGCTATATCGATGTCGCTGGTTGCCCGCATCTGTCCGGTGGCACCCGAGCCGAAGAGATAGGCCGCGATGACCGCCTCCTCCCGACTGCAGCATTCCTGGATCGTTTCGATCAATCCTGCCAGTTCTTCCGCTTCCACTGTGCCGGTCCTCTCTTTGCATCATGGAGGGACAGCCTTGATCACGATTACTATTATGCTATACCGACGAAGCCTGAAAAACTTCTTTTTTCACAGCGGAAGGCGCAGCGAGCTGGAGTGACGGTCCAGTCGGTCACGAATCTGTGCGGGGATTTGCTCAGACTGCTTGACAGGTGCTGCCGCTTGAGGTTCAAAATGGTGGGATTCGTCGGCTTGCATTCGATGCACTTCACACAGGAGGAGGACCGAGCTTGATCAAGTACAACGGCATCAACCACCTGGCCATGGCCACCAGGGATATGGACCTCACGCTCCGCTTCTGGCGCGATCTTCTGGAAATGCGCATGGTGGCCGGACTCGGCAAGCCCGGATACCGCACTTACTTTCTCGAGATATCGGACAAAGACATGATCGGCTTCTTCGAATGGCCGCACGTTGAGCCGGTGCCCGAGAAGGACCACGGCTATCCCGTCAACGGGCCGTTCATCTTCGATCATGTCTCCATCGGCGTGGAAGCACGCGACGACTTGTGGACCCTCAAAGACCGGCTGGAGACCGCCGGATTCTGGGTGTCGGAAGTCGTGGACCACGGTTTCATCCATTCCGTTTACTCCTTCGATCCCAACGGAATCCCCATCGAGTTCAGCTGGAGCGTCGAGGGCGTCGATCTCCGCGCCCACCCCGTCCTGGTGGACTCAAAGCCCTCCGAGGTCACCCTCGAGGGCCCCGAGCCCAACCCGTCGTTCCTGCCCGAGGTGGCAGCACCCACCCCCTTTGAGGAACGACGAGTCTACCCCGGCGAAGGCACCGAGCTCACTGCGGGCAGAAAGCGCAACTGGTTCAAGGATACCCCGTGATCACCCTGGTACTGACCGAAAAGCCTTCGGTCGCCAGGGATTTCGCCAGGGCGCTCCGAGTCGGCACCCGGAAGACCGGGTATTTCGAAGGCAACGACTACGTCATCACGTGGGCGGTGGGGCACCTGCTCGAGCTCGCCGAGCCGCAGGACTACGACCCCAGGTGGTCCAGGTGGAGAATGGACAGCCTGCCCATCCTTCCCCGGCAGCTTCGCTACAAGCCGATCGGCAAGAACGAGAAGCAGCTGAGGGTGGTGCAGAAACAACTCATAAGGAAGGACGTGGGCAACGTCGTGATCGCAACGGATGCAGGGCGCGAGGGCGAAGTGATCGCCCGCACGATTCTCCATTCCGTCAGCGATTTCACCTTCGACAGGGCCTTTCGCTTCTGGACCTCCCAGGCTCTGACACCCCAGGTTGTGAAGGAAACCCTCAGCCACCTCAAACCCAGCTCCGACTTCGACCGCCTCTGGCATGCCGGCCAGGCCCGGCAGTTTGCGGACTGGCTCGTGGGCATGAATCTCACCCGGGCGGCCACGCTGAAATTCGGGAGCCACAAGGACGTCTTCTCGGTCGGCCGCGTGCAGACGGCGGTTCTTGCTCTCCTCGTAGACCGACGCCGGGAGCGGGATCGCTTCGTCCCCAAACCCTACTGGCTGCTCCGGGCGGTTTTCACCAACAACAAGGGAACCTGGCAGGGCTCCTGGTTTCGAAAGGACCGGAACCGATTCGAGGATATCGAGTCTGCGGAGCAGGTCCTGGCCCTTATTACGGGTCGGACGGGCCGGGTAAGCTCCGTCAAGCGGGAAAAGAAGCGGCAGGCCCCTCCCCTGCTATTCTCCCTGACCGACCTGCAGCGCGACGCCAACGCCAGATTCGGCTTCTCCGCCAAACAGACGCTGGATATCGCTCAAAAGCTTTACGAGGAGCGCAAATGCCTGTCCTACCCGCGGACGGATTCCCGGGTGCTCGGAACCCGCAACGTGGACCTGGCGCGACAGATCATCGGCAAACTGGAAAAAGTCTATCCCGAGCTCTTTTCCCGCCACGACCCCGAACTGGTAAGCGGAGCCAACAAGCGGGTTTTCAATGACGCCAAGCTGACGGACCACCATGCCCTGATCCCGCTCGCTCCTCTTCCCGGCGGAGCAGCACTTCAGGAACAACGCATCTACGACCTGGTGCTCAAGCGCTTTGCGGCCGCATTTCACCCCGACTACGAGTACGAGGCCACCGAGATCATTACCGAAGTTGCGGGTGAAACCTTTCGAACCAAGGGAAGCCGCCCTCTCAAACCCGGCTGGAAGGCGGTTTACGGAGCGGAGCCCTCATCCGGAAATGCGAGGAAGGATGACGGCGACGAGCCCGAGGAGGAGAACCTGCCGCCTCTGGAGAGGGGTGACGAGGCCGCTGTCGATGAGGCAAAGCTGGAAGAGAAGGCCACCCAGCCCCCGCCGGAGTACACGGAGGCCCTGCTCTTGAAGGACATGGTGAACCCGTCTCGCTTTGTGAGCGAGGAGGAACTGCAGAAGATCTTCAAAGGTGAGGTCGGCCTGGGGACGCAGGCCACACGGGCGCAGATCATTGAAACCCTGATTCTGCGGCGGTACGTGAACCGGGACCGAAAGCACCTCATCGCCACCGAAAAAGGCTGCCTGCTGATCGATCAGCTCCGGCGGTTCGAGCGGGCACAGGCCCTGGCAAGCCCTGAAGAGACGGCCCGGTGGGAAATGGAGCTCGAAAAGATCGCCCAGGGTCTGGGACAGCCGGAGGCCTTCATCGAGGTGATCCGGGAATTTGTGGAAGCGGGCATCCGGGAGCTCAAATCCACGTCCGGGAGGCCGCCGTCAACGCACCGGAGCATTGGGCAATGCCCCGCCTGCGGCGGCGAAATCATCGAGGGCCGAAAAGGATTCGGGTGCAAGAACTGGCGCCCGCAGAGCGGTGGCTGCCGGTTCGTCATCTGGAAGGAGATTTCGGGACGGCAAATCGATGCAGAAACGGTTCGACAACTGCTCACGGGAGAGACGGTGGGGCCTCTGATCTTTCGGTCTGAAAACGGCCTGGACTTCAGTGCTTCGCTGGTGCTGGAGCGGCCGCAAAACGGAGAGCAGGGCTCCGGATCCTGGACGACCCGCATCCTGAAGACAGAGGAGTCTGCGACAACAGGCGAAACCACGCGGACCCGAGCCCCTGCTCCGTCTCCCCTGGACATCATCGGCCGCTGCCCGCGCTGCGGCGGCCACGTCATCGAGGGCAAAAAAGGGTACGGATGCGCCAACTGGAGACCGGAGGACGGCAATTGTACGTTCGTAATCTGGAAGGTCGTGGCAGGGAAGACCCTTTCCAGAAAGGCCGTGACCGACCTGCTGAAGAAGGGCGAGACCGCTGTCTTGAGAGGTTTCACTGCCAGGAGCGGCAGAAAGTTCTCCGCCAGGCTCCGTCTTGAAGGGGAAGACTTCCGGACGACCTTCGTCACAGGAACCCCGTCCGAGGTCGTTGATTCGAAGGGCGGCGCGGGCTGAGCGAAGCTTGCCCGTGGTCGACGAATCTCACATGGGCAGACTTCGTTAATTGAAGCGCCACAGGATAAGGTGATCCTCATCGACACTCGATAAATGGAGTTACATGATGTCCCTCAAATGGCTTGCGTTGATCGGCGTCGTACTGGCCCTCAGTGGAACGGGATACGCTCAGGAGAATCCGGAGACGCCCCCGGCTTCACAGACTCCACCTCTCCAGAGGATTCCCCTGGTCCTTTCGGACAAGGCCGAGGAGGCCGTCCAGATCTCCGTCACGCAGCACTCCATCGTGAGCGACACGGTGACTCCATACACGGCCCGGACCGGCTGCCTGCCCCTCAAGGACGAGTCCGGCCGACAGACCGCCGAAATCTTCTTCGTGGCTTACGAGGGGGATGACATCGGTCAAGCGGGTGAGCGGCCCGTCGGCTTCGTCTTCAACGGAGGGCCGGGGGCATCGTCTCTCTGGCTGCATTTCGGAGCCATCGGCCCCAAACGCGTACCTCTCGACCCCCAGCAACCCGACGCATCCGATACTGAACGGCGGCTCGTCGACAACGATCTTTCGTGGCTGGCCTTCATGGACCTCGTCTTCGTGGACCCGGTCGGCACGGGCTACAGCCGCTCCAGTTCCGGCAAGGATGGCAAACTGTTTTACTCCACCCGGGAAGATATTCGAGCCATGTCCGAATTCATCCGCAGTTTTGTCACGCGATTCAACCGATGGCCGTCTCCCAAGTTCATTATCGGGGAGAGCTACGGGGCCATCCGTGCCTCAGGGCTCGTACAGGACCTCTTCGAAAACTACGGCATGAATCTCGACGGACTGGTCCTGATCTCTCCGGCCCTGAGCCTTCCGGCCATCACTTTCGGAGCCGGCAACGACCTCCCCTATGCCCTGTTCCTGCCCTCGTACACGGCGGTTGCCTGGCATCACAAGAAGCTGCCGCAGGATTTGCAGAAGAATTTGGCCGATGCGCTCAGCAAATCCGAGCAGTGGGTCCAGCAGGAATACTGGGGTGCCCTCCTGAAGGGCAACTCCCTCGGGGAGTCCGAGCGAAACCGGGTGGCGGAGGGACTGGTGCGTTATACGGGGCTCCCCCGATCCCTGGCGGAAAGGAGCCGCCTCCGCATAGAAAGGTCGGATTTCCTCGCTGAATTGCTGCGCGAACAGAAGCTTCATGTGAGCCTGTTCGACGGAAGGGCCACCACCAACCGCAAACCCGCCGGCATCTACGATGACCCCGGCCTGGAGCCCACCATCAGCCCCCTGACGACGTCACTCCTTCACCATCTGAAGGACGAACTGCGCTACGACACGGACCGGCCTTATCGATTCTTTTCAACCGGAGTCAATGCGCAATGGGACTGGGAAACCTCCCTCGAGGGCTCCAACACCGGACTGGCCATGCTTGAGAAAGGGATGAACCGAAACAGGAGATTGAAGGTTTTTGCGGCCGCCGGGATCTACGATCTCGACACCCCCTACGCGGCCACGCAGTATTCCCTCAATCACCTCGCCATCGACCCGGCCCAGCAGAAGAACATCACCCTGAAGACCTACGAAGGAGGCCACATGCCGTACACGGATACCGCCATTCTGAAACAGATGACCCGCGACGTTTCGGATTTCGTGAAGAGCGCGCTCCAGAATTGAACAGTCCTCACATTCGGCCTTCAATCCACAGGAAAATTCCATCTGCCGAGGGCAGTTCCTCGCTCATGCCTCGCTCGCGCCTTTCCAGCGCGCACATCGACCCCGGGCGAAACGGGCCTCATTTTTTGTGCTTGGCAATCGGGAATGCAGCTGTATGCTAGACGCAGATTGGGATGTCGGTCCGAGTAGCCGAGATACCGGAACGTGTGAGAGGTTGCGATGGTCAAGATACTGGCAGTATACGGGAGTCCGCGGCGCAAAGGCAATACAGCCCTTCTCCTCAAGGAGGCCGTTCGGGGAGCTCGTGATGAAGGTGCGGAAGTGGAAGAGGTGATCCTTCGGGACCTGAAGATTTCACCGTGCCTCGAGATCTATGGCTGCAGGAAGGCCGGACGATGCGCCATCCAGGATGACTTCCAGCCGCTTTACGACCAGCTCCTGGCCTGCCAGGGACTGATGCTCGCTTCGCCCATTTTTTTCTACTCCGTGAGCGCCCACACCAAGAGCATGATCGACCGCTGCCAGTCCCTCTGGGTCAAGAAATACTGGATCGACCGTTCCGAGATGGTTATCCGGGAGCCGCGGCGCCGCGGCCTTTTCATATCGGTGGGCGCAACCAAAGGCGCCAGGCTTTTTGACGGCACGCTCCTGACGCTCCGTTACTTCTTCGATGTGCTCGACATGGAGCTCTGGAAGAGCCTCCTCTATCGCGGTCTGGACTACGAAGGGGATATCCGGAAACACCCCGAGTATCTTGAGGAGACGTATCAGGCCGGTCGCGAGCTGGCTCGCACCATCCGCCAGTCCATGCAGGAAGCGGCATCGTCGCGGTGATCCGCGTTTTTATGGATGCATACGGGGCGTAAGCGCCCCTCAGGATATACAGGACCGAGCACCCATGCCGGGGTCTTCAACTTGAAACCCGAAACCCGAAACTCGAAACTCTCATCTTCAGCCCCCCCTCCAAGTCCCTGGCAATCGCTCACTCTGATTCGGCCTTATTTCCGGGAGCATGCGGGCCGCATTGTGCTGGGCCTTTTGTCCCTGGTCGTGGTGGACCTCCTGCAGCTGTTCATCCCGAGAGTGATCAAAGTCGTGGTGGATGACCTGCAGGAAGGTCGGGCCTCGGAGTCGGGCCTCCTCAAATATGCCGGCATCATCGTGCTGCTGGCCGTTCTGATCGCCCTCCTCCGCTACATCTGGCGGCTGCTCCTGCTTGGATTTTCGCGCCTTCTCGAGACCGACCTCAGGAACCGTTTCTTCTCTCACCTTCTGTCCCTGGACCGCCCCTTTTTCCAGCGCCGAACCACAGGGGAGATCATGGCTCTGGCCACCAACGATCTTTCGTCTGTGCAACAGGCCGGAGGCATGGGCGTTGTGGCCGCGGCCGACGCCATTTTCATGGGCATCGCCGCCTTCGCCTTCATGGCCTACATCGACCCGCTGCTGACGGTCATCGCCATCTCCCCCATGCCGATCCTGGCGCTCCTCACCCGATTTCTCTCCTCCAGACTTCATCAGCGCTTCAACAAGGTGCAGGAGCAATTTTCCCAAATCACCGAGTTCGTTCGATCGACCTTTTCAACCATTCGGATCATTCAGGCCTACAACCAGGAAAAGCCCCAATCGGAGCGCTTCGATGCGATGGGGCGAACCTATGTGCGGGACAATCTGAAGTTGGCCGTAGTCTACGGCACTCTTTTCCCCGTCTCCGGGTTCATCGGCAACCTTGGCCTGCTCTTCGTCCTCGGCCTCGGTGGGCGCATGGTCGTCCAGGGAGCCATCACCACCGGGGATTTCGTGGCCTTCATCAACTATCTCTATCTCATGACCTGGCCCATGATGGCTCTCGGATGGGTGGCCGACCTCTTCCAGCGCGGGACGACCTCCCTCAACCGGATTCACACCCTGCTGAAGGAAGCGCCGACTCTCGGGTATGCCTCTGATGGGTCTCACTCGGCCATTCGGAGAGGCCACATTCAGGTCCGAAACCTCAGCTTCTCCTACCCTCAACAGGACCGCCCGACCCTGCACGACATCGATCTGGATATCCCCGAGGGTGTATTTCTCGGTGTGGTCGGAAGGACCGGAGCCGGCAAGACGACACTCTGCCACCTCCTGGCCCGCCTCTACCCCGTCGACGACGGGACCATCCTGATGGACGGCGTGGACGTCAACCGCCTTTCCCTGGCCGATGTGCGCGGCGCCATGGCCTATGTGCCCCAGGATGTCGTCCTGTTTTCGGAAAGCATCGCGTTCAACATCGCCATGGGCAGAGCGGACGCCGACATGGAGGACATCCAGAGGGTGGCCAGGGCTGCGGCGATCCACGATGAGATCGTGCAGATGAAGGATGGATACAACACCCGGATCGGGGAAAAAGGAGTGAAGCTTTCGGGAGGCCAGCGACAGCGGGTGGCCATCGCACGTGCGCTGCTCCTCGACCGCCCCATCATCATCATCGACGACGGCCTTTCGGCCGTGGATATGGAGACGGAGCACGCCATCCTGCGCTCCATTGCCGAGTACCTGAAGGGGAAGACCTGCATCGTCGTCTCCCATCGCGTGGCTCCGCTCGCAGACGCCGCCACCCTCATTGTCATGGATCGAGGGAGGATCGTCGCCCGGGGCTCCCACGAGGAGCTCATGGAACGGAGCAGCTACTATCGGACCATCTATGAACAGCAGACGCGGACGCCCTGATGCACTTCGATTATGGATACTTTGAAGACGAGCACCTGGGGCAGATCAGCGACATGCGGCTCTGGCGCCGCATCACCCAATTCGTGCGTCCCCAGTGGAGGTGGGTCCTTCTTTCCATCATCCTCTCCTCCGTCATTACGGTCACGAGCCTTGCTCTGCCCCGAATCGTCCAGGTAGCGATCGATCGCCATATCGTCAACACGCAAATGGATGCCGAACTGCGGCTGGCGGGCATCGCCACACTCGCCGGCGCCTTCCTCATCGCCATTCTCATTGGATTTATCGCCAACTTCCTCCAGGTGCTCGCCCTGGAGTGGGCCGGCCAGAACGCCATGCACGACATGCGGCAGAGCCTGTTTTCCCACGTGGTGGAGCTCGACCTCGGTTTCTTTCACACCCGCCCCGTCGGACGCCTCGTCACGCGTCTGACCAACGACATCCAGAACATGCACGAGATGTTCACATCGGTCATTGTGACGCTCTTCAACGACGGGGTGCGCGTCGTCGGCATCCTGGGAATTCTTCTATGGATGAACTGGAAGCTGGCGTTGATCCTTTCAGCCACCTTCCCCTTGATGGTGGTGATAACCCTGTGGTTCGGCCGCCTCAGCCGGGACGCCTTTCGGGACATCCGCTCCAGGCTGGCCGGAATCAATGCCTACATCCAGGAGGCCATCACGGGAATCTCGATCATCCAGCTCTTTCTGAGAGAAGGAGACACACTCGCCCGGTTCCGGGAGCTCAACGACCGCTATTTCACGGCCACATTCACCCAGATCCGCATCTTCGGGATCTTCATCCCCCTCATCGAAGTGATGAACGCCCTCGCACTGGCGCTCATCATCTGGTACGGCGGCGGAGAGATTCTGCAGAACCAGATGACTTTGGGAGAGCTCACCGCTTTCATCGCCTACATGCGGCTCTTCTTTCAGCCCCTGCGCGAGCTCTCCCAAAAGTACTCCATCGTGCAATCCGCCATGGCTTCGGCCGAGCGGATCTTTCAAATACTCGAAACCCGGAGGACCCTCGCCCTGCCCGAAGCTCCCTCCAGACCCGGAGAGGTTCAAGGAGACATCGCATTCGAGGGTATCACTTTTGAGTACGAGCCCGCCCGGCCCGTGCTCCAAGACCTCTCTTTCCACGTCAAGCCCGGGGAGACCCTGGCCATCGTGGGGGCCACAGGATCGGGCAAAACAACCATCATCAACCTCCTGGAAAGATTCTACGATCCCGGGGAGGGCAGCATCCGGCTGGACGGCCGCGACTTGAGGGACCTGGACCTCCACTGGATCCGGGATCAGATCGGCCTCGTCATGCAGGACGTCTTCATCATTCCCGGAACGATCCGGGAGAACATCCTGCTCGACAGGCCGGTCGGCGACGAAGAGCTCGAACGGATCGTCCGGCTCTCGCAGCTCGGGGAGGTGGTGAAGGGACTGCCCGAAGGGTTGGATACCCGGATCGGCGAGGGCGCCATGGATCTTTCGGCGGGGCAGAAGCAGCTGCTGGCCTTCGCACGGGTCCTGGCCCGGGACCCGCGCGTGCTGGTGCTCGACGAAGCCACGGCCAACGTGGACACCGAAACCGAAATGCTCATCGAGCAGGCCATTCAATCCACCATGGCCCACCGCACCAACATCGTCATCGCCCACCGTCTGTCCACCATCCGTCGGGCCGACCGGATCCTTGTCATGGACCACGGTCGCATCGTAGAACAGGGCACCCACGAATCGCTCATGGCCCGGCAAGGCCTCTACTATCACCTGCAGACGCTGCAGAACGGCGTCGCGTAAGAACTGACGGATTTTCAGCACCAAGCTGTGTAAAGAACCGACTCAGCTGAAAACAGGTCGTTTGTGAGTGGCAGATGAAGAAAACGAATTGTTTCATTCCCAGCGTGATGGTTCGCCGGCCATATTTGAAAGACGAGTGGATTGAGCACACGATTCATAATCCGACTCGGACCGAAACCCAGGCAAACGGCCGAATACGGCACTGGGCATTCATCCCGGAACTGGGCAAGTATCTTCGTGTCGTCACCGAGGCGGATGGGGAGACGGTCCACAACGCCTTCGCCGACCGCCGCTTCAGGCCTTGAATGGAGCCAAGGACATGATGTTCCACTATCATCCAGAGACGGATATGCTCTACATCAAACTGTCAGAAGGAGTGAGCGTTGAATCCGAAGAAGTGGCCCCCGGCATTGTCCTCGATTACGACGAAAACAACCGGGTGATCGGGGTCGAGATCGAAGACGCCAGCAAGTCCGTGGATCTGTCGAAGCTCGAGCTCAGGGCCCTGCCGCTGGCTGCTTTGACCTTCACAGACCGGGCGTTTAAACAGCAGGTGTGAAAACCTGCAAGATCCGCCGCAGAGGCGCAAAGAACCTGCAAATCATTCTGTGCATTCCTTTTCGTTCTTTGCGCCTTTGCAGTGATAGTTTTTGGGGTTATCGCAAAAACGCCCCGATGCCGCCGTGGGACTCGAGCTGTGCCCGCGCCTCCGAATCCCGTATCTCCTCGCTTCTCCCACCCATGCTCAGGACTCGTTCCGTCGCATACCAGAGGAGATCCTCCGTATCCTCGAGCCGGTTGGAGCAGTAGGGGCACTTGCAGTCCGGAGGGCAATGATCCAGCAGGACCTCGCATCCCGCGCACTGGTAGCCGCTGATGGCGAGACCGCTGGCATAGATCAGCCGGTGCACCCGTCCCTGGTTCAGGGCGTCCATGACCGCATCGACCCCGAGGACGGCCTTCTCCACCGTCGGGTTGCTCTTCTGGGCGATGGTCACCAGGTCGTTGACCAGCGCCCGTTCCTGCCCGCGCGCAATGCGATCGATGACCGGCATGGCCATCTGCAGGACCTCGCTTCCCTTCGCCGTCACGGCCATTCGGACCCTGTCCACCAGGCGGGAAGCCACGACCTTGGGCAGCAGACGGGACATCTCGGCCGTCACCTCCTCAGGTCCGGCCAGGATGATCCGGTCCACGCTGTACTCCTTCATGATGTCGTGAAGGATCGTGGACGCGTCCCTCAAAAACCACTCGCTCCATTGGGCGGCGCGGCGCTGATTCACCATCTGGGATCGCATCTGATCGCTGCCGGCAGTGGAGCGGTGCTTGAACGGGGGATCCTGAAAGACGTCGGAAACCTCTTCGATCTGTCCCATGGTGATGACAAAGAACCGGGCCTTTTCGCGGTCCACCAGGACCAGCCCGTAGCGCTCGTACTCATCCATGGCCTCTCGAAGCAGCCTCACATAGGGCGTGCTTCCGTACCACACCTGGTTGGCAAGCCGAATGGGCAGATCCTCATCGAAATGGAAAGACTCCGACACGTCGCAGAAGAGCACGAGGCTCCTGCCTTTGGGAATCAGGTATTCAACCTTCTGACGCACCCATTCCGCATCCTCCTGGAAATGCTTGAGCCGATTCTCCTCCTTGATCTGGGATTCGAGCTCCTTCAGCATCCCGTCGAGAGCCAGTTTGTACCCCCCCCGCCGATTCACGGGATTCGTCGGATCGAGATTCAGGTAAACACTCAGCACGGGAGATCCATCACGGGATGTCCTTTCCGCAAGCTCTTGAATGGTCTGAGGTTGAAGCATACTCATCCGCCTGTCCTCCTTGATTCAAGAAGTGCCCGTTTGGATTACCGCTCGCCCTGGCCTCCGGTGGTCCCACCACCGCTCAACATCCATGCGAGCATACCCCAGGATAGATAGGAGACTTTTTCAAAACCGAGTTTCTTGAGACGGTATGCCGCAACGGGGGCCCGATGCCCCGAGAGACATACAAAAACGACATGCACCTCCTTCAGCTCCGACGACAGACTTTCGGGTTTGGACAGAAGCTCCGGATGGTTGACCGCACCCGGAATATGAAACCAATCGTACTCGACCGGCGTTCGAACATCAACAACCCGTGGACGCCGCCCCTCCTCATTCCCCAACAGGGCTTTCAGCCTTCCGGGACTCATGGGCCGAACTCCCAGGAGCCACCACACGAATTCCCAACCCACCACTGCCACCAATGCCACTGCAATCCATCTCACTCGTTGGCCTCTGCACCGAAAAATGTCGATTCAAACTTGAGACTTTCCCATCCCGATCAGCCGGCGAATCCCAGCCATCCCTTTATTACTGGTATAAGCATAGCCATCAGGGGTGCAAGCGCCAGTGCCGGAAGAAAATTGGCGAGCCTCAGCTCTTTGAGGTTCAAAAGTCGGAGGCTGATGCCCACAATGATCAACCCGCCCGTGGCCGTCATTTCCACGATGAGCGGTTCCGTCAGAATGGATGAGAGAAGATGGGCAAACAGGGTGATGGTCCCCTGGTAAAGAAGGATGGGAACGGCAGAGAGAAGGACTCCCCAACCCAGACTGGCTGCAAAGGCGATGGATGCAAAACCGTCCAGCATGGATTTGATCGCCAGCAATCGAAAATCGCCGCCAAGCCCGTCCTGGATGGACCCGAGTATGGCCATGGGCCCCACGCAGAAAACCAGGCTGGCCGTCACGAAACCTTCGGCGAAAAGGCTTGACCCGCCTCGCGCCAGGGCTGCCTGCAGGAAGAGCCCCGTTCGCTGGAAGGAATCTTCGATCCGCAGGGCTTCACCCAGGATCGCTCCCAGCATCAAGGCCCCCAGGACGATCAGAATGTTCTGGGTCTGCATGGCCATCTGCAGGCCGATGAGAAGACAGACGAGCCCCAGTCCGTGCATGACGGTGCTCCGCATCCTTTCGGGCAGCTTCGCACCGATCAGCACACCCACCAGACCACCGCCGACGATGGCTCCCACATTGACAAAGGTTCCGACCATGAGTCACCCGAATGAATATCAAGAGGAATGCTGTGCTCCCAAACACTGCGACGGGCCGATCATGTACGCTCCAGGAGGGCGATCCGCTCGGCGAGCGGCGGATGGGAATAATGAAAGGCCACGTACAGCGGATGGGGCACGAGATTGGACAGGTTGTGTGCAGCCATCCTTTTGAAAGCCGTGACCAACGGTGCGGCGTCTCCCAGCATCCGCGCCGAAAAGGCATCGGCTTCACGCTCGTAACGCCGGGACTGAGCCATGAAAAGCGGCATGAGAAAGGAGCCGGCTTTCTGCCAGAAGACCATCAGGATGAATAGACCTGCATACTGTGGAGCATTTTCGAAACC
This sequence comes from uncultured Syntrophobacteraceae bacterium, assembly GCA_964557955.1. Classification (GTDB taxonomy): domain Bacteria; phylum Desulfobacterota; class Syntrophobacteria; order Syntrophobacterales; family Syntrophobacteraceae; genus JALOOX01. The sequence goes on from CAZLCS010000024.1 coordinate 69,724, forward strand.
GAAGGACGAAGTGAGGGGAGGCCAGTCCAGCAGGCGACCGGTCAGGAAGAAGCCCAGCAGAAGGCCGGTTTCGGAAATAAAGAGCTGTTTCAGGATGTGCCTCCCCTTGAAATGCCCGACTTCGTGGGCCAGCACCGCCAGGATTTCATCGGGCGGGTGAGCCTCGATGAGGGTGTCGAAAAGCACAATCTGTTTCGTCTTTCCCAGCCCGGTAAAATAGGCATTGGTGTGGCGGCTCCGAATCCCGGCATCCATTTCCAGGATTCGCTTGACCGCGATGCCGTTTCGCTCCATCAGATCCCGCACTCTCTCGGCCAACGACCGGTCCTCGAGTGGCCTGAAACGGTTGAAAAGGGGAGCGATGCAGCATGGATACAAGACGACCATGAGGAGCTGAACTGCGGAGACCGCTCCGAAAGCCCAGATCCACCATGTGGCCGGGCAGCTCTCCGTGAGCCAGAAAATCAGTGCGAGCAATGGCACGAAAACAAGCAGGGAGATAACCCCGGCCTTCACGTGGTCCGCAATCCAGCGACAGAGCGTTGTTCGATTGAACCCGTAACGCTCCTCGACGACGAAGGTCTGCCGGTAACCGAAGGGAAGCCCGACAAGAAAAAGAATCAACATGGGAGCCAGAAAGAAGACCAGTCCCCTCAAAATGGAAGAATCGAAGACCCCGGAGATGCTCTCATCCAACCCCGCCAGAAAACCAGAAACGATCAATGCGAAAAGGATCACGTCGGAGACCGATTCATGGAGCAGCCCGAGCCGGGCCTTGTCCCAGGTGTAGCTCACCGTCTTACTGTACAGGGACTCGTCGATGAACCCCCGAAACATCTCCGGGCACTGGGAGCCCATTCGACGGAGATGGCGCAGGTTCAGCACCTCCAGGCCACTGAAGAAAAGAAAATGCAGAATATAGAGGGCTACGAACAAGGCCCAGAAAGCATTCATGAGGCTGTAATCCCCCGGTTTTCAAGATTCGGGTCTCGAGTTTCGAATTCGGGTTGACCGGTTGAATGTCGGCGGCGCGGCCCGGGCCGCATTGGACCATGAGAACCGGGTGAATTCAAAGCACTGAAGATAGTTCAAAGGGGGGAATCTGGGAAGCGGAAAGACCAGTCCAGGCCATCATGCCTTCTTGGGGCTGGTTGATTTTTATCGTCCCCTGCGCTATAGAGGATGGTATTCTGCGTTTATCAGATGGCATTGGATGCAGCATGGTAATTGACCTTCATCATACCCCTGTGGAAAGGAGTTGAGGAGATGGCAGTCTGGAAATGCAACAATTGCGGCAACACCGTGGATCTCATGGCACCACCGGAGACCTGCCCTTCCTGCAAGGAGAAATGCGAGTTTGTCGATGTCTCCTGCTACATTCCCGAATGTGGCGGCCCTGATTCCAAGAACATCAACCCTCAGGTTTTTCAGGAAAGCTACAAGGCCGACAAGAAGTAGACCCTGCCACCTTCAGCGGGCGCCCAATCGGTTCAGGGGACAATGCTGTTTGTCTGGAAAGTGGCCCTCCTTTTCATCCTCCGTTGTGGGTGCGGCCTATGGGGGTTGACTTAGGCTAATTGGGCTCAGGCCTGCAGGGTACCATGGGCTAAGTACAGGTCAACACAATAGAGTGTCCACCTCTCGAGTCGTCTTCCGGCAGTCTTTTGGCCGGAATCCACAAAAAAGCTGGATGCCGGCTTAAAGATTGCCGGCATGACGAGCGGCGAAATGGACATCTTTTTCTGTGGATGTGGGCTAAGCAGAGCTTGCCCATGCAAGACTTTTCGATCACGGGCAGGCTCCGCTTAGCCCGTGCCACCCCTTAAGTCAACGACATTGGGTTCAGGGGACCCCGGCTACCCTTGTACAGCAGGATGCGTTATCATAATGGCGGAAAGACTATCTTTCCGGAACGAGAAAGCCAGGCCACCCCCTCCGGCTTGGCTTTCTCAATTGTGGGGCCAGCACAATCCTTTTCGAATGCCATTTCGAACCACGGCACTGGTTCACGGCAACCCTCCTCAGCGCAACTCAATACATCAGAGTGTCCGCCGCTCGAGTCGTCATCCCGGCGGGTTTCAAGCCGGAATCCACAAAGACCTGGATGCCGGCCAAAAGACTGCCGGCATGACGAGCGGCGAAATGGACATCTTTTTCCGTGGATGTGTGCCAAGAGACTGCCGGCATGACGAGGAAGAGAATGACATTTTCTTCTGCAGCCCCCTGCTCAGGATTTCGCAACCGTCACGCGCGACAACCCCATCTGCTTCAGCACGGACATGGCAATGTGTCGCTGGGACTCACCATAGAACTTGATGTAGTGGTGCACCGGAACGACCTCATACCCGCGTATGAGTTTGTGCTCTCCGCCGAATCCGGGGTCCATCACCTGGATTCCATGCTCGATGGCATGATGGATGGGCATGTAATAGCACGTGGCAAAGTGGAGAAACGGCGTGTCCTGACGGCTCCCCCAGTAACGTCCGTAAAGGCGGGACCCCTTTCCGTAGAAGAGGGCCATTCCGATTCGCTCCCCCTCGAGGCTCGCGACGGAAAAGCTGCACCGGTGCCTGAAGTAGACATAGAGCAGCCTGAAGAATGTTTCGTTCAGGAAAGGCCGGATTTGCGGCCCCATGTGCTTGATCCAGGTGCGTTCGTAAAACCGGTAGATATCCTCAAAATAGGCCAGGGGGGCATCCCGACCGTCCACCATGCGGATTTGAATTCCCGTCTGCTCGATGCTCTTGAGCTCACGTCGGATCTTTGTCCTGCGGCTTGATTTGAAGGAGCCCAGATAGTCTTCGAAGCACCTGTAATCCCGGTTGAACCAGAGGCAGTACTCGGTCTTGAGCCCGATGTAGCCATGACGGAGCAGCTGACTGTGCAGAGCCTTGGCTTCGTTTTCGATGAAGTAAAGGCGTGAGGTTGCCAGGCCGTGGGTTTCACAATAGAAGTCAATGTATGACAGGATGGACCGCGTCAACTCCGCTCGATCCACCCCCGGTCCGAACAGGAACTGATAGGCCGGCACCGGCGTAAAAGGAAGGCTACCGACCAACCCATGGTTGAACGGCATGCCGGTGAGCTCGGTCAGGAACTCAATGAGCCCTCCGTCCCCGAACTCCACCCATGCCCGGTCGCGCTCATAGAGCGGCGCCAGTGCCACCGGTTGCCCGCCGTCTTCGGCAAAAGCCAGCAGGTGCATGGGACGGAACCCTCGCTCGGGGCTCACCGCCTGCGACTGCTCCAGCGCAAAATAATACTCCCATTCCATCATTGGACTGGCGTCAGCCGCCAGGCGATTCCAGTCCTCCCGAGCCAGATCACGGGCGCGGGAGAGAACTTCAAAATGAACCCCCATAACCTCTTCCTTCCCGATGTTCGATCCAAGACGACGCAGCCCTATTATAACTCCGATCGTCCATCGGGCCAGTTCGAGTCCTCGAACACCGGAGACGAACATACTCCCCGCCCGTCATCCCCGCCTGCCCCCGGGGTGCATCCAGGCATCCGAACACCCCTGGGTTCCGACCTCCCACCTCCGACTCCCGACCTCTCATCTCCCTTTTTCATTGCTCTCTCGATCAAAACTTGTATGCTTCAGGCCAATGCCAGCCCATGTGACAATGACTTTGAAGTGTGACCAGGAAGGAGCGGCTCCATGATCCCCCCGATCGTCCTCGATAAGATGGAAAGCAATCGCAGCCGATATGTCGACGAACTGCTCGGTTTTCTGCGAATCCCCAGCGTGAGCACGCTCTCGCATCACGGCGCCGACGTGCGGCGGGCCGCCGAATGGGTCTTCAACAACCTGAAGCGGTTCGGCTTCGAAGCGAGCCTTTTCCCCACCGAGCGCCATCCCATCGTCTTCGCGGAATCCCCGCTCATTCCGGGCAAACCCACTTTGCTCATCTACGGGCACTACGACGTCCAGCCGCCCGATCCTCTCGATGAATGGATCAGCCCCCCCTTCGCCCCCCAGATTCGCGACGGCTACGTCTACGCCAGGGGAGCCAGCGACGACAAAGGGCAGTTTTACACGTACCTCAAAGCTATTGAAGCCGTCATGGCCGTCGAGGGCAAGCTGCCCATCAATATCAAGATCCTGGTGGAGGGAGAAGAAGAGATCGGAAGCCCGAATCTCGGCCCCTTCCTCAAAGAGAAAGAGGCCATGCTGAAGGCCGATGCCGTTGCCATTTCGGACAGCTCGCAGTTCGTCCAGGGCGTTCCGGCCATCACCTATGGCCTTCGTGGCCTTTCGTACCTCCAGATCGACGTACAGGGGCCGCGGTTCGATCTCCACTCCGGCTCATTCGGAGGGATCGTTCAGAATCCTATCCTGGTGCTGACGAGTATGCTGGCGGCCCTCCGACACCCGGACTCCACCATTGCCATACCCGGCTTCTTCGACGACGTACTGGAGCCGGAGCCCTGGGAGCGTGAGGAGATGGCGAACCTGCATTTCGACGAAAACCGTCTCAAGGAATATCTCGGAGTGAGTGAACTGGCGGGGGAGCCGGGGTACACGCCCATGGAGCGGAAGTCCGCCCGACCGACTCTGGATGTGAACGGCATATGGGGGGGATTTTCGGGGGAGGGGGCCAAGACCATCATTCCCGCTCGAGCGGGCGCGAAGGTCAGCATGCGGCTGGTTCCCAATCAAAGCGCCAAGAAGATCAACACATTATTCCGCGAGCATATTGCGAGAATCACTCCGCCCGGCGTGGAAGTCGGGGTCACCGAGCTTCACGGAGCCGAGCCGATCCTGATTTCAAGGGATCAGCCCAGTGTCCGGGCAGCCGAGCGGGCCATCGAGATCGGCTTTGGGAAGACGCCGGTCTTCATCCGCGAGGGGGGATCCATACCCATCGTCAATCTGCTCAAGGAAGTCCTCGGCTCGGACAGCATCCTCATGATGGGCTGGGGAAGCCCCGACGACGGCGCCCACTCCCCCAACGAGCGCCTGCTGCTGGAAGACTTTCACCGCGGCATCCGCTCCGCCGCAGCACTCTTCTACGAATTGTCGAGCTGAGGCTCCCCCGGAATCAACCATGCCACGATCGCGCTTCCCGGCAGCTCTCACCGCCATCACTCGAGCAGGCGCAGCACGCTTTCCTGCAGAATATGGTCGGCAATGGCAAGGGAAGACGTTGCAGCCGGCGAAGGGGCATTCAGGACATGCACCGTCCGCCCGCTGTGCAGAATCAAGAAGTCGTCCTGCAGGGATCCGTCCTTCTTCAAGGCCTGGGCACGAACACCGGCGCCACCCGGCGTCAGGTCGTCGCTTCGAATCGAAGGAATCAGTTTCTGCAGGGCCCTGTGAAAAAGGTTTTTGGAGTGGGATCGAAGGACCTCGTGAATTCCCGGTTTCCAGTATCGGGCCGCCAGGCGCCAAAACCCCGGATAGCTCAGGCTGTCGAACGAATCTCCCATGGAAATCGTGCTCTTGGTATAGCCCTCCCGAGCCCATGCCAGAACCGCGTTGGGTCCTGCCTCGACCTTTCCGTTGATCATCCGCGTGAAATGCACTCCCAGGAACGGAAACCTCGGATCAGGAACGGGATAGATGAGTGTCCGAACCAGATCGGCCCTCTCAGGCCGAATTTCATAGTACTCTCCGCGAAAAGGAACAATGCGGCAGTTCGGTGCAACACCCGCAAGACTCGCCACCCGATCAGCGTGCAGTCCGGCGCAGTTGACCAAAGAACGTGCCTTGAGCTCCCCTCGGTTCGTCCGGATGTCGATGAGATCCCGACTCCCATCGATGGCGGTCACCCGATGTCCGGGCAGGAGAGTGCCGCCCGCCGATTCAAATACCCGGGCGTAGGTCTGAGCCACGCGCTGGAAATCCACTATGCCCGTCGTGGGGACGTGCATGCCCTCCAGGCAATGGACATGGGGCTCGAGCTCCCGTACCTCTGCAGCAGAAAGAAGTCGAAGGCGCTCCACTCCATTGGCCGTGCCTCGTCGATACAGTTCCTTCAAGAACGGAATTTCGGCTGGCTCGCAGGCCACCACCACTTTGCCGCAAAGCTGGTAAGGCACATCGTTCTCTTTGCAGAAGCCGATCAGCCGGTTCGCACCCTCAACACAGAGGCGAGCCTTCAAAGATCCCGGCTTATAGTAGATGCCGGAATGAATGACCCCGCTGTTGTGCCCCGTCTGGTGCATCCCGAAGGCCGCCTCCTTCTCAAGGACGGCTACCCTGCTTTGGCTTCTGACCTGGAGGAGTCTCATGGCAACAGCAAGACCGACGATTCCTCCACCCACTACGACACAATCAAAACGGCTTTCCGACAGACCCATCTCGATGGTCACCTTCCTTCCACATGTTGATGCATTGCTCTGATCAGCCTGTTTGAACACATATTACCCAAATTCCGCAGAAACCGCCATCCAAAGCATTTGCTGAAGCGCTGGCGCCCATTGTCCGGGAAGATCATGATCTTCATCGACCGGTCCGAAATGCTGCCTTGCGGAAAATCCTGCCGGATTCAGGAATTATTTTCCTCCAGAGATACCCATCGAAATGACGAGCAGGCTGCGACAACGATTCCCCAATGGATAAGGACCCTGGGGGTCAGTGACTTCCAGCCCCTTCGTACAAGGCCGTTTCTTAGTACAGGCCGACACAATGGAGTGTGCACCTCTCGAGTCGTCATTCCGACAGTCTTTCGGCCGGAATCCACAAAAAAGCTGGATGCCGGCTTAAGATTGCCGGCATGACGAGCGGCGAAATGGGCATCTTCTTCTGTGGAGGTGTACTCAGGAAATAGGCGAGCGAGTACTATTTGGTAATAGGGCTATCATTTTCGATGAGGCCCTTCATCATCGGCCCATTGGATCTTTCGAAATACCGCCGGTCCCCAGGCGCTGGATCAAGGGCGGATCTCCCGAACCGAAACGAATACCTCTCCGCACAACAGAGCGCGACCCGGTGGGCTCACAGATTGTTACCAGTCCTCAATCCGCGGCCATTTCGGGAGATTTCGGTCCATCTTGGCACTCACTTTGCTCGAGGTGTCCACATGAAAGCATTGTCTACTGGTTAACACCGTTTGACAAAGCTAAACCACTCGAAAGGGTGGGACAGAAAGCCACTGGCCTAAATCCCTCCATGGATCGTCACTGGAAGGGACATGGTCGCAGGGTTGCCGGACGGATTCAGTCAATTTTGGAACTGCACTTCTGTGCCGCCTCGAGCGGTTCGTTAGCACTTCCTGGGGCTGCATCCGGCCTTGGCCAAAAACACTTCAGGAGGTGCAACATGTTTCGTCCTCGCCCAAGGGGCCGGCTGTTGAAGCCGGCCCAAAAAGTAGTTGCTTGTTCTATTTCCGCTGTTTGCTTCTTTCTGGTTTCCTTGTGGGCTTCCGAAGCCCCCGCCGTCACATTGAGAGCTTCCTGGCAACCCAGTCCGGATTCCCGAGTCGTAGGATACAAGCTGCACTACGGCCAGTCGAGCGGGAACTATACAACGGTCGTCAATACAGCGAGCCAGACCACCTGCACCCTGACCGACCTCCAGCAAACCCGGACCTACTACTTCGCCGCATCCGCCTACGATGCCCAGGGCAATGCCAGTCCATTTTCGGACGAAATTGCCTTCACGGTTCCCTCGACGCCCGTCAACACCGCACCAACAGCCTCCAGTGGTGTCCTTCTCGTCACGGAAGACATTGCAGCGAGCGGCACTTTGCGTGCCACTGACGCCGAGGGGGACGCCCTGACCTTCAGAATCACGTCCTCACCCGGCCTTGGAACGGTGAAGCTCGACAATGCAGCCACGGGGGCCTTCACCTATACACCCAACCGCGATGCCAACGGGTCGGATTCCTTTGGGTTCGTTGCCAATGATGGGAAATTGGATTCCAGCCAGGCCACCGTCTCCGTAACCATCACACCGGTCAACGATCCCCCTGTCGCCGTTGCGGACAAGGCGAGCACAACCCAGGGCACGACAGTCTCCATCAGTGTTCTCGCCAATGACAGCGACCCGGACGGCGATATACTCAGTCTGGCATCCGCAAGCCAGGGGGCCAAAGGAACGACGGCTTTGAGCGGCACCGTCGTCCGCTACACCCCTTCCGCCGACTTTGTCGGAACAGACACGTTTACATACACAGTCATGGACGGAAAGGGGGCAACCGCCACCGGAACCGTCACCGTGACGGTCAGTGCGACAAACACCGATTCCGACACCGATCCGAAAAATCCGACCTTGCTGCCCCAGGATGGCTGGACTCTCAAATATGTCGACAGCCAGGAGCTCATCGGGGAAAACGGAGCGGCGGAGAATGCGTTCGACAATGATCCGACGACCTTCTGGCACACCCAGTGGGCCGGATCAAGCCCCAAGCATCCCCATGAAATCCAGATCGATCTCGGGGGCGTCTTTGAAATACAGGGCTTCCAGTATCTGCCCCGACAGGATGGGACCAGCAACGGCCGCATCAAACAGTACGAGCTCTATGTCAGCTCAGACGGATTCAACTGGGGCTCCCCGGTAGTTACCGGCGTGTTCAGCAACGACTCCAATGTCAAGCAGGTCTCTTTTGCAACCGCCACAGGCACCTGCATACGGCTGAGGGCTTTGTCTGAAGCCAACGACAACCCCTGGACCTCCGTGGCTGAGATTCGCCTTCTTGGCAACGGTCAGCCCATGACTTCCCTGCTGTCCCAGTCCCAATGGACTCTGAAATATGCCGACAGTCAGGAGCTTTACGGAGAGAATGGGTCCGCCCAGAACGCTTTCGACAACGACCCGACGACCTTCTGGCACACGGAGTGGTCTCGTTCGAACCCCGCCGCTCCCCACGAGATCCAGGTCGATCTCGGCGGTATGTATGAGATCCAGGGATTCCGCTACCTGCCCCGACAGGATGGTTCCGTCAACGGTCAGATTGCGAAGTATGAGTTCTATGTCAGCTCCGACGGCGTCAATTGGGGCACCGCCGTAATTGCGGGGACTTTCAGCCGCGACACCAGTGAGAAACAGGTCTCTTTTGCACCCAAGCTCGGAAAGTTCATTCGGCTGAGGTCATTGACCGAAGTCAACGGCAATCCCTGGACATCAGTGGCTGAGCTCCGCGTCGTGGGAAGCCAGCAGACATCCGGGCTTCTCCCGAGAGACTCGTGGACCCTTAAGTACGTGGACAGCCAGGAGCTCATCGGAGAGAACGGAGCGGCCAAGAATGCATTCGACAACAATCCGAGCACCTTCTGGCACACGCAGTGGTCCAGCGGAAGTCCTGCCCACCCCCACGAGATACAAATCTCCCTCGGGGGGACCTATGAAGTCCAGGGATTCCGATATCTGCCCCGCCAGGATGGATCCAGCAACGGCCGCATCAAGCAGTATGAGCTCTACGTGAGCACGGATGGAGTCAATTGGGGCTCGCCGGTAGCCTCGGGGAATTTCAGCAATGATGCCAAAGAAAAGGAAGTCAACTCCACCCCCAAGTCAGGGAAATTCGTGAGGCTCCGGTCCCTTTCCGAAGTGAACGGCAATCCCTGGGCCTCTATGGCCGAATTTCAACTGCTGGGCCGATAGTACGCGGCATGGCATGGTGACCACCCTGGAAATCGGCATCATCCTGCCCACAAAAAAATGGCCTCTGTGAGGATGGAATGTCACACCATCGCTTCACAGAGGCCCTCAGATGCCCCTACCTCAGGGTGCTGTCGCTTTCAAAACTCAGATCAGACCGGGATCACCTCCGCACGGGGGTGATCACGGCATTCTTCTGGATTCAATCATGCACCGATCAAGGTGTTGTCCTCTCCACAGCAGTCCCTCATGGCCCCTCGGGCTACTCCAAACGATGAAAAGGCCACAGCTGGGTTGTTTTTCAACTTGAGACCTGAAACCCGAAACTTGAAACTCTTCAAAGCCATGACCCTTTCCTCACTGTGAAAAGCCCCTCCCCACCTTCGGCTCGCTCGACATCCTTCCGATCCTCAAGGGACCGCGGCTGCCATCCTTCTTCATGTCTACGTTCATCACACCCGTGTCCCCATTGGGAAAAGTCAGTCGTACGCGGGCGTACACTGCTCCGTTCCTCTTGTAAACCTCCTCCAGATGAACGTCCACTCCCTCGTAGTAACGCGCCAGGAAGGCAGGATATTCCTTGTTCTCCTCGAGCAGCACCCGGTACTCGCGATACATCTCTTCCGAGAGCATCCCTTTCAGTGCATCGACATCTCCAGCCTTCAACGCTTCGATGAAGGGGAGCATCAGGCTGCTCACCTCGCCCGCCTCCGATGCGGTTGCACGGACTTCTTCCTGTGCATGCAAGACCGGCACGCATGAAAAGAATGCAAACCATACGCTCATCACGAAGATCCATTGCTTCATGGCTATTCTCCTTGACAGGGTGCCCCGGTGAGCGCCTGGCACCAGAGCCGCGCCACCGAACGGTATCCATCGCCATTGGGGTGAAAGTTGTCGAAATACTCCATCGCATAGGTCTGCAGGAAGTAGCTGTAAAGGTCGGGCGGGGGAACCGTGATGTTGTTGGCCGGATCGGCCGCCAGCTCATCGATGACCCGGTTGTACTCCTTGATCCAGACGTTTCGGGCACCCGTGTCGGGATCGGGGTAGGCCGGGCAGCTTGCCGGACTGTCATTGCAGTCTCCCAGGGCGATATTGATTTTGGCGAGGGTCGGGGCTTTCCCCACTCCCTTGACCGCGCTGACCATTCGCTGCACATTGTCTTTGAAGCTCCCGGGGTAGCCCGAGTCCCCGGGCTTGAGACCTTTGCCGCTGGGCACCGGAAGCAGGGGATTGGCGTCGTTCATCCCGTAAAGGATGAGATATCGCTGCGCGTCAGGGTATCTTCCCACCAGCACAGGAGCCAGGGAAGCCCCGTAAGAGGACTTGGCGCCCCCGAGTCCGTGGTTGATGATGGTCTGGGGCACGCCCCCCCGGGCTGCCGTCAACAGATTGTTAAGGACAGGGACGTAGCCGCCCCCGAAGTTGCGACCATCCAGAGAGCTGTCATCACCGGGTAGATTATCCCCGAACCCCGTGGGAAACGCAGCCGTGATGCTGTCTCCCATGGCGACGGTGAAGTCCCCCACGCCCACCCGGATCGACTGGTCCCGGGTCGCCATCGTGGAAACCTCATTGCCCGCACTGTCGATGAGCACTGCCTCCACAACATGGTCCGCCTTGCCAACCCCCGTGAAAGTAGTCTCAAACGGGGCCACGTATCGATCCATGACCCGACCGCCATGGGAGGGCCCGCCATCCAGAAGAAATCTCACCCCCCAACCGCTCTGGGCCGACGCATTGAGTGCCGCATTGGCCCTGACCAACAGATTTCCCCCCGTCTGCAGGGAATAGTCCAGGGGGGTGACGATCCGCAGCGACGGCCTCACCGGCACTCCGACGACCCGCAGCTCCGCCGCCGAAGCCCAGGGATTGCCGTTGACATCGCCTCCCACAGACCGGAACCTCACGAACTGGCCGACCCTGGATGCAAAGGTCACCTGCTTTTCCGTCGAGCTGTTGGCGAATGTGCCCGTCGAGACCGCGCTTCCCCAATCCTCCCCGTCTGTGCTGACATAGAGCTCGTAATTCGACACCCTGCCGTTCACTCCTCCGTCCTGGCGGGGCAGGTACCTGAAGCCGCTCACCCGGTACAATCCACCCAGGTCGAGCTGGATTTCATGGGGAGGACCCTGGCTGTAAGGCTGCCACATGGTGTGCCAGAGGGTGGAGGGGTTACCGTCCTTGATATTAGCGGCAGCACCATTTTCCCCCACGAGCTCCTGGCTGTCCACGAAACGGACGCTCCAGTTGTCCTGCGAAATCAGGTCAGCCGCAGGCGATTGGACGGTAACGGTCCGGGTGGCGGGCGTGGCATCGGCCTGGCCCAGGCCATCCGTCACCGTCAGAAGCACCGTGTAAGCCCCCGGGTTGTTGAACGCGACCAATCCCGGATTCTGCGACGCGGAATCGGAGACCCCGGAACCCGCCCCAAAGGTCCACCGGAAGGTCAGCGGCTGATGATTGTCGGGGTCCGATCCGGAACCCGTGAAATATACCGAGTCTCCTGCGTTGATCGTGAGATTCGTGGAAGGGGTCAGGATGACGCCGTCTGGAGCCTGGTTGGAGGAAGTGCCGGTCACCGTGACGGTCACCACCGCCGGAGTGGGGTCTGCCAGCCCCAGGGAATCCTTCACCGTGAGCGTCACCGTGTGGGTCCCGACCGTGTTGAACCGCACCGAACCCGGGTTCTGGGCCGTGGAATCGGCAACTCCCGAGCCTGTTCCAAAGCTCCACAGGTAGCTCAAGGGCAAATCCCCGTCCGGATCAGTGCCCGTTCCGCTGAAATTCACCTCACCCCCCACACTGATCGTCAAGTTCCCCGCAGGGCTCGTGATGACTCCGTCAGGGGCGTGGTTGGAAGGCAGCTCCACCCCGAAAACCCGGATCTCCGCCATCGACGTCCAGGGATTCCCATTCACTTCGCTCAGGCTGCGCAGCCGAACGAACTGGCCGTTCTTGGCCGTGAAGCTCACGGTCTTCTCCGCCGCGCTGTTGGCAAAGGTTCCCGTGGCAACGGGGCTCCCCCACGCGCTCCCGTCCGTGCTGACGTAGAACTCATAACCGTTGATGCGGCCGTTCGGCGAGCCGTCCTGCCGCGGCAGGTACCGGAAGCTGCTGATGCTGTAGAGGCCCCCCAGGTTGATCTGGATCTCGTGAGGCTGCCCCGGACTCGCACTGGCCCACTGGGTGTGCCAGAATGTCCCGGAGCTGCCGTCGAAGGAGTTCACGGCTCTTCCGTCTTCTCCCACCAGCTCCTGGCTGTCCACGTGATAAAGGCTCCAGCGGGTTCTGGGGATTTCCACGGCAGTCGGTGCCTGAACCGTTACCGTCCGGGTGGCCGGCGTCGGGTCCGAAAGACCGAGCGAATCCGTCACCGTAAACGTCACCGTGAACGTTCCCGCCGTGTTGAACTGTTTCGACCCCGGGTCCTCCAGCGTCGAATCCGCAATCCCGGAACCCGTGCCGAAATTCCATCGATAGGTCAGGGGCAGGTTGTTGTCCGGGTCCGTCCCCGTCCCGGAAAACGTCACGCTCTCACCCGCTGTGATCGTCACGTTCCCGCTCGGGGAATCGATCACTCCGTTCGGCGCCTGGTTTGCGGCTGCCTGAACCGTTACCGTCCGGGTGGCCGGCGTCGGGTCCGAAAGACCGAGCGAA
>CAZLCS010000025.1:0-82231 GCA_964557955.1 uncultured Syntrophobacteraceae bacterium
TGGCTGATTTCCTAACCGTTGATTTTGGCTGACTTCCTCATCGGTGGCAATACTCATCGTCGGTCTTTGCGAATCGGTGGTGCTGCAATGGGAGACCAACTTCGCGGCAAACCAGGACAACAGCCAGGTGCTGGCGCTCATCGGGATTTCCGTCGTCATTCTTGCCCTCATCAAGATCATCCCTGACATCATCCAAGGGGTCATCACCGGCGTGTCGTTCCATGCGAGCGGCGGGTTGATCACGGCCGCCGGGAGCGTCGCAGCTGGGACCCTGGGAGTCATGACGGGTGCGGCAGCCGGCGCGGGTGCGGCATTGAAGGGGACGACGGGTGTGGGCATGGCGGTCCAGGAGGCGGCCAAGCTGTCCTCGGTCCAACAGGGTGGACAGGGAACGATGTTCGGGACCGCATTGAAGACGCTCAGCAACCTGGCCGTCGCAGCCAAACAGGACTTTTCTGACCGTGTGACCGGCCGGCGCATGATGCTCGGCAACATGGGTGGTCGCATGGCGGAAACCCTCCGGGAAGCCAGCCTTTCGATGGGTGAGGGGACATCTGGAACGACGGAGGCCTCGGCGAAGAATACCTCAGCCGACTCCAGTCGGAATTCAGGAACCATCGGCGGTGCTTCCTACATTTCTCCTCTGACGTACAACAGGAAGAAGAAAGGGTAATCGCCAGTGAATGAGCCTTGGTAGCGAGGGCAGGGGACTCTCATATCTATGAACCATCGATATATCGTTGAACCAATGGAGGGAAGATGGAAAAAGGCGAGGTAAAGAATCCGTATCTCGATGCCCGGCGGGAGTGGAACGAGCGCTACGGAAGCTACATCGCTCGCGAAAGGGCATGGAGACGCATTGCCCTGATGTCGCTCCTGGTGACCGCCCTCGCGGTCGGAGGCGTCGTCTACATCAGCTCCCAAAGCAAGATCATTCCTTATGTGGTTCAGGTGGACAATCTCGGCTCAGCGGTCGCCATCCGTGCCGCAGACAAAATGCAGCCCGTCGACGAACGGGTCCTCAAGGCAACGCTTGCCCGGTGCGTGGCTCAGCTCCGCACGGTGAGTGTGGATGCGACCGTCCAGAAACAGGAAATCCTCGAGCTTTACGCCTACCTCAAGTCGGGCGAGCCGGCCATGGTGGCGATCAACGAGTGGTTCAGACAGAACAGTCCGTTCAAGAGGGCCCAGGAGGAGACGGTTTCGGTGGAGGTGAGCTCCGTTCTGCCGCTTTCCGAGGAGTCGTGGCAGGTGGAGTGGAACGAAATCATTCGGGCAAGGTCGGGGCAAGAGACTGGCCGGAACCGGATGAAAGCGGTCGTGACCATCGAGATCTCGCCGCCGAAGAACAAGGAGATGATCCTGAAGAACCCGCTTGGAGTGTATCTCAAAGACATCAGTTGGACGCGGCAGCTGTAAGGAGTCGAAGATGCTGAGAGACAGATGGATTGGGTGGGCTGCGATGGTGGTCATTGGGTTCGCGCTGCAGGCTGGCGATGTCGATGCACAGCCGCCACAGGATATCGTCCCGCCCTTGGACACGAGCGCCGGCAGCGTCGTCGCGCCCCCGGACATGCCGAAAGAAGTCCGGCAAACCAGGTTGAACGCCAAGGAAAGAAAAGGTTTGGACCTGGCCAGGAAATGGATGGACGGGAAGGAGATGCCCTGGGAGGAAAATGGAAAGGTGGTCTACCCGTATGGCGCGACCTTGCCCTCCGTTGTGTGCGCTCCGCTTCGAACCTGCGACGTCGAGCTTCAGCCCGGGGAAGTGGTGCGAGACGTTCATGTGGGCGACGCCGTGCGCTGGAAGGTCTCGCCGGCCAAGAGCGGTGTGGCCGGGAACGAAACCATGCATCTCATCATCAAGCCGGTTGACCACGGCCTTGCAACCTCCCTTGTCGTGACGACGGACAGGCGTGTCTACCACATGAAGCTGGTCTCCCGAAAAGACAGCTGGATGCCGAGTGTCGGCTTCTCCTACCCGGATAGCGGCGCTCAGTGGGAGGCCTACTACCGCGATGCAAAACGCAAACAGGGAAACAGGCTTGCTGGCGGCCAAAGCGTTGAGAACCTGGATTTCCGCTATCGAATCGAAGGCAAGGCGGATTGGAAGCCGCTCCGAGTCTTCAACGACGGTGTGAAAACCTACATCCAGATGCCCAAGACCATGGAACAAACGGAGGCCCCCGCGCTGCTGGTGATCGGGAAGGACGATAAGGAAGGCCTCGTGAACTATCGGGTGCACGGGGATCAGTTCATTGTGGACCAGATCTTTCGGGAGGCGGTGCTCATCGCCGGTGTGGGGAGGCATCAAACCAGGGTTACGATCAAGCGAGAGGCGCAGAATGAATAACACACGGGCGGACCATTGGGACGTAATCGTCATGCTGGTGCTGACAATCTCTGCGGCTGGATGTGCCACCACCGGGTTCAACGGCGGGAGCTCTTCGTCACAGGAGACAGTAGCCTTGAACCAGCTGCAGGGCAGGGCGATCGCGGAGGACTTGAGCACGATCCTGAAAGAGCGTTTCGGGCCTGGCCAGACGGTCTTCGAGCTTCAGGCGGCGGGGTCCGTCGGACACGAGCTTGAAACCACGCTGCGGGCCAGCGGCTATGCCGTGACGGGAACCGAAGGGGGAGGGACGAAGCTCGAATATGTGCTCGATTCATTCGATGCGGGGAGCTGCCTGGTATCTCTCAGGACGGTGACGGGGTTTCGTGTGACCAGGCTCTACCGGGTCACCGCGCAATCCGTCGAACCCGCAAGCGCTTACGCCGTAAGCGAATAGGGGAGGGGATATCGTGAACGAAACCATGAGTCCCCGCCAATCTCCGGATGGGCTGCCGAGGGAGATCGGCGTCAAACGGTTGAATAGGATCCCGATCATCATCATCGGGGTTGTGACGATCCTGGTTGTGGGAACCTTGATCTACGGCCTGCACGTTCGGCAGAACAGAATCAAGGCTGAACGGGCGAAACGCCAGGAAACCAGCCGTGATGCCGTTGAAATGGCCCGGGCACTCCTGAGTGATGTGCCGGATGGGGTGATCGAGAAGCCCAGGCGGAACGAGCCACCCAAAGTCGAGGTGAGAGAAGTCCAGGTCCCTGAGCGGATCCCGGTGCCGGCGCCGGCCGAGAAGTCCGCAACGGATAAAGAGAAGGAGGAGGAGCGAACCCGGCAGCGAAAACTGTTGGAGGGAGCGCTCATGGCCGCAACCCGGGTCGAAGGCGGCGGAGAGGCTGCAACCATTCCACGGCAAGGAGATGGCCATATCGATCCGAACCTCGGCGATCTCATGAAGGAGCTGAGGGGCGGCGGGGCAGGGGGCCGAAGGATACAGCAGGCTGCGATGCTCAATGGCGAGTTTCCGGACCCTAACATGCAGGATCAGAAGGAGTCGTTCCTGGAGACGGAGCGAATGACCGAGTATCTGCCCCACACCCGAAAGAGCCCATTGTCGCCTTATGAGCTCAAGGCCGGAAGCATCATCCCCGCGGTGATGATCTCGGGGATCAACAGCGACCTTCCGGGGCAGATCATCGCCCAGGTCTCCCAGCATGTCTACGATACCGCAACGGGACAGTACCTCCTCATTCCCCAGGGCTCCCGCCTGGTCGGGCAGTACGATTCCCATGTTTCCTATGGTCAGAGCCGCGTCTTGGTGGCGTGGCGGCGCATCGTGTTTCCTGATGCATCGACGCTCGAGCTCGGCAGCATGCCGGGCGCCGACCAGGCAGGATATTCCGGCTTCCACGACAAGGTGAACAATCACTACTGGCGCATTTTCGGTCAGGCGCTGCTGGTGAGCCTCATCACGGCTGGCGTGCAGCTCTCGCAGCCCGACCGGGGATCGTTGATCGAGCCCATCGGCCGCGAGCAGGAAGTGGCGGGAGTGTTTGGCAGGCAAGCCGGGCAGCTCGGCTCCCAGATTGCCGGCCGAAACCTCGCGGTCCAGCCCACGCTCGAGATTCGCCCTGGGCTCCGTTTCACTGTCCTGGTCAACAAGGACATCATCCTGGAACCTTATGAGTAGGGAGAGCAAATGTTACGGAGAATGCTAATATTGATGGTCTTGTCTGCAATTGGCGGCTGTGTCACCGCCGGGCCCACCCCCCCGTCCACGCGAATGGCAGCGGTGCGGCCGGCACCGGAAACGCAAAGATTCTTCACCATAGGGACGGGAGGATGGCAGGTGAGGCGCCCGGTCAGCGTGCCTGGGGATGTGTGCGACATGCAGGCCTTCGAGGAAGGGTATACTACGGCCTACATGCGCTCATGGAACCAGAGGATCGGCAACCGCGACCAGGTCTTCCTGGCTATGGTGAAGCGAAACCCGAAGGATCCCGTCGCCCGACACAACTTCGAGCTCTATAAGGACAAACGCTTCGATCTCAGAGGAATTCGAGCAGTGCAATACGCCCCGAAGATGGATAAGGCCTGGCACTTGAGCAATGCCTGTCAGGCCGACAGCTACCTGGCCGGCCAAAACGCCGGTACTGAGGCGGCGAATGAAGATTATCAGAAGCTCTCAGCCCAGGAGAGGCGTTAGGCGACAGAGAGGCCTGTTGAAATCTTTTGTTGGCAGACGCTCTGACGTAGCGTGAGAGGTGATAGGAGATGAGTTTCACGTCTTCCGGGCTCAGCGAGCGATCTTCGTGCGCCAAGAAAGCTGGGAGGTTCTTGGGATTGAGGACCCAGACCTCCGCCCCCTTGGGATGCTTGCCTATGAACCATCCAGGATAAAGAACCACAGGGCGGACTTTTACGGCTTTGCCGGTGGATTCCTTGATGAGCTCTCGAAGCCAGCTTGCCTGAGCTTTCGCCTGCACGATGGGATCTCTGTCCGGGGAGAACCCGTTGATGACCACTGCCTCCCCATCGTAGACGATCTCCGAGGAACCTTTCACTGGTTTGCTGATGGTTTTGGTTTCGATGCTGAAGACGCTGGCAGGCCCAATGAGGACGTGGTCAACATTGAAATGGTTCCCGATGATATCATGAAAAACGCGGTAACCGCGCTCCATGAGCAATTCCAGGTACTGGCCGACCGCTCTCTCTCCATCCCTGCCTTGTTTCAAATTCCTGATCCGTCTCTTGTAACTCCACATTCTGATGGCTGCGTAGCCAGCAACAGGTAAGAGGAGAAGTGAGAAAAGAAGTGGTTGCCTGGACATTTTGAAATACCAGGCGAGCCATTCAAACGTGACCAGGCCAGTAAGCGAAACGACCCAGAATCCATATTCATTCACCTTGTCGTCAAAGATCCGGTTGATCTCCTCCTCAAGAGACTGCCCGGCGTACCGCAAGGGTGGCGCAGTTATGGGGGAACGTATTTGCGGATGCATCAGAACCTTGTCCTCCATTCTCTCAGTTGGTCTCTCCTCCATCACGATCCTTTTCGCCTCTTTTCCTGAGAATCTTGAAGAGAACCGTCATGGGATGGCTTCAATGAAGAGGGTGGCAATATTTCAATCAAGAGAGACCCATCCAATCATGCGATCGGGGGCAAACAGCTTAATACATTGAGTGGATCCTGGATAAATACAGTCTGGCCAACGTGAGCCCGCATGACGTTGTCTCCCGAGAAGCCATGGAGCTCCTCGCCGAGCATTTGATCACTCCCCTCAAATCAACCACTATCTCTCGCAGGCCCTCGAAAAAGGCTACGAGGCGGGATCGAAGCCACTGGAAGCCCGTATCGTCGAGAAGATCAAGGTCGTGATGCTGGAGCTGGGCTACGGCTTCGCCTTCATCGGCAACCAGTACAGCATTGTCGCCAACGACAGGGAATACTTCATCGATCTTCTCTTCAATAACAGGCGTCTCCGGGCACTGGTGGCATTTGAGAGCTCAAAGCCGGCCGGTTCAAACCAGAATACGCCGGCAAGATCAACTTCTACCTGAGCCTGCTGGACGACTATGGCTGTGAAGAGGGAGAGAATCCCTCGATCGGGATCATCCTTTGCTCGGAGCGCGACCACTTCGAAGTCGAGTATGCCCTGCGAGGGCTCGACAAAGCGGTCGGTGTCTCCGAGTACCGTCTGACACGCGAGCTTCCACCTGAGCTGCGAAACAAGCTGCCCGATGCCAAGGAGCTGGAAGATGAGATACACAGGGAAATGGGTGCCTCCGACGATTACAATAGCGTCAAATAATGTGGGCAGATCCTGAAAATAGAATCAATTATTGTGGGCACGTCGAAGTATACGGTCAGTTAATGCGGGCATGCTGAGCCGGATAGAGTCACTTAATCTGGGCACGAAACATCGGGTGAGTGAGGGTAAGCCTGATTATGAATGTTGGTTTCCACAAATAATTTGCCGAGCCCCCCGTTGAATGAAAGGGCTCGGCATTTACTCTGCCTCACCTTGGCTGGTGGAAGAAACTACTGTGTGTAAGCGGACCGGAACCAACCGGTGTTCTTGTTAACGTGGATCTTGTCCGCCAAAGAACCTTCTTGGGTGACGATATCCACCACGTAATAGTCTTTGCCTTTTTCCTCAGTGACCTTTCCAAGTTTCAGGTTGGGGTTGTTCATGGACTGGATGTAGTTTTGAACCATTGTTTTGGCTTGATCCTCCGTGAGGGGTTTCCCCGGTTGGGTTGCACCCATTCCTCCATGCTGGTGCATCATGCCACCCCCTTGCATCATGGGGCAATTCATCCAGCCACCTTGGCCTCCAGGTCCCATGCCTCGTCCCATGCCACTGCCGCAGTAGGGGCAGTACCAGCCACCAGACCCTTGAGCACCCTGGCCAGCAGGTCCCCCCTGGCCCGGTGGTTGAGCTATGGCCAGTCCCAGGAGCAGAACGACCGACGCCACAGCCAGCATCGCAGCAAACACGTTGCTTTTCGTCTTCATGTGGATTCTCCTTTCGGTGTGTTTCCCCCGAAATCGGGCTCGAAGAAATCGCTACGTATTCAAAAAACGGGCGGAATGCCCCACCCATGAGATTCCCGGCGCGCAGCCTTTCTTTGCCTCAGTAGGGAGCACGATCGTACCAGGAGCAATAACCATGGCCGTGGCCATGATGACCGCACCAACCCTGGCCATAGTGCGCAGGGTAATGACTGCATCCGGCCAGACCCAGAATCAGAAGAACCGCGATAATCAATTTCGCAATCATTTTTGAACCTCCTCGTAATAAACGACGGAATCCAACATCTACCTGTACGCATGTTTACACTCTACGGATGGGTACTTTTTTCATCTCGGTGTGTGCACCTCCCCGGCGACCAACGTCGGCGCCGTCGAACAGGTCTTTCCAGACCCTGCCCACTTGGGACTACCGTCCGTACCGAGCTTTTGCACCAGCTCCCTTTTCAGTTCCCCAAAGTCCAGGGGTTTGGTGAAAAACGCTGTAGCCCCAGCCTTGATCGCCTGCTCTTTGATTTTCTCGAAAGGACATGCCGTCACCATCAAGATGAGAGTCTCCGGACTAAACTGCCGAATGAGCCGTGTTGCCTCCAGGCCATCCAACCGTGGCATGAGAGCGTCCATGAATATCACTTGAAACGGTCTGGATTCCGCAATGCGAACCGCTTCCAGTCCATCATGTGCCTCATAGACCTTAAAGCCCCAGTCTTCAAGGAGGGAGGAGAGCATCAATCGATGGGCGTCATCGTCATCCACGACAAGCACAGAGGGAGTGTTTTCAATAATCATCTCGTAGCCTCCTCGATGCCTGAGCCTGCGGAATGAACCGGAAGTGATCCATTCCCTCCCGGGATGACAATTCGGAAGGTCGCTCCTGCTCCGAGCGTGCTCGCAGCGCGGACCTCCCCGCCGTGGGCCTCAACGAGCTTGTGCACATTGGCGAGTCCCAAACCGACCCCTTCCGGCTTGGTGGTGAAATAGGGATCGAAGACGTGGGGCAGGTGTTCCGGCGAAATTCCCGCTCCTGTATCACTGATCGTCCAAACCACGTGGTCCTGCTCGCGGGAGACGGTGATTCTGAGAATTCCTCCCCCCTTCATGGCCTGCAAAGCATTCAAGTAAAGGTTCAGGAGGACCTGGGTGAACCGGTCCGGGTCCGCTTCAATCTGAAGATCCTCCCGAACCTCGGAGAGCTCGATGCTTATGCCCTGCCTTCCCGCATCTTCGCTGATCAATCGAAGCGAGCTCTCCGCTATCTCCTTCACGGAGATGAGTCGCTTCTGGAGCTCCGTCGGTCTGGCATATTCCAGAAGCTCCGTCACGACCCGGTTCAGCCGCTCCACCTCGCTCACCATGACTTCGGTGAGTTTTCGGCTTCCCTCGTCGTGCTTGTACCGGCCGCCGAGAATCGTGGCGAAGCCTTTGATGGAGCTGAGGGGATTGCGAATTTCATGAGCGATGCCCGCTGCAAGCTTCCCGAGACCGGCCAAACGCTCGCTGCGCCGTAGCCTTTCCTCAAGCTCTTTGATGGCCGTGATGTCGGTGAAAAGAAGGACCTCCCCCACCTTCTTATCCTCGCCGTCACGAAGAACCGCTGCGCTGACAAGGATCGGCACGCGCTCGGTGCCGTTGATCGGGCAGAGCACCTCGCGCTCCGATATGCGCTCTTCGCGTTTGAGCTGTTCGACCAGGGGTGAGAAAAAAGACAGATCCGCGATGGAGCCATCCAGGCGGTCGGCACACTTGAGAATTGTCCGGGCGGCATCGTTGGTCTTGCGTATCTGCCCGGCTTCATCGGTTGCCAGGAGACCTACGGGCATCTGGTTGATGATCGTCGACGTAAAAACCCTCATATCCTGAAGCGACGATCGGGCGCTCCGGTAGCTTTGTGCCCAGAAAAGGGAAAGCAGGCCCGCGCCCCCCACGAGAAACAGGGTCACAGAAAGAAGAGCCATCTGGCGGAAGTCCTGCTGTTGAGCCTCCTCAAAAGGTGTGGGATCGAGCCCCACCACGATGAAAAGGTTCTTTACGGGACCGTAGTTGTTGAAGGAGCACATCTCCCAGCTTCCGCCACCCCTCTGTCTAAGCCAGGGCTCGTAGGCCTTCGCGACCATGAAGGCTTCCCGCTCCTCTTCCATGAAGCGCTGAGCCGTCTTGCCAGGCTCGGGCAGAGAAACCGGAAGGATTGCGCCGACCTGAGATGGATCACTGTGAGCCACCACGCGGCCTTCAGGTGTGGCGAGAGCCACGTACAACACGTCCGATTGCTGAGCGATTTCCTCCACCAGCAACTGTTGCTGGCGGTATCCCCACCCCATTCCCATCATTCCCGTCCGGCTTCCCGCTTCAACCGACCGCATGAGGGTTTTCGCCTGGGAAAGGAGCGCCTTTTCCATGAAAGCTCTTTCGCGATGCACGTTCTTAATGCTGATGACCAGCAGAACGGCGGCCAGAATCACCACAGCGCCTATGATCCACCACGGTGAAAACCGAACCCATCCCGATGACCGTGGAATCTTGATGTCCATGAAATGCTCCTCTTTCACTAACGTTGAGTCGATGGGACACGACGATGTACTAGTAAATGCAAAACCAAAACCATTCTCTCATTTGCGCTAACAAGAACTGATCAAGAACTCAAAAAAATTGTAACCTTGCGGTATCCTATGGTTTTTGATTGCCTCGGGAGCGATCTGTGCGGATGAAAGATCACTTCTCCAACGCTCATTCAAGAGAGAGCTGCGATCAATTGGATAAATGTTATCCGATTTGAGCACCTCACCTGGATAATAATTACCCGATCGACAGGCTTGATCGATCTCTCCCAGTGACCACGGGCGGAGCGTGTCGCCATATTCATTAGCTAAATCAGCAGCATAAAAGGAAACGGCGATTGATGGCACGGCGCTTGCCTTACACCAAGTTAACACGGGACATCAGGCAGGCATCCAGAGTCTAATAAACAGATTGAGAGGAGTTGATCATGAAGAAGCTCACAGGAATCATTGGAGCAGTTGCTTTGGGACTCACGTTGGCCGCAGGCCTGGCTCATGCACAGGGCTCTTCCACTTCGTACGCTTATGGCGGCTGGAACTGCCCATGGGCTTCGGGAGCTCAGACCGGCTGGCAAGGCCCGAACACACATGGGATGGGAGGCTCGACGCTTAAGGGGGCTCATACCCGGAGGGCCATGCACACCGCCAGGAGCGGCCGGGGTTACCATCGCCATGGCCCAACCTGCGGCCACGGCCCGCGTTACGGCTGCTACGGATGGTAATACGGCGTCGGCATTCGAATGGGAGCCTGCCATTCACACTCAACATCGGCAGGCTGACAAGACCAGGGAATGTAATCAGCGAACCAGGTAACATCGATCAGACAGGAGAAAGAAGATGAAAAGACGTATTCTTGTGGGAGTTGTTTTGGCAGTCGCTCTGGCTTTAGGAATTGCCCAAGGTCATGCACAGCAGTCTGCAACACCGTCACAGGGCAGCGCACCGGCCATGATGTGCCCCATGATGCAGCAGATGGGAGGCCAGCACATGATGGGCCAGGGCCATATGGGACACGGGATGGGTGGAGGCATGATGCACCGCTGCTGCATGATGATGCAGGCTCCCCAGGAGACCAATGCTCAGCCGCAGGCAGCTCAAACCCCGGCCCCGACCGGCAACTGATGAATCAGGCATGAGCCCGGTAAATCAAACGACTTGCTCATGTATGTGAAAAACAGCGTTAAATCACTTGAAAGGGAAAGCTCATGAGGAAGTTTGCACTAATCGGAGCGATTGTAGCTTTGGCCCTTGTGGCTGGTCTTCCCGGCCTCTACGCTCAACAGTGGGGATGCCCCTGGATGGCCCAGGGAGGAAGCGGGCACCACGGGATGATGAACTGCCCCTGGATGGGCCAGGGCACGGCACAGTACACGCAGGACGGCTGGTTTTGCCCGTATCTTGCCGGCTGGGGATGCGTGGGGATGCAGGGCCGCCAGGGGGTTCCCCTGACCAGGGAGAAAGCCGCCCGGTTGCTTCAGGACTATTTGCAGACCAACGACAATCCCAATCTGAAGCTGGGCGACGTGACCGAAAAGGGGAACCTCTTCGAGGCGCCCATTCTCACCCAGGACGGAGCCGTTGTGGACCGGATCCAGGTGGACAGGAACACCTGGCTTTTCAGGTCCGTCTCCTGAGAGGCAAACCGACCGAAGCCGGGGAGGTATCGAGCCCGGCTTCGGCAATGCCGTTGTCGCTGCTCGCATCTGATTGACAGGATGTAAACGGAGCCTTTGTTTGTTTGGTAGCGGAAGGTATGGGGCTGCAACAGGACTGCAACGAGGCTATGCACCATGAATGATCAACCCAAAAAGGTTTTTGAGACGGGAACCGTCCTGAACGAGAAATGGGTGATTCTCGATTTCATAGGGAAGGGCGGTATGGGGGAGGTCTACAGGGCGCATCAGCTCAACCTCAATCGGGATGTCGCCATCAAGGTCATATCGAGAGACCTCGTGAAATCCCTCGAGGGGGATACGGAAGCCATGACCCTTTCCCTGGACCGTTTTCGCCGCGAGGTCCAGGTCATGGCGCAGGTCCGGCACCCGAACGTGCTGCAGATTTTCGATCACGGCTCAATCTCGATCGGTGGGAGCGAGCAAAGCGATGTGCTCGAGTACATAGCCATGGAGTATATCCCGGGCGGTACACTTCGAAGCACCATGTCCGAGGAGGGTTTCTTCCCGGAAGAAAATCGTGTGCTGGATTGGCTGAAAACCTATTTTCTGCCTCTCCTGGACGGGGTCCAGGCCATGCACGAGGCGGGGATCGTCCATCGAGACCTGAAGCCGGAAAACATTCTTCTCGACGGCAAAGCCCCCAAAATTGCGGACTTCGGCCTGGCGCGCTCCTGTCGCCTGAAACCTTTCACCCAATCCTGCGACATGCGTGGGACCCCGCCCTATATGTCTCCGGAGCATTTCCTGGATCTCAAGCGCGCCGATGAACGTACGGATGTCTATGCCCTGGGAAAGATCCTCTTCGAAGCCGTTTCGGGCAAGATGAAGCCCGACCAGATCCCTTTCAGACAGGCGAGTCTTCCCGAAGCTCAAACGCCGTTCTTTGTGGAGTTGGACGGCATCATTCGTGAAGCCACGGCTGAGGAGAGAGACCAGCGGACCCCCGGCGTCGAAGCGTTGAAGAGCGCCTTGATCCGTATCATGGAGCATTCGGAAAAACCCCCTTTCATGGTGCCGGGAACCGGAAAAAGCGAGAAACGTTCCAGCAAGGTTCTCTTGATCGGCACTGTTTTGGCGGTTCTTTTTGCTGCGGCCGCCGGATTGGGGTTTTGGGCCTTTCATGAGAGGGGCCACACCCCCACCCACTCCCAGACTTCTTCTCCTTCTTTGCCGACCTTTGAGGACATCTTCAAAGGCGAAGTACCTCCAGACCCCTCCGCAAAGGGAGCAGCGCCCGCCGATGCCTTTCACGCCAAGGACGGTACGGTGCTTCGACTCATTCCGGGCGGAAGGATCACGGTCAGGGAAAGGGCCGGAGTCGGAGCCGGCAGGTCCTATGATGTCGCCCCTTTTTACATGGACGTGACCAAGGTGACCAACCACCAGTATGTCGAGTTTCTGAACCGCCTTCTTCCAAAAATCGAGGTGAAAGACGGGGTGGTCAGGGGTGACGGGAAAATCTGGCTTCTCCTGGGCGAAGTCACCAAGGGATGTGATCCTATCGGCTACCAGGAGGGGCGGTTCGTGATCAGGGAATCGTCTCATTCCGCGTGCCCGGTGCTGCGCGTCACCCCATACGGCGCACTCGCCTATGCGATGTTCTTCGGGATGCGTCTTCCCACGGAGGCGGAATGGCTCCTGGCGCTCGGCGAAGAGACCGGAAAGCGGCCGAAGGCACCATTCAAAGCCGCTGAAAGAAACCCCTGGTCGACGGACGGGCAGTGCACCCTGCCGAGTCTCGCGCAACCTGAAACCGATGATTTGCCCCTGTGCTCTCCCGTGGGATTTTTCAAGGCGAACAGGCACGGAATTCGAGGACTCGATGCCGGGGGCGAATGGGGCCTTGGCGGCGGCAAGCCTTCTTCTGCACAGTTGCGAGAAACCGCGGAATTCGTGGCTCTCGGAGGATTTTCGAACGACAGCGAAACTGGAGACGGACTTCCGGCAGCCATTAAACGTTTCCCGTGGGAGGCCTTCGAGGAAGTAGGGTTCCGATGCGTGGTGAGCGCAACAGCCTCCGCTGGATCTGCAGGCTTGGGAGTGAGCCAATGAAGCTCGAAATCAGGAGCTTGCAGCAGCGGTTTTCCCTCTTCATGCTGCTTCCAGTGGCGATGCTTTTGGTGGCCATGGGGTTTGGGGTGTTCATCATGGCTCGAAACCATCTGCGTACCCAGTGGAAGGAATCGGCCATCCTCAAGCTCGAGCGTGCGGCGCGGGACGTGGATTTGCGCTTGAGCGCCCCCAAGGACTGGATGAGGCTCTACCACAAGACGGCCGTCGCTCCCGCAGCCGATCAGACTCGGGAATGGGTCGTCAGGCAGCTCGAGGACCTTGAAGGAGTCGAGCGGGTTACGTTGACTTCCGTGGGAACCGACCATCAGGGAAGGTCTCAGGCGGCGCCATGCCCTCTTCCACCGGCGCCTGGCGCCTGCTTGACCTGGCGCCGTGGCGCAGAAAATCCCTGGATGAGCCAGTGGAAGGGCATGATGGAGTTCGAGCGAGCCGAGATCGCCGGCGTCACCCTGCCTCGCTACGATGAGCTCATCGAGCACGAGACGGTATCGCTCGCCTCGGATCTCCTGGGCAAGGACGGGAAGGTCGTGGGCCGGCTGGAAGTCGTAGTGCGGTTCCAGTACCTCGTCGAAGGGATTTTGTCTTCCGGCTGGTCTCAGAGTGAGAAGGCGTTTCTCATCGGCGACGGCAGTAGGATTCTCGCGTGCGGTATATCGGAGAAGGCTGCCGAACAGGGGTGCTACGACGAGGCCATCGGTGAGGCCGTGAAAGCTATGCAGCGGGAGTCATCGGGAGCCATCATCGATCCGGGGCATTCGAAGGGTGAGGTGGTCGGTTTCTACAAACTGAAAGAAGCTCCCTGGAGCATCGTGCTGGTGGCCCGAAGCGAGGAAATACTCGCCCCGATTCTTCATTTTCGCTTGGTCTATCTCGTGATGGTCGCGGGATTCGTAGTCTTCATCCTGCTCCTGATCCGCTTCGTTGCCGGCCGCACGGTCTCCCGCATCCAGGAAGTCTCGCAGGCGGCCCGGAGAGTGGCCGAAGGGTCCTTCGACACCCTGCCGCCGGCCCGGAGCCGGGACGAAGTCGGCCGGTTGATCGAGAGCTTCAACGAAATGGTCTCCCAGCTCGATGAGCGGATCCGGCTCAAGGAAGCCATGGACCTTGCGATGAAGGTGCAGCAGAGCCTGCTTCCCACCCGTGCACCCGACGTTGCCGGTCTCGACATAGCCGGGGCGAGCATCTACTGCGATGAGACGGGTGGCGACTACTACGACTTCATCCGTTTTCCGGAGTGGGATTCGAAACGGATCGGAATCGCCATCGGGGATGTTGCGGGCCACGGCATATCGGCCGCTCTTTTCATGACTACGGTACGGGCGTTCCTTCGAAGCAGGATCATGCAGCCCGGCAGCCTGGCTGCCGTGATGGGCGACGTGAACCGGCTTCTGACGCTCGATACGTCGGGCTCGGGCGATTTCATGAGCCTCTTTCTCCTCGTCGTGGAAACGGATACGAGCACACTCAGATGGGTGCGGGCCGGGCACCCACCCGCCATCATCTATGACCGGGAAGCCGATCGATTCGAAGAGCTCCGTGGAGACGGCATGGTGTTGGGATTCGACGAAGAGGGTTTCTTCAAAGAGTACGAATATGCCGGCTGGAATGGTTCGAAGGTGCTCTTCCTTGGAACGGACGGGATCTGGGAAACTGAAAACCCCGAAGGAGAGCCTTTCGGTATGGAGAGGCTCCATGCGGTGATCCGTGAGTACGGTGACAGACCGGCTCAAGAGGTCATAGATGCTGTTCTCCAATCGGTGAAGTCCTTTCGCCGGGAGAAACCCCAGGAAGATGACGTGACCATGGTGATCATCAAGGCGGGACAATAGACAGGGGGAATAAAGCCATGACGTGTGATGAGCATGTTGGAAGAGTTATGCTGCTCTGGATGGCAACTGTGACCTTGTTGCTCTCCTCACCAGCCGAGAGCTTAGCCCAGGCTTCCAGTTATCCTTGTTGGGGAATGGCCCCTTGGACAATGGGAGGTGCCATGGGATGGATTGGAGGGATCTTCATGTTGTTGTTCTGGATATTGGTGCTGGTTGCTCTGGTGCTCTTCATTCGCTGGCTGGTTGGTGCTGGAGGAAACCGAAGCCAAACCGTGCCTGGAACGCAGCTTCCTCCAGACCGGGTGGAATCCGCGGTCGATATCCTGAAGAGGCGCTATGCCAGCGGTGAGATTACTCGAGAGCAGTTCGAATCGATGAGACGCGATGTCGAATGACTGACGTAACCAGGGTGAGCATCAAGGCGGGTGAAAGCGGTGCGGGCTCGTTGCGATCACTTTGATGCTGTGGCTATTACCGGCGAAAAGGCTCAACACTGTTTCTGTGTGGTCTTCCCCTGATTTTGACTACTCCCTCATTCCGCCGGCAACTCCACTCTGAAAGTGGCGCCCTTGTCCGGGCTGCTCATGAAATGGAGCCGCCCTCCGTGAGCTTCGACGATCTTTTTCGCTATGGGCAGCCCCAAGCCTGTGCCCTCGCGTTTCGTGGTGAAGAAGGGTTCGAACAGTCTGTCCCTCTGGTCGGGTTGTATGCCGCAGCCGCAGTCGACGACATCCACCACGATCGCCCCCTTTTCGAGCCGGGTTCTGATGTGAACGGTTTGTCCTTCCGGCGATGCGTGGATTGCGTTGTTTACCAGGTTTATGAACACGCGATCCAGCCGCAAAGGATCAATCGAGACAGGAGGAAGGCTTTCGAAGAAATCTGGAGCGATCACCACCCCTTTTTTCGTGGCTTCTATCCCCACGGATTCGAGACTCTGCCCTATGAGACGGTTGAGATCCGTCGGTGTGCGCTGAAGCTCGAGGGGTCTGGCAAAATCCAGGAGGTCCTTTGTCAGGTTCTCCAGGCGGCGGGCCTGCTGCAGGACCATCTCCAGCTTCTGGTGACTGGGGTGGTCTTCACTGAATCCACGCTGCACCAGTTGGGTCATTCCACCAATGGCGATGATGGGGCTTTTCATGTCATGAGCAACTCCGGACAGTGCCCGGCCAATGGCGGCGAGCCTTTCGACATCCAGGAGCTTCTTCTGTTTGATTCGCTCGCGATCACTCAATGCTCCGATCGCCACCGCCATCCCGTTGTAGAGCAGGACTTCCAGGATGGCTGTAAAATCATTGGGGGAAAAAGCCTGCCAGTTGATCCACACATAGGGCACCACAAGCAAGGTCACGCTCAATGAAGTCACGAGAGCGGTTCGGAGGCCGAAGAAGAAACCTGCGAGGACAATGGGTATGAAGTAGAGCTCCCTGAAGAGCACGTGATAGTGGTGGAGCGCCGATCGGGTGGAGTATTGGCATGAGGCGATGAGTATGACGAGCAGAGCGATCAAGAGTCTCCCCGATCTGCGGTCTGTAAGCTTCATCGGACACCTCCTCATGACCTTTGAATCCACAACATTGCCACACCCGCGCTCAGTCGTATCTTACTAACTGTAATGCCCGATGAGCGATACCGCGACAGTCTGCAGACGAAATGAGGCAGAAACCGATGAGACAATGGATCTTCAGAATAGAAGGTATGGATTGTGTGGATGAGGTGACAGCTCTCAGGCGCGAGTTGGCGCCACTGGTTGGAGGAGAGCTGAACCTCGCTTTCGATACGCTCCGAGGAATAATGACGGTTTCCTTGCCGGACGAAAACACCCTGACCCGGGAGGATTTGGAAAAGGGTGTTGCCAGAACGGGTATGAAGGCGGTCACCTGGCCGGATCCCGGTTCATGCACCGGCGGCTGTGCAAAAGAAGAGAGATTCTGGCAACGTCGAGGACGCCTGTTGATGTGTTTGGCCAGCGGCTTTCTCATGGCTGGAGGTTTCCTGTTCCACGTCATCCATGAGGGAAGCATGATTCGGGTGATGGCAGAACAGGAAGGCAACGGCCACGGTATTCCCGTTGCAGTAGTTTTCCTCTATTTGGGAGCGGTCATTGCCGGGGGATGGTTCATCTTCCCCAAAGCGTTTGCGGCAGCCCGTCGTTTGCGGCCGGATATGAATCTCCTCATGACCGTCGCCGTCATTGGCGCCATGTGGATCGGCGAATGGCTCGAGGCTTCCGCGGTTGTATTTCTCTTTTCTCTGGCGCTGCTCCTCGAATCGTGGAGCGTAGGCCAGGCGCGTCAGGCCATCTCTCGACTCATGGATCTCACTCCTCTCACGGCTCGATTCTTTTCTTCTGCGGAGGGGGGCCTTGAGGAACGGCCCGTCGACGATGTTCCCGTAGGGGCCACGGTGGTGGTGCGCCCCGGCGAGAAAGTCCCTTTGGATGGGGTGATCACCAGAGGTGAGACGTCCGTCAATCAAGCCCCCATCACGGGAGAATCCACGCCGGTCTTCAAAAGAGCTGGAGATGAAGTATATGCGGGAACCATAAACGGCGATGGGGCCATAGAATTCCGCTCTACCAAGCCTGCTGCGGACACCACTTTGGCCCGTATCATCCACATGGTTGAAGAAGCCCAGTCCAGGCGCGCACCCACGGAGCAATGGGTGGAGAAGTTCGCCCGCATATACACGCCGGCCATGATGGCCCTGGCTTTGGCCATCGCGGTGGTTCCCCCCGTCGCCTTTGGCGCTTCCTGGGTGAGATGGGTGTATGAGGGGCTGGTCATTCTGGTCATTGCGTGCCCCTGTGCCCTTGCCATTTCCACTCCGGTGAGCATCGTAGCAGGTCTTACCGCAGCCGCCCGAAACGGGGTCCTCATCAAAGGCGGGGCTTATCTGGAGGCTCCTGCCCGTCTTAGGGGGATCGCGTTCGATAAGACCGGAACCCTGACACGTGGTGAGCCGTCCGTGGAGCGCATTGTTCCCCTCAATGGTCACAGTACCGAGAATCTCCTGGGCTATGCCGCCGCCCTCGAAATCCACAGCACTCACCCGCTGGCACGTGCTGTCCTTCAACAAGCTCAGACCCAAGGCATTGTTCCTCCCACGGCCGAAGATTTCACGTCTTTTCCGGGACTGGGAGCACAAGGAACCATCGAAGGGCGCCCGTACTGGATTGGAAGTCATCGCATGCTGGAGCAGACGCGGGCGGAGGTCCCTCATATCCATCAAATGGCTGAGGAAATGGAGGATGCAGGCCATTCCCTGGTTCTCCTGTGGTGCGACGACCATGTGTGCGGACTGATCGGGGTTGGAGACAAGCTTCGCACTGAGGCACAGGAGTCTGTCCGCAGACTCAAAGAGCTTGGCCTTGAAAAGATCGTCATGCTCACCGGGGATAACGAAAGAACGGCAAGATCCGTGGCGGAAGCCGTGGGTGTGGATGAGTATCGGGCAGGGCTGCTGCCGGAGGATAAGGTGAAAGCCGTCGCCCGATTGCGGGAAAAAGTTGGCCGGGTGGCCGTTGTGGGAGACGGGGTCAACGATGCGCCCGCCATGGCGGAAGCCGGCCTTGGTATCGCCATGGGAGCCATGGGCTCGGATGCCGCCATCGAGACAGCCGACATCGCCCTCATGTCGGATGACCTCGCTAAAATCCCCTGGCTCATCCAGCATTCCCGAAGGGTCCTGAGGACCATTCAGCAGAACATCGCCTTCGCACTGGGCCTCAAAGCCGTGTTCATTCTCCTGGCCTTGAGTGGCATGGCGACCCTCTGGTCCGCCATTGCCGCCGACATGGGAGCTTCACTGCTGGTGATTTTCAACGCCCTGAGATTGTTGGGCTCGAAGCATGATGGAAGAATACCTGCCAATAGCGAGGTCGCGTTCTCCATGGGATGAGGTTTGGGGGAGTTGTTACCGCGAAACAGGGGTGAGCTCGAAAATCCGAGTGGGAGTCGATAACTCAATGGATGAGCAGTTGACGGATACCTTTGAGACGGGAACGGTGCTGGACAACAAATGGGTCATTCTCGGCTTCATCGGCCGCGGGGGAATGGGAGAGGTCTACCGGGCGCATCAGATCAATTTGGACCGGGATGTCGCCATCAAGGTGATTTCTCAAAAATGGCTTCAGGAGCTCGATGACAATGAGTACGAATCCGACACCTGCCTCGAGCGTTTCCATCGCGAGGTGAAGGTGATGGCGCAGGTCCGTCACCCAAACGTGCTCCAGATCTTCGATTACGGCACAGCCCCGGTAAAAAAAGACGAGCAGGAGGCCATGGTCGAATACATTGTCATGGAGTATGTGCCGGGCGGAACCCTGCGCAGCACCATGTCCGATGAAGGTTTCTATCCCGATGAAGACCGTTCGCGTGAATGGATTTCGAGCTATTTTCTGCCCGTCTTGGATGGAGTTCAAGCCCTGCATGCCCAGGGCATCGTTCATCGAGACCTCAAGCCTGAAAACGTTCTTCTCGATGGGAATGTTCCCAAACTGGCGGACTTCGGCCTGGCCCGCTCCTGCCGACTGGCTCCCGTCACCCAATCCATGGATATCAAGGGGACGCCACCCTACATGTCCCCTGAGCACTTCATGGATCTGAAGCGCACCGACGAGCGTGCGGACGTCTACTCGCTTGGAAAGATCCTCTACGAAGCGCTTGCCGGGAAGATGAAATCCGATCAGATCCCCTTCAAGCAGGCCCATCTGCCGGCTGGGGAAAGTCCGTTCTTCAAGCAATTGGACCACACCATACAGGAAGCCACCCATGAGGTCAGAAAGGAAAGACTCCCCTCGGTTGAAGCTCTCACCAAGGTCCTGCAGGATGTCTTGAGTGAACGTGATGCTGCCGTTGAAGGTGCTGGAGCGACTTCAGACAGGGGGCGTTCACGTTGGAGATCGATCGCATTGGGACTGCTCTTCCTGCTCGCTTTGAGTGCAGCCGGAGGATTCTGGTTCTTTTTCGTCCATGAGAATCCACACAGCTCGAAGCCGGAGGCCCATCCCTCTTCTCCGGGCACTGTTGCGCAGCGGGATCAGGAAGCAGGGTTGACGGGAAAGCCTGCCGCTTCGGCAGACGGTGCCTCCCTCTCCAAACTGAGGAGTGAGGATGAGGATATCGTGCACCTCATTCCGGGCGGTTCGCTTGTTCTTCCCGAATCCTTTGGACCGAATGCCGCAGGGAAGGACATACAGATCGAGCCGTTCTACCTCGATGAAACCCTGGTGACCGTGCATCAATATGTGGACTTTCTGAACAAAGTCTTGTCGAGAATCACGGTAAAGGACGGCGTCGTCCGCGGGGACGGGGAGATCTGGCTCCTCATGGGTGAAGTTCGAAAGGGTTATGAGCCCATCGTTTTTGAAGGCGGGGAGTTCCATGTGCAGTATGCTCAGCATGCGTCCAATCCCGTGCTTCGTGTGACCGGATCGGGAGCGCTGGCCTATGTAAAGCATTACGGCAGGCGATTGCTCACCGAGACCGAGTGGCTCTACGTGGTGACAACGGGTAATGGACCGCGCCAGAAGCCTTCTGAAACGGGCACTGCATTGTCGGGAAGCACTCCACCCTCCTCATCCGTCTCGCCGCCGGGCTTCAGCATCCCTTTGCCTGTAAGCGTTTACCCGCCCAATGCCCACGGCATTCGCGGCTTGAATGGTCCCGTTGGAGAATGGGGATTGCGAGGATCTTCAACACCATCAACGGCACAGGGATCGAGCCAGGAATTCGTGGTTCTTGGGAGCGCTTTGAATCGATCCGAACAGCAGGGTGTCATACCCCCATCGCTGCGGCGCCATCCCTGGGAAGCGTTTGATGAGGTCGGATTTCGGTGCGCTCGGAGTGTCGCTCCCTGAAGGCTGGTCGCACCATGCGGTGAAAAGATCGCAACAGGTGTGGGAGACGAGCTTTAACCATGCACCCGGCATGGTGGAAACAGGCCTTGGCATTGCCATGGGCTCGGATGCTGCCATTTGAACGTGCTCCAGCTTTCGCGTGAAGCTGCAAAGATCAAAACATTCCAATGCCATTCGGTGCTATCTCGGCCACACATGATATGGAGGATCACTATGGATGATGAAAAGAAGAAGGCCGGAACGGAAGACGAAGTTGAGTTGGCTGAAGATCTGAACTCCTTGCGGACAGACGAAGAAGGAATGAGCCCGGCTACTGCCGCACTCGTCATCGAGAAAAAACTGCGAACGAAAATAATGCAGGATTACGACCTCTTGGAGGTTGAGAACAAAGGCCGTTACTATGTGGCCAAAGCCTATAGCAAGGATGGAAGCTGGCTCAATGAATTGCTGATCGACAAGCAGAGCGGCACCATCCAGGTGGTTAACCGGATGAAGAGGGGCAGTGCCAAAGAACGCTAAAGATTTTGGTCAACCGCTACCATGGAATCATTGAATTTTTACAACAATAGTCCAACTGCAATAATCCACGGATAGAGAGCATGAAGATCGTGGCCGTTACCCATCTGGGGTTTGTCCGAAAAAATAACGAAGATCGCCTTCTGGCCAGGACTTACGCGGATGGAACGGGTCTTCTTGCAGTCGCCGACGGACTGGGGGGACATGAGGCTGGAGAGCGTGCTGCGCAGATGGCCGTGTCCGCGCTGCAGGGCCTCGATGTTGATGCGGTGGATGTCGATGAACGATTGGTGTCACTGGTCTGCACCATGAACCGAGACATACTGAAGGAGGCGGCCCGAGACTCCACGTTTAAAAAGATGGGGACAACGTTGACGGCGGCGCTGGTCCGAAATGGAACGGCGCACTGGATCCATGTGGGTGACAGCAGGCTCTATCTGTTTCGAGACCGGATCCTCGTACAGATCACAGAGGATCAGACTCCTCTGGGCATTCTTGTCCGGGGCGGCGAGATCTCAAAAGAGGAAGCCAGGCTTCATCCACTGCGCAACTTACTCATGAGCTGTCTCGGTCGTGAGGAGTGCGAAGTGGATTCCGGGACCTTGGAGCTCAGCGCCGGCGATCTGCTTTTGCTCACCACGGATGGCCTTCATGACAGCATCCCCGAGGAAAAGCTCATCTCCCTTTTGCTGGAAAACGAGGGCCTCCAGGCGAAAGCGGATGCAATGATTCAGGCAGGCCTTGCAGCCGGCGGCGTGGACAACATCTCTCTGGTTGCGGCCGAAGTGTAACGACAACTCCTGGCGGCGCAAAGAAATGTAGCCCGGTGTGATGGTTTTCATGTTCTGCGTGTACATGAGGCAGAAAGGGCGAATTCGGCGATAGTTGGTAACTGCCAAGGAGGTTTTGCATGGGCATTTTTGGGAAACGCGTTGTGATGGTTTTGCTTGTGGCGGCCATGCTGTTCAGCATGGTCGGTGCGGGAATGGCAGCGAGCGGTAGTTCAGGTGCCGGAGATACTACCGGTGAGGCAGGCAACAGCTTCAGCGGTGGCGGAAGCAGTTCTGGTTCCGGACATGGTGGCAGCGGTGGCTCGGGTGGCGGCCATGGTGGAGGCGGTGACAGCGGCTCCGGTGGTCATGGTGGTGGCGGGGCCTCAGGGGGCGGCCATGGCGGAGGTTCTGGTGGTGGACATGGTGGGGGTGATGGCGGTTCCGGAGGTGGTGGCGGCGGCGGTGGAGGATGTCGCTAAGCCAACCGTGATTCACTTTATCACGAGAAGAATTGGAGAGTCGTCGATCCAGCGTTTTTGATTTCGACCTGACATGACAACGCCGACAGCCCAGCCGAGTCCACGGACTCGGCTTTTCGTGCTGCATGGCTCATAGTCAAGTCAACCTCCCTCATGGAACCCTATGAGGGTGCACCGTGGGTATCGATGCGTACATCTGAGGCAATTGAGGCGATTCTTTCCTCATGAGCCTTTCGCAAAAGCGCATCGAGCTCCAAGGTCGATTCATCTCCGGTGTGATAAGCCCTCCACTACCTGACACTGATCCTGTACCAGAAAGCCCCTGCGATTCCCCAAATGAAGTTAAGGCCTACGACGAGGACGGGCGTCAGAGTGCCAAACCCAAGCCCCAGCACTCCCTTCCCCATGCTGGGGAGCACGAGAAAGAGCATCACAGCGGAAGGAAGCAGGCTGAACAGGATACCCCTCCAAAGGGGACGGTCTTCCAGAAATGGTGTGGCGAAAAGAAGCCCGAAGAGGCCTCCCCAAACGAGTCTTGGATAAAGCCAGGGCGGAGTGAAATCCGGCCTCATCCCAATTCCCAGAAGGGTCGTTATGCCAAAAGCTCCCAAGAGCCAGATGTTCACACTGTCGATGAACGCACCGACAAGTCCCCCGGTAAAACCGCCACTCAGTTTTCTGATCAGCATAAGCTCACTCCTCGCTCACTACCGCAAAGGCACCATCCCTGACCTGAGTGAAAAGATAGGCACCCGTGACATGATCGGTAAGTCCAGGCCCCTTGCGGTCTCAAAATGCTTCCCGTCAAAGGATATATGGGGCCAATTCAGCTCTGTATGGTTGCTTGCGCCCTTGACATTCCCTCATAAGATCGTTAATTGGTGGCTCAATTTTCGAAGCTCCAATGGAATCTATGGGGATTGGATGGAAGTGTTCAGAACCAAAGCAGCTGCAGTGTGGGTGGGGCTCTTAGCGTGCTTCTGTCTCACGGTCGTAAGTGGTGCAGGACTTGCGGTCTGTTACGCCAAGGACGGACACACGACGGTGGAGTCTCTCAACAGGTTTTTTTGCCAGCTGGATTCTGCCTCAAATTCTCCCGTACGTGGCGACGCGGCCCAAGAGCCTGGGGCTTTGAGCCTTTTCGAGGAAGAATGCTGCGGCCCCTGTCTGGACGTATTTCTGACGGGAAATCGAGTATTTTCAACCCCCATATCCCATCGGCATCTGCTCGCATCACCACAGCCGCTGCTATTGGGACCTGCTTCCCTAACCTGTTCGGCCGATGCACACTCGGCTGACCGCACGGGATCGACGGGCTCTCTTTCCTTTCCCGACTGCTGCCTCTCGTCACTGCGCACAACAATTCTTCTGATCTAAAGCCCCATTTTCTTTATTGACGCGTCGTTCCTTCGCTGTTTCCAAGCATCATTACAGGTTTATCTTTCATAGAAGACAACGGACACTCAAAACCTGCCCGTGATCATGCTCAGATGGAATCATGTGGCGATTCGTTGTTCTCAAATGCTGAAGGAGGGGTTTCATGCCATTCATGGAGAGGGGATATCCTTGGTTCGCCCTGGCTTGTCTAGCCCTGTTTCTTTGCGGCTGCTCTGCACGGCCAGTTGCCGATACGGCGTGGCCGGAGCCTCGGTCCCTGGGGAGTGACTTAAGCTCCTATAAGGCTCCGCTGGAATCGGAAAAGGCTCCCGTTGATTTCTCGGGAAAAGGCGAAACCGGCGAAGCTCTGACCCTGCGCCAAGCGCTCTCCCGGGCTCTCATGAGCAATCCCGGGCTTGCCGGGTTCTCGTGGGAGGTTCGGGCCGGCGAAGCTCGAACCCTGCAGGCGGGCCTCCCGCCCAACCCCGAGGTGGAAGCCGAGGTGGAGAATTTCGGCGGGTCGAAGGAGTTGTCCGGCCTGGATGCTGCCGAGACCACGGTTGCGCTGAGCCAGCTGATCGAGCTGGGCGGCAAACGATCGAGGCGCGAGCGTGTGGCCGCCCTCGAGAGGGACCTTGCCGGGTGGGACTATGAAGCCAAGAGGCTCGACGTTCTGACGGATGTCTCCAAGGCTTTTGTGGATGTGCTGGGAGCCCAGGAGAACCTCGCCTATACCCGGGAGCTTGTCGGGCTTGCCGAGGCCACCCATCGGACCGTGGCCGAGCGCGTGGAAGCCGGCAAGGTTTCCCCCCTGGAAGCGACCAAGGCCGGGGTCAGCCTCTCCAATACGAGAATCGAGCACGAGAAGGCCAGGAGCGAGCTCGCCGCCGCTCGAAAGAAGCTTGCCGCCCTTTGGGGCGCATCCTCTCCATCGTTCGAGGAGGTCCAGGGCACCCTTGAAACTCTGACTCCGGTGCCTTCCGCCGAGAATTTGCAGCAATTCGTCTCACAGAACCCGGACATAGCGCGATGGGTCAAGGAGGCGGAGCAGCGCACAGCGGCCCTGGATCTCGAGAAGGCCAAACGGATTCCCGACCTGACGGTCAAAGGAGGAGTCAGATACTTCAGCGAGACCGAGGACAACGCGTTCGTCGTGGGCGTATCGATCCCAATTCCGCTCTTCGATCGCAACCAGGGAGGAGTTCTCGAGGCGAAGTACAAGCTCGCCAAGGCTCGTGAGGAATCCCGGGCGGCCGAGGCCAAAGTGGGGGCATCTCTCGCCGAATCCTACCAGTTGCTGGCATTCTCACACGAACAGGCCACGGCGTTGAAAAACCAGGTGCTTCCCGCCGCCGAAGAGGCGTTCAACGCAGCGGAAGAGGGATACCGCGAAGGGAAGTTCGATTTTCTGGAATTTCTCGACGCTCAGCGGACCCTCTTCGAGGCGAAGGGAAGTTACATAGAATCGCTGGCCTCCTATCACAAAGCGAAAGCCGATGTCGAACGGTTGATCGGATCGAGCCTCGATGATGTCAGAAATACTCGGTAATGAAAGGATAGCTCCTGTGAACAGATGGATCGTCACTCTTGGTGCGTTAACTCTGGCATTCGTCTTGTGGGAGTTTTCCCTTTGGGGTCTGAACCTCGATCCCGTTGAGGCTGACCAGAGGAGTGATATAGCTCCGTTGAAAAGCGAAGCCCATCTTGGGCACAAGCATTCGAAGTCGGAGGTCGGCCACCAAAAGGATGATTCTTACATGGATGACCATGCTGGACACGATCACGCCGGGCACTCCCACGAAAGCGAGAGGGAGAAGGACTTGAAGGAAACCAACTGAGAGCTCGGCGGAAACTTCAGCACACGAGTACAGGGAGAAAAACGATGAAGACAGTGGGAGCTGTTTTGTACAGGGTGCTCTTAGGGTCCGGGGTGGTGTTTGTGTTATGGGCGTTTTCCCACCTCAGTCCAGCGACTCTGTTTGCTGCTGAATCGACAAAAGAGAAAGCCCATGACCACTCCGGGGAGAAAGCCGGAGCTCACTCCTATCGCGAGAAGAAGACGGCCAAACCTCAAGTCGCACCGAAGGACGGTCATGCCCACGAGGAAGAAGAGAACCATTCCGGCCATGAGCATGACAAGGCGGAAGCGCCCAACAAGGACGAGCCCGGCAAGCCTCACTCCGGCCACGAGGATCCGCAGGGCAGGAGCAAGAAGGATGAGCCCGGTCACGACGAGCATGAAGATGAGCAGATCGTCCGTCTGAACGATGCAGAGATGAAGCAGTACGGCATCGAGATTGGGATCGCAGGCGAAGGGAGCCTGGAGAGCGCCATGAGCCTCCCGGGTGAAGTGGCCCTCGACGCAGACCGGGTGACGCACATCGTGCCAAGGATTCCCGGCGTCGTGAGAGAAGTCCGAAAGAGACTTGGCGACACGGTCAAACAGGGTGAGATCATGGCCGTCATCGAAAGCCGCGAGCTTGCGGATTCCAAGGCGGAATACCTCGCCGGGCTCGAGCGGGTCAGCCTGGCTCAGGCCAAATTCAGCAGGGAGGAGAAGCTCTGGAAAAAGGGGATCTCGTCCGAGCAGGAGTACCTGGACGCAAAGCAGGCCCTTGCCGAGGCGCGCATCGCCCTGCGCACTTCCGAGCAGAAGCTCTACGCCCTCGGCTTCTCCAATCAGTATGTGAAACAGCTTCCCTCCCACCCGGAGCACTCCCTCACCCGCTTCGAGATCATTGCTCCCTTCGATTCCACGGTCATTGAAAAGCACATCTCGCTCGGAGAAATGCTGAAAGACGACACCGAGGCCTTCGTCGTCGCGGATCTCGGCTCCGTCTGGGTGAATCTCAACGTTTACCAGAAGGACCTGGGAAGGATTCGGAGCGGCCAGCAGGTGGTCATCAACTACGGCGAGGACGCTGAGCAGTGCGGCATGGCATGCCAGGGAAAAATCGCCTTCATCGAGCCCATCGTCAAAGGCGAAACCAGAACGGCCCTCGCCCGTGTCATTGCTCCCAATCCGGACAGGAGTCTGCGACCCGGGATGTTCGTTACGGCCAGGGTCGTCACCGATGACGCCCGGGCTGCCATCGTGGTTCCGGCGCCGGCATTGCAGAAGGTTGGAGAGCAGACGGTCGTCTTCGTAAAGACCTCGGAGGGCTTTGAACCGAGACCCGTGAAAACCGGGCGATCCACGGAGGAAGGTGTCGAAATCGTTTCCGGACTCAAGGCCGGAGAACGGTACGCCAGGAAGGGAACCTTGACGCTCAAGGCTCAAGTCTCAAAGAGCGAGTTCGGTGGGCATTCACACTAGATGCCACCCGTGAGATGAAAAGGATGAATGATGCTCGACAGCATTCTGCAGTTTGCCCTCCGGCAGCGCCTCCTGGTGCTGATCGCCACGGCCATACTGATCGGCACGGGGCTTTGGGCCATGAAGCGGCTGCCGGTGGATGCCTTCCCGGATGTCACCAACGTCCAGATCCAGATCCTGAGCCAGGCACCGGGGATGGCTCCGACAGAAGTGGAAAAGCTCGTGACCTTCCCCATAGAGACCACGATGGCGGGGCTCCCGCGGCTCGACCAGGTCCGCTCTCTTTCGAAGATCGGTCTTTCCGTCATAACCGTTGCGTTCCAGGACGGAGTCGACATCTACTTCGCCCGTCAGCAGGTCTTCGAGCGGCTCCAGCAGGCCAAAGAAAGCCTCCCCAAAGGGATTGAGCCCCAGATGGGGCCGATCACGACGGGCCTTGGCGAGATCTTTCAGTACATTCTCGAGGGGGAAGGGAGAGAAATAACGGAGATCCGAGCGATCCAGGACTGGATCATCCGACCGCTCCTTCGAACGGTGCCGGGGGTTGCGGACATCAACTCCTTCGGCGGCAAGGTGAAGCAGTATGAGGTCGTGATCGACCCCGACAGGCTCAAGAGCTTCGATCTCACCATCCGGGATGTCTATGAAGCGGTTGAGAGCAACAACGTCACCGCCGGGGCCGGGTACATCGAGCATCGGGATGAGCAGTACATGGTGCGGGGCCTGGGGCTTGCTAAAAGCACCGAGGACCTGAAGGAGATCGTGGTCACCTCCAGGGGAGGCACGCCGATCCACGTGCACGATGTGGCGGAGGTCGGCATCGGGAGCGAGCCGCGCCAGGGGGCCACGACCTATGACGGCAAAGGGGAAGCGGTCGCAGGAATCGTCATGATGCTCAAGGGCGCCTCGGGCAAAGAGGTCGTCACCGGGGTGAAAGAGAAGGTCGAGACCATCCGGAAGTCCCTGCCGGAAGGGGTTGAGCTCATTCCTTACTACGACCGGACGGCTCTTGTCGAGAAGGTCATCCAGACGGTACGGACCAACCTCCTCGAAGGCGGACTCCTCGTCATCGTGATCCTTTTTTACTTTCTCGGGAATATCCGGGGAGCCCTCATCGTGGCCCTGGTCATTCCCCTCTCCATGCTCTTTTCCTTCCTCGGCATGCACTGGGCGGGCCTTTCGGCGAACCTCATGACGCTCGGGGCCATCGACTTCGGGATGATCGTGGACGGGAGCGTGGTCATGGTCGAAAACACGGTACGCCACCTCTCCGAGCGGAAGAAGGGAGGAGGCCCACTCATCCAGACCATCTATCTCTCGGCGAGGGAGGTGGCCCGCCCCATCGTTTTCGGGGTCGCCATCATCATCATCGTCTACCTTCCCATCGTCACCCTGACGGGCATGGAAGGGAAGATGTTCGCTCCCATGGCGTTCACGGTGGGCTTTGCCCTCCTTGGGTCCCTCATCCTCACCATGACCCTGGTCCCGGTCCTCTGCTCCTTCCTCCTGAAGGGTAAGGTGAAGGAGACGGATCCACTCCTTCTGCGGTGGATCCGCAAGGCTTATCTCCCATTTCTCAAGAGGAGCCTGTCGCGCCCCGGGATCACCCTTGCCGCCACCTCGGTGGCCCTGGCCGGTTCTCTCGTGCTCGTGCCGTTTCTTGGAAGCGAGTTTCTTCCCAGCCTGGACGAGGGGAGCATCGCCATCCAGTCGTTCCGCCTTCCTTCGGTCTCCCTCACCTACTCGGTGGAGACGGCGGCCGAGGTGGAGAAGGCCGTCCGCTCATTCCCCGAAGTGACCCAGGTCATCAGCAGGGCGGGCCGGGCCGAGATCGCCAACGACCCCATGGGAGTCGAGATCTCGGACATCTTCGTGAGCCTCAAGCCCCGCTCGGAGTGGGAGACCACGAAAGACAAGGAAGAGCTGGTCTCCATGATGCGCGAAAAGCTGGAGAAGGTCCCGGGCATGTCTTTTTCCTTCAGCCAGCCCATTGCCCTGCGCGTGGACGAGCTCGTTTCGGGAGTGAAATCCCAGGTGGCGGTCAAGATCTTCGGCGAGGACATGGAGGTGCTGAAGACCAAGGGAGAGGAGATCTCGAGGATTCTGGAGGACATCCGGGGCGCCGAGGACGTCATGGTTGAGAAGGTGACGGGCCTTGGATATCTCGAGGTGGACATCAACCGTGACGCCATCGCCCGCTACGGCATCCATATCGCCGACATTCAGGACACCCTGGAAGTCGCAGTCGGCGGTAAGAAGGTTTCGGAGCTCTTCGAGGGCGAGAAGCGCTTTGCCGTTGCCGTCCGCTACCCGGCGAGCGGGTTCAACAGCCCGGAGAAGATCGGAGAAATATTGGTTCCCGCTCCCAGCGGAGCGAGAATACCCTTGAAACACCTGGCCCGCATCTACACCGAGGTCGGGCCAGCGCAGATATCCAGGGA
Organism: uncultured Syntrophobacteraceae bacterium; assembly: GCA_964557955.1. Classification (GTDB taxonomy): domain Bacteria; phylum Desulfobacterota; class Syntrophobacteria; order Syntrophobacterales; family Syntrophobacteraceae; genus JALOOX01. The sequence goes on from CAZLCS010000025.1 coordinate 29,775, forward strand.
AAGCGGATCGCGGCGCATTGTGGTCGAGAGCAACGTCTCGGGTCGAGATATCGGGAGCTTCGTCTCGGATGCCCAGAAGGCCATCGAAGCCAAAGTGAAGCTCCCGCCAGGCTATTTCATCACGTGGGGCGGGCAGTTCGAGAATCAACAGCGAGCCATGGCAAGACTCTCGGTCATCGTTCCCATCTGTCTCATCCTGATCTTCATCCTGCTGTTTTCGACTTTCGGCCTCGTGCGGCAGGCGTTTCTCATCATCTTGAACGTGCCCTTCGCCCTGATCGGAGGGATCGTGGCGCTCTTCCTCCGCGGACTGCCGCTCTCCGTCTCGGGAGCCGTCGGTTTCATAGCCCTCTTCGGTGTTGCGGTGCTGAACGGGATCGTGATGGTTTCCTATTTCAACAAGCTGCGCCAGGAAGGCTTCGGGCTGAACGAGGCCATTACCCAGGGGGCAGCGGTGAGGCTGAGGCCAGTTCTCATGACGGCCCTCGTGGCTTCCCTCGGCTTTGTGCCCATGGCTCTCTCACAGGGTACGGGCGCGGAGGTGCAAAGACCTCTCGCCACGGTCGTCATCGGGGGACTCATGAGCTCGACCTTCCTCACTCTGGTCGTGCTCCCCACCCTCTACAGGTGGTGGGAGGCGCGGGTTGAGAGGAGACAGAACAACCACAACAACGGGCAAATCTAACTGAAAGCACCGGAGCAGGCGGAAGAAGGATAACAGAAGATTCACTACCGGACACATTTTCGTCCGACGGCAAATTCCGGTTTTTTTTCTTGTTGACTGGCCAACGTGTCCTTTTTTCGGGACATTCGGGTTCAAATCTGTCAGTGTATATTGCCAAAACTGCACTGAATGGAGACTGACATGAGCGACAACAAAAAGATTTCAGGCCGTCCACGCCGCCTTGAGAACATTGTTCCCGGTTGAACCCGCTGGGCATGTGGCCAGTCGACTTAACACCTTGGCCGGTTTGGTCAGTGGGATTGTGGGCAGCAAGTGCTCGAATCTTCCCGCTATTGCTGGCAAGGTTCCCGGAGGTCCAAAAGGTCAGAGGACGAAAGTCGACAGCCGTGTCAAACGGTTCGAGCGATGGCTCCGCAATGACGCGGTGGAAGCCGAGACCTTCTTCCTCCCTTTCGCCAAGGCGTTGCTCTTGAGCCTGTCTCACCTCCCGTTGGTGCTGGTAATCGATGGAAGTATCGTCGGTCGCGGTTGTATGACGCTCATGATCAGCTTGGTCTACAAGCAACGGGGCCTGCCCATCGCGTGGACAGTGGCCAAAAGAAGAAAGGGCCACTTCCCAGAGCACTTTCACATCGAACTGATGAACAAGGTGCAGCAGCTGATTCCCGAGGGGGCTCAGGTCGTGCTGCTGGGAGACGGTGAGTTCGATGGCATCGATCTCCAAGCCTTGGTCAACGAATGCAAGTGGGGGTATGTCCTGCGTACGAGCAAGAGCGCCAAGCTGAGCTGGCAGGGCGAGAAGTTTCGCTTCGACGATGTGGCCGCTCATGTCAGTCCCGGAGATCTCTTCGAGGTACCCAATGCGTTGTTCACTCGGCGCGAGTACGGGCCCGTTCTCGCTCTCACGTGGTGGAGGAGCGATTGCAAGGAGCCCATCCATCTGGTTACGAACATGGGCTCGGCGGAAGAAGCCTGCGGGTACTACCGCAAGCGGTTCAAGATCGAGACATTCTTCTCGGACCAGAAGAGCCGCGGATTTTATCTGCACAAGAGCCATCTTTCAGATCCGAACCGTCTGTCTCGGTTGATGATCGCCACCTGCCTGGCCACATACTGGATGGTATATCTTGGAGCATGTGCCATGGAGACCGGTCTGAACGCGGTTATCCACCGTACCCACCGGTGTGATCTCAGCCTCTTCCAACTTGGACTCCGGCTCCTCGACCATTTACTGAATGAAGGTCTCACCATACCGGTGGCCTTCACGCCTGCGAGGGCTGGTTAAAATGTGTCCGGTAGTGAAACAGAAGATGAAGGAAATCAAAGCTTATATCAAACCACACAAGCTCACCAGTGTGACCCTGGCCCTCCAGGAGATCAAAGGGCTGAGCGGCATGTCCATATCCGAGGTCAAAGGGTTCGGCAGGGGGAGAGCGAAAACCGCCCCCGACAGGATCACGGAGGATTTTCTGAACTTCATACCTAGAATAAAGGTCGAGATCGTTTGTCGTGACGACCTCGTGGAAGAAGTGGTCTCAACCATTGAACAACACGCCCACACAGGGATTCGGGGCGACGGCAAGATCTTCGTCTCGGAGGTCGATGCCGCCGTTCGCATCAGCACCGGAGAACGGGGTGAGAGCGCCATTTGATGAAAGGAAGGTGCGGCATGGAAGGAAGAGTGATGCACGCGATCACGCTGGCAGGGTTCCTGGGGCTCCTGGTCTCATTACTGGCCGGTTGCGCCATGAATGGTGTGAACTTGAAGGGTGCCGGCGTCGCCCGTGTGGAGATCCTCCCCTCGGACGATCCCGCCGTGAACATCGAAAGAGCCGATCTCTACCAGGACGGTGGAGAGCTGGTTGTCAAAGGCTCTGCATACAAGCTGGGGCCAAAGTACAGGTCTTACCGGGGACATTTCGACGTTGCTGTGATCGATCCGCAAGGACAGCCCCAGGGGTTGAGTACGGCCGAATACCGGCGGGTTCCCTCCCGCCATCGCTATACAAGGTTTGAGGTGCGGTTTCCTGTGGTTGCGGAGCGGGGAACGCTGGTTCGCATAGTGTTTCATCCCGAGAATGGGACGGGTGCGAAGCACCTGGCCGCAGTCGAAAGATTGAATGCCGAAAAGTCCTCGATTCATCCTTGAGGCCGCCACAAGTCCAGGCAGCTCGAAACGGGTCGATCGATGAAGAGTGAATGAGCATGCAATCCCACAATAGAAGCTCAACAGCTCGTTCCGCACTCTGCTCTCTTGTGAGGTCAGCCGTGGCGGCGAGCCTTGTCTTGGTGCTCTCTGGATGTGCGCATCAAATGCTGGAGGCTCGAGGAGCGGGAGGATCGGCAGTACGCTTCAGCTTTGAGGCGCCCCAGGCAAAAGAAGTCTCCATCGTGGCGGATTTCACCGGATGGAGGCCCGTATCCATGAAAAGGACCGGGGGGACTTGGACCTTTGAAATTCCTTTGCCGCCGGGACGTTACGTCTATGGCTTCCTGGTCGACAGGCGCAACTGGGAGCCCGACCCCTGGGCGGCGCTTCTTGATGAGGACAGCTTTGGAAAGAGAAATTCTGTCCTCATCGTCGAATGAGTTGTGAGGAATATCTTCGGTCGCTTGTATAGGAAATGGGTACCTGAATGGAGGGGTGGGGAAAATAGAGTCGATTCATGAATGAGTGGAGTGACGAAGCAGCCATATGTGAAGTGCTGGACGGAAATTCAAATGCCTACGCCGTGTTGGTTGAGCGCTACAAGGGGCCTGTTTTCAACCTGATGTACCGCATGACAGGCTGTTATGAAGATGCCGTCGATCTCGCTCAGGAGACCTTCATCAAGGCTTACGAGCAGCTTTACCGTTTCCGAAGAGGCGAGAGGTTCTTCCCCTGGATATACACGATCGGTCTAAACCATGCCAGAAACCACCTTCGGCGTCGGAGGAATACACAGACGATTCCCGTTGAGGACTGTGACCTCGGGTCGGGGCTGGACTACCTGGATCAACAGGAAGAGCGGATGTGCTCGCGGCTTGACTCACAGAGACTTCACAAGGCGCTGGATCTACTGCCTTTTGACTACCGTGAAGCCCTTATTCTACGATATTATGAAGAGGTTCCAGTGGAAGAGATTGCAGCAAGCCTGAAGCTTTCCGAGAGCGGTGTGAGAATGCGCATTTCCCGGGGCCTGAGGAAGCTCCGTGAGATCGTGATGAGAGATGGTCATGAAAACCAAAAGCAAACAAGGGCCTCGTCGAGCCGCTGAAATTCTCTCACCCTCGGAGCCCGTGAAGCTCGGAGAGGTGGATCAGAGCGGCAATCCCACCCCAGGGACCTTCTCGGGTGAAACGGGGGAGACTGCCGAGCTCGCGTGCAACATACGCCGGATACACTACCCCCATCTGCCTGCGGATTTCGTGAGTTCCGTGGTGCGTGCCGTGGAATCCAGGAAAATGCCGTGGTGGTTTCGGCTCTACAGGTGGGGCAGATCGTCACATTCGATCACCGTCACGCCGTTCCATGCGGCTCCTGCTGTTGCATTGCTGCTGCTCTTGGTCATGGCGTCTGTTCACCTGCTCAGCAGGGATGGCCCGCAGCAGGTGTCTCTGAGTGAGCTGTCGAACGCTGTTCCAGTGACTTTTTCCCTCACTCTGCCGGAAGCTCGTACGGTTCACGTGGTGGGCTCCTTCAATGGCTGGCGGCCCCAAAAGACCGAGATGAAAAGAGACGATAGAGGGGCGTGGACAGCGATCCTGCAACTTCCGGCGGGCCGCTACGAATACGCTTTCCTGGTGGATGGCACCAAGATCGTGCCGGACCCTCGTGCCGAATTCTTCCAGGATGATTGCTTTGGAAATCGAAACAACATGCTGGTTGTGGGACACAGCCATGATACGGCCATTTGAAAAGATGTATGTACGGGGTTTTTGTCTTGTATTCGCTTTCCTGCTGACCCTGAATGATGGCGCTGCCGCCCAGGTGAATCGGGGCGATCTTTCCCGATCGATAAGCCATGCAAGGGAGGCTGGAGTTCCCGAATCACTGCTCAATGATCTTCTGAGTCGTGGGTATGAGAGCAGGATTGACTCAACCGAGGTGGCCAATCTTGTGGATGTGCTCACTCAGGCGCACAAAGAAGGGCTCCCTGTCGAGCCGTTGGCAAGCAAGATCGAGGAGGGAATGTTCAAAGGGGTCTCCTCTTCCGTTATCGAACAGGCGGTTAAACGGAAGCTGGACGACTACCGGAGCGTTCGAAACATGGTTTCCGATTTCCACAGGAGGCACGGGCAGGAGGTTGCCGTGGCCCCGGAATATCTCATCCGGCTCACCGAGAGCCTCTATTCCGGTCTTTCCCGTGATGATTTGAAGCGTGTTTTCGATGGAGCCTCCTCCACGACTCTTCCGATTCTGACGAGAGGGGTTGAGGTCTTCGGCTCCCTCAAGCAGATCAAATTCGATGCGAAACTGGCGGATCAGATCGTCGTTACCGGTATCAGGAAGAGCTACTTCACCCAGGAGCAAAAAGACTTCGCCAGGGTCCTCGCAGCAGCCAGGAGGAAAGGGGTCCCCGACCGGGACATTGCAGCCTCTGCCCTGACAGCCATGGGAAGCCAAAGCAGCAGCACCGAGCTTTGCTCAATGCTCGGGGTTACGACCGATGATCTGGGACATCACGGAGCCCATATTGGCGGTGCCCAAAAAGGCGCCGGCCACGGAGAAATGGGGCACGGCGGTGCTCGCGGCGGCAGTAGCGGCCACGGCGGGGGTGAAGGCTCTCACGGAGGAGCTTCTGGCGGTCATGGCGGCGGCGATTCTTCCGGAGGCGGTGGTCATGGGGGTGGAGATGGAGGCGGCTCGGGTGGTGGAGGAGGTTCCGGTGGGGGTGGTGGGGGTGGTGGCTGCCGATAACCCTCAATGGATCAATATGTGCAGTACCTTTCCGGTCATTGGTCCCTGCTGACTGCGAACCTTCAGAACCACGGCTCACGACGCACCGAATGCCATCGGAAAAGATACGGCGAGCTCCCTCCCAAGGTCCTCACTTTTCAGACCAAAAGACAACTTTTCCGTTGACCGGCAGGTGGTTTCATAATCTCGCTCGCAGGAGCGATACCTTCAACCATAACGTTGCCCTCTCCTATTCACCCTTCCGGGGACCGCTTGCCCGGGACCTGGTCCTGGAGCTCAACGGGGAGTCCAAGCAAAAGCAGGAAGCAGGCGGATTCAAGGACCCGAACAGCGGCGGGAACGTGATCTTGCTCTCTCCGGGGACGAGGATTGCCTGGAAAAACCGGTGGGCCGGCTTCTTGTCCATTGGATTTCCTGTGGAGCAGGACTTGAACGGCATCCAGGCAGACCTTGACTACGGGCTGTTCGCCGGCCTGAGCGCCGCGTTCTGAGTGAATGAATCCTGAGACGACGTTCCTGTCCTGACGGGCAGGCAGGAGCCTTAAACCATCTGGGGATACATAAGAAAAAGCCGGATCCATTTCGCGATCCGGCTTTCGTGAGGCAGCGCTGGATAAGAATGTTTGAATCGATTCGATCCTAGTAAACGACCATCTGGGTTATCTCGTACTGCGTCGTGGTTCCATCGGTGCTCGTCACCACGTTTCCCATCACTTTGACCTGATCACCATCGAGGATATCGTCGGTTGTTCCGGGACCGACTCCGGCAATGCCGACAAAGACATCAGGGCTGATGATGAAATCTACATCCTGACCGATGAGAGCCTTGAGCGGCTTGTTGGCCTTCTGTAGATTCGCCGTCATGGTCAAAGGGACGGTGGCATCGACCGGGTCGGCTGTGGGTGCAATCACCACGACCCCTTTGGCCGAAAAGCGATTCATCCCGTTGACCAGGGATCCATGATCATGCCCGGAGTGGTTGTTTCGGTGATGTCTGCCGGTTACGTTCCCCCCGTTGTGGTTGCCTGCACCGCCATTGCTCACTCCACCGTCATGCCCTCCCGTGGTCGAGCCCCCATCGTGGTGTCCACCCATTTGAGCAAGCGCGACTGGAGCGGCATAGAAGCAGAAAATGAACGCAAGCAGAACAGCTAAGGGCCACCCTTTTCTTCTTGTCATAAAGTCCTCCCAAGACCTTCCTTTGATTTGCTTTCAACATCCAACGCTCTTCTTACCCGGCTATACACTCGCAGACGGAAAAGCATCACAACACTTCGAACGATTCTGATAAAGATTTCGCTCGCAGACCGCCTCGTCACCCTCTCGCGTTCCCTCATGACCGCGTCCGCAGCGATTCCGATTGTAAGAACAAGAATGCGAGAGCCACGCTGCGCAGGCATCTGTATGCTCAGCTTCTACCTGGATACACCCGCAATATGCACACCTGGAGCGATCCAATAAAGTGTGTCAAGACCAAGAAGCAGAACTAACGACTCGGAATGCTGCCGGTTTTGGACCCACATTATCTGGAACGACAGTGCCTCGAAAACTGCACAGGGACTGTTCATAAAAACGTTCGTTTTTCTGGCACTCCCCTTTAATTCGCTTCCGACCCGTTTTTCGTCTCACTCCCTGCTTTATTTTGTCCCATGAAAGCCGTATACTATTTCACCATACCAAGCCTTGCATCCTGTGTTGAGTTTCGTTGTACTAAAGCTTAACTGGAATGGCACTTTCTATGCTGATTGGCTACGCAAGAGTCTCAACCACCGACCAGAACCTCGATCTTCAAAAGGATGCGCTCCTGGCCGCCGGCTGTGAGCGCATCTTCAACGACACTGCCAGCGGCGCCAAGGTTGAACGGCCGGGGCTGACCCGGGCGCTTCAGCACTGTCGGCCAGACGACACCCTTGTCGTCTGGAAACTCGACCGTTTGGGACGCTCGCTGCCCCACCTGGTTGAGACGGTGCGAGATCTCGTTGCGCGGGGTGTGGGGTTCAAGAGCTTGCAGGAAAACATTGACACTACGAGCTCTGGAGGCAAACTCATCTTTCATATCTTCGCATCGCTTGCCGAGTTCGAGCGTGACATCATCCGAGAGAGAACCAAAGCCGGTCTCACTGCAGCTCGAGTGCGAGGGAGAAAGGGAGGCAGACCAAAGGGGGTGGATGAAAAGAAGAAAAGAGCTGCCTTGGCGCTCGCGAAGGACCGGGAGCGGAGCGTCAGGGAGATTTGTGAGATCGTCGGGATCTGCCGCAACACCTATTACAAGTACATACGATCCGAAGATAATAAGGGGGCGAACGGCGACTCCACGAAGTCGGTCCAGCCGGCGGGAAAGAAGCGGAACAGCCCGGCCAGTCGAGAGAGCCTCCCTGAGTCCCAGTCCACCGTCCCGGAACCCAGGGTAATGAAAGTTAAGATGTGGCTGAGGGTGGAGAACAACAACAAGTTCGTTCGCGGAAAGAAGAGGGCGAGGGAAGAGATCGAACAACGGGTGCTCAGCCGATTTGCCATGGAGAAGCCTGACAAGAATGGCTGGGAGTATGTTCTTTCCATTCCTTACACCTCCGACGAAGAGCTTGATCGAGTCATCTATGACGAAATATCTCGCGAAGCTGAGTCAATCGCGGACTTGCGAAACTGTTTCACGGAAGCCGACATCACCTCGATGGAGGATCCGGAAAGGGGTTGGTGACGAAAACATCAGAGGCTGGTATCGGGCGACCTCCCAGTTCAGCAAACCATGCCGGTGCTGTTTTGCTATAAGCTGTCTTCATCGCGTGAAAGCCCGGCTATGTTATATATTGATCCAGGTTCTAACTACTCTTCTGCATCGGTTCCAGGGTTCCAGGAGCCTGCAGGCAATTGGAGGGATCAAAGAATTCACTCTTTCAATTCAAGATCGATGAGCATTGAGAGAACGTTATGCCGCAACCTCTAAAATTGATTGTTGGCCCATCTCCCCATTATCACCAGCTTAAATCAGGTGAGATCAAATACCAGAAGAGCAAGCCAGCAAGACCCATTTGGCGCATTTTGCTGCTGGACGAAGAGAGAAACCTGATGCATACCCGAGCCTATGCCACCCAGCCTTCTGCAGAGGAAATCGAGAGAGTCGTCATGGGAATCCTCTCGGTCGAGAATCTCCTCCGTGTTGATGTCGTCGTTCCAGCCACGGTCGAGAAATTGTGCCCCGGCCTTCAAAGGAAGCTTATGGATCATGGCGCCAAGGTCTACCTGCCCGCCCATGGCTTCGCTTCCGGCTCGCGCGCTTCCAGGCAATCCGACGAGTTCTTTGTATATCTCGACATGTTCATGAGGCAGGTGCGGGAAAGCATGGCATCATGCGAGGAAATCGCATCTGCCGTCGGTAATGCTCTGGGTATAGTTACCACCAAGTTGTGGCGGGATGAAGAGATGGATCAGCAGCAGATCGATGTAGCTCACAAAATTGGGCAAGGCATTACCCGGCTCCGGGGTCGCGATCCCGAAGTCGGCCGAAAGACGCGAGAAGGCGAATCTGTGTGGGCGCCTCTCAACAAGGGCAAACATGTTCCCCCTCGCGAAGATAACTTATCCGCCCTTCTCTGCAACCTGGATCATCCCATCCTGCAAGACATCGGATTGAGGCAGGCATTCTACAACTCAAGAAGATCGTGGACACGGAAGGGGAGCAAAGGCCGTCTCTTATCCGGGAGCTTGGGGCAACAGCAATACTGCATCAGATTGCCGGCATGCGCCGTGGCCGGCGGGATTTTCTTTTTGGTCTCAGATTCTATTTGCGCGATGAGAACTTGCAGTATCTTGTTTCACTCGGCATGAAGGAAGCTTTCAAAATGCTCATAGTTCTTGATGAGGGCCTGCTGCAGGTTACTGCGGCCAAAGTCGTCATACATTATCCGCAGGATTGTTCAGACCTTTCGTTGCGTGGCATTCCCGCCCATCATCACATCGAAAAGATGATTCAGCAACGATCGGGGGGAAAAGTCGCCGTGTTTCCCGAGCTTGCAGAACCTGATCCCAAAATACCTGAGTTCCTCAAGTCATGGGGACCTTTCAACTCACCGAGGTATGCCAGCCGTACCCCTTTGAGCCCCGCACAGTGTCTGGTGCCTGTATCAAAGACCGGCGCGCAAAGGAGTCGAGGACTCCTCGTTACTCTGGCCGTCCTCCCCAAAGACGCAACCCAGTATGTCCCAATTGGCGACAGCGATCTGGCGGCCAAGATGACCGCACTTGTCAACGAACGACTGGCTCGTAACCACAGGCGCGTTACCTGTCGAATCGAGCCATTGCGGCCTTATGGCGACGTGATGGATATCGGAGACCTTCCCAGAACCTGAGCACAGTATTCATTGCCCTCCAAAAATACTGTCAACCCCTTGAGCAAAGGTATTCAATGCTATTTTTTCTTTGTCCCCTTCTTCGATGGAGCTTGTGTTAAGGCTGAACCTGCGACCGATTTAACGGCCTTAGGCGTCTTGGGGTTAGATAAAAGCTTGCCGGCTGTCGATGCGACCTTCTTCGACGTATTCTCATTCTTTGCCATGGTCTTGTCCTTTCCTGTGATGATCAATTGGTGGTTTGCGTATCACTCACTTAATTTTTCCAACGTTGGACACGCGTCTTCGCTGGAGAAATGGACCGTGGTGCTTCCTTGGTTTGCGCTCGTTGTGGCAAGGGTATTGCGAATTTTTCGATAATGGGCACGGTAATATGGAGCTCATGCGCAACGTCTTCAGGATATGTTCCGTTCTCTGCGAGAAGCTGAAATCCGGTCGGCACGATTTCCGGACTTTCGACGGGAATCAACTCTTCTCCTGGTTCGCTCGTTTTCCAACCGTTCCTGCTGATGTATACGTTCGCATTCCGATACTGGACTGCGCCAATAATACCAAGATCGTACGCTCTTCTTATGATTGCTTGTAAGCTTACCCTCCATCGAGCTTTCATTTGCAGCAGTTCGCCCCAATCAATGCGCTGACGCCTTGGAAACTCCTTAATAAAGGCCACCCGAGGCAGCAGGAAGGCGCTGGCGAATCGGTTCGCCTCGTCCTCAAGCTGATGATCCTCTGTTTCCAACCCCTGGTGCAGGACAAGATGCCCGAGCTCGTGGCTCATGTCGAATCTGGCCCGAGACGTGCTGGCCTTCGCCGTATTTCTCACCACGACTGGACGGCTCTGGATATATGAAAACGCATCGACGTTATCGGAGACCCCCTCGAAGGTTGTGACGACACCTCCTTCGCGTTCAAGTGTCCGAATCGTATTATCGATGGGAGCATCCAGGTGCAACCCCCAGGCACGCCTGCAATTTTCTGCAATCCGCTCAATGTCTCCAGAAGTCCGTGCTACCGCTGACGGGATGTTCACTCCAGGAAGTTCAAACTTCCGATCAAGGTACGAGAGAATGAGATTAAAGATCGTCCCGTATGAAAGTGCTCTCCTGCGTACATGCATCGGTGTGGTCTTCCGCTTCCGGAAATTGCAGACCTCTTCCTGGACCTCTCCTATGAGCGGTTGAAAGAAGAATCCCTCTTCAACGTGAAGTACTTCCGCGAGTGCGGCAAGCAATTCCAAACTTGGAGCCGCCATTGGATCGACTTCCAGTCGTTGGACATACTGACGGGTTACGGAAATCTTCTCCCCGAGCTCTTCCAGAGTGATCCCATGGAACGTCCGCGCCAGCCTGATCCGCGATCCTTGAAACGGGCAATCATTTTTAGCCAGCATTGCTCGTTCCCTCTTGCGACTGTGCATCTTTTGGGATGAGAGTTGGTTTGTCGAGCACGGCAGCAGCTCGCCTCTCATCATCGACTGACGTGATCGACGGGATTGGCTGAGAGATGGGGACCTGCCACGGATACCGAAAATTCCCATTCTCGTCGTACTGGGCCAAAATGATCTGGAACACACTTCCGTCGTCTTCGGTTTCGACCGCTAAACGCCACAGCCATTCGCGCTGGTCAAAGGGAAGCGCGAGCTGGCGAACTGCCATTTCAGGAAACCTTTGTCTCAATGTACGCGCGGACGGTTCGTCGGCTTTTCCTGTGTAGAAGCGAAGTGGGACGCCATTTACAAGCATGACGAAATAGAGACTCTCTTTTCTGATGCAATCAAGCCATGAGAGTTTCTGTGCCCTACGTTCGACAATGTTGATGGTCCGTTCGTAAACGCGACACCCGAGGCTCCACGGACCATCGCCTTCATCCGGGTTGTATTGTTCGAGTGTCACGTGGCGCACATCCCTAATGATACATGCCAATTCGCAAAGGTGTTCCCTCTTAAGTCCAGGCTCGATTTCCCACGGTTTCTGATTCAAAGTTTCTCCTTTCAGTGAACAGGGCTGCAACAGAGACAATTAATGCAACAAATTGATGCATTTGTCAATCTGATTCTTGTCTGTCAAGTTTCACATCATTGTGCAACCAGATGAAAGCAATTCCCTTGTTCTTTCGGAGATCAGGTCATCTCATAAGCAGGGATGGACCAAATAGGAGGGGCAGATTTTGGCCAGAGCATGAGGTGAGGCGACTTCGTATAAGTCTCCGAGTTCTCGATGGAAGCGTCACAGAAACCGGAACAACGTTTGCTGAATCCTCATAACAGTTTCTGCTGCGGATTCATGGCTGGCATGATAGCATCCGCCATGATGCCTTAGCGCGAAGAGACAACCATCGAAAGATGGATCAGCAAGCCTCAACTGCCCGTCATCTCGTAGACCATGTCCGTGACGAAACGCTTGAAGGACTCGTTCTGGACGAACTGCTTGTAGACCTCGGTATCGTCCTTGAGCAGGGTGAGCATCACGCGGGCAAGGGCTTTGTCGTGCTCGATGCGGGCCGCGCCCGGAGTATTTTGCTTGGCGTTTTGATAGGCTTCATCGGCTGCGACCTTGGGGGCAATATCCTGCTGAATACGTCGAACGACGCGGTCGCCGTCGTTGAACAGGGTGCCGAACTGGTCGTTGAAGGTCTTGAGGATGTTCGACAGGCGGTCCATTTCGGGTTCGGACTTGCGCCCCCCGCCCTCCACCGGCACCGGTCCGACCTCGGCATGCTGGTCGGTCGGCTGGATCTGCATCGCCGCTTTCTTCTCGGCACGGTAGCTGTCCATGTTGATGGCTTCGAGTATCCCCTTGGCCAGGTCCTCCTCCCTGGGGGCTGGGAGCTTGGAGATCAGCAGGTTCAGGAAAATCGACAGCTTTTCCCATGCGGCATTGGTGTAAGGCAGAATCGAGCCGAGGAACTCGTAGGTGCGGACGAACGCCTTCGCCTTGCCCTTGAAATCCACCTGCCCATCCTCGTCGAAATCGAGATAGGCCACCACGCACGCATCGAGCACCGGGTCCAGCAGCTCTCGGTCCGCCCCTTCGAGGTAACGGGCTGCGAGCTCGTCCACCAAGGTTTGAGAATAGACCTGATAGCCATCCAGTGTGGCCTTGAGGTCGTGGAGCTTGTTGGGGTCGGTCTCCTCGCTCAGGATGGTCGTGCGGTAGTACGGCTCGAAAGCGGCCAGAATCGTCTCGGAATCGTTCATGAAGTCGAGCACGAAGGTGTCGTGCTTCCTGGGGTGGGAACGGTTGAGCCGTGACAGCGTCTGCACCGCCTTGACGCCGGCGAGCGGCTTGTCCACGTACATCGTATGCAGCAGGGGCTCGTCGTAACCGGTCTGGAACTTGTCGGCGCAAACCAGGAACCGGTAGGGATCTTCCTGGATCCGGTCGGCGATGTCGTTGCTGGAAAACCCGTTGAGCGAGGCCTCCGTCACCTTGGCCCCCCCGTACTCATGCTCGCCGGAGAACGCGACGATGGCTCGGTACGGACTCTTGCGCTCCTCCAGGTAGCCCCGGATGGCGTGGTAGTACTGGACCGCACGCTCGATGGACCCGGTCACCACCATGGCCCGGGCCTCACCGCCGATCTTCTGAAGGGCGATCACCTGCTCGTGAAAGTGATCCACGATGATTTCCGCCTTGAGCCGGATGGCGTATTCATGGCTCTCTACGTAGCGGCGCAGCTTCTTCTTGGCCTTCCGGGTGTCGAACTCGGGATCTCCCTCGATGGTCTTGACCAGCTTGTAGTAGCTCATGACGGGCGTGTAGCTCTTGAGCACATCCAGGATGAATCCCTCCTGGATGGCCTGCTTCATGGTGTAGCTGTGGAACGGCCGATGCTTCACCTTCCCTTCCGCGTCGGGCGGCAAGGGCTCTCCGAAGATTTCCAGGGTCTTGTTCTTGGGAGTGGCGGTAAAGGCGAAGTAGCTGGCATTGGTGAGCATCTTCCGGGCCAGCATTCGCCTCTCCAAGGCGTCGTTCACCGTGTCTTCGGGATCGGCCAGGACCTCGCTCATGGCCGCCGAGGTCTTGCCGCCCTGGCTCGAGTGGGCCTCATCGATAACGATGGCAAACGTGTCGCCGCGATGGGCCTCGCCGATCGCATCGAGAACAAATGGGAAGGTCTGTACCGTGCTGATGATGATCTTCTTGCCCGACTCCAGGAAGCGGCACAGCTGCTTCGTCTTGGACTCCGAACCTCCTTCCGACACCGCTCCCACAGTCGCCCGCACCTGGGCAAACTGTTTGATGGTGTTTCGGATCTGCTGGTCGAGAATGCGTCGATCCGTCACGACGATGACCGAGTCGAACAACGGACCGCCGTTCTTTTCCACCCCGATGAGCTGATGGGCCAGCCACGCGATGGAGTTGGATTTCCCTGATCCGGCCGAGTGCTGAATGAGATACCGCTTGCCCACCCCATGCTCGGCCACGTGGAAGAGGAGCTTTCGCACCACGTCGAGCTGGTGGTACCGAGGAAAGATCTGCTTTCGTTTCTTCCTGCCGGTCTTGGGGTCCTTGTCTTCGACGATCTGGGCGTAGTTTTCGAGGATGTCGGTGAAGCCTCGGGGCGTGAGTACACGTTTCCAGAGATAGTCCGTCTTGATGCCTTCGGGATGAGGTGGGTTCCCGGCACCGTCGTTCCAGCCCTGGTTGAAAGGCAGAAACCAGGAGGTTTTTCCCGCGAGATGGGTGCACATGCACACTTCCTGGTCGTCCACCGCGAAGTGCACCACGCAGCGTCCGAAAGCGAAGAGGGGCTCACGCGGATCCCGGTCGCGCCGGTACTGCTCGACGGCGTCGGCCACCGTCTGCTTGGTGAGACGGTTTTTAAGCTCGAAGGTGGCCACTGGCAGGCCATTAATGAAAAGGACCAGGTCGAGCGCCAGGAGGGTCTCGTCCCGGCTGTAGCGCAGCTGCCGCGTGACCGTGAAGCGGTTCTGGGCGTGCAGCGCCGCCGCCTTCTCGTTTCCCGGGCTGGGAGTGCCATAGAAGAGCGTGACGTCATGGGGTCCGTGCTTCACGCCGTGGCGTAGCACGTCGATCACGCCGCGTTTGCCCACTTCCTTGAACAGGCGTGCGAAGAACTGCCTACGCCTGGGCGAGTCATGGGCGAGGTCGAGGGCCTCCGCAAGCTTCGGCTGCGTGCTTTGAAGAAAGGCCCGGAGCTGTACGGGATCCAGGCAATGGTCTCGGTCGAAATCCCTGGGAAGCCCGTGAAGCCAGCCCGTGCCGCCGAATGGAGCAACGGCCTCCTGCGACTCTTCCTCCGGCGTCGGCTCGGGCCACGCGTGGCCCGTCATGGCGGTGACGATGAGGCTTTCCAGTCCCTTTTCACTGGTGTCGGTGACCATTCCCCACTCTCCGAGTCCGGCGCCATCAAGTACCCATCAAGTAAATCTCCAGGGAAGATATTAAGAAAAAGTCAAAAAAATCAATCCATTTCGATAGCACGCCTTCACTTCGACTCCGTATGGATCAAGGTCCCGTCAAGTGAGAGGAGCAGCCGGCTGCCCCCTGCGCAGGTCCTGCAGGAGACTCATGAGGCAATCAGAAGGTCAATCATCGACGGTTATGCCTCAGCCTGATCGATGATTTCGTCGGAATCGTCCTCAATGTCGAGGTCAGCATCGATATCTTCGAATGTGGCAGTAGCATCGGATTCCTCCGGGAGGCGTTTGACAACCTCGCGCACATCCAGTTTGCCCGTCACCACATCGGCAATGAGGCGGGTGCGGAATTCGCGTAGGAGAGAGATTTCACGTTCGGTGGTCGAAAGGGCGTGGTTAAGGTCGGTAGATGCATTCTCGATCGACGCGACAATGCTGTCTTGTTCTGATGGCAAAGGTACTGGCACATAAATATCGAACAGGTCCTTCCGATCGACTCCTGGTACAGCCGACTTACCTGAATGATCTGCTTTTGAGATGGTTCTGAGTACGAAATAGCACCAGCGCGGGCGGTTTCCTTGAAAATCCGTTACAAAAAGAGCTGTGTTATGAGGCCAGAAGTCACTCTCCAGAAAGAAAACGGCGTCGGTCGAACCATAACGCCCCATGACCACTCCTGGGCCTGAGGATCGAGCCTTGTAATGCGTATCGATTACACCGCCAGAAGAAACGACCGGAAATGGGCCTGGGATTCGCTGCTCAGCAGGGAGGTCGTATCCTCGCTGGAGTCGTGTTGCCCACTTCAGCCTCTTGACCTCCCAATGTGCTGGCACCTTCCCAAGCCAGGAAATCCCTGACTCCTTGAACTTCGCGTTTGGATCGAGTCCGCGGGTGACAGCGCGGTGGATGATGGCCTGTTTCTGCTCGTCGAGGAGTGCGATCACCTTCCGCTTGGCTTGGATCGCCCTGTCCAGCCGCCCCTTCGCCCAGTCAAGAAATCGGACGATGACCGCTTGCTCGGACAGCGGTGGGACGACCACTGGTACTCTCAAGAAGTGCTCAGGGTAAAGACGCAACCTCGAGCTATTCACGCCGGTCGAACACCGCTGATACTCTGCCGCATATGTTGGAGTTCGCAAGAGATAGTCCGCATACCTTGACTGGATGCCACATCCGGCCAGAGGACGATAAACACCGTAGGACGGGCTGACAATCCCGATGTGTCGAGCGACACCCAATGCGCCCATCCAGGCCCACATCGTATTTATCACCACGTCGCCGGGGCGGCAGATCTTGTAACCAACATTCGACTTGGCGAGAAACATGGTAACAGTTTTCTGGCTGCGAGGGGTCACTCCAGTAATGTGCGATACCGAGAGCAGTTCTTCTCGCCCAGTCTTGGAACGCTCGTCTACCTCACGAAACAGGCATTTCGCACGCAGGAGCTTCCAATGCGCAGGCAATAGGCTAAGCCATTCATGCCCCGACTCCCTGTATTCCGAATACGGTTTGAGGTCGGCGATCATGCAGGCTCTCCGTCCTCTGCCTGGTCGTCAGCCGATACCGCAGCGCTTTCCGCGAGTTGATAGAATTCGTGGAGCTTGGCCTGGAGCAGTTTCTTGTCGGGCAGCAGGGTCTGGTATTCGGCGATGAGCGCCGGCGAGAGGGAACGGCTGAGGGCGTACTCCACCACTTCGCTGTCCCTGGAGGCGCAGAGCAGCACACCGATGGAGGGGCGCTCGTGGGGCTTCTTCACGTCGCGGTCCAGGGCCTCCAGGTAGAATTCGAGCTTCCCCAGGTGCTCCGGCTCGAAGCGACCCACTTTGAGTTCGATGGCCACCAGGCTGCTCAATCCCCGATGAAAGAAGAGGAGGTCAAGGGCGAAATCCTGGCCTCCCACCTGCACGGGATATTCAGACCCAATGAAGCAGAAGTCGCGCCCCAGCTCAGTCAGGAAGCGGCCAAGGTTGCCAAGCAGCGAGCGGTGGAGGTCGGCTTCCGAATGCTCGGTCGGCAGATTCAGAAAGTCAAAAAGATAGGCATCTTTGAAACAAGACTCCGATCCTGGGTGTAATTCTCTCAACGCGGTTGAGACTTTTGGCGGGTTGAGGACCGCCCGCTCGAAGAGCGCACCGTCGATCTGACGGGCAACCTCTCGCACGTCCCAGCGGTTTTGCGTCGCCATTCGTAGGTAAAACTCCCGTTCCTCCGGTCGTTTCGCGCGGGTCAGAATATGGAGATTGGCGGACCAGGGAAGTTCTCTCAACAGTGTTGAGAGTTTTGGCTCGTCTCGGTATGCCTCGAAAAACTGGCGCATTCGCCAGAGGTTTTGGGGCGAAAAGCCCCGGAGACCGGCCTGGCGACGCTGAATATAGGTGGAAAGCTCTTTTACGGTGCTCTTGCCCCACCCGTCGGATTCAATCCTTCGGCTGATGTATTCCCCAACCTTCCAGTAAAGCTCGATGAGCTGGGTGTTGACGGTTTGGCAGGCGCGCTGCCGGGCTTGCTCGATCAGGGTCACGATCTCGGCGAAGCTGTCTTCGACCGGCGGCACAGCTACGGACTTGTCCGGAGCGGGCCTGGCTTTCGGAGGGGTTTTCCTGGTCATGGATTTGCCCCTCCCTTCAGCAGCTCATCGAGCACCCCTTCGACCTCTTTCCGCACGGCCAGGATATCGGCCCGGATTTCCTCCAGGGTGCGCAAGGGCTGAGGTTTGTAGAAGTGGCGTGTGAAGCTGATTTCATAACCGATTTTCGTGGCCTCTTCCTTCACCCAGGCGTCGGGAGTGTAGGGCAGCACCTCGCGGCGCATGAAAGCCTCGATGCCTCCCTCTTCAAGAAGCGGAATCTGTTCCGTGTCCCGCAGGTCGCTGTCGGGCTCATATTCCACCACGCAAGGTTTGCCGTCGAGGATGACCGCATAGAGACCGTGCAAAGGATCCGGCTTCACCTTGCCGGGCTTGTGCACTCGGGCAATGACCGGTGGGGCGCTCTCGTCGCGCCAGCTCACCGCCTTCAGGATGAGCTTGAGATCCGTGGCGGCGACCTTGCGACCCAGATTCTTCAGGACGCCATTCACCGCGTCCCGGAAGGCATTGTGATCGGTAAACAGCTCCCCGCCCAGCTCCTTCCGGAGCAGGGTCGCCATTTCCACCAGGCGTCCATCGCGCTCCCAGGTCCTGACGTCCAGGAGCTTCTTCTTGCGCTTTTCGGAAAGAGCCTTCCGGGAAGCGTCGTTATCCTCATCGTCGCCCTCTTCCTCATCCCCCGCGCTCCACTCCGCCAACCGATTTTCGAGGGCCTTCTGAAAGCTTTTGAAATCCTCGAGGAGTGCATCGCCAAATTCCTCATAGAGCATGGAACGGATTTCTTCATCTCCCGAGGCAAAGCGCAGGCCTTCAATGGCTCGGAGGGCGAGCTGGCTGTGAAGTCGCAACGGTCGCTCGACCGTCACCTTCCAGTAGCCGAAGGCTTCGTTCGGGAAGATTTTCGACTGCTTGGTCTCTTGGAAGGCGAGGAAAGCCTCGCAGATAAAGCGGATGTCGTCTTCCGAGAGCTCGCAGTTCTTCTTGCCGAGGTTTTTGCGCAGAGGCTTGAACCAGCCAGTGGCGTCGATGAGCTGCACCTGGCCCCGGCGCTGCTCGGGCTTTCGGTTGGAAAGCACCCAGATGTAAGTGGCAATGCCGGTGTTATAAAACATGTTCAGAGGGAGCGCTACGATGGCTTCGAGCCAGTCGTTTTCGATGATCCACCGGCGGATGTTGCTCTCACCCTGCCCGGCGTCACCGGTAAATAGGCTGGAACCGTTGTGGACCTCTGCGATGCGGCTCCCCAGAGGCGTCTTATGGTTCATCTTGCTGACCATGTTGGCCAGGAAGAGCATCTGCCCGTCGCTCGACCGGGTGACGAGGGAAAGCTCCTCACCCTGGTGCACCACCCTGAAGCGCGGGTCGCGCATCTCATCCTTACCCCCCATCGCTTCGAGGTCCTTTTTCCAGCTCTTGCCGTAGGGCGGATTGGAAAGCATGAAATCGAACTCGCGTGCGGGGAATGCATCGTGCGAGAGTGTGCTCCATTCGGCGCCGCCGACGATGTGCTCGGCGCCCTCCCCTTCCCCTTTGAGGAGCATGTCGGCCTTGCAGATGGCGTAGGTCTCGGGGTTGATCTCCTGGCCGAAGAGGTAGGTGTTGCTCTGCTTGCCTTGCCGGGCGGCAAGCTCTTTCAGGGTCTCCTCGGCGACGGTGAGCATCCCGCCCGTGCCGCAGGCGCCGTCGTAGAGGAGATACGATCCGGACTGGATCCGGTCGGCAATGGGAAGGAAGATGAGGTTGGCCATGAGCTTCACGGCATCGCGAGGCGTCCAGTGCTCACCGGCTTCCTCGTTGTTCTCCTCGTTGAATTTCCGGACCAGTTCCTCGAACACCGTGCCCATAGCGTGGTTGTCGAGGCCCGGGTGCTTCACCGACCCGTCGCCGTTCATGACCGGATGGGGGCTCAGGTTGATGTCGGGGTCGAGAAACTTCTCGATGAGCGTACCCAGGGCGTCGGCCTTGGAAAGCGTGGACAGCTGGCTCCGGAACTTGAAGTTGTCGAGGATCTCCTGGACGTTCGGCGAGAAGCCTTCGAGGTAGGCGTCGAAGTCGGCCCGGAGCTGCTGGCGGCTGCCGCGCCCCCTGAGGTCGCGGAGGGTGAACGGCGACGTATTGTAGAAGGCCTGTCCGGAGGCCTCGCAGAGTGCCGCGCTCTGCTCGGTGATCCCGGCATCGTCGAGCATCTTTCGGGTATCCATCACAGCCTGTTTGGTCGGCTCCAGCACCGCGTCGAGCCGCCGCAGCACGCACATGGGAAGAATCACATCGGGGTACTTTCCGCGCTTGAACAGGTCGCGGAGAACGTCGTCCGCAATCCCCCAGATGAACGAGACGATCTTGTTGTGAGTAGCTTGATCCATATGGTTGCCTGATTCTCGCTATATGTCGGATGTCGCGGTGCGTCACACCCCCATGGGTTAATTTGAAAAGTTTGCCCCTGGAGTGGAGAAGCAAAAATAAGCCTGGAAATACTGCTGCAACACCAACGCAGAGTACCACGGAGCAGAGAGGCAGGACAAACGGAACACGCCGGTCTCTAAAGTGTACATGTTCTACGGAACAGCTCGGAACACTCAAATAACACCATTTTACATGTTTACGCTTTATAGTATGATTTGAAAAAACTCAAAGGAGGCGACCATGAACCTGCAGCTGCTCGCCCAGAACGTACGACGGTTGAGGACTGCAAAACATTTCAGCCAAAGCGCCCTGGCGGATACTGCTGGTCTCTCGTTGCCGGCGGTCAAAAGTATCGAGCTCGCCAAGAGCGAGCCCCGGATGAGGACCGTTCAGGCTATAGCCAGGGCTCTTGAGGTAAGACTCCAGGATCTCTTTCTGCCAGTGCGGGAATTACAGACTGTCCGCTTTCGATCGGCGAGACGGATGCAGAACCGGGGAAATGTCCTGGCTGCGGTGGCGAGATGGCTCGATGACTTCAATTATCTCGAGGAAATCCTGGGCCAACAGCTCCCCTTCACCCTTAATGAAATCAGGTCGCGATGCTCCAGAGAGCATTCCACCGAAGCTGCTGAACTATGCCGGAAAAAACTGGGTCTTAAACCCAGGGAGCCCATTCACGATATCTGCGGCTTACTCGAACAAGCGGGTGTGAAACTCCTCTCTGTGCCCATGGCGTCCGACGGCTTCTTCGGATTATCTGTCGGGGAAGAAGATGGAGGCCCTGCGGTCGTTGTGAACGTATGGGAGCGTATTGCCGTCGAGAGACGTATTTTCAGTGCTGCACATGAGCTCGGTCATCTTATGCTGCATCCCGACGCTTACGATGTGACCCAGATCAAGGAAAACAAGGAAGAGGAACAAGAGGCGGACTGTTTTGCTGGACATTTCTTGATGCCGAACGAAGGATTTCGCAAAGAATGGGGCGAGGCGTCAGGATTGCATTGGGTGGAGAGGGTTTTCAAGATCAAGCGCATTTTCCGTGTCAGCTATAAAACCGTCCTGTTCCGTTTGATCGAGAACGAGGTCGTGGATAGCTCCATATGGATGCGGTTCCATCAGGCCTATCATCAGAAATTCAACCGAAGACTCCCATTCAAAGAAGAGCCGATGGCCATCGACTCCACTGAGCCGTTCGGTCTTCACCGATTCGATTTTTTCGAGGACCGATTCAGCCGGCTGACCCGGGAGGCAGTGGAAAAGGACAAGATATCCATTAGTCGGGGTGCTGAAATCCTCGGCATCAGCATCGAAGAGATGCAGGACATCCTCCGGAACTGGGAGGCGGTTTCATGACGCATCGTCCCGGGATGCGTAAGCTGATGATCATGGACGCATGTGTCCTCATAGACTTCATCAAGACGGAACGGGCCGTCCTGGAGCTCGTGGTGAGACACGTGGGAGCGCTTCATGTGACCAGCCCCGTCGTCGATGAGGTCAACGAAATCGAAGATGAAAACGAGCTCGTTGACCTCGGGTTGATCATCGTAGAGCCCGAGCTCGAAGACGCGTTCACCGCAGCGAGCGAGCGTGGGCCGACCTCGTTCCAGGATCGACTCTGCCTGCTTGCAGCCAAACGGTATGGTTTCACATGTGTCACCAACGACAAGAACCTTAGAAAGCTATGTAGGCGCGAAGGGGTTCCTTTGCTGTGGGGACTTGAGCTTCTCGCTGAATTGCATAAAGCTGGCGGAATCGTCGACAAAGAGGCCAAGAGGATCGCGCAGGCGATACGGGCGTCAAACTCAAAGCACATCACGGCCAAGATTGTTTCGCGGTTTACGGATATCATTCGGCAGCAAGAGAATCAGCGGACTCGGCATTGATCCGTGGCTGCGAGTTTTACATGCATGCCGTTGATAACAACAATGGTGGGCCATGAGCAGGATGAATACTTTGCCCTCTGGGCAAAATATGTCGAAGCACTCAAGGAAGGAGCTCGAGTCATTCAAAAGCTCGTACCCGGAGGACGTACAAGAGGCCTGGCGCATCATGATCCAGGTAGGTGAGGTCCTTGCCAATCCTTCCCTTGCAAAGCAAACCATCGAAGAAGCTCTCCGAGATGAAATTCCCCAAGATAGAGTTCGCTGGGCGGTCGACACGTTTGAGCGCTGGGAAAGCAGGGATGAAAGAAAAGCTGCGGCCAGACAGAAAGAGCGGGAAAGGCGAAGGACAAAGGGACGTATGGAAGAGCGCAAACTCACAGAGAAACAGTTCGACAAACTTGATGGGAGCTTTGACACGCAACGGTTGCTCCGTGCCGTGGACGCGCTTGATGCGGTTCGACCGACCCTCTCCGATCAATTCAACGAAGACGGCTTCCCGCGCCCTCCCGGTATCCGCAAACGATTGCTCGAGTTACATGGGAAGGCGATGGAGCTCATCAACGGCGAATTACGACATGATACGGACCTCGGCGTATTCGATCTGGCATGGGAAATTTCCGACGAAATTGACAATGCCGTAGAATATCTCAAAGAAGTTCAGGAGATTATCGACGACTTGACGGACCTTACCCCGGATGAAGACGAAGAGCCGGATGATGAATAAAAGGCTGTATCGAGTTTCTGCTTAGCTGTAGAAACCAGCATTCATAATCGGGCATGCCCCCCACTCGTCCGCTTTTTCCTGCCCAGATTAAATGAATTTGTTCAGCAGATGGTGCCCACATTGTTTGACCATATCATGCAGTCTGCCCACTTTGGCTTATGCTGTGCCCATATTACTTGATCCTATCCGGTCCCCACTCTCTGCGATGTGACCTCCAGGGACCTCGGAATCGTGTCTCTCAAAGACGGACGGCATTGGGGGACGGGCTGAAGCTAAATCAAGCGTACTTGTGGATCGAGGAAAGTCAGTTGTTCCAGATAATGTGGGTCCCTACCATTTATTCTGGGTCCAAAATTCTATAAAGTGGGTCCAGAAATGAATAATCTGGGTCGAGACTTTTGCAAAGTACCAAGTAATTTGGGCCCAGAATTGCGATCACTCAGGGTCCGGACGGTTATGATTCCAGCCCCTACAGCTAGGCTTCAACCTGGAAGCCGCTTTCGGCCCGACCAAACAAGAACTGCTTTCTCCTTTTGAGAGCAGGGGCGTTACAATCGCTCTCGATCAACAGGGAAGACGGGCGGAGCTCAGCGAAGGATAAAAGGTAATCTGAACAACGACACCACCAGAGATCGTTTGTGGGCCACGCCCCATAAACGATCGAAAACCAAGACCCCACCCCCTTCTCTGCCCTCATGATTCTGACGTCGGCGCTACCTAAAATCCAAGCCCGACACTCCTCTGGATCTCTTCCGGGCGCCGCTCCTTGTCAACGGTGCGCTCCTCGGTCTTTTCCCGGCGGAGCTGTTTCTGCTTGTCGCGGCCGAGAGCGGTTTGGATCTGGCGTTTCACGGTGTCGAGGCCTCGGACGCGGTGGAGGTCGTTGAAGTCGGTGAAGTTGCTTCCCTTCTCCTTTGCGAGAAAGGTGGGGAAGACAGCTCGGCCACCGACAGCTTTGGCGGCTTTGAGGGCTTTTTCCCTGCCTGCGTTGGGGAGGGGTTGGGATCTTTCGGGGAGGTGGCGGTCGTCGTCTCCGAGAATCACGATGGACTTGTCCGGATAGGCGTTTCTCAAGGTCTCCGCCACAGCTTGGAGATTGCCTGAATCGAAGGCCACAACGACCGGTTTTTCCAGCGCCATGTGGACGGACGCTCCGGTTGCGTAGCCCTCGGTGATGAGGATCTCCTGGGTTGCCTGGAATGCATCCTCGCCGCCGATCACATGAAAGCAGCCTTCCTTGCGGGCATCTTTCTCATAGGGCTTTTCTCCGGTTTCCTTGATCCGCTGGAGAGACCAAAGCTTTCCGTTCACATCCCGCAGGGGAACGATGAGGTCCCCGTATTCGTTCATCCGAAGATCGTATGAGGCGACGCCCTTTCGGACCAGGTAGGGATGGTCTCCCGAGGCCTCCGGCAATTTGTGAAACCGTTCCGTGCATTCCTGGGATTTCTTCTCGTGCCGCGCTTCGAGCTCGGCGTCCCGCGCAAGGCGTTTCTGCGCCACCTCCGCCAGCAATCTAGCTTTTTCCTCGGGATCCAGGTGAACGGAAGATTGCTTCCAGTTTGCCCTGTAGCCGCTCCGAAAGTTTTGGACCGTGCCGGCGGGACGGCCGTCCAGATGACCTTTGTAGGCACCGCTCTGCTTGCCGTTCTTGTCCCCTATGGCGGGCACCCGGTGCCACTCCCCGTCCATCACCGGCAACTCATCGAGGATGAGACCCGCGTTTTTCAACGCTTCAGCGAATTCCTCCTGGGGAGATCTCCCCCTTTCCCTCTTGGGAGCGTTATGAGGGAGCCACTTCGCAAAAGGATCCAGCTCCAAGCCCTGAGGGGCATACCAGCTCTTGGCCGTCTTATCCCAGCGCGCCCCGAGAGCTTTGGCGGCATCCTTCTGGGCATATGGCACCGCCAGGTACGTATTCTCTTGCGCGATGTTCGAACCAACCTCAGACGTCTCTTCCATGGCAAGCCCCCTCTCCTTTTGGATTTCCAGCTGGAAGATGTAGGTCATGATTTTCTCGGCGGCAGCCGCGGCGCGAAAGATTTCCTTCGGGTCATCGCGCAACGCCTTGATCCATGATTGCACGTAAGCAGCATGGTTTCCTGGGTCATGACCGATACCGAGCTCTTCTCCGAGCATGAGCGAGGCGATCTCCGCCCGCAGCTCCTCTTTGGCGTATCCTGCGGACCCGAAAGGGTGGCGAATATCCCGGTTGAGGCGACTTTCGTGGCCCGTCCAGTGGGCCAGCTCGTGAAGAGCGGTTTCGTAGTAGCCCTCAGCCGAGTCGAACTGCGAGCGGTGGGGTAAGTGAATGCTGTCGGTTGCTACCGAATAGAATGCCCTGTTCGCCTGGTCATGTCTCAGGGTGGCTCTGGAGTTGGCGACCATCGTTTCGGCTCGCTCGACGGGATCCCACTCTGGCGCTCGTGCCACCGCCGGCGGCAATCCTTCGATCTGGGAGGCATTGAAGACCACAGCTCGGAAGACACTGGGGCGATCGAGGGGCACCTCCCGCTTCATGGGCTTCCCCTCTTTATCCAAAACCGGATTCCCTTCCTCATCCAGCAACGGGACGCGTTCGTGCATCTTCCAGTATTGAATGGAGGTGCCCTTCTCGCCTCGCCTGACCTGGGCGTCCAACTGCTGCGCCTGGCGGTAGGTCATCCATCGTGGATCATCGTAGCCTCGGGTTGCAGCTTCGGCACAGAGATAGAGCAGATTCGCCCCTTTGTAGCGGGTACCGCTCACGGGGTTATGCGGGAAGGTGAGCTCGCCCGGCTTCCAGGGCTTGAGCCACGGAGCCGTGCCCTTCTCCAACTGTTCGATGATCTTTCCGGCCACCAGCTCATGATACGCGGAATGATTGCTTGGCTGGGGATCTTGTTCGGGCTCCCGCTTGCGGGTCGCCTCATCATGGATCGCCTTCAAGGCTTCATCCAGAAACTGGGGGAAGCGGTTTTCGGGATGCCCCCACTCGTAGTCCGTGGTGGCGATCACGACCGAATCCCCGTTCAGGATCTTGGGCGACGTGGTCTTGATGGCTTCCATGAAGACCGGATACGCATCCTCCAGCCGATCGAAGTGTCCGAGCGAGATTTCGCTCTCGCCCGATGGGTCGAAACCGCGCACTTCATAGCGGGGCGTTTCATCGGTGGGCTGCAGCGCCAGCGCATCGGATTCAAGTTGAAGAAACGGTGGGTGGCGCTCCCCTCGTGCGTGTTGATCCCAGAGATCACGGGCCGTCTCAAGATCCACAGAGGCCAGCGTTCCAAGGTCTTTCAGGATCTCGCTTCTCTCCCTTGCGCCTCTTTCATAGACGCTCGCATCGTCGGAATTGGCGTAATGCCAGTCGGCGTTTCGCATTCGCTCGCTCAAGGCTTCGACCATCAGCTGGATATCGTCGGGCATACCCCCTCCCCTTTCAGTCTATGGCGCTTTCCCTCGCCTCTTCTTCGCTCAAGGCATCCTCGACGAATGCGCCAAGAGCGTCGGCCTGATCCTGGTCGACGGTGATTTCATGCAAAGGGACCATGAAATCGCGAAAGAGATCTTCGTGGTTAGCTTCCATCCGGCTCCCTCCTTTCGAGATCGATACGCGTTTCGGCGCTGTAAGGGTTGATGCTTCGGCTCAAACGCACAGGCTGCGGCCGCCTTTCTTTTGCGGGCCCACCGCCTGCACCTGGAATGGCTGTGCTCTCAGATTCGGTCCCGGGGAAAGCTGCCACATCGAGCTTCACATGGGTGTCAGCGCCCTCGGGGGAGATGGCTCGGACCAAACGGATTGGGAGACGCTCGGGGACCTGTGCCGCTGCGCTGCCGTTTGTGCCTGCAGTGGCGGAGCTCAAGGACATGACGGCGGAAAGCGGCAAACCAGTCGATTCCGCCGAGGGGCACGATTCACCGGCGAGTGACGTCGGCATCAGTCGGGAAGGCTCAGGTGAGGTCCGGCCAGAGAAATAGCGCCGGATATACCCGTTCCGAAACCCGTCCGAGAAATTGCCCGTGTTGTAGGCTGAAAGCGCTGCCAGAAGAGCCTGTTGCCCCGCGCCAAAACGCCCGACTGCCCGGTCGTAGTTCCCGGCGAGGATCGAGCAGCCGGCTCGCATGTTGATGTGGGGGTCGAAGACCGACCGCACCGAAAGACCAAGCGGACCAAGATTGCGGCTGTTGATCTGCATGAGCCCCATATCCACCGTGTAGCCCGCTTCGATGAAGGCCTCGGCAATCTGAGCCGCTTCATCAAGATTGCTCGGCTTCGGAATCCGAAGGGATCGAGGCAGCCCGTTCACGTTGACGGCGAGCGGATTTCCACCGGACTCGACCTGAATCACCGCATCGACGGTTTCAGGCGCCACTTCTCGATCTCCGGGAAAAGCCAGGCTTGGGGCAAGAAGAACTGAAACGAGAACCGCAAGGACAGTTCGATCCATGGCGCTCAAGACCTCATGAGGGCTATTGGCTGATCCAGACCGGAACCATGGTCCCCTGGATCTGAGCCATGGAAACCGGACCGAAATAGCGGCTGTCGAAGCTTCGCGGATTGTAATCGGAGAGAAACCAGGCCTCCCCATCGGGAACCCACCCCTTCTCCTCGGTTCGAGGGAGAGTCTGCCCCTGCGAATCGTGCTGCAGCGGAAGAGAATTGGAGATGAGCCGACCGTTCACAGAAACGCCGTCCTCCTGGACTTCGACGAAATCGCCCGGACCCGCCGCCAGCCGCTTCAGGAGAGGCGCATAACCTCCGGGACAGCCGCCGGCGCGAAGGACGCCGAAACCTTTTGCTGCCTGGAATAGAGGGGTATCGGGTGGACACAAAAGCACCAGAGAGCCTTGGCTGATCGATCGGTTCGCTTCGAGCCGCCAAATCCCCAGCGGATATGACGACGTGACATTCACCCGATAGCCGGCGATCCACGCGACGAAGATCCCGATGGCGAACAGGAAGGAGACGACTATGAGCGAACGGGCACCGGGCGACATGTCAATCATCCAGGCTGAAGACGAGATCAGGGGTTGCGGACGGCCTTCGTACGACGTCGCTCACCTCCGGCGGCGGTATCTGGGCTCGTTCCGAGAACTGAGGGTCCTTGAAATAGAGAAGCTGCGTGCCGTAGATGGGCGGGAATCCCGCCGGGAAGACAAGCATGTTGCCAGGCTCCAGGATCCGCCCACTGCCGTCTTTCTTGGCGCCGGGAAGCCGCATGCACTCATCGGGGGTGAGCAGCGGCCGCTGCACTTCCTGGAGCGTCTCGCTCACGTGGTTGAGAATAGATCCAAAGCGCTTCCCCGAAATGGAGACGCTCTTTTTCACCACCGTTGTGGAGCCGGTCATCTTGGAGAGGAGCTCCGCCGTTTCCACGGTGTTTGGAGCGAAGGCCACGCGGATGTGACAGTTGGAGACGATGCTCTCGTTTCGCCCGTAGGCGCTGTAGAGCTGGGTCATGTCCTGGACGATGAGGTAGGCCTTGAGGCCGTAGGCGGCGATGAAGCCGAGGGCCTCCTGGAAAACCTCGAGCCTCCCCAGGCTTGGAAACTCGTCGATGAGCAGCAGAAGCCGGTGGTTGTAATGGCGCACGGCCTCGCCACCCTGGAATTCCATCTTCTCGACGAGAATCCGAACGATCTGGTTGATGATGAGCCGGAGCAGCGGCTTCAGCCGGTCCTTGTCCGAGGGGCGAACGACCAGGTAGAGGGAAAGCGGTTTTTCCCGGTTCATGAGGTCCCGGATCTTGAAGTCGCTGACGGCCGTGTGGTTCGCAACGACGGGATCCCGGTACAGGGTGAGAAAGCTCATGGCGGTGCTGAGAACGCCCGAGCGCTCGTTTTCTGCCTTGTTCAGCATGTCGCGGGCGCTGGCCGCCACAACAGGATGGGTCACATCACCGGAAAGGTGCGGGTATTCCAGCATCTCCATCAGAACGTCCTGAATCGAGCGGCGGGGGTCCGAAAGCACCTCGGAAACACCGAGGAGAGTCGGCGTGAACCGCTCGCGCTTCGCCTTGTAGAGAAGATGGAGAACGGTCCCGACCAGCAGTGCATGGCCGGTCTTGGCCCAGTGGTCATTCAGGCCCTTCCCGTCGGGGTCCACGATCATGGTGACAATGTTCTGAACGTCCGCCACTTCGTGATCCGTCCCCATGCGAATCTCTTCCAGCGGATTGAACCGGGCCGACCGTTGATCCGTAGCCGTCGGATCGAAGTGGAGGACCAGGTTGTTGGCATGCTGTTTTCTCCAGCCGGCCGTGAGCGCCCAGTTTTCTCCCTTGATGTCGAGCACCACCACGCTTTCGGGCCAGGAGAGAAGGGTCGGAAGAACGAGTGAGACGCCTTTCCCGCTCCGGGTGGGCGCAAACACGAGGACGTGCTCGGGACCGTTGTGGCGAAGATAGCGGGTGCGCTCCTTGGGGTCCGTCCAGGCGCCGACATAGACCCCCTCCCCTGCCCTGCCCTTTTCGGGAAGCAATCCCGAAGCGTGGATCTCCGCCTCGGTGGCCCAATGGGCGGAGCCGTGCAGATCCAGGATAGGCCGCCCTTTCCTTCCTCCCATCGCAAGGAGCAGCGCCGCGATGCCAAAAACCAGAACAAGCGACGAGAGAACGACGCTGAAGACGGTGTCGTAGAGGGCTTTTTGAGCGTGGTAGTACTTGGCGCCCCAGATCAGCCACTGCCAGGGCCAATAGAAATGCCCGGAGACGGAAGCTCCCAGGTACGGACTGTACCCGTAACGATGGGCCAGGTATTGGGTCACACCACCGTTCAGCAAAAGCAGGGCAGCAAGAATCAGCAGGATAACGTGTAATCGACCGATACGTCGGTCTTTCGGTGAAACAGACATGCAAAGGCTCCTGAAGTCAAACTTCAGGCTATGTACGATATATCGATCTTTTTGTCACGAGGTTTTTCTTCGGAGCTGGCGGGATGGGAAGACGGCAGCTGTGATGGGCCGCCCAAAGACTGCCGGACGGCCTCCAATTGGGGATCCAGGAAGGTGACCTCCATCTTGTGGGAGACCGCGATCTGAACGACGCGCGCTCGGAAGATCTCGCCGCCCTCGACCTTGAGTGCACTCCCGAACTTCTGCTGCGCCATCCGGAGACCCATCAGGATCGTTTGGTCGTCGGGATCGTCGAGGTGCAGGAGCGAGCCGTCGTCACGGATGGATCCCGATCCGACCTGGTAGAGCACCTGGCCGCTCTTGTTGATTTCGGGTTTGAGGTGGGGATAGACGACCGGGCGGTCGGAAGATCTGTCGCCGGCAAGCGCCTGGGAAACCGGCGAGCCCTGAGATTTGCTTTGGCTGCTTCGCAAAACCGCCAGGGCCTTTTCGTCTCCACCCATCGCCTGAACGATCAGGTACTCCTGCCAGGTGCAGGATTTCTGAGTCGCATGAATTTCCTGCCGGCGTCGCTGGATTCCTTCCTCGACTTTTGTGATCGCTTCCCGGCGCCGGCGGGAATTGGCGGCGTGGGGCTTCCGCTTGGCGGCTTTGCGAAGAAGCGTATCACCGATGATTTCAGCGCGGCGCTTCTGATAAGCGGCTTTGATCTCGGCCAACCGCCCTGCCCTCTCTTCTTTCAAACCACTCAGGGCCTCGTTTTTCCGCAGACGATTTTCGGCCTGAGCCTGCAGGTAGCGCTGATACAGCGCTTCGCGATCGGGATGGGTGTGCAGTGGCCGTGGCGTGTAACTCTCCTCCGCAGCAAGCGCCGCGATCTCGGGTGTAGGCTCCCGGTAGGGTCCAAGCCGCTGCTCGAGGGCTTCTTTGCTCGCCTCGCGCGATATGGCACTCGCTTTACAGAAGAGCTTACGGTTGCGGTGTGACAGCACGAAGCCCGCACCGCGCTTCCGGATCGTCAGGTCATAGCGGGCAAGAGCACGATGGACGTGCTCCCAGGTCACACCGGGTTGTTTGAGCGCCGCCAGTAGTGCGTCCCGCGGTCCGGATTGAACCCAGCTCGCGAACGAGGCAAGGCCACTATGCTTTTCAAGAGCAGATGCCTTGTCTGGAAGATTCTGCCCTCGACGCCTGTCCTTGACCCCTTTGTCCACGCTGAGCTGGAAGCGCTTTTCCAGCTCCCGGCACAGAGAATCCCGAACGTAGTAGTCGTTGTACGAATCGTGGCAGGTCAAGCGTTCAGGATGGATCTTGTTGATGCTGAGATGCAGGTGAAGGTTGTCCGTATCGGTGTGGACCGCGCTGATGCGCTGATGGTCCGAATAACCGAGCGCATCGCAGAAGGCCTTCTCGATATCGCAGAGCACCAAATCCGTGAGCTTCGCTTTGTCTTCTTCCCGAAACGAGATGATGAGGTGGTAGGTCTTGTCCCCCTTTGCACGCTTGTTCAAGGCCTGGGTCGCCTTGATTTCCTTCACAGCCAGGGCGACATCATCCGCATGACAATTGGTGATCCGAACGCAGGAGATCGCGTGGGGCTCCCGTTTCTTCTGCCCCCGCCCCGGGCCGAGACCCGTGATGTAGGAAGCCACTCGCCCGAAGGACAACGCGGAGGCCTCGTCTGCGAACGTTCCCGGTTGGCTTGCCTGCTGACCCGGCTGCATGGCATGCCCGGTGATGTAGGCTGCGAGCTGGCCAAAATCCGAGGGGGCCCTCCTGAGCTTGGCGGGTTTCTTCGAAATCATGAGGGCAACCCCGCGACCTTCTCCTTGAGCTCGGTCTGCGTATCGTGAAGCTCTTTGAGGAGGGCTTGAATGGATGAGGTCAGTCCGTGAGTCTTTTCATCGTTCGTGAGCCAGAGCTTCAGCAGTCCGCCAAGGCGTCCGAGGTCCGCCGAGACCTTCAACAGGTCCACGACCGCCCGATGATCCACCACGCTTTCCACCGGGTAGCCGCAGCCGACGTTGCGAAGAAACGTTGAGGCGGAAAGACCCGCCCGCGAGGCCTGCGCTTCGATGAGTTGGCGCTCCTCTTCCGTCACGTAAACCTTGATGGGTCGATTGTCACGTCGGGACATACCGGTTGACCTGCGTCGAGCACGAAGTGCGAGTAAGTTCGGGGGGTGATGAGGCGCCACCTGCTTGCAGGTGTGGGCCTACATCACATGTCCTGCCCTCTTCAGACGCCAAAGGATGAATCAGCTTTCACCACTTCGCAGCACTATACCCGAAACTCACCTCACGATGAAGTAAAAAGATGCATAACGCTTAATAATGAATATAAATGATACTATAATGTTGACAAAAGTATTATTTGAAAGATATTGGCGGGGTGAAACTCCAACTCGATCATACGGGAGGCTGCATGGCAAAGAGCACAGGCAACCCTGACGATATGGCGACCTTCAAAGGGGCTGGGAGGGTGGAATTCCTGGCCAAAAAGACAGACATTGGAGCGATGATCGAGGCCGGCTACCCGGTCAAGGAAATCTGGAATCGACTGCATGGAACGGGGGCCGTCCGTATGAGCTACCGACAGTTCCTCCACTACGTCAACACGCTGATCTTGAAGAAACCATCCACGAAAAGGCCAACGAAGAAGACTCCGGCAACAGACAGCCAGAACCCCCAGTTTCACTACGACCCCAAGAACAAGGATGATCTGGTATGAGGGTACACCTGACACTGCAAGGCAAAGGCGGCGTGGGAAAGAGTTTTGTGTCGGCTCTCCTGGCACAGTACCTGATTGACAAAGGGGGAGCACCCACCTGCATCGACACGGACCCCGTCAACTGCACGTTCTCCGAGTACAAGGCCTTTGCGGCGAAGCGAATCGAGCTCATAAACGGCTCCCGCATCAACGAGCGGAATTTCGACCAGCTCATGGAGCTTATTTTCAACCAGGAGGAAGGCGACTTCGTGGTCGACAGCGGAGCCAGCACCTTCGTGCCTCTCAGCAACTACCTGGTGGAAAACCGCGCCGTCGAAATGCTCGTCGAAGCAGGCAAGGAAGTGATTGTGCATCCGGTGGTCACCGGTGGCCAGGCCCTCTTCGACACCTTGAACGGGCTCGACAGTCTTGCCACCCAATTCAGCAAGGGCGCCGGCATCATCGTCTGGCTGAACGAGTATTTTGGCGACATCATGCACGACAACAAGCCCTTCGAGAGCATGAAAATCTACCAGAAGCACCGGGAACGGCTGAACGGGCTGATTCGCATCCCCCGCCAGAACCCGGACACGTTCGGCCGGGATGTCGAAGAGATGCTGAACAGCAAGCTGACCTTCGCGGAAGCCATCGGCAACGGACAGTTCACGATGATGGCCAAGCAGCGGCTTCGCATGGTGCAAAAAGCCATATACGGTCAGATGGATCTGGTGCTGTGAACGGGGTACCCCGATGCTCGACAAACAGAAGATCATCGCCGCTGTAGCGGAAAAATACCGGATCATCCTGAGCGAGGACGACCCCATCCTGACCACGCTATTCCTCCAGGATGAAATCCTGCAGACCTACTCCGCCGAGATCACCCGAGGTCTCGAAAAGATGAGAGACGAAATCGAATCCATCAGTCATCGGGTGCATGAAGATTCCAAGGCGGTCGCCACCCGCATCGTCGGAGCGGCGGTCAGCAACGGAATCGCAGAGATTCAAGAAACCACCAAGTCCTTCACCGAGCAGATTTCAGCCTGGTGCGAAAGAGAACGGACGCTTCAGGCCAGGCGGTATCAAACGGTCCTGGTGTGTGCGGGACTGTCGCTCACCATCAGCCTCGTGGCAGTCATCCTTCACGTGATGCGCTGGTGACAAAAAGGGAGGAGCCCGATGCTTGCTCTATTGGGCTGGTATCTGGGGGGAGCCATACTGGGCGGCCTCATCGGCGCCGCTGCGGTGATCGGATACTGGCTCTGCAAAGGCATTTTGAAAATGCTCATCAAGGGAATCAAACGCGCCCTCATTGCTCGACCCTGAACTTGCCCTTCATGATCAACGTTCCCGACCCTGCGGGTTGCGGGCCTTCTCCTGCATCAATGCCTCTCGATTCTTGCTGCGCTCCGACTGCCGGCTTTGACTGAGCAGGGCGGCCAACTCAGGGTTCTTTTTCGTGAGGATTCGTCCAGCAAGTTTCACAGCGGGGGAGAGGAAGGTGAGCCGATCCGTCTCCTTCATGTACTCGTCGAGCATGGTCACGCGCCGACGCAATTGGACCCAGCGGGAACGAAAGCGTTCCGCTGTGAGCGACCAGGCTTCGAGTCGCTGCTCGTAGTCGCGCCGCTTCAACCCAGCGAGAATACCGGCTGGCTCCTTCGGTCTTGCACGGGTGTGCTTTCGCATCTTTTTGTCGTGCAGGCTCAGCATCCCGCGGGCCGTTTCGGACGCCCTGCCGGCCCTCGATCTGATGTCATCCAGGCATTCTCCAAGCCTGGCCGCCCAAAGAGCCTCTATGTCTTGTCCGCCTCGTCCATCGCCTCGAAAAGCCCCAAGCGGTATTCCCTGAGAAACTCGGACATGGCCTGGATCTTCTCTCTCGGAGCGGACGTCCCCGTTGTTTGCAGCTCGTCCCAGACCTTCAAGAGCTCCTGGGTCGAGTAGCCCTTGAAGCTGCTTGGCAAGTTTTTGTCTTCCATTTTCCGTTCTCACCTTGTTGACATGCAGGATGATGCCGCCGACTTCGGTTCGAGTCAGCCGGTCACAGATCTCGTCAGCGGGCAGTTCGATTGCCTTCGCCGCCAGAGCGCTTTTTAGAGCGGCCCTCGTCTTCACATCCACTTCCAGGCGTGGGTCCCCGAGCAAGGCAACCACCGAATTGACAACCACGCCGTCCGACTGAAGGGCCCGGACAAAATCCTTCACGGACCCTCCGGTGGTGAGAATATCTTCAACCACGATCACGGTCTTTCCATCGAAGGTTGCCCGGATGCGTTCGGGATCCGCGCTCACATACTCCCGGGGATAGAAAGGCCGCTGAGAACGAGACAGGTTCTTCACGGGCTGAGGGTGCAGGGCGTTGTACAGCTCGTCACCTGCCACGGCGGTCGACTTGCCTTCAATCTCTTCTGCCAGCATACGGGCGAGGGCAATGGCCAGAACGTTGCGTCGGGATGTGCTCGGCTGAGACACGAAGACAATGGGTTGAGATGCCTCTTCCAGCAAGGCCTTGAGAGTGGCTGTCTTGCCGGAGCCCCAAATTCGCGTCACCACTCTACGAGCGGCCGGCAAGTCCGCACGTGTCTTGGCCGCCTCCCAATCCTCACTTGCGAGCACCGCATGATCGACCCTCTTGCCGGTCAAGTTCCGTCTCGGTAACTGCACAGGAGCACATCCTATCGCCGGCGCCTGTCGATCATCAAAGATCTCCGCCCCCCTGCCCTGTCAACCATCATGGGCGAACGAACCCTGATCGAAATTCTACGCGATGTCTTGTCAGAAGCTCTTCGGCCATCGCCTGGATGCATGGAATACGCGCAAAATTTCCACCGTCTTTCCCTTGACTCGATAAGGCACGATGTACGGCGTGTCGGGAATCACGAGCTCCCGCGTCTCGGGAACGCGCCCCGCTCGTCCAAAAGACGGGTAACGCTCGAGATAGCTCACCGCCTCACGGATTCTTGCGACCACGGCTGCCGCCGCCGCTGGATTGTCCTGCGCGATGTATTCCGCTTCAGCCTCGATGTTTTCCAAGGCCTTCTTCAGCCACCGGACTTTATACTTTCCACCTGGCAAAGAACGCCTCCGTTTCCTCGTCTGTGGCGAACTCGCCGGCATCCGCCTCCTGGATACCCTTCCTGATTTCCTCGATCTGCCAGGCCTGGTTTTCCAGGTAATCCTGGATCGCCTTGGAGATCAGAAACCCTTTGGTGCGCCCCGTGGCCATGGCAAGCTTGTCGAGCTTTTCCTTGTCTTCCATGGGGATCCTGGCTGTCACGGCAATGGTCTCACCCATAATCGCTCCTCCGAGTGTCTCGGTTGTCTTGAGTGTAAACATTGTCAACCAAAAGCACTAGCAAGACAAGAGATCACTCGAAATTGCCATGGCGTGATTACATTCGGCCCATGCCCAAGGCGCCCTACCCTTCACGCAAAGAATCCGACCGTTTCGTTGCGCATTGATGCGTCGTCGGATTCCGGACCGTGGCATTCTGGACGCGGCACCTCCCCATGTTCATCGCGGCAAGTCCCTCGTCTCGCTCAAAATGCTCGCAACCCCAGCAACCCAGATCTTCTAACCCTTTCGGTCGCAACTCTTCGCCTGCTGCACACAGCTCGTCAGGTTTGCAGGACTTACACGTCAGGATATGAGTCTCAAAAAGACGCTGGACCTCTTGTTCTCTGACCTCGGCATCCATTTGGGCCTTGTTTTCCTGGTCCTGCTTCCACTGTCTCAGCCCAGGAAGGCACGACGTATCCACGCCATGGACGTTGAAGTAGCGAATCAGCCCGGGGAGATTCTGAAGCGTCCCCAAGGTCCTGTACCGTTCGATGGTCAACTCGATGGTCTCGAGCTCTTCCCCGCTGAAGACCCTGTTCGAGTCTATTCCCGTTTTCACATTCGGTGGAAGCAACACGAACCTTTGGAAGCTTTCGACGAATGTCTCTACTGGTCTCTTTTCGCAGGAGGGAAAGGAACACACACAATCTGCTGATTCCGAAACGCTGGGGATACCCTCGCCAGGCGGTGTGTGTTTTTCTTCTTTGGACTCTTCTTCAAAAACTTCTTGTTTTACTTCTGGCTGGAAATTTTGCCGTCCGGCTGATTCTCCCTTCGAGGCGATTGGCTCGGAGCTCCCACCCGCTTGGTCACTTGTAATGCTCGGTGACGTGTAGACATGATACAGCCATCCGGAAAATCGCCCTCCCTGGTCGCGCCTTGGCTGCCGTGATATCCAGCCGGCTGTGATGAGCTCCCGGGTATACTTTTCCAGGGTGTGATCACTCCACTTCAACTGAGAGCAAAGGCGCGCCTTCGAAGGATAGCACTGCATCCGGTTTGTCGTGGTGTAATCGGCCAGGGTGACGTAAAGCGCTTTGGCGTGAGCCGTCAGATCGGACCGGATGATGGCACGAGGATAGGTACCGAATGGATAGTTGATTGCCCCCATAAATTCCCTCCTCCTCATTGAAAAAGAGAATTGACATGGGCGGAATCAATGGTAAAAATGACGCTGGATTTAGGGCAAAACCACTCCTGTGAGCTTTGGCGAGCTTTTTGGTGGTTGAGCCCGAGCCCTATGCCAATTCGAGATTTGGTTTTTGAGGCCGGAGTTGCTGCAACAACTCCGGCCTCGGCTTTTTAAGCCTCGGTTCAAATACGCCCGCCTCGAAACCGCTGTCAAGCGAAAAAAATCATAGGAATCAGTTAGTTAGACGCTCAGTAGCGTGCGTAGTGGAGTGTTCACAAGGACGTTCAGTGGATGGTCCAGTGGTGTGCTCAGTAGAATGCTCAGAGGCGGGTCTGCAAGGATGCGTGGTAGCGTGTTCAGTAGAGTGCTTACAAGGATGTTCGGTAGATGGTTCAGTGGTGTGTTTAGTAGGGTGTCCAGTGGCAGGTTCACAGGCAGGCGCAGTAGCGTGCGCAGTCGCTTGTTCACAAAGATGTTCAGTGGATGGTCCAGTAGTGTGCTTAGTAGAGTGTTTAGTAGGAGGTTCACACGCATGCCTGTTAGAGTGTTTAGTAGCGTGTTCAGTAGAGTGCTTACAAGGATGTTCGGTAGATGGTTCAGTGGTGTGTTTAGTAGGGTGTCCAGTGGCAGGTTCACAGGCAGGCGCAGTAGCGTGCGCAGTCGCTTGTTCACAAAGATGTTTAGTCGATGGTTCAGTAGTGTGCTTAGTAGAGTGTTTAGTAGCGTGCGCAGTGGAGTGTTTACAAGGACGTTTAGTAGATGGTCTAGTGGCGTGCTTAGTGGCAGGCGCTATAATATGAGCTATTAAATAGTGTATAAAGCTTTTATTTTACTTAATAAGTCTTGATCAATTTCAATCCAAAAGCCATGGATTCCTCCTTCCAAAGTGTCCTTCTTCGTTCGAATAATTCCTCTTTTTCTCAGTCTGCGCAAGGTGTCTTTGGCTCCCAGTGGGGTGCCTCCCACGGCGTTACAGATCAGGTTTGAGTTGGTAAAATTCAACGAACTTTCAGAGACTTTGATCAGATAGCTGAGAGTCTTGAGCTGAATTTCTGTGAGGATCAAGAGGGTGTTATCGATCTCAAAAAGATCGATCTTTGGCGCAGATGGTTTGGAGGTTTTCGAGGGTTGTCTAACCGGGCTTGGACGGTTGCGTTTGGAGGTCGATAGCCGTGTTGATGCGGGTCGCTTAGAAGGCGTCTTGATGACCCTTGGTTCGATCGGTTCTTCCTTAGGAAGTGGCTCAGCTGGGAGATCCAAAGCAACAACGTTTGAATCGGCTGAAAGGGGTTCAGGAGGAGTCTTTGTCTCAACAGTGGAAAGTGGCTCAGAAGGGGAGGGCGGTGACAGGGCAGCCGAAAGCGCACTCAAGTCGATGCCCTCAAATAGATTGATCTTCTGAGGGGGCGTAATCGATATGGGCTCAGGCTCTATCCGGGTCCTTTTGGCAGCCATCACGAGATCTCCGCAGCCAGTCTGTCATCTGTTGTGGACTGACTCTCTTCGATTCGGGCCAGGACTTCTCGGCCTAGGCCGAGATAGTCTTCGGCGCCGGATTTGTTTTCATCGAACTCATAGATGGTCTTCTTCTTGGCATGGGCTCGGCGGAGATCGACGTTCACTCGGATGATGGTCTTGAACAGATAAATTTCAGCTCCATCGAAATATTCTTGGATCATTTTCAGGTTAGCTTTGTAATAAGCGCTTCGAGAATCATGCATGGTGAGCACGATGCCGAGAAAATCGAGCTTTTTATTTTGTGCCTTGAGGTCGTTGATGACGTCTGTAAATGTAGAAAATCCATCCAGGGCGAATTGATCGGAAACGGGGATTGGCATGAGAATGTAGTCGGCGATCATGAGCGCATTGTTGAGCATGGCGCCTATGTTGGGTGGGGTATCGATGATGATGAAATCATATTTATCCAGCTTCGTGTCTTGCCTCAGAAGCCGCGTGAAACCGAGGAAATAATCCAGGGTATTGGACACCCTCCGCTCCCACAACATGCATTTCAAAACATTGGGCACGATGCGGATGTTGTCGTTTCCAGTGAGGGTCGCTACAGCGGAGAAGGAGCCTTCACCCTGGGGCTTTTCGAGGGCTGCCACGAGATTGTTGGTTTCGCGGGTGCCGACCCTCATGAGGACGCTGGTGGTGTTGCTCTGGGGGTCTGCATCGATGACGAGGACTTGTTTGCCGAGACGTGCCAGGGCGGCGCTCAGGTTCACCACGGTCGTCGATTTGCCTACGCCCCCCTTCAAATTGGCAACCACAATGATTTTTGGCGTCATGTGTCCTCCAGTAATGTGGGATTCGCTCCTTCATTGCTTTTCAGTTGTTGCCAAAATAGATAGTACATTTTGGAAAAAATCTTGGAAATGTATACCTCGCCAACATAGGGGGTGCAATATATTTTTCACCTGATCAGTGGGGCTACATCAGGATTTCGAAGATGAAGCAGGGGAGGGAGGAGAGAAGGATCGAAAATGGCTGAAGACCTCGAGGAGAAATCGGGTCTTGGGGGCTGAAATTTCTCGTGCTCCGCACAGAGAGCGTCGTGATATGCTCAAGCATCTGGAGGAAGGGGAGGGGCATGCTGAATCTTTCGTGTGGACGTGACCTGGTCAGCCTTGGAATCAGGAGTAGGGAAGGGTCGTGGAACATCACAGCCTTCCTGGATCATCTTGCATCGTGCAACGAGTGTGGTCAGTCGGAGGGAGCGCTCATCAGCCGGCTCAATGATCTGATTGGTGGGGAAGAGGAGGAGGACTGACACTACCTGCGGACTGCACAAATATGGAACGGAATCACCAGATTGCCCGACCGGTATGCTGTTGGCGGAACGGTGAGGCACCAGAAGAAATGGGAGCGGATCATACGTTCGTTTTTGGTGGGGGACCTGGAAAGCCTTCGCTCCTCCCAAAGAACCGGCGCCAGGGTACGGCTCTTTCGCGTTCTCATAGAGCAGTTGCTTCAGATTCTTGAAATACCTTTCCGGGCGGAGCCCATCTTCGACCACATCTCCCCTCATCCGTGGTACCGGGAATTCGCTCAAACTCATGAGCTGAAACTGCGAACGGATTCCTTCTACAATCCGGACTTCTTCCTGGAAGATGGAACCTGGTTGGAAGTCACTCTCTCTGAAAACTCCGCTTACAAAAAGGTGTTCCGATACGGCCACCAGGCAAATGAACTGTTGGTGCTCTGGCTGGATGTGGATGAGGGGTTCCACAAGACCGTCTGCCACGGGGTAGCTTTCCCGAATGCGAAAGTGGGATCGGTTGAGCGCCTCCACGATGATCTTGCCGGAAGGGCAGGGGGCGTGGAGTTGGTCCGGAAGTTCGAGACACTGAAAGGGCTCAAAGGAATCATACGCTGATCGTTGCTCGGAGGCTGGAAAGTGGCGTCCAGTTGGAAACCGGGGGCGATTGGAGCTCGAACAACACACCCGCTAGGCTCGCCGCCGCCCGCCATCGATTCGGCCGCTTCAGCGATCAAAAATAGCATTGTCCTTTCCTTGGAAAGTCACTATCCTCCTGAAATATAGATAGTAAACTAGGTCTATTCAGAAGAATTAGAGTCATGGAGGCTCAGGTGAAGGAGCTTTTCGATCGGACTGAGGTGCTGCAGGTGCTCCATGGGTTCAACCCCTGGTGGTCGGCCAGGCCGAATCCGGTGCCCGAATTCAAAAGGTTGGCCTTCGACGCCTGCCGGGTTTATCTGGAGGACTCGACGCTTCGCCGGGCGATTCTCCTTTCGGGGCCGAGACGCGTCGGAAAGACCACCATCTTGCTCCAGATCGCCAACCACCTGCTTTCCAAAGGTCTCGATCCCAAATCGATCCTGTATATCAGCCTGGACCACCCCTTGATCAAGCTGCTCAATCTGCGGGAGATCATGAATCTCTACCATGAAAGTGTCCATCCCCAGAGCAAGGAGACCATTTTGCTTTTCGACGAGGTGCAGTACTCGAAGGAATGGGAAACCGAAATCAAGCTGCTGGTGGACTACCAGCCGCAGTACCGAATCCTGGCGACCGGGTCTGCCAGCATCGTTCATCGGCAGCGGATTGCCGAAAGCGGGGTAGGGCGATGGATCACCGTGTCCATCCCGACGCTTTCCTTCTTCGAGTTCATCCACATCCGGGGCGAATCTTCTCCCGACATCTCGACGGCCCTGAAACCCACGGACCTCTTTTCCATGAGCCAGGGGGACCGTGCCGAGCTGGCGGCAAAGCTTCGAGACCTACTTCCACTCTTCCAGCATTATCTGCTTGTAGGCGGTTTTCCCGAGACGGCGACCCAGAAGAACACGGCCCTCTGTCAGCGGCTTCTGCGGGAAGATGTGGTGGAGCGGGTCCTTAAGCGCGACATGACGGCGCTTTTCGGCGTGAGGAACGTCAACGACCTTGAGAAGCTTTTCATCTACCTCTGCCTTCACACGGGGAGCATCGTTGCCCACAAGCCCTGCGCCGACGCCTTGGGAACCTCCACGACGACCGTTGCGAACCATCTCATCCTGCTGGAGCAGGCAAACCTGATCTACCGGCTCCCGCCGGCGGAAGCCGGCGGGAAGAGGGTGCTTAGAGCTCGAAACAAATACTATCTGGTGGACGCAGCCCTCCGGAATGCCGTTTTGCTGAAAGGCGAGGAGATTTTCACCAACCCAGATGAGATGGGGTTCATTGTTGAAACCACGGTGCTTCGGCACCTCTATGCCTATTACTACCGGGACACTCCCGAAATCGTGTACTGGCGCGACCCGACCACGCAAAAAGAAGTGGACATCATCGTCCGAAGTCCCAAATACACCTTTCCCTACGAAGTGAAGTACCAGGAGAATCCGCGATTGCGGGAAAAGAGCGGCCTCGTCGCCTTCTGCAGGCTGGAGTCCGTGAAGAAGGCCTACTGGGTGACCAAGCAGGATAAGGACTTCGATCTCCTGCGCTTCGAAGGTCTCGATGCCGACCTTCTCAAAGTCCCCGCCCACATCCTGTGCTATCTCCTGGGGCAAGCTGAGCGATCGCTTT
Organism: uncultured Syntrophobacteraceae bacterium; assembly: GCA_964557955.1. Lineage (GTDB taxonomy): Bacteria > Desulfobacterota > Syntrophobacteria > Syntrophobacterales > Syntrophobacteraceae > JALOOX01. The sequence goes on from CAZLCS010000025.1 coordinate 71,731, forward strand.
GGACAGCGACTTGAAGAAGCGCAACCGGCCCCCCATATAGTATGTTCCGAACGGAAGGCACTATCCAATGATGGCCAGAGCCTGCACTTCACTCTCATCGCGATGCGATCGAGAGAATTTGTGGGAGCATTTCCGACCGCCACAGCTGTGACTATCTGAACACTTCCGCCCCTGCCGCCCCTGCCACCTCCTGCCACCTCCTGCCATGCTGGCGAGATAGCCACTGAAAATATCGGTGACCGCGAAATTCACGTAAGCTGGTACGGCGAGTGGATGCTTTTCAGAGGCTCGCTCCTGGCGCGGCAGTGCAGCTGCAGGCGATACAAAGAAGATATGCCGTGTCGTGAAACTCCATGATGGGGTCGGAGTGAATCTGATCTAGATGGGCCTATGACGGATGCTCTTTTGTGCAGAGAATCATGTCGGAGTTCTTGAAGCCACATTTTGTGTTGATCTCGAAGCAACACAATATTATAGTTGTGTTGTTATGATACCAGACTTTAACTCAGATGGCAGATTGCCCCCCGGAACCCATTGCTGCGATTGGCAGGAATTCTCATCGAGGTTCGCCTGGAATCCGCACCGCGAGAGACTCTTGTCAGGGTTGAAAGCAGCGCTCGATTCTCTGAAAGCGGCTGGCTGCCAAACAACGTATATTGACGGCAGCTTCGTCACAACGAAAGAGATTCCAGGGGATTTTGATGGGTGCTGGGACGTCCAAGGTGTCGATCCAAATCTTCTTGATCCGGTCCTATTGATCTTCGACAGAGGCAGAGCAGCTCAAAAGGCCAAATATCTTGGGGAATTATTCCCAGCAGGGTGGACGGAGAATGCATCGGGGAAAACGTTTTTGGAATTCTTCGCAGTAGACAAGGATACCGGCAATCCGAAAGGGATTGTGGCGATAGATCTGCGAGGATTATGATTATGATAAAAAATAAGAGACAATATCTCATAACGAAATCCCAAGCGAAGAAGTTCGAAGAAGCTCTTCAACAACTCCAGAAGAAAGGAAGTAAGCTTCATCCTTTGCTCCAAAAGGCTCAGAAAGAAGCGATCCTTAGTCAGTTGGAGGATCTGCGTGCGGAGATGAGGGAATATGAAGCATTAAGTTCGGGCGTTGTTGATCTCAGCGAAATCGAGAATATTGAGAGATTGCCTGAAGCGATTATCAAAGCGCGCATTGCATCCGGACTGACACAGAAGAATCTTGCTGAACAGATCGGACTGAAAGAACAGCAGATCCAGCGTTATGAGGCAACAGATTACAAGACGGCAAGCTTTGGACGGTTGATTGAGATTGCCAATATTCTGAATCTTAAGCTGAAGCAGATTGCCAGTCCTCTGGAAGGCAAGCTATCTCTTGCTAACTTGTTCAGAAGGATGAAAGAGATAGGCATCGATCCTAATTTCATATTACGGAGATTAGTGCCTTCGAGTCTCGTCCCTTATCTTGAATCTAGCGATGCTGATAATGAGGTTGATGAGGGCGTCGCTATACAACTGGCTAGGATCATCGGTAAGATATATGGCTGGTCTTCTGAGGATATTTTTGGTGAATGCAGCCTTCGGTTTGATACTGTAGCAGCAGGCACAGCTAACTTTAAAGTACCATCCAGGGCTGAAGAGCGACGTCTGCACGCTTACATTGTTTATGCTCATTACCTGGCTATCCTGACAGCTGATGCAACAGTATCTCTGCCCAAACGAACGCTGCCTACGGACCCGATGGTCTTTAGGAACGGGGTGATATCAGGGCTTGGCGTGTTCAGCCTCGAGAATGCGTTGAGATACATTTGGTCTTTGGGTGTAATTGTACTACCTTTGAGCGATCCGGGAACATTCCATGGTGCTTGTTGGCGTATCGATGGTCGCAATGTGATCGTTCTCAAACAAAGGACCCGCTCTCAGGCTCGTTGGCTATTTGATCTGTTGCATGAATACTGGCATGTCACCCAGGACTCAGATAACCAACAATTCTCGGTGATCGAAGCAGATCCGGTTTCTGCTGAACGGAGAGAATCACCGGAAGAAGAGGATGCGAGCTTGTTTGCAGGGGATGTGATCCTGGCTGGACGTGCCGAGGAACTGGCACAGGTATGTGTTAGGGAAGCAAGAGGCAAGGTTGAGTTGCTTAAAAGCGTCGTGCCAAAGGTCGCTGTGCGACAAGATGTGCCTGTTGATGCGCTTGCGAACTACATGGCCTTTCGGCTCTCGCTCCAGGGAATCAACTGGTGGGGAGCAGCTGAGAATCTACAAAAAGGCCGACCTAAACCTGTTGCGGTCACACGTGATATTCTCCTTCAAAACTGCGATCTAGAAGCCTTGAACGACATTGAGCGTGACCTCCTTTCTCGTGCTTTGGTTCCCCTAGAGGAGTAATGCCATGGCGACGGAGACCTCGGGAAAGAGGCGACTGGCACCGCTGGAGATCACGTGCAGCAGTGCTGATTGCAACAGTGGCCTGCATTGTTTCACTCAGACCAAGAAGATGAAAGGAACAGACGAGGGAGGCAAGTGCCGATATTGTGGTGTTGCACTCGTAGACTGGGCTAGGACGCATAGACGTGATCTAGACGATGTACAGTACACGTTTGAAGCGCTAAGATACGAACTCTGGCGCCACCATTACTGTTGGCGTTCAAATTAAACCGACCTTTTGGTTCTGATTATTCGGGACAAAATTGAGAGGTATCCAGATTGTTCTGAGGGATTGGCTGGCTGAGCACGCAAGAGGTGGGAGCCAGGCTGCGGTGAGTCATGTGGATTGGACGAGGTATCTCGCCTTTCGAATGGTGCGCTCGAGGTATCTCAAGATTCTTGTTTGCCCGCTGTGGTTGTCCCAGTTGGTTCTTTCGGAGAGGATTCGCTCCCGGATCTGCTCGTCAGAGCAGGCAGATCTGACCAAAGACAGTGTGTAGGCAAAGTCGGTTGCGGATTCGTCGCCTCGAAGGAAGTGGTTTCTGGAAGGGGAAGCTTTGTGACACACGCGCCCCCTTTGGGGCGGATGGGAAATGTTGGATTGCTTGGGCAAGTCGATGGGGGGGATATGGGCCTTGGCGCTCCAATCGACCCAGATGAGCCTGACAAGGGGGTAAAGCCCTTCTGGGGATCGGTGCTTTTCCTTGTTATTTCGGAAGCCCGGGCAGCGCCCCCATCGGTTGTGGGGGTGGGCAGCGGGATCACTTCCGAGTTTTTGGAGCCAGAGACGTTTTTCATCGAGGGTAAGGGGTCTGTCTGAGTGGATCCAGACCTGGAAGTTTTTGGGCGATGTTTCGACGACCATACGAGCGGGCTTCCATCGGCCATCGGGGAGCTGGTGGTGGCGGCGGAGCATTTCGCCGGAGATGTCGTCTGCGAGCAGATAGTGCTCAAGGCGCAGCGGCTTCATGAAGATATGGCGGCCTCTTGCGTTTTGGGCTCTGAGATAGGCGATCTTGCTCTCTTGCGGCTCGAGGGTCCAGAGTCCTTTTAGAGGGTCGAGGACGCCGAGAATCCAGAAGCTTTGGAAATAACGGCTGATCTTTCGAAAGATGGACTCCATGGCACGCTCCCGTGGGGAGGGGCAAGACGCTGGGGGGCGCCTTGCCCGTGTGAGTCAGACGAGCTCGGTGGAGGCGATGCGGACGTGCTCGGCGGAAACCATCTGGATTTTCTCATGGGCCGCGGCGATGAGGGCACCCCGGGCGAGGTGGTTTGCCCTTCGGAGCAATCCACCCGAACCCTGCTGGATGGCGGTCACCGCCGGCTCCGAGAAAAGCTGCTGGGGCATGCCCGCGATGTTGAGATGGTGCTGGAGATAGGCGTCCATGTCGTTTCGGGTGATGCCGTGGAGGTGGTAGCGGGCGACGACCCTGGAGGCGAGGGGGATGGAGGTTCGGTAGCTGAGCAGATCGACGAGGTTGTTCTGGCCTGCGAGGATGACGGGCAGATAGGGTTTGGAGTCCGCCTCGAACTGGGTGAGGGTGTGGAGCTCGGCGTAGACGGCGATCCTCAGGAGCGAGGCTTCGTCGATGACGAGCACGGGCTTGAGCTTGGCTTTTGTGGCGAGCTCGAGGAGCTGGCTTCGGATGATCCGAAGGAGCACAGCCCTGGAGAAGGTGTTGGTTTCGACCTCGAGCTCTCCTGCGAGCTGACGGTAGAATTCCAGGATGGAGCCGGAAGATGCGGTGATCCAGATGGATCGGTATTCCGAGGGGTGAAGGCGGCTCAAGGCAAATCGGAGGGCCGTGGATTTTCCGCTTCCGACCTCTCCGGTCACGAGTCCAATGGCGCCCAACCGCACGGCATAGTCGAAGCGGTCCGATACGGCGCGAACCTCCTCGGTTTCAAGGATGTTTGCGATCTCGATGTCGGAACCGAAGGGCTCCCGGGTGAATCCAAAGAAGTTGAGATAAGAGGGTCTCATCACGCGTCCTCCCGATGGTTGAAGGAGAGCTTTCCGGAGGGGACGAGCGTTTTGTCGAGACTTTCGAAAACGACGTCGTTGCGGTTCTGGCGCCGCACCCTGCAGTTGACGTTGAGGTGGACCGGGGTGAGGAATCCATGGCATTGGCCGTCGAGGCGGACTTCGACCCGCGAGGGATCGTGATCGTGGTAGAGAAGGGTGACCTGTTTTCCGATGAGGGGGACGGGGGCTTCATAGAGCCGGCTGTTGAGGGATACGGTCCGATCGTTTGCGACTCGCCTTCGGGCGCGCTTGCGGAAGGCGTCCTCGAGGTCCCTGGGGGCTGGCCGGATACACTCCATCTGGTCTGCGAACCGCTTGAGGGGTGGCTCGCCGGTGGAGCGGTGAGGCCGCTGATGGTAGACGGTGGTGATCCAGTGGTCGAGCTCCCGGTTGAGCTCTTCAAGGGAGCTTCCCTGAAAGGTCGGAAGGAACTGGGCCTGGACGGTCTGGAAGAAGCGCTCCACCTTGCCGCGCCCTTCGGGCTTGTAGGGCTTGGAGTGGATGAGGGCGATTCCAAGGGATGCGGCAATCTCGTGGAGGAGCTTGGAGCGGAAAGCCGGCCCGTTGTCCACGTAGAGCTTCCGGGGCAGTCCCCTCTTCAAGAGAGCCTGTCTCAGAGCGCTCAGATAGGAGTCGAGGTTCTCGGAGAGAAAGAAGGCGGCATGAGGCACAAGACGGCTCATGTCGTCGAGGAAGGCAAATAGATAGGTCTTGCGCTTCTTTTCTCCCACGAGGACCCTGGGACCGTGCATGGCGTCGCTTTGCCAGAGATCGTTGGGGAGCTCGGCTTCGAACTTTCTGCGATCGACGGGAAGCGGGGCCGATGCTTTGAGAAGCCCCTCGCCCTTGAGGAATCGCCTGAGCGTGCTTGTTGCGAGAAATAGCCCGGGCGCAAGGAGCTTTCGCCGCTCCAGCTCTCGCATCAAGGTGGGAATGGAGCACCGGGGCATCTCGCGTCTCAGCGCAAGGATGCTCTGAGCGCTTTCGCCGTCGATGATCCGGCTCTTTCCCTGGTCGTTTCGACTCTTGGGGTAAAGCGATTCCAGTCTGCCGCCGCTTTTGCGGTGGGCTCTGATCCAGTCGAGGATGGTGGATTTGGCCAGCCGTGAGCGCCCGGAATGGGGAATGTCCCATACCTTGGAGCATTTTTCCTCAAGCAGGCGCTCCTTCTCGCCTCGCTCCATACGGGTCCGGGTTACGAAGTCGCTGATTACACCGAACCGGAAAACGGCCACGTCCTTTTGCTGCTGCTCATCCATGGAAAACCTCCTTATGGGTTGTGGGTTTCCCTGGATGTAGCGTGGATGCGGCCCTGTGGGCAAAAGCACTCATCGGTGGGGTGGCCGGGCACGGCCCGCGGAGCCGGATTAAACCGCTCTGGAGGCGGCTCGTATCCCGGTCCTGCAGAGCTCATCGAAGGCTTGCAGAAAATCCCCTGCCCATCCGGCCCCCAACCGAGCGCCGACCTGCTTTTTGAGGCCGTTCAACCAATGGCGCTGCCGGGAGGGGGAACGGCCTGAAGGCCACTTTTGGTGACTCAAACGGTGGGAGAGACTGTCGCGGATCTGAGCAATGGAGGCCTGGAATCGACTCCAGTAACCGGCGGGCCGTACCCTCACGACCAGGCGGCAAACCGAACAGCGATATCTTGGAAGCCAGACTGCTCCCGGGCATTCGTCAAACCAGGCCGAGATGAACCCATGGCGCCAAAAAGGCCCCCCGCAATGAGGGCACACCCGTTCCCCCGGCCACTCAAAGCGGCGACCCAGCTCAAAGACCCTCTTGACGCAGACGTTTACGAACAGTATCAAGGGATTGGTTTGTGTGAGTTTTACTCACTCTGCTCAGGGGGCAAGGGGTGTTTGCACCACCCTTTGCCCCGTTCCGTTCACTATTCGACTATTCCCCTTCCAATCGTCGACATAATTTGACCGACTCCCGCTTTTAGTCAAGACAACGTGAACGAAACCACGCGCCAGGCGTCGGAACAATGCGCGCCCCAACAATTACTGGCACATAGACATCGATGAGAAAGCCATAAACCATGCCCGCCGCAAGGGCAGATCAGGTATGAGGGGGGCTGCCGAAAGAAGACTGAGGTCCGCAGTAGGAGACGCCAATCCATACCGCGATGGTTATCAGACACCGAAAAAGGGAAATGTGCTCTTTTATGCCCAGCATGCGACCGCTACATGTTGCCGGAAATGCATGGAAGACTGGCATGGTGTTCCCATGGGACAAGCTCTTACAGACAAGCAGATATCCTACTTCACTGATTTGCTGATGCGCTATATCGACGAGCGCCTGCAGCTGACAGAAAACGGCGAATATGTGCCGTCAATACGCCGCAAATCATAGTCTCTATCCAGGTATCGCCGCAAACATCTCTTTTATTTTGGGGCGAAAACATGAAAATCTGCTCAAGCATTGAAAAGATTTCGCTCAATCTGCGTGACCGGATCATCGACAAAGACGCTAAGAGACTCTTGATTGCCAGCCTTTCTGGCTCAGAACAGGAAAAAGATCTCTCAGCTCCGCTCAACTGCGGCGGTTTTGGTCGGATCAGACACTTCCGTCGCAAGAGTAGCTCGGGTTCCGCCTCTTGGCTACCTGACCCTCTCCCTATGGATCCTGTATGCAAGGCGTTTGGATTGGAGCAGGTTGATATCATCCGGGCTCAGGTGTTCCAGATAGCTGCATGCAACTTCAGTTGTTGGTACTGTTTTGTACCATATGACCTGATCAGTGCAGACCTGGAACACTCAGATTGGCTCAGTCCGGGCACGCTTTTGGACAGGTACCGGGATCAGCCAGACCCTCCGCAGGTGATCGACTTGTCAGGCGGCCAGCCTGACCTGGCCCCGGAATGGGTCCTGTGGATGATGCGAGAACTGAAAGACCATGGGCTGGCTGATTCAGTCTACCTCTGGTCAGATGACAATCTCAGTACCGATTTCTTCTGGCGTTTTCTTTCGGAGACGGACAGGGAGTTCATCCAGAATTACCGGAACTACAGCAGGGTCTGCTGCTTCAAAGGCTATTCACCTCAATCTTTCTCTTTCAACACGCGCAGAGACGCGGATCTCTACCGGTGCCAGTTCGATCTGATGCGAAGACTCTTAGCATTAAATCTTGATCTCTATGCCTATACCACATTTACGGCCCACTCCTGTGCTGAAGTCAGGGACGAGATGAAACGGTTTGTGGACGCTCTGCAATCACTTGACGAGAATTTGCCTCTTCGGACGGTTCCTTTAGAGATCATTGATTTCACACCCGTGAAGCCACGACTCACCGATGAAACCAGACTGGCACTGAAGAACCAGCATGTTGCTATCGAATGCTGGAAAGAAGAGTTGGAAGACCGGTTCTCGTCAATGCAAAGAAACCAGAATATTGCAGACGTCCCGCTAAGCGGGCGCAAGTGATGGTCATGTACTCAGCCAATGAGCAGGAAGAATTTCGCTGTCTCGTTGATAATCTGGTCTTGGATTCAATCGAATCAGGAAAGATCGATTTCTCCGATCTTCTCCTCTCACTGCCCAGTATCTACCCAGGCACAGTGCTGAGATCTATCGACCGGCTTGTTTCTGCAGGAAAGATCCGGAACGAGATATCGCAAAAGATCAAAGAATCGGCATGCTCCTGGAAGGACCGAGGCCGAACGCCCCTCATCTCGCTCAATGAGACTCTATCTCGCCTGCCCGTCCCACACCCATTGGACTATGAGTGGAGATTCGGAAGAGAAGCGATCGCGCATATCCTCGATAGAGGTCTCCATCTCACCAGGCCTGAAGAAGTGATTGTCCTGTTCGGGGTGCCAAGCGTGTTTTGGGAAGCTATCCAGCTAGGCTACCCGCGGAGGCTGATCTTGTTCGAGACAAACAGATCAATGACGGAGTTCTTTTCCAGACAAGATTTGCACGAAGGGACGGTCATTCCATGTGACCTGATAACTGATGATCTTCCAGAGATATCTTCGAAGCTGGTGATCAGCGACCCCCCTTGGTACCAGGAATGTGTCAAATCCTTTCTGTGGTCGGCAACACAGGTTTGTTGCCAGGGGGCTTTTATGTTATTGAGCACGCCTCCTATCGGGACACGGCCGGGGATCAGCCGGGAATGGAAAGAAACTGTAGGATGGGCAGAAAACCTTGGGTTCGCGTTACTCGAGATCATAGAAGGGATACTACCATATGTCTCCCCTCCTTTCGAGAGGAATGCGCTGAAGGCTGAGGGTCTGCAGCGGGTGCCGAGGGGATGGAGACGCGGCAATCTGGCTGTGTTTGAGCGCAAGTGTAGCCGTGCCATCCTAAGACCTCAAGGCTGTTTGACAGAACAGGGATGGATCGACGAGACAATCCAGGGGATCAGGTTTAGGCTTCGACGGCAAGATAACGCCAACTGTTTTTCGGACCCATGCCTGGAAAAAATCGTTGATGGAGATATCTTGGACTCTGTGAGCAGGCTAGACGGAAGAAGGGCTTCTGTCGATATCTGGACATCCGGGAACCGGATATTCAAGTGCCGGAACACTTTGGCGGCGCAGTTGATCATAAAAGCTATTGCTGAAGGTGTTTCCCCGGATGAGAAGATCGCTGGGGCGCTCGGGCGGCCGCTGACTGATGATGAATCCGTCATGGTTCACATCGCAGAAAACCAGTTACGATCAATTGTCCAATCAGAGCAAGCCGAGTACTTGCTTGATGAGGAAGCGGTCTGATATGCAGTCGTGGTATTCGTTAGTGGTTGAGTTGAGGGAGGCAGTAAAGAGGGACCCGTTCTGGGAACCCTATCTGAATTCAGCCATCAGGAATCCAGCCGCTTTTGGCATCCACCTTGCGATCCTGGTTGAACCGTATTTGCAGTATATCCTTGATGGGAAGAAGACGGTCGAATCGAGATTTTCGATCAACCGTATCGCCCCATATGGCGAAGTCCAGAGGGACGATATCCTGCTCCTCAAGAGATCCGGAGGGCCAATCACCGCGATATGCCAGGTCGGCCAGGTCTGGTTCTATGAGCTTAATCCTCAATCCTGGGATGAGATCAGAGAAGAATTCACTCAGATGCTATGCGCGCAGGATCCAGAGTTCTGGATCTCCCGAAGACGCGCGTCTTATGCGACGTTGATGCGTCTGAGGCAGGTCAAGGCAATTAAGCCGGTCAAATACATCAAGCGAGACAGGAGGGGATGGCTGGTCTTGAGCGCAAGAGATCCCCAGCTGAAATTGTCGATACCCAAGAAGGCAATAATCATTGGGTTTTCAGGGGCCATCGGGAGCGGCAAATCCACACTTTCCAAAATGCTGGCAGAATCTCTCGGATGGGTAAGGGCCGGTTTCGGTGATTATGTGCGAAATGAGGCACAAAGGCAGAATCTTCCTGAACGTCGAGAGATCCTGCAAGAGATCGGAACTCACCTGGTTGAGGATGGCGACAAATTTTGCAGCGAAGTGTTGGCTTGGGTTAGCTGGAGGCCTGGAGATAACCTTGTAATCGACGGAATCAGGCACTCGAGCATCCTCGGTTCACTCAAAAGACTCACCAAACCTTCTCGTATGTTACTCATCTACATATCCATCGATGAACAGACCAGATTGGATAGGATCGTGATCCGAGATGGGGATCATGGAGCAGGATTAAAGGTTTTTGACCAACACTCAACGGAAATAGAAGTAAGCGGTTCACTTAAAGATTTCGCAGATATAGTCGTGGATGGGCGCATGCCCGTATCTGAGAGTTTAGGGCATATCCTTGATGTGCTGAAGATGAAGGGGGTAATAACCAATAGTCAGATCAAGAGCCCTGTGATGAACGCATCCGACGCAGAAGAATATCAAGCTGGCAAGTGCTCATGAGTCCTGCTCTCCCCCATGACTTTTAGATAGTTCGGTCTCGGGTCGTAAAGCGATGCTCAGAAACTCCGCAATGTTGCGATTTTCAGCGATCGGGAAATCGAGAACATTTTGAGTAAAATCAAGTTCTATATTTGTTCACTGCTGTCCGGTTAACTATATAATAAAATCGGCTATTTAGAATTCTAGACGT
>CAZLCS010000026.1:0-78410 GCA_964557955.1 uncultured Syntrophobacteraceae bacterium
AAAGATTGCCGGCATGACGAGCGGCGAAATGGACATCTTTTTCTGTGGAGGTGTAATGAGTGCATCCTGCGATGGCAGTTCATGATCCCGCTCGCCGAGGGGGACGTCTTCGAGGATCATGTCAGGAAACCGGGCCGAAGCCTTCATGCCAATGGCTGACGGCTGGCTGTTGAGGTCTTGATTCAGACCTGCGACGACTGAGGATAAGACGTATGTCATTATTCTTCCAGGTGCTGGCCAGCGGTTCCAAAGGGAATGCGACCCTGATCTGCAGTGAGCGGACCCGCATCCTGGTGGACGCCGGATTGAGCGCTAAAGAGCTCTCCCGGCGGCTCGATCAAACCCCTGTAAAACCGAACCAGCTGGACGGCCTCATCCTGAGCCACGAGCATCAGGATCATGTCCGGGGCTGCGGAACCCTCAGTCGTCGTTACGGTTTCCCGGTTTTCCTCAGCCGAGGCACCCTGGAGAATCTGCCCTCCCAGGTCGGCACCCTCCCTCATCGCCAGATCTTCCAGTCGGGGAACGGCTTCACCATTGGTGACCTGTTGATTCACCCGTTTTCCATTTCCCACGATGCCCGGGAACCGGCGGGTTTTGTCGTCGAACACAATGGATGCCGCCTGGGCATCTGCACGGATCTGGGCGTCGCCACCGAGCTTGTCAAGACGCGTCTGTCAGGGTGTCATGGCCTGGTCCTCGAAGCGAACCACGATATGCAGCTGCTCGTCGAAGGCCCCTACCCCTGGGAGCTCAAACAGCGCATCCGAAGCCGCCACGGGCACCTCTCCAACGAGGACTCCTTCGCTCTCCTGGAAATCCTGCATCACGTCCACCTGCGGGCGGTGGTCTTCGCCCATCTCAGTGAAGTGAACAACAACCCGCAGCTTGTGGCCGACAGCATCCGCAGCCTCCAGGACAAAGACCAGTGGTGTGACGTGAGCTTCCAGATCGGCCTTCAGCACACCGTCGCTTGCGGCATCGAGCTCACCATGTGATCCTCACCACCCCCTCAAGACCCCCTGTGAACTCTGCTTCCATGCTGGCCTGGAATTGGACGGCACACGTGAGGCGAGTTGGCGCATGAATCTCTGGGCCAAGCTGCGGATCCTGCGGCGCTTCCTGAACAGGGAGTTCCGCGCCAAGGTCTATTTTGATCCTGAATCCGGAAGGCCGGCCGTCGTGGATTTCGACCATGGAATCCTCTGGTCGATGGCAGGCAGGGGATCGACGAGGCAGATCGCACAGGCATGAAGCATCGGCTACTGAGAAACACCGGAGGATGAAGCCGAACACCCGGCGGCAACCTCTTGCGCCACATACTGCCGGCAGCGGCTGTCCCTGGTCAGAGCGGCAGCCGCCACGGCGAGAACCAGCCACGCCATCGTCAACAGGAAGCCAGAGCGATAAGCATCCAGATCGTAAACACGAACACCGTTTTCCAGGGCGCCATTCCAGTGCAGGTCCAGGACCAGGCCGATGGCCGGCTGCAGGAGCATGGGGCCTGACATGGCTCCCACGTTGCACACTCCCGAAACCGTGCCTGCCAGCTCGGCGGGGACGGATTCCTTGGCGAATGCAAAACCAATGATGACCGCTCCACAGGCCATCCCTGCCAGAGTCCCGAGAATCACGAAAGCCCAGAGAGGCAGCGAGGGAAGGTAGATAGCACCACCCCAGCCGATGACTGCCATACTGATTGCCGTCACATAGACGGTCTTTCGTCGCCCGCATCTTTCAGAAACGCCCCCAATGAGAGGCCCGGCGAACGCCCAGGCCAGCATGATGGTGGAGGTCACTACCGCGCTTTCCGAGGGATTGAGTCCATATCGAACTGCCAGGTAGGGCACGCCCCACAGACCGCAGAACGCCAGCACTCCGCCCACCTGAGCACCCTGAGCAACAGCTAGGAGCAGTGTATTTCGATATCCGAGCACCCGGGCGAGACCGCCCACGAGCCGTCCCGGTCTCTGACCTTCTGAAACCGCCGGGGCGAAGGAGGCATAGCCTCTCTCCGAGGGATCATCTCGAACAACCAGCCAGATGGCGACCGCGATGCCAGCTGAGAAGAGGCTCATGACCAGCATGACCTGGCGCCAGCCCATCCACTCGACGAGCAGCCGCAATGGAAGGCCGGCGGAAACAGCGCCTGCCACGCCACACAGCAGAGCCACCCCGGTGACAAGAGAAAAACGCTCGGGGGGAAACCAATGGATGGCAAGTTTCATGAGTGCGATCCAGGCCACGGCCACCGATCCGCCTATGAGAAGTCTCCCCAAATTGGCAAGAGCCAGGTGTTGGGCCAGCGAAAAACCGAGCGCTCCGATCCCAGCCACCAGAGCCCCCGCAGCCAGGAGTCTTCGAGATCCGAGACGGTCTGCCAGAATCCCGGTGGGAATCTGCATGGCTACATAACTGTAGAAGTAAAAGGCGGAAAAATTCCCCAGAGAGGTGGCACCGATGTGGAAATCGCTCATGAGCTGATCCGTCATGACGGCAGGGGCAACTCGCTGGTAAAACCCGGTGAAGTAAAGCAGAGCACCGAGTCCCCAGACGAGCCAGGAGAGCCGCAAGGGCGGGTGGGCAGGCGAGTTCATGAACGGTTCATTTCTCTCCAATGGCACTGAATCATCTCGTTTGCGACCAGCGGGCTGAAGAAGTGCGGCAGACTTTCAGGCAGACAATCCACACCAAGGACAATAGCACACGTTCAATGCAGGAGTAATCACCAAAAAGCCTTCCAAATCCTGGTTGGTCTCTCCTCCGAGCAAGGGGATGCCGTACCATGACATCCTTGGATCGACTCCGTTTCCTGTTTATCTTCAAGGATGATGATAAGATCCCGGATGATCATCCGGAAACAGGGAGCGAGAAGATGACCACTCTAAAATATATGGGCGAATATGTTATCGATTCCACTGGACCTCTGCGGAAGATACGGCTCCCCGACGGACTCTATGTCGTGGGGGAACAGATGCTGATTGCGGTGGACAGTGATAGCGAAGCCGACGAGATCATCGAGGAACTGAAGGACGAGTACGGTGTTTCCTGATCACCGTTCCCGGCCGGTTCTGGAGCGGAGCAACCGTTTCGTGTCGAAACCGAGCTTATCGGCGATCCTTACGAGATGGGCGTAGGTGGCATCATCCATCTCGGGCGACCTGGAAAGAATCCACAGGTACCGACGATTCGGATGACCGACAATGGCGTGCTGATAATCCCGATCAATGTGGAAAATCCAGTATTTTCCCTTGGACAGAAACGGGAAGAGGCGCGAAAACCAGTTGTCAAAGACAACCTCGAGCTTGGAGCCGTTAACCCTGTCTACGACTGTTGCAGTCCCTGTGGCTGATTTGTTCATCCCCTTGTCGGTGGCGCATTCGTTATGAACGGTTACCTTTTCAGCATCGACCAGTGTGTAGTCTGCCCAGGAATGGGTGCATCCCCGCTGGAACCACATGGGCAAGCGCGCGATTTCATACCACTTGCCCATGTACCGCTCCAGATTCACCCATGGTGTGGGTTCCGGGATCGCACTCTCAGTAGCGCCGGGAGCGGCAAAGAATGATAGAAGCCATGCCGCCAAAAGTGCTGTAGCCAGTATCCCATTCATGATTCCCTCACCTCCCGAGTCAAGCAGCTAACAGACGTGTGAACTCTTCTGCTCGGGCACACCACCCGGTGGTCGGATAATCGGTCGCCATCCTCGCCGGAGCTCACAAAGTTCAGGTCTAATCTGCAGGTCCTCGCCGTTGATTCCCGATCCGATGGGGTCAAACATGGGGGCGACGCCCTGACAAAAGGCTTATCGGTGTTTCCACCGTGGAGCGCGCTTGTCGATGAAAGCGTTCATCCCTTCCCGGGCATCGTCCACCATGCAGTTCATGGCGATGACTTCCTTGGCGTAGCCGTATGCCGACTCCTCGGACAGGTCGACCTGCTCGTAAAAGGCCCGCTTGCCGAGAGCCAGGGTGTACCCGCTGAACTGTGCAATCTCCAAGGCCCAGTTACGGGCGGCTTCGTCCAGCTGATCGGCCGGGACGATGCGGTTCAGGAGACCAAACTGCTCAGCCTCTTCAGCTGAGACGAATCGCCCTGTAAGCAGCATGTCCAGGGCGCGCCGACGGCCGATGACGCGCACCAACGGAACCATGGGCGTTGTGCAGAACAGGCCGATCTTCACTCCGGGCGTGGCAAAGCGTGCAGCGGGTTCTGCGATGGCGAGGTCGCAGGCGGCAACCAACTGGCAGCCGGCCGCAGTAGCGATTCCGCGGACCTGGGCAATGACAGGCTGCGGAAGTTGATGGAGTCGGAGCATCATCCGATTGCACGTGGAGAAAATACTCCGCAGGTAGGCTGCCTCGCTGCTGTGGGCCGCCATCTCCTTGATGTCATGCCCGGCACTGAAGACGGGGCCGTTGGCGCGGATGACCAGTACCCGGATTTCATGATCAGCTTCGACCTCATCCAGCTTTCGCGTAATCTCCCTCATCACATCCAACCCGAGAGCGTTGCGCTTGTCGGGACGATTCAGCGTGAGCCAGGCCAGGGGGTATTCCTTCTCAAGCAAAACGGCATCCATTGTTCTCTCCTTCCATTGCTAACATTCCCGTGCGGGTCCATCCAGCCAGAAGCACAGGGCGTGCTTGATCTCGTCGATCTGCTCGGGGTCGGACACCTTATTTCCATCGTGGGTCCGAATGTAGAAAACGTCCGCCACTTGATCGACCTTGGTGGTGATTTTGGCGATAAAGATGCGGATCTGCAGATCCAGGAGAGTCCGGCTGATGTTATAGAGGAGGCCGATACGGTCAGTGGTGTAGACTTCAAGGATCGTATATTTCGCTGACGATTCGTTGTCGATAAAGATCTTGCTGGGAGACACCCGCATGGAAACCTGAGTGGGGGGGCGGCTCGCGGCATGGGCGGCGATTCGGTAGTCCAGGGCCATCTTTCCCTGGAGCAGCCGCCTCATGTCATCCTGAATTGCTTCCCATTCCCGATCTCCCAAACGGCCTTCAGGCAGGCGGCATTGGAAAACCAGGAGCGTCATGCCGTTGTTCATGGTGAACACCTGGGCGCCCAGGATATTCATGTCATGAAGGCTCAGGATGCCGGCCGATCGTGCAAGAAGTCCCGGAGTATCCCAGCTCACCACAGTGATCTCCACATTGTCGTCCTCCGGCAGAAACTCAGCCACGAGCGTCTCCTCAGAATGCTGAAGCTTCCATTGGAGCCGCAAATGTCGGGCGATGGACCCCGGAGACATGGCGAGAAGGTAACGGGGAGCCAGCTGTGAAAAGTGTTCCTCAAGTTGGACTGCGTTCATGAGGTCCGACACCTCACTTTCGACCTGGGCTCGAATCTGGGCGATCTTCTCCGTGATCGCCTGCTGGCTGGGTTCTCCCTTTTCCAGGAGATGGTAGATCTTTTCATGCAAAGCGAGCACGGGAGTGTCTCGATACTTTTGCAGGGCCTTGGGCCCCGTGGCCGCCATGTCGGCGAAGCTCAGCAGAAGAAGCTGATCCAGGTTCTCCGGGGTGCGGACCACCAGGGCGCAATGCGCCAGCATTTCCTCGTCGGAAAGGTCTCGCAGCGAAGCACTGTCCACGAGGAGGAGATGCTGTGCCACAAGAAACTGAATCGTATCCGACTGGTCGGGCTCCAGGCCGAGGCGTTGTGTCATGGAGGGGATCATGGCTCCTCCTTTGAGCGCATGGCCTTTGCCCGCAGCTTTGCCGACGTCATGCAGGAGTCCCGCCAGGTAGAGGCAGACGGGGTCTCCGATGCGCCTGGCCACGGCAGTGAGCTCGGGCTCCTCGCTTTCGTATTGACCCAGCATGGTCTCCTTCAGGATCCTCAGGGTTCGAAGATGGTGCTCGTGAACGGGATAGACATGAAAGGCATCGTGCTGGACCTGGCCATGGACTGCGGCAACCTCGGGAAAAATGGCGGCGAAAAGCCCCAGGTCATAGAAACGTCGGAGCGCCGGGAGG
Source organism: uncultured Syntrophobacteraceae bacterium (assembly GCA_964557955.1). GTDB lineage: Bacteria > Desulfobacterota > Syntrophobacteria > Syntrophobacterales > Syntrophobacteraceae > JALOOX01. The sequence goes on from CAZLCS010000026.1 coordinate 5,997, forward strand.
TCGGGGCTGTCCGACCGAATGAGCTGCAGAAGCTCAGCCTTCAGACTGTCATCACCCCCTTCGACGTTCAGCACACTGCAATGGTGTCGAATCCATTGCCGGGTCATGTTGGCAAAAGTCGCAGCGTGCTCGGCGGCCAGGACGAAGAGATGCACCAGGTTGGAGGCTGTTGCCGGGTATCGATCCGGCTGCACGAAGATCCTCCGGCCCCGCAGAACGACACCGTCCTCCAGCGGTTTGGCTTCTTCCTCCAGGGGGTATTGGGCTTCTTCCCGGATCTCGTCCAGTCGGTCCCAGAATTCCTGTGCTATATTGGAGACCCCGTGAAATAGTTGATAGTTGTTCTGCATGAACGTTTCGACAGGGAGGTACCCGGGCCGCCCCGAATATCCGAGCATGCCGGCGAGTGTCTCCTGATCTTCGAACCGCAGAGTTGTGGCTGACAGGCCGTCCATCGACTGAAGGATATTGAGCAGCTGGGTGTACGTCCTGTCGGCCTGTTGCAAAAACTCAACCTCCTGGCGGTTCAGATATCCTCGAAAAATGGCGTCCTCGAAAGTGCGGATATTCGAGGTGATGCGGCAGGCTGCACGGATGCTCGTGATCTCGGCGATTCCTCCCGGGTTGCCCTCGAGGTCGGGCTCGAGCCAGCTTTCTGTCTGCTCGAGTTTGAGCCGGCGCTCCGCCACCCCGTGGCGAAGCCGTGCGAGCAAATCCTCCTGGTGAGATTCAGTATGGTCTTCGATCAATTTGTCCATCTCGTCAACCAACTGGCGATTTCCGGAGATGTAGCGCATTTCAATCAGCTTCACCAACAGGCTGAAATCGCCTGCAGCTTTCTCCATCAATTCGACGGGTGTCCCCGTCAAAGTTTGAAGAGCCCACCCGGAATCCCTCAACGGTGCAAGGATTTCGTCAATGTGCTCATCGTTCCACACGCCCTTTTCGCGGCCCAGGAAAAGAATGGGGACCCGTTGGTTGACGCCGATGAGTCCGCGTCCAAAGCTGCCGATGGCCACTACGGCGCCGCTCGATCGGAACTGGTCCGTATCCAGACGGTTGGCCAGGCGGTTGTATAAAGAGATGATTGCGATTTCAAGGAGGCTGGTGTGCCGACTCAGGTGGTCTGCCCCATGATCATTCAGCAACTGCTCTCTTTGCTTCTTTAAGGATTCAAACATGCTCACCATCTTGTCTCCTTCGATTGGAACCCTTCCGAGTGAATGCAGGATAAATGGAACCACAGCGGGCCATGCACATGAGGTGAGGGCAAGGACGAGCCAGGACCTCGCCATCATGCAGAACATTCTCGTTCGCCGGCAACCAGTTTCTTGACCTATTTTTTAAAAATGAGTATTCCTCTCCAGGTTTCAAGCGGATTTTTCCACATTTTACAAGGAGTTTTTCTCTTGATCGCGATCCTTGATTATCGGGCCGGGAATCTTACCAGTGTGGAGCGTGCATTGAAACACCTGGGTTTCCCTTGTGAGATCACCCACTCACACAAGAAGATCGAGCAAGCCGAGCGAATCGTCTTTCCCGGGGTTGGAGCGGCCGGCAAGTCCATGGAGAATCTGAAGAGCCTCGGACTCGATACGGTGCTTCGCGAACACCTTCGGGCAGGCACGCCCATACTCGGTATCTGTGTCGGTTTGCAGGTGCTCTTCGAATACAGTGAGGAGAACCATAACACCCGGTGTCTCGGCATTCTGCCGGGAGCGGTGCATCGTTTTCCAGAGGATTTGCGATCTGCTCAGGGAGATCTCCTCAAAATCCCTCATATGGGTTGGAACGAAGTCCGGTTTGTCATGAACCACCCCGTTTTCGAAGAGGTTCCCCGGGGCAGCGCGTTTTATTTCGTCCACAGCTATTATCCGAAGCCTGCCGACGACAAACTGGTGGCTGGAATCACGGACTACGGCCTCTCGTTCTGTGCGGCAGTTGCCCGTGCGAACTTGGTTGCCACACAGTTTCATCCGGAGAAGAGCGGACCCCCGGGACTGAAGATACTGAGCAATTTCTGCAGATGGAACGGCACCTTGCCGGGCGCCGATTGAGAGGAGTCCATGCTGAGCAAACGCATCATCCCCTGCCTGGACGTTCGCGACGGCCGAACGACCAAGGGGATCAAGTTCAAAGGCAATATCGACATCGGCGACCCGGTGGATATGGGCCGTTTCTACTACGAGGAAGGGGCCGACGAGATCGTTTTCTACGACATCACAGCTTCCAGCGACCGGCGGCCTATCATGCTGGACGTTGTGCGCCGGGTCGCCGAGACGATCTTCATCCCCTTTTCCGTGGGCGGCGGCATTCGGTCCGTTGAAGACATGAGGGATGTTCTCCTGGCCGGCGCAGAAAAAGTGAGCGTCAACTCCGCCGCCGTTCTGAATCCCGACATCATCCGTCAGGGAGCCGAGGCTTTCGGAAGCCAGTGTGTGGTCCTTGGCATGGATGTGAAGAAAGTCCCATTGTCTGAAAGGATCCCTTCGGGCTACGAAATGGTGATCAATGGAGGCCGGACAGCCATGGGCATTGATGCGCTCTGGTGGGCGCAGGAGGCCGAAAGGCTCGGGGCGGGTGAAATCTGTCTCAACTCCATCGATGCCGACGGAACCAAAGAAGGCTACGAAATCAACCTCACGCGGCTCATATCATCCCGTGTACGCATTCCAGTCATTGCATCGGGAGGAGCGGGAACTCCCGAGCATCTTCTGGACGTGCTGAGGGAAGGCCGTGCCGATGCCGCTCTCATCGCTTCCATGGTACACTACGGTACGTACACGATTCGACAGATCAAGGAATATCTGCAGGACGGGGGAATCGAGGTGCGAAAGACCTGGTGAGTCCCGTGCCCGCGCCCCGCTTCTCTTCTTCGTAGCCCCTTTTGAAGAGATCTTCCTCGTCCGGCGCGAGCGTTCTCAAAAGCTCCAGGAATTCACCCCCATGGATACGCTTTAAGGCATGCCGAGGAATAGACGACTCGCTGATCCCAGCTCCTGATATGGAAAGGCCAACTCAAACGGAGGTCAAACGATGGACATGCTTCTCGACAAGATCCTCAATCGTACGGCTACGGTCGGAATTATCGGCCTGGGCTACGTTGGACTGCCTCTCCTCATCCGCTTCGGCGAAGCCGGTTTCCCTCTCATCGGATTCGATATAGACAGCAGGAAGATCGATGCGCTTCTGCACGGCAAGAGCTATATCAAGCACATTCCCATCGAACCGATCAGCCGTTTTTTCGATGAGAAGAGGCTCGACGTTACCCTGAATTTCGATCGACTCAGCGAGGCGGATTGCATCCTCATCTGTGTTCCGACTCCTCTAACGGAGAAGTTGGAGCCAGACCTGCGCTATGTCCTGACGACCACCGAGACCGTGGCGCGAAACCTGCGTCCTCAGCAGTTGATCGTTCTCGAGAGCACGACCTATCCCGGAACCACCGACGAAGTCATGCTCCCCCAATTACAGCAAGGGGGGTTGAAGGTCGGGGAAGACTTCTATCTTGCCTTTTCGCCGGAACGCGAGGACCCTGGCAACAAGAGCTTCCACACGGGCAACATTCCCAAAGTGGTTGGGGGTATCACTCCTCGTTGCCTGGAACGAGCCAGGACGTTGTATGAATTTGCCGTCACCCGGGTCGTGCCCGTCTCGTCGACCAGGGTGGCTGAACTGACCAAACTGCTCGAAAACATCTATCGGAGTGTCAATATCGCCCTGGTAAATGAACTGAAGGTGTTGACTCATCGCATGGATATCGATCTTTGGGAGGTGATCGAGGCTGCTTCAACAAAACCTTTCGGGTTTACCCCGTTTTATCCGGGACCGGGGCTTGGGGGGCATTGTATCCCCATCGATCCTTTTTACCTTTCGTGGAAGGCTCGTGAGTACGACTTCACGACACGATTCATTCATCTCGCCGGGGAAATCAATGTTTCAATGCCATATTATGTTCTGGAGCAAACCGCTGAAGCATTGAATCAGGAACGCAAGTGTCTCAACGGTGCAAAAATCCTTGTCCTGGGAGTGGCCTATAAGAAAGACATCGATGATGACCGTGAGTCACCCTCCTATGCGATCATGGAACTGCTCATGGAGCGCGGCGCAGAAGTCTTTTACAATGACCCTCATATCCCTAGGCTTAAGCCTGGACGAAAACATCAATTTCGCCTTGAATCTGTGGATCTGACCGAGGAAAGGCTGAAGGAGATGGATGCGGTCATGATTCTCACTGATCATTCATCCTACGATTATGCGTGGGTGGTGCAGCATTCCGCCTTGGTCATCGATACACGTAATGCAACCAAGAATGTCACAGAGAACCGGGATAGGATCATCAAGGCTTGATCGGAAAGATTTCAGGGTCAATAAATACTGCAGATTTTGGGTGGAGGTCATGAACAAGGATTGACTTCCTTAAGGTCGATTATGAAAATTTTGATAATTGTTGGTACCAACTGCAAAATAATGTTGCCTTTAAAGGCCTCTGCGCCGATATTGGCTCCCAACGGGGGGTAGTCTCAAAACGCAATGCCTGCAAAGGGAGGAGAAACCATGACGAAGGCTGATCTTGTTGCATTTGTCGCCGCCAAGGCAAAGATTACCAAAAAGGATGCCGATGCCGCCGTGGGAGCGTTCATGGAAGCGGTATCAGGGGCGCTGGCCAAGGGAGAGAGCGTCTCGTTGGTCGGTTTCGGAACATTCAAAGTCGGCGAGCGTGCTGCAAGAGAGGGCCGCAACCCGAGAACCGGCGAATCCATCAAGATCGCCGCTGCCAAGAGTGCGAAGTTCTCACAGGGCAAGAAGTTGAAAGATCTTCTGAATCCTGCGCCGGCAGCCGCGCCCCAGAAGGCTGCAGGCAAGCCCAAAAAGAAGAAATAGGTGTCGTGCTGAGGTCACACTGAAGGCTTGTCCTTTCCTCCAGTGTGGCCTCTGTATTTGGACCCCTCAAATTCCAGCGCCATTGAAAATCCACACTTTCAGCAGGCGAAATGCTCCCGCTTGATGAGCTCCACCCGCGATTCCACCAAATCCCTGATTTCCTCCAGCCTCCCCTCGGTATCGGCTTCGTATCGAAGCACTAACACGGGCTGAGTATTGGAGGCCCTGACCAGACCCCAGCCGTCTTCGAAAACAATGCGAACCCCATCGACGTCAATGACCTGGTACCCTGCTTCGACGAAGTGGCGTCTTGCGTATTCCACGACCTCAAACTTGATCTCGTCCGGGCACTCAACACGGATTTCCGGCGTGGTAAAGGTCTGCGGGACGCCGTCCAACAGCTCTGGAATGGTTTTTCCGGTGCGGGAGAGGATTTCGAGAAGGCGGCAGGAAGCGTAGATGCCGTCATCGAATCCGAAAAATCGGTCCTTGAAAAACATGTGCCCGCTCATCTCACCGGCCAGTACGGCACCCACCTCTTTCATCCTGGCCTTCATGAGGGAGTGCCCCGTGCGCCCCATGATGGCATGCCCGCCATGCTTTTCAATGTCATCGTAGAGCGTCTTGGAGCACTTGACTTCAGAGACGAAGGTTGTGCCGGGTCTTCGGGACAGGATCTCCCGGGCGAAGATGATCATGAGCTTATCCCCGTACACGACTTCGCCTCGATGATCCGCCACACCCAGACGGTCGCAGTCTCCATCGTAAGCCACACCGACATCCAGTCCCTCCCGCTTTACCAGCTCGATCAGATCCTTGAGATTGTGAAGAACGGTCGGGTCAGGTTCGTGATTCGGGAATGTGCCATCCGGTTCACAGTGAAGGGGAAATACTTCGCATCCCAATCTTTGGAGAACCGGCACAGCGATGGGTCCGCCTGTTGCGTTCCCGGCATCCACTCCTACGCGGAGCTTGCGCTCGAGGCGAATATTATTGACCACAAAATCCTGATAAGCCGAGATGATCTCCACCTGGTGGAGCTCACCTGTCCCTTCCGCAAACGAACCTCTCTCCATGATTTGGCGAAGCTTCTGGATTTCCCCGCCGGAGATGGTGTCATAACCGTTGCAGACCTTGAATCCGTTGTATTCCGGAGGGTTATGGCTGGCGGTGATCATGACGCCTCCCTCTCGGTTGAGATGACGGAGCGCAAAATACAAGAGAGGAGTAGGGCACATACCCAGATCGACCACATCCAGTCCCGTCGCCAGCATACCTCGGACCAGCAAATCGCGGTAGCGCTCAGAGCTCAACCGGCAATCCCGGCCGACGGCAACGGATCGTTTGCCCTGATCGTTCATGTAAGTCCCGAAGGCCTTGCCCAGCTGGATGACATCTTCTTCGTGAATATCTACGTCCACAACACCCCGAATATCGTATTCCCGAAAGACTTTTGGATTCATGTGGCCGTCCTTAAGAGAAGGGTATGATTCAAAACTGTGCGCATCGGTACGAACATTCGGCATTTCGACGAATGTCGGCTGATCATCATGGGTGTGTCATCGGAATGGGTGTTTCGGAGATGATTGCGGGGCGGAAGCGATCATCAAGCCCATGGACAGCATGAGGGGGCAATGTTCCTCTGGAGGGCCGAAACATGAGGAATCGGGTGCTCTCACGAACCTGATCATCTGTCGCCGATGCAGGAGATCCGTTTCAGTGCACGGTATGAAGCACAGCGGAGAGGATCGGGTTGTTCATCGGCCCCCAGAGGTTCAATGGTGAGACCCCTCCTCATTGCGAGCCATGCGACGCATGGTAATGACGACGGCTGCCAGCAGGCCGATTCCAATAACGCTCAAAGCGCCATAAAGGGCGGCAAAGAAGATCACATGGCTGGGATCATACCAGGGCACATCCCAAGGCAACATGCTGGCAAGGCTGCGCTTCAGTTCGGCACAGAACAAACCCCCCAATTCCCACATAGGTCAAACCTCTCGATCAAGATCCACTTATAGCCAATCCCCACCTATGCCACGATATGGCGATTTCTTAGCAAGGATCGGGCAGGGGGTCAAATGCAAAAAGACTGCAGGATGTCCAGAGCAAGATTCGAATGGCTTCAAAATGAAATCGTAGAATGGGGACGAGACCTTTGCGGGAAAAAGAAAAAGGGCTGAGAAAAAGTTCTCAGCCCCACATACTGGGATCATCCCACGATGTTCCGTCGGGTTCCATAGCTCACTCCTTGAATCTGATCACCCTGCCGGAAGGATCCGTAGAACACTTCTTCAAGAAGTCCTTCATGCTGCAGTGGTATTGGTCTCGGTGAGAAAACCAGTAATCCAGAGCCTTCTTGCGCGTCTCATGCCGGTTGCGGCCGCGAATGAGGACGACTTTCATCGGTCACCTCCTGTTCCGGTGCTGAAAACTAAAAAACCCGAGCCAAGGCCCGGGTCGAAGCACGAAACAACGCATCCAGCTCAGGGATTCCTACACCGCTCCCTCCCCGAGCCTCGACCACAGGCATCTTGATTGGCTCATCAAAGAACTGGTAGTGAAGCTTCTACTGCTACTGTCCGCGTCTTCCATCAATCTTTTCTCTTTGAGGTTAGCCCATCCCTCCCTTTCAAACTTCGCAGGGAGTCCTTTTCAATAAGCACAGAATCGTCATTTCGTCAAGGCAATATGAGGAAATCCTCGAACGATTTCGATTCAACCAAAGAAAAAGCCACATCATCGGTCCAAACGAATCATGAACGGTCCGATGATGTGGCAGGTTTCGAGATCTCGTTCGCGCCTGTAGGGTCAAGCTTCGGGCTTCGGGCATGACGACCGAAGCTCGAGGATGGCAAGGCGCAGGCTCATGGATGGGCAGGGCTGCCCCGCATGAGACCGGGATCAGATGTCAAAATACAGCTTGAATTCATGGGGATGCGGTCTCATCCGGATGGCGTCCACCTCATTCCCCTGCTTATACTCGATCCACTTCTGGATCACATCTTCCGTGAAAACGTCTCCCTTCAAAAGGAAGTCGTGATCCTTCTCCAGCGCCTTGAGTGCTTCCTCGAGGGACCCCGGGGTTGAAGGAACGTTGGCCAGTTCTTCGGGAGTCATGGAGTAGATGTCCCGATCCAGGGGCTGACCCGGGTCAATGCGGTTCTCGATTCCGTCCAAAGCTGCCATCAACAGAGCGCTGAAAGCCAGGTAACCGTTGCAGGAGGGATCGGGGAAACGCACCTCGATGCGTTTCAGCTTGGGCGAAGCCGAGTACATCGGGATTCGGACCGAGGCACTGCGGTTGCGGCTCGAATAGGCCAGGTTCACCGGTGCTTCATAACCCGGCACCAGTCGCTTGTAAGAGTTGGTGATGGGATTCGTGATAGCGCAGATGGCCGCAGCATGCTTCAGAACGCCGCCGATGGCATACATGGCCATCTCACTCAGACCGGCATACTTGTCGCCGGCGAACAACGGTTGGCCATCCTTCCAGATGCTCATGTGAATGTGCATGCCTGAGCCGTTATCGCCAAAAAGCGGCTTGGGCATGAAAGTGACCGTCTTGCCGGCCTTGCGGGCGACATTTTTGACCACATATTTGTACCACTGGAGATTGTCCGCCATCTTGACCAGAGTGGCAGCCTTCATGTCGATTTCTGCCTGCCCCGCCGTGGCCACTTCATGATGCTGGCATTCAACGGTGAGCCCAACTTTCTGCATCATCAGAACCATATCGGTTCGGAGATCCTGCTGAGAATCGACGGGCGGCACCGGGAAATAACCCTCCTTGTGTCGCGGTTTGTAGCCCAGGTTCGGATTCTCAATGCGGCCGGTGTTCCACGTGCCCTCACTCGAATCGATATAATAGAAACCGTACTGGCACGCAGTGTCATAGCGGATGTCATCAAAGATGAAAAACTCCGCTTCGGGACCGAACCAGGCCGCATCCCCAATTCCTGTGAACTTCAAATAATTCTCTGCCTTTTGCGCGATGTAGCGAGGATCCCTCGTGTACCTCTCCTTGGTCACCGGGTCTACGATGTTACAGATGAGGGTCAAGGTGGGAACCGCCATGAAAGGATCCATCATGGCCGTTGAAGCGTCCGGCATGACCAGCATGTCGCTGGCGTTGATCGGCTGCCACCCCCTGATACTCGAGCCGTCAAACCCGTACCCATTTTCGAAGTCCGCTTCGCCCAACTCTTCAATGGGATTGGTGAAGTGTTGCCACGTACCCAAAAAATCAAGGAACTTGAAATCCACCATCTGGGCGCCCTGCTCTTTGGCAAAGGCAAGTACTTCTTTTGGGGTCATGTGATTCCTCCTAATTAGTCTTGATTGTGTTCCGCATCATCGGCGCCTTCCTAGGGCAAAAGCTTTGCCAATTCGATAATCCAGGGCCCGCAAGCTCCTGGTCCTGCCGTATTCGCAGGTTCCGTATGCCATGAAAGGTTTTTCTTCTCCCCGTGGGCTCCGACCCTCTCTCCTGCTATGCTGCAACAAAAATGTTCCACACAGATCGTATCCTTCAGGGACCCGTATGGCTTTTTCCACGTGGAAGCATTGAAATATTAACAATTGCAGGCACTTAATCGTTATTGAATATCCGGGATGGTAGTGTACAAAAATGTAACCCTCTCACGCCCAAGCAGACAAATCTGGCGAGACTGCATCAGGGGGTTTGCAGCAAACAGCTTAGGAGCTGGGCCCGAATCTTTTCATGGATCCCCTGATGGATCAGTTTGTTCCCTTCAAGGTCCGTCACGTAGAAGACATCCGCCACCTGAGCGCCGGGTGTCGAAATCTTCGCCAGCTGAATGCTGATCTCGAGCTCGTAGAGCGTGCGTGTGATGGCGTGCAGGAGTCCCGGACGATCCCAGGTATACACTTCAATGATGGTGTAAAAGTCGGAACCGTCTTCGTCAATGACAATCCGGTCTTCCGCCACCGGAACATTTCTCTGCTGCAGGAGGGAGGGCTTTCCCTTTGAAGCCATCAATTCCACAAAATTGGAGCGATCGGTCAGAGAGTCTTCCAGGTCTTTTCCTATTTTTTGAAATAGCTCCCGGGAACGAAGGGGGTCAGGCAGTCGCTCCACCCTCAGGATGTCCAGGGCGATCCCCGATGGACGAGTGAATATGTCTGCGGACAGGATATTGAGTCCCGCCACCCATAACACTCCTGTGATCATGGAGAAAAGTCCGGGCCGATCCCTTGTGGCTATCGTGATCTGCCACATATCGCCTTCGGCCTGCTGGGTCTCCATGACCAGGATCTGCCTTTCCAGGTGCTTTTCCATCCGGTAGTGGCGCAGGATGGCTTCTGGTCTCTGGGAGAGCAGATATCTGAAGGATACCTGATCAAGCCACCGGGACACCGCCTCCTTTTCAGGCAATGATTCGACGAGAGCCAATAGCTCCCTCTGGATGTCATCGCACTGCTCCTGCAGGTCCTCCTTCCTCCACTCGCCTCTCACGAGGGCTCGATCGATCTTGAGGAAGAGCTCCTGCAGCAGAGAAGCTCTCCAGACATTCCAGGCTCCCGGTCCGGTGGCCCTTGAATCCGCGATGGTGAGCAGATAGAGCAGTCTGAGCTTCTCCCGGTCTCCTATTTCGAAGGCACATCGCAGGATGGGCTTCTCGTCCATCAGGTCCCGCTTCAAGGCGGTTTCTGCCAGGAGCAGGTGCTTTTCAATCAGAAATGCCAGCAGTTCCGTCTCGTCTTCAGTCAAGCCGAATCGGAGCGCGATGGGGGGGACCATTTTGGCGCCGTGAGCGGCGTGGCCCTTGCCAACCCCTTTGCCGATGTCATGAAAGAGGGCGGCAAGAAAGAGCACCTTCCGGTTCTCGACCTGCTCGAACACGTCGCCGAGCCGGAGGTGGGCCAGGTCCTCCTCCGATCCGCTTTCCATGCGATGCAGCTCCAGGATGGTTCTCAAAAGATGTTCATCGACGGTGTACAGGTGGTAGAAGTCGTACTGGACTTTGTATCGAACTCCGGTGAGCTCCGAAATGAAACTTTCCAGAAAGCCGGTTTCCAGCATGACCTTCAGCACCCGAAAAGCCTGCTGGGCATCCATGAGGATGTCCAGAAACTGCTGCACAACGACGGGGTCGGATCGAATTTCGTCGGTCACGCACGAGAGATTCTCTCTGATGATGCTGCCCGTCTGATGATGAAAATGAGCGTCCGATCGGGCGGCCTGCCAGAAGATCTGCATCAGCACCCGGGGATCCTTGCACACCCAGGATGGGTCCATGAAGTGCAGTTCCCGCCCTTCCAGCAGAAAGGGACCTGGGAGCACTCGCCTTCTCGAGATTCTAAGCCGGAAAGACCTTCCCTGAGCCTCCTCGACGCGTTCGAGAAAGAATGAGGTTGTGCGGCGGATGCGGGCCGCATGCCGGTAGTAAAGCCGCATGAACGCTTCGGCGGCCGAGCCCTGCTGCACATCCCGGAAGCCAAGTCTGAGAGCCAACTGCTCCTGTTCGGGGAACAGCAGCTGGTCCTGCCTTCTGCCTGTTATCCGGTGCAGCTGAAGCCTCAAGCGCCACAAAAAATCGCTCGCCTGTTCGAGCCAGATCGTCTCCTGGGGTATGAGCCATCCGCGCTCGATGAGATCACTGGTATCGTACTCCCGGACGCAGCCGATGGCGGCCCAACGGATGGTATGAAGGTCTCTGAGACCTCCCACGCCGTCCTTGATGTGGGGTTCGAGCAAGTAGGTGCTTTCACCGTAATGGTGCATCCGGGACTGACGATACTCGATGAGATTTCGTATGAAGCGGCGTCGGCTGAGTGTTCCGAAGCTCTTCAAAAAGGAGGTTCTCCAGCTTTCAAAGAGGCCCGAATCTCCAGCCACCAATCGAGCTTCCAGGTGATTCGTCAGAATGGTGAAGTCTTCCTGGACCAGCTTTTTGGCTCCCGTTGCGGAAGTCGTGACATGACCGACTTCGAAACCTGCATCCCAGAGACCGTAGATCAGCTCCCTCAGAAAGCCCTCGAGGGCTTGCGGGAGGCGGTTTTGATGCAGGAAGAGCAGATCCAGGTCCGATTTGAAGCTCAACTCACCCCGTCCGAAGCCGCCAACGGCCGCCAGACACCACCCGTCCTGGGCGATGTCGGTACGGGTCAATCCCTTCTGGAGTGAATCTCGGACATTTGTGGCATAGGTTCTGGCGGCCAGGAGTCCCGGGATGTCCTGGCCGCACTCGTTTTCGAATGCCTGCCTCAAATCCTTCATTCTTCGGAAGAGGGGTGCAAAACGCTGGATTGCCATTCTAAAGCGCCTGTTCTCCCGACTCGCCCGTGCGAATGCGAACGCATTCCTCCACCGGGATCACGAAAATCTTTCCGTCGCCGATCTTGCCCGTATTTGCGGCCATGCGCACGGCCTCCACAACCTCGGGCACCTGACCGTCCGGTACAACCACCTCGATCTTGATCTTGGGCAGAAAATCCACCACATATTCCGCGCCACGATAGATTTCAGTGTGTCCCTTCTGGCGCCCAAACCCGCGGACCTCGGAGACGGTCATCCCCTTGATTCCGAGATTGGAGAGCTTGTCCTTGATGTCATCGAGCTTGAAAGGTTTCACAATGGCTTCGATCTTCTTCATGACCCGCTTTTCCCCTTTCCATCCATCACTCAGCAACTTTCAAGAATCCCACGCATAGAACTTCTGTAGGCAATTTCCGTTCCGAATCAGGGCCTGATGCATGTTTCTTCATGCCCTGCTCCCCGGGACCCGGACCTTCAGACCATCCCTCCGTCACGTGCGCTGGCGGAATCCCTGGGCGATGGGAAAACGGCGCCCAATGCCGAAGGCCTTGGTCGTGATTCTCAGAATGGGCGGCGCCTGCCAGCGCTTGTACTCATTCTGATCGACCCGGCGAATCACCCATTGAACCAAATCGGGATCCCAACCCTGCGCCACAATTTCGGATGCCGGCAGACGGCGTTCCACATAAGCCGCCAAGATCCCGTCCAGAACGTCATAAGGAGGCAGTGTATCCTGGTCCTTCTGATCGGGCCTGAGCTCCGCCGTAGGCGCCCTGGTGAGGATGCGGTCCGGTATCCATCCGTGTCGCCGGTTCAGCTCTCCGGCGATGTCATAGACCATGGTCTTGGGAACGTCTCCCAGAACGGCCAATCCCCCGTTCATGTCCCCGTAGAGCGTGCAGTACCCAACGGCCATCTCGGATTTATTGCCGGTGCTCAGCAGAAGCCTGTTGAACTTGTTCGACAAGGCCATCAGCAGGAGTCCCCTGATGCGCGCCTGCAGGTTCTCCTCCGTAACGTCCCGAGGTTGTCCTTCAAAGACCGGTTGGAGGGTTCGCAATGAGCTCTCGAATAGGTCGTCGATAGGGAGGACGCTGAACCGGATTCCCAGGCGGCCGGCCAGCTCTCGAGCATCCGCAAGGCTTTCAGGGGCATTGTAAGGGCCGGGCATCGCCACACCGAGCACATTCTCCGGTCCCAGAGCCAGCGTCGCCAGGCAGACCACTACCGCAGAATCCACTCCGCCGCTCAGGCCGACCAGGGATTTGGAAAAACCGCACTTGGCGGCATAGTCCCGAAGCCCCAGCAGGAGCGCCTCGATGGCTTCCGCTCCGTTCTCCAGAACTGACGCATGGCAATCTCCTTTTCGGGACTGCGTGTCGTAAAAAATGAGATCTTCTTTGAAGTCGGCTCCACATGCGACAAGCTCTCCACCAGGAGTCCACACCATGCTGTGGCCCTGAAAAACCAGTTCGTCGTTTCCCCCGACCTGATTCACATAGATCAGCTGAGCGCCCGATCGCTCTGCATGACTTTTGAGCAGCCCTTTCACCCAGGAGGCTTTTCCAACATGGTATGGAGACGCTGAAATATTCACGATCAGGTCTGCGTGAGCATCGGTAAGCTCACACACCGGATCACAACGATACAGCGGACGCGGCAGGTACTCGGCTACATTCCAGATATCCTCGCAGATCGTGATTCCAACACGTTCTCCAGCCCATTGCACTGAAACGGCTTCCTGCCCGGGCTCGAAATAACGTTCCTCGTCAAACACGTCGTAAGAGGGCAGGAGGCGTTTGTGATAGGAGGCGAGGATCTTGCCGTCAGCCAGGAAAAGAGCGGTGTTGTGATAAGGTTTTCCGGCTCCCGCATTCAGATCCACCACACCGCAGATCACACCGATGCCGCGGGACGCCTCCATGACCGTTGGCCAGTGGCGGCGACTTGCAGCCACGAAATCAGACAGCTCAAGGAGGTCGCGAGGTGGATATCCCACCAGTGACAGCTCAGGGAATATCACCAGGTCGCACTGAGCAGCCTTGGCGCGCTCGATTCCAAGGCAAATCTTCCGGGCATTCCCCTCGAAATCCCCGATCAACGGGTCTACCTGAGCCAGTCCCAGTCGCATCTCAATAGTCTCGGCAGCTAAACGAGTGGTCGATGGGCCTCCGGTGGTTATGACGGGTATTGTTCACCCCGCCGCCCGGCAGGTCCTTTCGACGCTCGACGGTTTATCTTGCAGGTTGAAAGGGGGTATCAGGAAGCCGATTTGGCCCGAAAGCGCTTGGGATCGATACCATATTTTTCCACCTTGTACTGAATGATGCGCTTGGTCGTTCCCAGTAGCCTCGCCGCTTGAGACTGGTTGCCGCGAACATCCTTCAATGCATCGGTGATGAGATCTCTTTCGAAGGCGCCCACCAAAGCCTCCATCTTCCCTCGACTGACATTTCTCGCTCCTTCCGGCTTCATTTGAAGGGTTGGCGGCAAATGCCACGCTTCGATGGCTTCCGCCGTTGCCAGCAGGACCGCACGCTCGATGCAGTTTTCAAGCTCGCGGACATTGCCCGGCCAGTGGTAGCTCATCAGCATATCGATGGCGCTGGTCGAGATTCTTTTCACTTCCTTGCCGAACTCTTGAGCATATTTGACCACAAAATAGTCGGCCAGGAGAAGAATGTCGGGCCCCCGCTCTCGCAGGGGAGGGAGATGAATCGGAAAGACATTCAACCGGTAGAAGAGATCCGAACGGAAAGTTCCCTGGTTGACCTCCTTTTCGAGCTCTTTGTTGGTGGCCGTCACCACTCGCACATCAACCTTGACCGTCCTTGACGAACCGAGAGGCTGAAACTCCCTCTCCTGCAATACTCTCAAGAGCTTGGCCTGAGCTACCGGGGAGAGTTCCCCCACCTCGTCAAGGAAAATGGTTCCCCCATTGGCCTCTTCAAACCGACCCCGGCGTCGGGTCACGGCGCCGCTGAAGGCCCCCTTTTCGTGGCCGAACAATTCACTTTCCAGAAGGGTGTCCGGCATGGCGGCACAGTTGACCTGCACCAGGAGATTCCTGCGACGTCGGCTGTTCTCGTGAATGGCTTTGGCCACCAGCTCCTTGCCGGTTCCCGTCTCGCCGGTCACCAAAACGGTCGTATTGGTATCAGCCACCTGGTCGATGAGACGCAGCACTTCGCGGATGACTTTTGATCGGCCGATGATATTCGTGAGTGGTCTCCGGGGCTCGGCGAGCATCCCGCGCAACCTTGTATTCTCTTCCTCGATGGCACGAAAATGGACGATCTTTCCCAGGAGCTCCGCCACCGCACCCAGGATCGCCATCTCCTTGTCGATCTCCTGGACCTGCTGAGCCAGTTTGTCCGCCGAAAGCACTCCCACCACTCGATTCTGATGAATAATCGGCACGCACAGGAAAGCCAGTTCGGACCGGTTGAGGGATTTTCGAGCCCCGGTTCGGTCCAGGAAGTGGGTTTCATTGCCGAGGTTGGCGATGGCCATGGGCCTGCCCGTCTGAGCCACTTTTCCGGTGATGCCCTCTCCCGGCCGATAACTGATCCTGCCCGTCTCCACATCGACCCCTCGAGCCACATCGAGCCAGGCATCTCCCGTCTGGAGATCCAGAACCGAGATCATTCCGCGTTCCATACCCAACCAGGTGCTCATGATCTCGAGGGTCTGCGAAAGCTGATCTTTGAGATCATCAGAGTGGGAGAGTACCCTTGCCACTTCGTGCAAGGCTCTCAGTTCCAGGTAGCTGAAATTTGAACCCATTTCTTTAAAATCCATCCTTTTCATGAGCATTTTTGATTCGAATCCACAATATGTCACTTGAACAAAATTGTCACGAAATACTTTGCCGTCATGACACATGCTTCAGAATTGAAGCACTCTTGCGAGATTGACAATCTGAAAGCGATCCACATAGTATCAAACGGATAGTCCCGAATTTAAGGATTCACCATGCGACTGCAGGCAGTCACAGGCTGACGAGGAGTGAACTGAGAAATGAACATGGATCGAGATATCTTCAATCTGAAGGCGAGTACTGAGGCGACATCTCTCTATATTCTGATTTGTGCCCTGATGGATCTCGGGCAGTCACCGACACTGCCCGAAATAAGAGCCAAATGGAACGGAAGCGAAGAGAGTCTGCGGAACGCAGTGAAGGAGCTTATGCACCGCGGTGTTCTGGACGCGTCCCATTCCCTGGGTGAAGACGAGCCCTTCGCCGTGCAGTCAAGAGACGACTGGAGCTAAACCCGATCCAGGAACCCGCAGGTTCTCCGGGTTTCATAGGGTGCGTCGGAGTGGAGGTACTGGCGAGCCAGGTCGAGATAATGCCGGCAGCTGTCCTCAATCAGACGCCTTTCGGCGTCGCCGACCTTCTTCACTACCGTTGCAGGGAATCCCAGGACAACCGATTCGGGCGGAATCACGGTTCCCGGAGTGATAACGGCTCCCGCACCCACCAGCGAGCCTTTCCCGATGCAGGCGCCATCCATGACGATGGCCCCCATGCCGATCAGGCACTCGTCCTCGACAGTGCAGCCGTGAACGATGGCTCGATGCCCCACAGTGATGCGGCTGCCCATATGGAGCGGAAACTTGCCTTCCGTAACGTGCAGCGTAGAGTTGTCCTGAATATTGGTTTCTGACCCGATTCGTATGAAGTGCACATCTCCGCGAACCAGGGTGTTGAACCAGACACTGCTCCGTTCACCGATCACAACGTCCCCGATCACCCATGCTCCCGGTGCGATGAACACTTCGTCCCCGAGAGTGGGCATCGTTCCCTTATATGCCAGCAAACCGTTCATTCCGTCCTCTGAGTGGATTGAGAAGAGCACGGGGCAGGATGCCCTGATACACCGCCATTCTCTAATGACGGCGACGCCTCAGCGCGGTTTCAAACCCAGGAGCTCCGCGATCGCTTGCCCCGAGAACCGCAGAAAACGCTCGAATTCAGCCGGATCAAGCCGTACATTCTGTGATGGACTGGGAATCCCGGCCGGGGGCGAGATCAGGTGTGGCTGGTTCCGGAGCTCCTTGCGAGGGCTTACTTCATATTCGGGCTCAAAACCATCGGAAAAATACTTCTCCTGAAAAATCGAAAACTTGAGGGCGTGAGCCGTCGCATCGAGCACGGCTACCGATTGCGGGTCGATTCGGCGCTCCCGGACAACTCGGCGGATGCCGGCCAGACACTCGCCACCCTGTGTGCAGCTGATATGGCCGTTCCGGTTCGCCAGCAGCATTGCGTCCATGATCTCCTGCTCCGTAACTTCGATGACCTGAAAGCTCTCGTCTCCCGCAAGGCTGCGATAACGTTCCACCAGATGAATGACTCGCGGCATGGAGACCGGATTTCCAATCATAGCGGCCTGAGCGACGCTCGGCTTCACATTCACGGGCCGATACTGCCTCCTGGAAGGATTCGCCTCCAGGTAGTATAGAAACACCGGGTTGGCATGCTGGGATTGGACCCCGATCACCGTAGGCATCGTGTCGATGATATCCAGATCCAGCATCTTAATGAAACCCTGAAGCACCGCCGTGATGTTTCCCGCGTTTCCGATGGGCACCACAATGACCAGGTTTTTCAAATCGTATTCAAACCATTGGGCAATCTCGAAACTGTAGGACTCCTGCCCCAGAATTCGCCACGCATTTTTGGAATTCATGAGAGCGACGGCATATTTCTCCGAGAGATATTCCACCACTTTCATACAGTCATCGAAGACTCCAGGAATCTCGATGACACAGGCGCCGCTTCCCAAAGGCTGTCCCAGCTGCTGGGGAGTCACCTTTCCATGGGGAAGGAGCACTGCTGATTTGACCCCATGAACCAGGTGGGACGCATAGAGCGCTGCGGAAGCCGAGGTGTCTCCCGTCGAGGCGCAAATGGCCAGCACATCTCCGAGCCCATGTCGCTTGATCAAATAGTTCAGATAGCTGAAAGCGCTTGCCATGCCACGATCTTTGAAAGAAGCACTGGGGTTCTGTCCGTCATTCTTGAAGTGGAGAGGAATTCCGGCCCATTCGACCAGCCGCGCATTGGCAGCAATGATTGGCGTCTGTCCCTCACCAAGGTAGACGATATCCTCCAGGGCGAGAATGGAGCCGAGAAGTTCATGAAATCGGTATATACCCCGCAGTGCCGGCATCGACAGCGCACTCCGGTAATCGAAAACTCTGCGCCACAAGGCCCCGGGAACGGACTTCAACCGATCCCAATCCCGGTCTTTGATGAGCAGAACACTCTGACATTCCGGACAGGTATACAGCAGTCGATCAATTCCGAAGTGCCGATTGCACGAGAGACACTCATAAACGTAGGCGCCACCCGGCTTGGGGATCAATCGGTGCTGAATGTCGGATGGAAAATCGACAACTTTCATGAAACAGGACTCCTGTCGCGCAGGTGGATCATCGTTGAAAGCACTCCTTCCCACAAAGCCTCAAGAACAAAGCCCATGGCGGTTTATGCGCTTTATGAAGTACTCTATTCCCTTTCATTAAGCAATCGCAATGAGAGATGGGGGCATCCGAAAGAGCTCAAGTCAGGCTGGTGAGGGTGACTTCAGGAGTCCACGCCCCAAGTGTTGCATAAAAGACACAAATGGTGGTGTTTGCTGTGTCCTTTGTGCCACGATGCACACGCATATCAGGGGCGAATCGCTTTCCTCGAACCATGACGGAAGCAACATCGAGAGCCGTCCGGTCCACCGTAATCTCGCCTCCAGCCTGGGGTTCAGGGGGACTCCGCGCACGGTGTCCCCACCGAATGGCACACTCACTGCATTTACGCCCGGCACGAGGAGGAATGTGGCTTGAATAGTTTTCTTGAATACCAAAACACACTTGCAGAAGAAACACTGTTCCAGGGGGTGGGTCTCCACTCGGGCGCCAGAATTTCCGTCCGTCTGAAGCCAGCCCACCCCAACTCCGGAATCCTGTTCAAGAGAGTGGACATCCCCGGTCAGCCCATGATCGCCGCGCGACACCACCACGTGGTGGATACCCGTTTTGCGACGACCATCGGAAGCAACGGCACCGTTGTCTCCACCATCGAGCATTTGATGGCAGCCTTTTGGGGCGCGGGTATCGACAATGCGATGGTTGAGCTCGACGGCTCGGAAATCCCGATTCTCGATGGGAGTGCAGGCCCCTATCTGGATGTCCTGAATCGTGCAGGTATTTCAGTGCAGGCGGCGGTGCGCAGGGTCCTTCGTGTCCAGCGAACGGTTCTGGTCCGCGAGGGAGATGCCTACATCAAGGCAATACCCTCCAATCGCTTTTCGGTCAATTATAGCATCGATTTTCCTCATCCCCTGGTGGGCAGGCAAGAGTATGTGTACGAGTACAACCGGGCATCTTTCCAGAGGGAAATCGCTCATGCGCGAACATTCGGTTTTCTGAAAGACGTCGAAAAGCTGCAGAGTATGGGGCTTGCGCGCGGGGGCTCCCTGGAAAACGCCGTGGTCTTTGATGACTACCGGGTTCTCAACCAGGGAGGCTTCCGATATTCGGACGAATGTGTTCGTCACAAGATCCTTGACCTTCTGGGGGATCTGTCGCTGGCGGGCATGCCGTTAGCCGGTCATTTCGAGGTCCACAAGGCCGGGCATTCGCTCCACAATCGGTTCCTCAGGGAGCTCTTTGACCGACCCGGCGCCTACGGAATCTGCCAGGCCTTTGCGGTTCAGGTGCCGTTTTTCCCTCATGCAACGATACCTGCTCCAGCCTTTCCGGAACGTTTCCAGCCGACCGGTCATACTTTGTGATCCAATCCATCCACCATTGAAGCCAATGAGAGGGCCGCTCGAAATGAGCGGCCCTTTTTGTTCCAGCTTCACTTTTCGTCGAATCGTTCTTGCGCATCCGGTCGACAACGCGCCAAAATGCGAGTGGCGTTGGTGCTCCAGTCTCAGGGCGTCTCGCCGATGAGGTTCATGTAAAGCCTCCCGGCCTCAGTCGGTCTGACATCCAGTCCTTGCCTCACGGTGTGGGCCTGATATATAAGCGTCTCCGTTGCCGCTGTTTAGATTCCAAACGAGGAGAATCCACCCCCCATGGCTCTTGTAAGGACACGTATCATCCAAATGCTGGCGGACGCCATCGGCCCCATGGTTGAGCTCGCGGGGCTACCGCCGGTAGACTTCGGGAACATCGAGCTCACCGTCCCCAAAACCCCGCAGCACGGGGATTACGCAACCAATTTGGCTCTCAGCCTCACGCGCCAGTTCAAGCGGAATCCGAGGGAGATTGCTTCGGAGATTGTCAACCGCCTGCAGGATCCCGACGGGATGATCGCCCGTGTTGAGATCGCCGGCCCCGGTTTCATCAACTTCTTTGTGAAACCCCATGTTTGGCATGACATTCTCCTGGAGATTTTCAGGGCGCCCGATGCATACGGACATCAGGATCTCGGGCAAGGCAAGCGGGTTCAGGTGGAATTCGTGAGCGCCAACCCGACGGGTCCCCTTCATATCGGGCATGGTCGCGGTGCGGCGACGGGAGATGTGCTGGCCAACATTCTCGGTGCCTGCGGATATGATGTGGAGCGCGAGTACTACATCAACGATGCGGGCAATCAGATGGACACCCTGGGGCGAAGCCTCTATTATCGGTATCAGGAGATTCTGGGAGAGGTTGTCGAATTCCCCGAGAATCACTATCGCGGTGAATACATGGTCGAACTGGCCCGCGAATACCGTGCGGAGGTTGGGGATCGATTCCGCGGAGCACCTTTGGCCGAGGTTCTGCCCGAGTTTTCCAGGTATGCCGGCGATCGGATTCTTGCGGGTATCCGGGACGACCTGAGTCAGTTCGGAGTGGTCTTCGACCGCTGGTTCAGCGAACAGACATTGCATGACCGCAATGTGGTGGGCGAGACCATCCGGAAGCTCCAGTCCGAGGGGTATGTTTATGACCATGAAGGCGCCAAGTGGTTCAGAAGTACAGCGTTCGGGGATGAGAAGGATCGAGTCGTCATTCGAGCCAACGGCATCAGCACTTATTTTGCCGCCGATATTGCTTACCACAAGGACAAGTTCGACCGTGGATACGATCTGGTCATCGATATCTGGGGCGCTGATCATCACGGGTATGTCGAGCGCATGCTGGCAGGCACCCAGGCGCTGGGGCGAAAGCGCGATGATTTGCGGATCATCCTGATTCAGCTCGTCAATCTCCTGCGGGGAGGATCGCCCGTGGCTATGTCCACGCGGGCGGGGGAATTCGTCACGCTCCGCGAGGTCATCGATGAAGTCGGCAAGGATGCTGCCCGGTACATTTTTCTCACTCGCCGCTCCGACAGCCCGTTGGATTTCGATCTGGAAGTGGCCAAGATGCAGAACAATGACAATCCGGTTTTCTATGTGCAATACGCTCATGCGAGGCTCAGCAGTGTATTTGAGGTGGCCCGGGAGAGGGGAGTTGAGTGCTCATGGATGAAGACCGGAACCCCTCCACCGCTCGATAGCCTGATGCTTCCGCCGGAAATCGAGATCATGCGGATGTTGGGAGAATATCCTGAAATGCTGGCCAGCTGCTGCAGAAACCTGGAGCCCCACCTCATCTCGTTCTACCTGCATGAGCTTGTTTCCCTCTTTCACAGCTATTACAATCAGAACCGCATTCTGGGCGACGATCCCGATCAGACCCAGGCGCGCCTTTTCCTGGCGGCTGCTGTTCGCAGCGTGATTCACAATGCTTTGGGACTTCTTGGCGTGAGCGCTCCGGAAAAGATGTGACGAACCGCTGTAGCAGTCCCTCATGGCCCCTCGGGCCACCCTGAACAACAAGAAGGCCTACAGCCTGGGTAGTTTGACTTGAGATTTGAAACCTGAGGCTTGAACCTTGAGACTTGAAACCTTTCGTAGCAGGCATGCATGAGAGATCTCAGCCCGTCTGAGAAGAGCGACCCGGAGAAGAAACCCCGGCTCTATCGGTTCGAGCTGAGTGGTCTCCGGTTGGGTCTGTACTCGGGTTGCCTGATCCTGGCCCTCTCGTGGATGTTTGTGTTTGGGGTGTTGGTGGGGCGTGGAATACCCCTGGTGGATCTCGACAGCACTTCTTTGCAGGCCCAGTTGTTAAGGTATCTTGGTCTGGGGCGCCAGCCTGTCGAGACCGTCGAGAACGCGGCCGAGAGCTGGGACCCAGAGACTGTTCTCAAATCACTCGACTATTATGAGAATCTGACTCAGAAGGATGCTCCGGCAGACAAGCAGGCGCCCACGGCATCCATCGCTCCAGGCAAGGGGGCCGGCAAAGACTCCGCGGCTCAGAAGGCGAAGCCCTCCGCGCAGCAGCCTCCACAATCCGAAGAGCAGAGTGAAAAGGACGGGCGGACGAACAAGGATGCATCACCAGCGGGAAAGGGGGGAGAGCACTTCACCCTCCTGGTGGTTTCGTTGCGCGATGCCGCCAATGCTGCCAAACTGGTGGAGCAGCTCAAGGCCAAAGGCTACTCGCCTCGACTCGAGAACATCGATCTGAACACCGGAGGGCGTTGGAACAGGGTGCTCGTTGGCTCATTTGGCAGCAGGGAGGAAGCCCTGCGATTCGCTGCAGAATTCAACCGCAAAGAACACATGGAAGGCCTGGTCATTCGAGAGACTCAATGACTCAAGCCTCGCCCGCCATCAGGCAGAAGCCTGAAACCGTGGGGCCGCCCGCCAGCCGGGCGCAACAATGGATTCCTGCCTGCAGCTTATGAAACCGTTTTCGATCGTCAGTTCATTTGCACCCACTGGAGACCAGCCTCAAGCCATTGAGGGCCTGAGTACAAACCTTCGGGCGGGAGTCCGAGAGCAGGTGCTTCTCGGAGTCACGGGTTCGGGCAAGACCTTCACCATGGCGCATGTGGTCGAAAGGTTGCAAAAACCCACCCTGGTGATCGCCCCGAACAAAACACTGGCCGCTCAGCTCTACGGCGAGTTCAAAGCCTTCTTCCCCGAGAACGCAGTGGAATACTTCGTTTCCTACTACGACTATTACCAGCCCGAAGCCTACGTTCCTCGAACCGATACGTACATAGCCAAGGATGCTTCCATCAATGAAACGATTGACAAGATGCGCCACTCGGCAACGCGCTCGCTGTTGGTGCGTCGGGATGTGATCATCGTGGCCAGCGTTTCCTGCATCTACGGGCTGGGGTCTCCGGAAACCTACCGGGACATGCTCCTTTTCCTCCGGAAGCACAGCGAAATGCCCCGTGAGCACGTGATGCGAAAGCTCGTGGAAATCCAGTACCAGAGGAACGACCTCGATTTCCATCGCGGGACGTTCCGCGTCCGTGGGGACGTGCTCGAAATCTTTCCGGCTCACGAGGAGGATCGTGCGGTCAGAATCGAGTTCTTCGGGGATGAAATCGACGGCATCAAGGAGGTGGATCCGCTTACGGGACGCACCCTCCGGAACCTGGATGAAGTGGCCGTCTATCCCGGAACACACTACGTTACGGATCGGAACCACCTCGAGCGGGCCGTGAAGGCCATCCAGCTCGAACTGACCCAGCGGCTTGAGGAGCTCCACAGCGAAGGCAAACTGCTGGAGGCTCAACGCCTGGAAGAAAGAACCCGCCTCGACGTTGAGATGCTGCTCGAGCTCGGCTACTGCAGCGGCATCGAGAATTATTCACGGCACCTGGATGGACGCAATGCGGGGGAGCCTCCGGCGACCCTCCTTTCCTACTTCCCCGAAGATTGGCTCCTGTTCATCGATGAAAGCCATATGACCATTCCCCAGTTGCAGGGCATGTATCGTGGGGACAGGGCTCGCAAAGAGACTCTGGTGCGCTATGGATTCCGCTTGCCGTCGGCATTGGACAACCGGCCCCTCTCTTTCGAAGAATTCGAGAAGAAGATCAACCAGGTTGTCTATGTCTCGGCCACGCCGGGACCCTACGAGCTGGGACGAACCTCGGGCTGTGTCGTGGAGCAGATCATCCGTCCGACGGGTCTTGTGGATCCGAAGATAGAAGTGCGCCGGGCGGACTTCCAGGTGGACGATCTCATCGGGGAGATCCGCAGGCAGGTGGAGCGGGGATGCCGGGTCCTTGTGACCACGCTCACCAAGCGGATGGCTGAGGATCTGACGGAATATCTTGCTGAGCTCAACATCCGCGTCCGGTATATGCACTCGGACATCAACACCGTGGAGCGAATCGAACTGGTGCGGGATCTGAGGCTCGGTGAGTTCGATGTGCTGGTGGGCATCAACCTTCTGCGGGAAGGCCTGGACATTCCGGAGGTTTCCCTGGTGGCCGTGTTGGATGCGGACAACGAGGGCTTTCTGCGTTCGGAGCGCTCCCTGATTCAGACGGTGGGGCGTGCAGCGCGAAACGTCGATGGGACGGTGATTCTGTATGCCAACCGAATGACGGAATCCATCCGGAGGACACTTGACGAAACCGAGCGACGCCGATCGATTCAGCTGGAGTATAACGAACAGCATCGGATCACCCCGAGGACCGTGAAGAAGGAAATCAAGGACATTCTGGCGGAATACCTGGACAGGGATCGTGATCAGGATTTCGTGTCCGAGGATCAACTGGACTATCCTGTTCTTCCGACCTCTCCCACGGATGATGAGATCGGGAAGCTCGAGAACCTGATGAAAGAGGCGGCTGCCGAGCTGGAATTTGAAAAGGCTGCTGTCCTCCGCGATCGAATACGGAAGCTCAAAGAGCTGCAGTTGCTGACGGCATGATGCATATTCGGCAGGAACCAGGTGAAGCCTGGATACAGAAGGAGAGCTGGCGTCGGAAAGCTCACCCGGAGCTCCCCGAGTCGGAAAAGCAGGAGATCGCTCTCCACTGGGGGAAGATCGCTGCGTCCGTCCGCAGGAGCATCGCTTACAGAAAAGCTCGTCATCTGATGGTCCCCCCCTCGTCACACTTCTTTCAGGTGAGGCTCAATGCGCTCATGGATCGTAAGCTCCTCACCGTTCCCACTCCTGGAATGCAGAACGGGTTCCGACATTTCGATCCCGACCGGATTCCAGCCAAAGATCGATTGGCTGCTGCCAGACTCCGTATGACGGGTGCCGCGTTGACGAGAGGTTCTTATGGGTCGATGATTCCCCGTCCCGTTGACCTCCTGGTCGGAGAAGCGTTTTGTGGATGTGAGAGCGGTGCTCTCATCGGTGACGGCAGGGGGCACCTGGACCTGACCTGCGCGGTCCTGGCAGCCCTCGGGTGGCTGGATCGTCAGGCTCAGATTCTTGCCGTTGTGCTGCAATACGTCGCTGTTTCGACTTGCCCGCAGGAGGAGCATGATGTTAAGGCTCACTGGCTCATCACTCGACAGGGAGTCATCCGCACGAAGCTGGACGATGCTCCCAAACCGGCTATTTGCTGGGAAAAGCTCAGTCTTCGGCAGATACGGCGCAATGAGATCCTGTTTTACCTCGCATCCAGGGACAACAGGATCTTCGCATAGCTTCTTTTCGCCAGGTGATTCTCGTATAGAATTGACTTGATCAATGTGAGGGAAATATCTATTTAAGCAGCGGTTGATGAGATGATTTCCCCGCTGGGGGGCGATTCAGCCTAGGCTCCAAACGCTGCCCCCCACCGAGTGTGGCTCACGTAGACGAATTGAATCCGTTGTTCCGGATGTGTTCCAAGGTGCGAGGTTGCCGTGTTGGAGACCAAAATCTGGAAGCAATTGAGACTGCCGCTTTCGGTGATCCTGCTTGCGGGAGCGATCCTCATCCCGTTGCCCGGTTTCGCCGATGAAGAAGAGTCATTCACTGCAACTGTGCGGCGTTACTCCTATCAGATCCCGGAACAGACCGTCATTGGATCGGCGGCCTGGGTGAAGATCAAGAAGGGCGACACGCTTTTGGACATCGCCAGGCGTTTTGGATTGGGGTTCAATGAGATCGAACTCCTCTACCCGAAAATGGACGCGTTCATCCCTCCCGTTGGAACACGCATCTCCGTGCCGACCATTTGGGTCCTGCCCCCCAGCCAGCATCAGCAGTTGGTGATCAATGTTCCCGAGCTCCGGCTGTACTTCTCTGAGAAGGGAAAGGGCTCGGTTCAGACCTACCCGATCGGAATCGGGGATGAAGGCTGGGAAACGCCGCTGGGCAGTTTCAGCATCGTTGAGAAGCGCCCCAATCCATCCTGGTATATTCCTGCATCCCTTCAGGAGAAATATGGCATGGCCGTTATGCCGCCGGGACCGGAAAACCCTCTGGGCGAGTTTATGATGAAATTCTCTGCGGGGGCCTATGGAGTGCACGGCACGGCGCAGCCGTGGGGAGTAGGGCGTCTGGTCAGCCATGGCTGTATTCGGTGCTACCCCGAGCATATACGTATTCTCTATCCGCAGGTCGCGGTGGGTACGAAGCTTGAGATTATTTATGAACCCGTCAAATTCGGCAAGCTTGATGGGCAGATATACGTTGAAGCCCATCCTGACGTTTACAAGAAAATCCCGGACTATTATCAATACGCTCAACAGAAGCTTTCTCAATCTCCTTATGCTAACCAGGTGGATTCCAGCAGATTGACCACTGCTCTCAAGCTCCAAAATGGAGTTCCTACCAACGTCACTCGTCTTTCTATTGTGGACTCAGCGCTGAAAACGGTTGAGCTCACGCAATAATGGTGATATGAAATCGGGCAAATTCGTGATCCAGTAACGCCTTCCGGAAAAATCTGCTTGATTTTGTTGAATGAGTGGAGTAGCGTTGGTTTACTATTGGAATCAATGGGGTTGCAGGCCGATATCAGTCTGTTTTCATTGGAAATATGGTTGTGTGAGAGGAGGTGAGAAAGAAGCAGGTTAAGGGGATTTTTTTCTCGCTGGGTTTAAGAAGAGGGTCAATTTGACAATCGAATGAGGAGGAAAGAGATGAAAAGAGTGCTGGCGGTTTTCGTAATGGTGGCTCTGGCTTTCACGATGATTTCCGGCTGTGCATGCACTGAGGATGCGAAGAAGTGCACCGAGCTTTGTCAAGCCGCTCTCGACAAGGCAGCTCAGATTGAGCAATCCTGTGCAGCAAGCGCCAGGGCAGCTGAAGCTTCTGCTCAAAGAGCCGAGGCAGCCGCTCGTAGAGCTGAAGCAGCCGCCGACAAGTGTGAGCAGGCTTTCAAGAGGGGCCTGAAGAAGTAGCTTGCGTCAGCAATATTCCAGATTTGAATTGAGCAATAGGCAGCATCCATAAAAGGCCGGCGGGTGTCACACTCAGTCGGCCTTTTTATGTGCTGACCTGCAGCTGATACTTGATGCTGACCCTATTTTCTACTGCTCTTGTCCCGTTCCCTTCTCCACGCTTCCAAACACAAATCTGCTGAGAAGTGATTCTATGTCCAACGGTGGCTGGGTATCCTGAATCCTTCCATCAGGCTTGATGTATTCATCCGATGCACCTGGGCTTATGGACAGGTATTTGTCGCCGATGATACCCTTCGTCTTTACGCTTGCAATGGCATCTTCTTCAATATGAACGTCTTCGTTGATGCTGAGAGTCACCAGCGCCTGGCCGTTGCTCAGCCTGATCTTTTCCACTTTGCCGATCTTCACTCCGGCCATGCTGACATCCGCGTTCTCCGTCAGTCCGCCGACATTGGAAAATTGTGCCTGGATCCTGTATCTGGAGCTGCCGAACCATTCCACGTTGCCAAGCTTGAATGAAAGATAGGCCATGCACAACAATCCCACCAGGAGGAACAACCCCACGCCGAACTCGATCCCTTTTCTCTCCATCACCGGCTTCCTTGTCGTCAAATGAGTAGTGATGTCACCACGTAGTTTCCAACGAGAATACCTATGGACGACACAACCACCGCGTCGGTTGTGGCGCGACTGACCTGTTCGGGACCGAAGTTGCCTTCATCGACCCCTGCGAAAAAGCCCTTATAGGTGCTGATCCAGATCATGATCACCGAAAAACACAGGGATTTCACAATACCCATATAGACGTCGGCCCACTCGACGCTCCTGCGCATGCCTTCGATGTATGCTCCCTCGTTGACTCCCAGCAACTGGACTCCAATGACATACCCGCTGAATATTCCCACCACATCGAAGAATGCAGTCAGCAGCGGCAGAGCTATCAGGCTGGCGATGAGACGAGGTGTGACCAGGTAGGAATGGGGATCGATGGCCATGCACTCCAGAGCATCAATCTGCTCGTCGATCCTCATGATGCCGAGCTCGGCACACATGGCCGAACCCGCCCGCCCCGTGACCATGAGGGCAGTAAGGACCGGGCCCAGCTCACGAATGATACTGAGGGCCACGGCGGATCCGAGCATGCCCTCGGAGGCGAATTTCGAGAGCGTGTAATATCCCTGCAGACCCAGCACCATGCCGGTGAAGGCCCCCGTAAACCCGACGACGAATAAGGATTTGGTGCCTATGAACCAGACCTGTTTGACGACAAAGAAGAGTTTGCCGGGTGGCCTGAACAGCCCTCGCAACATGTGATGGAAATACAGGCCCAGGCGCCCCAGGCGCCACAGTTCGTCGAGGGCACGGGCCCCGAGTGACTGGATGAGGTGGGTCATGGTCGCTCCCCTGCGGCAAAGTCGGGCTTGGGACAATCTCCTAGAGCATTAATCGTTATGATTTTAAGCGCGGACCCACAGGGCCGCGATCACAGGGAGGCCCCAGCAGCCTCGATGCTGCTTTCACGGGGCACTCTCCCTCTTGGGGAAGAGAGGATACTGAACGTTCGTGCGTTCGCGAAGTGCCTCTCAACATCAGCCGGTGCGCATCAGCCCCTCGAGGTAGCCGGAGGTATCTATTTCCTCATGATCAGCCTCTCTCTGAAGAAACTGAATCACTTTGGGATCTCTGCTCGCTCGGATCTCATCGGGAGTGCCAGCGGCAAGGACCCTTCCTCCATCGATCACGGCGAGCTGGTCCGCAATCAGAAATGCACTCTCCAGCTCGTGAGTCACCACGATGATTGTCATGCCCAGGGTGTCTTTGAGCTCAACGAGCAGTCGGTCAAGGCCGGCAGCCGTGATGGGGTCCAGCCCCGACGAGGGCTCGTCAACAAACAGGATCTCAGGGTCCATGGCCATGGCTCTCGCAAGCCCGGCCCTTTTTCGCATGCCGCCGCTCAGCTGGGAGGGCATGTAGTCGCCGAATCCGGACAAGCCTACCAGGTGCAATTTGATGAGGGCCATGATGCGGATCGTTTCATCCGCCAGTCGAGTATGAACCTTGAGAGGTACGGCGATGTTCTCGCACAGGTTCATGGAGTTGAACAGTGCCCCGCTCTGGAAAAGGACTCCAATCCTGCGCCGGTAGCGCTTCATGGCTCCCTCCCCGAAAGCTCCGAAGTCATCCCCATCAACAAACAACTGTCCGGGGGCGCTCCGTTTGAGGCCGATCAGATGACGCAGAAGAGTTGTCTTGCCGCATCCGCTTCGGCCCATGATGACCGTCACCCCGTTTCTCGGAATGCCAAAGCGGACGTCGTACAAAACCTGACGCTGACCGTAAAAACTCGTGAGGCCTCGGATTTCGATAATGTTTCCCGCCGCCATATCTCAGCTGCTCTCCCGGTCTTCATTGTTGAGCCCGAAAGCCTGATTCAATCTGGCCAGACTGAAAAGCCGTTGCTGATCCTCCCTCAATCCCATCAGTCGAAGCCTGCGTCCTGATGGTGAAAGAGCTCGAAGGACTTCGACCATCATAGCCACCGCTGAAGTATCCATAGATGCAATGCCGGAAAAATCCAATTCCAGGCCGGACGGCCCCTTGGTGCTGATCACACGTAGAAGCTTTCTTCTCACTTCCGGTACGGTGTCCATGTCGAGATTACCCTGGATCCTCACAAGGATCCGTCCGTCCCTGCGCTGCTCAAAAAAGAGTTTCACGCCTTGCCTCCCCCCCCAAACACATCCGAATCAATCGCGCCTTAGCTGTTCTCGGGAATCGGTCGGGCTTCTCTCTTACCCCCTTACTCCCTGAATCGATGGAAGGGGATAGGGGTATGCTCGCTCAGATTCGATAACACAAGGTTTTCCCCTTGATAAGAAAAATTAGAGCTTTCGTCCCTGAAGATCTCCTGTCATCTCAGACATTCTTCCCGATCGGGTCCCTTCAGGAGCTTGCTGGCCGAGACCTTCACCAGACTCCAGATTCCCGAGGCTGAAAATACCTGCTCAATGGATCTTTCGAAGAGAACACTCAACTTGGGCTGAAACTCATCGTCTCCCTCGTATAGAAGGAAGTAAACCGGTATGCGCGGAAAGGGACGCAGTCTGAAGCCGGCATCCGCCATCTGTACGGGTTCGCCCTTGAGGAATCTGGCTGCTTCCCGGAATCCGGCAGCGTCATAACCATAGCGCTCCAGGAGCGGACCCAGGTCAATGGCGTGGGGACCCTTGAAGTAATGAGCCTCCTTGAGGTCGTTCACTCCCACCAGGTCATGCTTGCCGTGCTGGGCGGATGGAACATTCATCAAGTAGAGAAGGGTCACCAGCGCCCATAGGCCGTCATCAACCTCGACCCATTGCTCATTCACACGGCGGAAGAGGCGTTTTCCAGAGGTGTCCACCCGTATTTCTTCATGGAAAGAGGGAATCACCAATCCGCCTTGCGGATCCACTTTTGCCTCTGCCGCTCTGCAAATCTCCGGGATCTCCAGTGCCGCCACTTTGTCCCAGTATTCATCCGGGATTTTCAACCTGGATCGGTTATGTGTCAGCGCCGGAGGAGGTTCCTGGCGACGCCTTTCCTGCATGGAGAGGAAGCCCTGGCTGAAGGGGTAAGGACCGGATCGGAAGTTCACACAGGGAAACTCCGCACAGTCCCTCAGGCAGAAATCGAGCTTCTTCATGGAGGCGCAGGCCAGTATGGGACACGGACTGCCGAGGATTCGTGTCTGAGCCTCCAGCTTCTTCGCTGCTTCGGGGCTCCTTCCCGGTCCGCAGGTAGAGCAGATTTCCATCAGCCGCAATTTGCACACATCGCAGTCAACGCCGCATGCCCCTGTCGGCATGGTCACACCTCGCGCAATGAGTGGAGACCAATTCTGAGCTGGTTCTGACGTGAGAACTGAAGGTTGCCCGGTGATATCTGTGGGCCGAAGTTTCCCCAACCTTACGTCTCATATCTCACGGGGAAGATGAGAGGTCAACATTCCAGACCAGGCGCTCGGCATTTTAGCCATAATGGATGACGAAAGTTGAGTGGAATATAGGGACGTTCTTAACTTATGAACTTGCAGGGTGCCTGGCCCGGGAACCGATGTATTGACGTAGTAATGTCGAAGGCCTTGCATGAGAAGTCCGAACTGCTAACCCAGGGCTGCAGGCGACGGCGGACCACGCCCGTGACGTGAGGGCCAAGTCCGCAGCCGCCGCCCGTGAGCCCTCTCGCTCGCGCAGCTTCACTGCGCGAAACAAACATTCGAGCGGAAACCCCTCCCTACCGGTCGGGACTCCCGCCCCTCGGTTGGATTTTCATCCAAGGGAGCTTGGATGAAAATCCAAGTCGGGGTACCGCTCATCTCCCCGTTGGTCCAGCACAACGTACAGTCTGTAGCAGTTGAGGGGTTTGTAGACGGGAAGGGGAATTGGCCAGGTGACCTATTCGCCCCAAAATTCCTTGGGATGGATTCCAAACCTTCGAAGGGCTGCATTGATGACCGGAGCGGTGATCACAGTTCCTGTGCCATGTTTTTTGATGGTAAACTTGTGGACCTTTTCGTGAACCAGGTTCTAATGGGCGGAAGAGGATGGTTTCGGAACCCTTTCCTTTGTGACTGTCGGGGATGGTTATTCCGTATGCCTTGAGCCTCTCGCAAGCAGCTCCCTCAGTTTAAGGGAACCTTTAGACATGGCGGTCACCAGTAGAGCGGCAGGTGTTGGCAATTATCCAGGGGGGGAACAAACTTCTTCGATGCTCTAACCCTCTACGCTGCTCAGCACCTGGTAACGCTCGGTTTCCTGCTCTCGGCATTCATAGAATTCTCGCCATACTTCCGGGGGAGCAGAATGGTAGAGGTACTCAAGGTTGTCGTTTGCAGAGGCATACTGGAACTGTGCAATAATGACATCAAGGATATCGGCCTTCACAGCATCAAGAGTATCGGCGGTAGCCACAAGGTCGAGCTCAAGGCAGTGCGCGACGACCCCATATTCCTTTGTCTGTTTGATGAGGATACCGAAAGTGGCTGCGGACTCACTCAATGCCGTTTTCCTTTGGGTGCATTGGATACAGCTGCGATCTATCCTCTGAATGAGCCAAAGTCAAATTCTTGCCTGAAGTCTCTGGCACAGACCGTCCATGGGCAAAAATATTAAAGCATATCAATGGGAAACAAAAAATGATAGGCACGCCCTTAACTTATTAAATTGACACACGTGGCTCTGAGAAAGACGTTTGCACGAGGGGCCGAGAGCGAAGAAAACAGGATGGGTGGACCCGGCTTAAGTTAATAAGTTAAGGGCGTCCCCTTTTTCCTCGGGCAGGTTCCTGGATGAGTCGTCGTTCAAACTGGGCAAGGGATGAAAGAACGTTGAAGATGAGCTCTCCGGAAGCAGAGCTTGTGTCGATCACCCCCTAACACAGCTACCGAAGATACACACCCTTTTCTCGCAAGCCTTCGACCAGACTTACAAGATGAGAGAGATCTTCCAAGACGATCGATACGCCAAACCAGAAGCGTGTCGCCCTTCTTGACCTCCTCGAGGCAGGCGTTGAGTCCGACGCGTTCATGCCAGGCTCCAGTCACGCTGTCAGTAAAATTGAGAGATTCAGGGACCCCTGCGCCTTTCAGCGCGTCGAACTGAAGATCCAGTTCCTGTTCCCTGGTCGAAACGCGCGCATAACCGATGAGTCTGACCATGTCTTATATCCAGCGTCAAAAGGCGGGGAAATGAGAAGATGTTAAAAAAAGACAAAATTTGAGACGAAATCTATCATGGAACTTGCACCGAGAGGAAATGGAATGGAGGTGTCTCAAGATAAGCAGGTCTTTTTGGCTCAGGTATATGCACCAGCTTTTACGAAGGCTGCCAGGATGGAAGCGAGGGGGTGCGTGACGGGCTAATCTCAGCTGTTCCCTTCGGTTCATCGTATTTTCCTGCATGCTGTTTACGTCTTTGGCCTGGATATTGCCCATCCGGGCAGCTGCTCCGACAGGCGGGCGGGGTACAGTTGCCAAAGTCGGGAATCGTTGAGGGGTTTCAACGGTCAGAATATGCGAATTGAAGCACGACGAGGGGGGATACACCGATGTTCTGGAAACGGCGAGGCATTTCTCTGAGCATCCTTCTGGTTTCGATTTGGGCTCTTTTTGCAGGTATTGGCGGCGTGACAGCCAGTCCATGGATGACGACGGGAAGCCTTGCCACGGCTCGGTGGGGGCACACAGCGACCATCCTTTCCGATGGCAGGGTGCTGGTGGCGGGTGGGTGGGATTTCGCCGGCAACAAGCTCTCTGACTGTGAAATCTACGATCCATCCACTGGACAGTGGACTGCGACGGGTAGCCTCGCCACGGCGCGTGTCCTCCACACAGCCACCCTCCTTGCCAGCGGAAAAGTCCTCGTGGCGGGCGGGAGCGGGAATTCCCCCGGGATACTGTCCAGTTGTGAAATCTACGATCCATCTACAGGACAGTGGACTACGACGGGTAGCCTCACTAACCCGCGCTCGCAGCATACGGCCACGCTGCTCCTGAACGGCAAGGTGCTCGCGAGTGGGGGAGCCAACGGGTGTGAGCTCTACGATCCGGCCGCAGGCACCTGGGCGATGACCGGAGACCTCGCCACCGGCCGTTGGAATCACACTGCCACCCTTCTTCCGAGCGGAGAGGTCCTGGTGACGGGGGGACTGGCCTTCGGGAGCAATCCGGGTACGCTTTCCAGTTGTGAAATCTACGATCCATCCACCGGACAGTGGACCGTGACTGGAAGCCTCACCACAGGGCGGTGGGGGCACACGGCCACCCCGCTGGCGATCGGCAAGGTGTTCGTGGCAGGGGGGGCAGGCGGCTGGAACCCCAGCGTTCCTTTGCTTGCTGAATGTGAAATCTACGATCCGTCTACGCGAATATGGACTGTGGCTGGGGACCTCGCTACACCACGTGTCCAGCACACGTCCACCCTTTTTCTCAGTGGTATGGTGCTTGCCACAGGTGGGCAGGACGTCAGCGACGACGCTCTAGCCGGATGCGAGATTTACAGCGAGTCCAACGGAACGTGGACAACGGCGGGAAGTCTTGTCAACGGACGTTACGGTCATACCGCAAGCCTTCTTCCCAGCGGCATCGTGCTCGCAGCAGGAGGGCAGAACAGCCAGGGGGTCCAGTCCCTCTGTGAGCTCTACGATCCGTCGACAGTCGCCACAGTTCCCGGGCCACCGACCAACGTATCGGCAACGGCGGGAAACGCCCAGGCAACGGTGAGCTTTACGCCGCCCTCCTCAAACGGGGGGAGTGTCATAACGAGCTACGCCGCGATGTCGCATCCCACGGAGAGCTCAGCCACAGGCGCGGGAAGCCCGATAACCGTAGCCGGTCTATCGAACGGCACGGCCTATACGTTCACCGTAACAGCGACCAATGCGATCGGGACCGGGCCACCGTCATCTCCCTCGAACAGTGTAACCCCGATGGGCACGGCCAGCGTTCCCGGAGCACCCACAAACGTCACAGCTGTGGCGGGCAACGGGCAGGCCACAGTCAGCTTCACGGCCCCACTGGACAACGGAAGCCCAATCATCGCTTATACGGTGCTCTCAAGCCCGGACAATGTCCAAGTCACGGGAACAACGACTTCATTAACCGTCCCGGGACTTACGAACGGCAAGTCTTATACATTTACGGTAACGGCAACCAACGGCGTCGGGACCGGGCCGCCGTCAAGCCCTTCCAATAGTGTGAAGCCTTCCAGTCCCGTTCCACAAGGATCGCTCACAGTGACGATCATCGGACCGGTCGGTGCGGGGGCAAAATGGAAGGCAGACAGGGGGCCATGGCTCGAGAGTGGAGTGACGGTCACCCTTCCGGCTGGTTCCCACAAGATAACCTTCAGCCGCGTGAAGGGCTGGAAAAGCCCTGCAGCCCGGAGCGTCAGCATCACGGAAGGGTGCGAGATCCAGATCACGGGAACGTACGTTCAACCTCTGACATTTCTCCTCCCGAAGTCTCTGGGCTCCGTCCGTCAGTGCGATCAGTTCTACGCGAGTGTGGGGCCGCCATCCGGTGGGGCTGGCCCCCCTTACACTTACTCGCTCGGCTCCGGCGGTTTTCCCCCGCTGGACATCTTCGTCAAGACCGAGCTCAGTCCGGCGGTGACCGGAACGGTCTACGGTCTTGCGCTTTCACCCGCTAAGAACTATCGATTCAAAATATGCGTAGCCGACGCATCAGGCACCGCTAAATGCAACCCCACTTCCATAACTGTGCTTCCTCCCATCCAGCCGGGAGCACCTGGCAGCCCTTCCCCCGCGAACGGCGCCAAAGACGTGCCCATGTCCACCACGTTGAGCTGGATGGCGACCAGCGATACGGACTCGTACGATGTCTACTTCGGCACCACCAAGAGTCCACCCAAGGTGGCGACTCTGGACACTCCGTCTTATGCTCCCGGAGCCTTGAATCCCAAGACAACCTATTATTGGCAGGTCGTCGCGAAGCACAACATATGCAACGGCTTGAGCCCGTCGGTCTCCAAGGGACCGGTGTGGAGCTTCACGACGTCGGACCTGACATTCAACCTCCCCGCTTCACTGGGCTCCGCCCAGCAATGCAGTCCGTTCAGCTACCAGATAGCAGCGCCGGCGTTCGGGATCGCGCCCTATACTTTTTCGGCCGGGGCTGGTTCTCTTCCGTCGGGGGTCACCATCGCCTCCAATGGGTTGGTCAGTGGAGTCATCGAGGAACCATCAGGCACCTATCAGTTCAGCGTGTGTGCCACCGACTCCGCCCAGGTTACGATCTGCAAACCCACATCCATAACGGTCAGCAATCCAGCCTCGCCGGGAACGCCATCCAGCCCTTCCCCCGCAAACGGCGCTTCGGCTGTTTCAACCAGCACCACTTTACGCTGGGCGGCGACTTCCAATACCGACTATTACCGCGTCTATCTCGGGACGACGCCGACGCTGCCCTCAACCCCCGTGGCAACTCTCCCCCATTCCAGCAGTCCCAGCTACACTCCCGACTCGTTGAGCTCGAACACGACGTATTACTGGAAGGTCGTGGCCGTGAACCAGATGTGCGGCCTCCTGCCCGATCCATACACTCCTGGAACGGTGTGGTCGTTCACGACGACCGCAACTCCTCTCTCGATCAGTGTCGCCTCCACCAGCTGCGCTCCCGCCTGCTGGCCATCCGGCTGCTACAATACGATCAGTGTCACCGGGAACGCCTGCGGGCCCGTCGACTCAAGCTTGGTGGTGGGCATGAGCCTGAGCTGTTCTTCGTGGGGATCTGACTGCTCAAGGCAAGCATCGGAGCCCGAATGCACCGGCTTTACCGCCACGGCGGACAACGTCCTTTGGGTTCCGGGCCAAACGTTTTCGGGAGCGGTCACCCTTTGGGACAACAACGGCAATTACCACAGTGAGGCGCCGTTTGCGTTTTCCTGTCAGAATTGCTGCCCTTGATGACGATCCCGGCTTGAGATGCCCATGATTTACCCCCGCCCGTCAAACAAAGGAGGCCATGGATTGAGAAGTCCGGTGATGGATATGAAATCACAAGCACAAATTGGATTTATTCGTTGTGCTGCCGGCCCCTGTCGGCACCTATTGGATTGGCAGGCTATATGTGTTGCAGAGCAGTCCCAGGCTCGGCACACCGCAAGGTCCTGCTTTGTGATTAGAAAGACTCGGGTATCAGCAAGAGCACAGTTGCGAAGTCCCTAAACCTAACTTATTGTATTTACATTGGGTCTGTGGTGGAATCGGCAGCCACAAATTACGATTCGCTCGCCGCGTTGTCTTTCAAACACCCATTCAATCTCCTTTTGATCCACTGAAGTCTGAAGATCATTTGTTTCCACGGACGCGCTCTCTAATTCAGGGAGTACCGCGCAGAGGAATCCATGAGGGAGAAGACCAAATTCATATGCCCCACTCATTCACCTGGGTGCCTTTGACCTATCGCATATTGCTCTTGGACGCTTTCTTTATGGCGTTCCTCGTCTTCGCGGTGCTCCTGACCATAGCAGGGCCAGCCCCTTCGAATGTCGACTGCTGCAAGCGGTATCCTGTCTGCCACAGGAGCCCGTGTGGATCAAAGATCGCGCCCTGTTAAACCCAAAATCCCGGAGCTGTGTCCGGGAAGGACCCAGAAATCAGTTGCTCATTGATATCGACACCCTCTTCGTCTACCCGCTCCTTCTGGCGTTCAGCAGCCTTTGCATTGTGCAGTCGAATTGCCGGCATACGTGAAGATATCGAGCACAAGGAGCTGATGCTGTCGCAGTCATGGGGATCGCACTGTTATGCAGCAACTGAAGTGACGTGTGGGATGAACACAAGGTACGTCTGCACAGGCAGTCAGAGAATCGCCAAGACCCGCATGGGTCGCATGAACCCGTCAACGACCATATCATTGACCTTGGGAACCGATCTTATGGCATGGACAGAAGTGTGCATCATATCGGGGGCCGGAGATGGAAAGTTCATTGAAACCTCGCAAGTTGCCTTTGGCTTTGTGGGAGGTGCTCAGGGACGAATACAATACGTTGCATACTTCAGGAGCTGGTGATCCACAGGTTGACGAGGGGGAATGCAGTTGCGGCCTGAAGCCTTGGCGCTTCAGGGAAGACGACATCAAAGATTTCGACGCCCTCATCTGTCGCATTCATGATTCCAGGTCTGTAGAGCCCGCCCACCAATTGTCTCAAGAGATTTGGGATCTTCTTGATAAGAAGTCGGGGCATGTGCTCGGGGTTGAGTACGTCACGCGACATTGTCCGATCGGGAAAGCACCGGTGGAGCTAGAGGTCGATGAACCACGGGCGGCCAGACTCAAGGCCATGCTGTTGGAAGTTCTGAATGATCTGCTCGAGAAACCGGACCTTTACAGCCGGTGGTTCCGGAACCAGGATATCCCAATGTCTCCGACCCTCAGCCGGCTCATGGAAGAGCATACGGAGAACGGAGTCCTCCAGTTCAATGGCATCGACCTTTGCTGCGTTAATCGCCTCCTGCTGGAGCGAGCCTACCCGCAGGAGCTCGGCAGGATTGATGAGGTACGCCTGAAGGAAATATACTCGAAGATAGACAAGGAATGCCACGCCGCCCTTTGCCTTTCGGGCGGGGGGATCCGCAGTGCCAGCTTTGGTCTTGGCGTTCTGCAGGCGCTTGCCCGAGTCGGGCTTCTTCAAAAATTCGAATACCTGTCAACGGTCTCCGGAGGCGGCTACATTGGAGGGTGGCTTGCAGTGTGGAGCACCCGTCACCAGAAAGGGATGCGAGGTGTGATTGCGGAGCTTGGCGCTACTTCGCGGTCCAGCTCTAATGTTGAGCCAGGCCCTGTCAGGCACTTGCGCCATTACAGCAACTATCTCACTCCTAAACTCGGGTTCTTCTCTGCCGACACGTGGACGGTCGTGGCCACCTACCTCAGGAATCTCCTGGTCAACTGGTCCTTTCTCACCCCGATACTGCTGAGTGTGTTGCTGGCCCCTCGCATCTACGGGGCTCTGGCGCGCGAAGTGCCGTCTTGGACTGTAACCCTGTTGGTCAAAGTGGTTGGCTTTGTGCTGGGGGTGCTCGCCGTCCTTTACAGGTTCTTGAGTCGCCCGAGTGCTGCGGGATTCCGGAAGGAGGCCCGGTTCCGATTCCTTCAGTTGGGAGAAGACCAAAGAACATATCTCATGTGGAGTGCTTCTCCATTGCTCCTGTCGGCTATTCTTCTAAGTTTTTGCCATGTTTGGCCACTGCCGGCCAACGACAGAAAGCAGCCGTCTCCCTTGCTGGAGCAGGTAGCAGGATCCCCTCTGCCGTCCGCCACCATCTATCCGGATCTTACGGGTGATGTGCCGCTCGTGCCGGCTTCATACAGATTTTTCGTTCTTCCCACGGGCTCGCCGAGCCTGAATCCGGACAGGTCGAGAAGCCAGACAAAAGAGTCGGAGCCAGGCAAAAGATTGACCGTATTCAGGCTGACGAAATCCGAGGTTGCCTTCTTCCCAGCGCTCATCCTGGTTGCATGGATATTCCATGCGTTGTTGCTCTACCGATTCGATTTGCGTCGCTACAATTTCGGAGAGCTCGGTCAAGCCGTGCTCTCCGGTGCATTGGGAGGGATTTCCGTCTGGATCATGGCGGAGATCATCCATTGTGTCCTCGCCGGATCGTGGGCTAAGTCCTGGCTCCCCAACATCCGCGCCGGGGACATCTATGTTCTCATAGCGGTACCTTTATTTTTGAGCGCTTTTTTCTTTGCCGAAAGCCTGTTCGTGGCCCTGCGCAGCGGGTGTGGGCTCGCCGAACCGGAGGGGGA
Source organism: uncultured Syntrophobacteraceae bacterium (assembly GCA_964557955.1). Taxonomy (GTDB): domain Bacteria; phylum Desulfobacterota; class Syntrophobacteria; order Syntrophobacterales; family Syntrophobacteraceae; genus JALOOX01. Next base: position 45,622 of record CAZLCS010000026.1, read on the forward strand.
TTGTGAGACCAGTGGTTTGGAGCAGGAAAACGACCGCGAGTGGTGGGCGCGAAGTGGAGCATGGACCCTGATCATGAGTTTCACCTGGATCGTCGTCACTTCCGTTGCATTCGTCGGTCCCTTGCTGCTACTCAAAATCCCCGCAATCATTGCTCCTCTTGGCGGGCTTTCCGGACTCTTCAGCATACTCTACGGAAAGAGCCATGGAGCGAGCTCGGGGAAGGGCAGGTCTGACGGCTGGCAATCGTTCCTGCTGGATCGAGCCCTCCTTGTCGCTGGATTCGTGTTTCTGCTCATCCTTCTCAGCATGTTGAGCTTTGCCGGAAGCTGGCTCCTCTGCCAGGCATCTCAGGCAGGGCTGATCGTGGAACTGTCGGTAGAAAAATGGCTCAAATGGATTTCCAGCGTTCCTCTTTGCGGACCAAATAGTCTCAATTACTATTATATGTGGCACAGCGGGCAGGATGTTTTCATCGACCCTGTCATTCATCTGCTCGCTCTAAATTTCTCCCCTTACTGGCTGCCTTTGAGTTTGGTTGTTGGGCTATTACTTCTTGGACTCCTGATCGACCGATATATTGACTTCAACAGGTTTTCTTTGCACAGCTTGTACAAATATCGTCTGATCCGAGCATATCTTGGCGCATCCAATACAACACGAAGGCCAAACCCCTTCACCGGGTTCGATGCCAATGACAATGTGTCGATGCACACTCTCCACCAAGCAGAAAAACGACAGAGCCCGACCAGCGAAGAAACCTGTCTGTTCCCTGTGGTCAACACGACCCTGAATCTCGTGAAAGGATCGAGTCTGGCCTGGCAGCAAAGGAAGGCAGAGCCTTTTACGGTTACACCGCTCCATGCGGGCAATCGTCTATTGGGGTACCGCAGGGTCGCCTATCGCGACCACGATAACCCCCATCGAACGTACTACGGTGGGAACCGTGGAATCTCCCTTGGCACTGCCATGACTATCTCGGGGGCAGCCGCGAGTCCCAACATGGGTTATCATTCATCGCCCCTGATCACCTTTCTGCTGGCCCTGTTCAACCTGCGGCTCGGATGCTGGCTGGGCAATACAGGGACCGCCGGAGAGAAGAGCTTTGACCGCCATGCACCGGCATATGGTTCATGGTATCTCATTGCGGAGGCTTTGGGTCTTACGGATGACAAAAATCCCTTTGTGTACCTTTCCGACGGGGGTCATTTCGACAACCTGGGTCTCTATGAAATGGTACTTCGCCGCTGCCGGTTCATCGTTGCAGTGGACGCCTCGTGCGATCCGGACCGTAGCTTGGAAGATTTGGGGAACACCATCAGCAAGATTCGGATCGATCTCGGAGTCTCCATTGAATTCCCGCCCGGTCTGATACCTCAGAGCGAACGTGAAAAGCATGTGCAGACAATCTGGATTGGCAAGATCGACTATCCCGACATCGGCAGTGGCACCCTGATCTACGTAAAGCCCGACGTTACCGGCGATGAACCCGCCGATGTCCTTCATTACCGCACTGCAAACCCTCGGTTTCCTCATGAAACGACCGTGGATCAGTGGTTCAGTGAATCTCAATTCGAGAGCTACCGGATGTTGGGGTATCATATCATCCGAAGTGTTCAGGATGATGTTTGGGAAGTACTACGGGAGAAGGGCTCATAGCATATTTACGTGAAAGGGTTTTGGGTTGTTGTTGCTGCCTGACGGGCAAGTGGGCCGAGCTCCAGAATTCCAGGATTCCAGATTCAAGGCGTTCGCTCAGTGGTGCGTTCCTCACACCGGATCGCAGTGAGCCGAAGAACTGGATGATCATTTCTCCGCACTGGCAGCTTCCCACTTCCAGCTGCCTTGTTTCGTGGCGCTTGTGCTTCAGTTCTTCCATTTGTACAGCTCTCCTGATCCTGGAAATCCAGATCGCTGAAATAGGCCACATGTCCAAATCATTTCCGTTATGCGACTGGTGCCTGTCACCGACTTCAGGATTCGCAAGCTGGTGAAGTCTGGCTCGGGGAGCAGAGCATCTCACTCATCGCGAAGTCTTCACCGGCACTGGAACTTGACATCCACGAGTACATCCAATTATAACTTTTGTGTCAACATGGAGGCAATTATGATGCAGACGCTCAAAATTCGCAAAGTTGGAAACTCTCTCGGGTTGGTACTCCCCAAAGAAGTCGTGGCGCGACTCAAGGTCGAGGAAGGTGACACAGTGTATCTGACCGATGCACAAGATGGGTACCGAATCACACCCCTGGACCCCGACTTTGCCAAACAGATGGAGACAGCTGAGGCCATAATGCGTGAGGATCGGGATGTTCTGCGTGAGTTGGCCAGGCGATGAACTGGACCTGGATTGGTCCCGCAGTTGTCCTGGCCATCCATGACCAGCAGCTTGCCGAGCATGGGGGCGTGAGCGGTGTCAGGGAGATGGGGCTATTGGAGAGCGCTCTGGCCCATCCGCTGCAAGTTGAGGCACACGGTGATCCGGATGTTTTTGACCTGGCCGCAGCCTACGCTCATGGAATAGCGCGGAATCATCCTTTTGTGGACGGAAATAAGCGGACGGCCTATGTGGTTTGCATGCTCTTTCTGCGGATCCATGGCTTCCGCGTCAAAGCCCCAGCCCCGGATCGCGTCATCCTGTTTGAACGTCTCGGCAAGGGGGAGGTTCAGCAGGAGGACTTGGCCGGGTGGCTTCGGGAACATGGGATTTTGCTGGAAAGGTGATGGACCGGGAGTTTTGCCGACTTCAGATTCACCGGCAGCACTTGATCAACCGCAGGGTCGGCAATCGCGCTGCCCATGATCAACATACAGCTCTCTTCATCCTGGAAAACCTGATCCCTGGAAAAGCCAACATGTCCACTTCATACTCGTTGTGCCCGACCGGATGATCTGGATTCAACCTCTTGGAATCATGTGTGAAATTCTGGAAGCTGCAATCTCACCAGCCTCGGGTCCCCGAAGTCCGGTCGTATGCAGGCCATTCTGCCGAAAAAGAACGGACCATAAATGGAGCGGATTGCCCACTCCATTTGGGTTGATCTGGGCACATCTTGACCATTCCGGCTTTGGTCTTGACCGCCCGCAAACCCGCATGATATAAGCGCGGTCACCAATTGGGCCGGCGTAGCTCAGGGGTAGAGCAGCTGATTCGTAATCAGCAGGTCGCGGGTTCGAATCCCATCGCCGGCTCCAGGGAAATCAGGGGGTTACAGTCGAAAGACGGTAACCCCTTTGTGTTTGTGGCGGGGTTTTTGCCCAAATCTTGCCCAAATTCGTTATTCCCCGTGGTTCCCATTTTCTGCCTTTGATTTCAGGAGAGCCGCGTTGACGTTCTCTCCATTGAAGGCCCCCGTAACCCTCTTCACGTACCTCGTGTAGTGCTTGAAGATCATCTGCGTGTCGCAGTGCCCCATCACCCGGGCGATCCAGTTGGGGTCTCGCCGCAGCCCAGAGCCAGCGTGGCAAAAGTATGGCGGGTTTGCTTGATGGCCCGAAAAGGGATCTCCGCAGATTCGAGCGCTGGAATCCACACCTTTCGCCTGAGGTTGCTGAGATGGACCGGACAGCCCTGAGGCGTGCAGAAGAAAGTTTGCTATATGACCGCTGGCCTTGCATCTAGGCATCTTCGCCCTGGTGTGGTCTCGTGAACCGAGATACCCCTCTCGCGGTTTCTCCTCTGAAGATTTGCATCCCGCTCTCTGAAGCGTTGGCGTAGACCGGCTCGAGCGTTTCCATGATTGAGCGGTCCCCCCGCCAGAAGGGGAAATTCCCGATGCGCTTGAGCAAGGCGGCTTTCATGGGAGGAATGACGACTTCACCGGTGAAGACGTCGGGGAGATCCTTTCCGTTCCAGAAGGCCACGCTCTCGGGGGCAATGGGTTCGGAAGGACTCTCATGCGTTTCCGCCATGCTCTTCGTTTGAGCCGATTGCCCGAGCCCCCCGAGCAGTTCGTCTCTTTCCATTCCTCTCAGTTTGAAGATGAGGAACGGGTTGCGATCGAACTCCTCGCCCATAAGGTAGTAGACGGCTGCAATGTGCTTGCAGGGGTTTGACCAGTCGGGGCAGGAGCAATGGGTCTCAAGGTCCTTGAGCGCTGCAGGGAAGAGCGAAAGCCCGGCGGCCGCAAAGACTTGTTCAATCTCCTGAGGCATTTCGCCGGCGAGGAGTTTGGCGGCAAAGATCACCTGCTCCGCCAGCGCAACGGTGACCTTGCGCCATTCGGATTCCGAGAGGGCCTTCACCCTCATCTTGATCTCGTAGGGTTTGGACCGGGAGCCTTGAACCCTGGCTTTGACCGATCCCTTCTCGATATCTATCGAAAGCACCTGGCCGTTTCTGGCATAGGAGCGCCCCCTGCCCAACCGGGCTCCGATGTTGAACCCTTCGAGGACGGCGATCCATCGTTTTGCCCACCAGTTTTCTGCAAATCGTCCCCCCCTGGATTGGGATTTGATTCCTCCCTTTGCGGCCCTGGGTCTTGAGGGTGGAAAGTAATCATAGAATCGTCTTGCCACGGTCGGTGCTCCTCGGTTGGGCCGGACAGCAGCCCGCTAATCCTCTCGCATCGCCTCGCTGCCGAGGGCGAAAAGGCTCTTGAGCTCATTCGTGGAGAGCTCGGTCAGCCAGTCTTCTCCCGTTCCCACCACGTCACCCGAGATCTCCTGCTTGTTTTGAATCATTTCGTCGATCCTCTCCTCGAGAGTACCGGCACAGACGAACTTGTGGACCTGAACGTTTCGCTTCTGCCCTATCCGGAATGCCCGGTCGGTCGCCTGGTTTTCAACGGCGGGGTTCCACCAGCGATCGAAGTGAAAGACATGGTTTGCCTGCGTGAGATTGAGCCCCGTACCTCCCGCCTTGAGCGAGAGGATGAAGATCTGCGGCCCGCTTTTCTCCGTTTGGAACCGCTCGACCATGTGGTCCCGCCGTTTCTTGGGGACACCGCCATGCAGAAAGAGCACCTCGCGGCCGAAGGTTTCCTGCAGGTAGCGCCGGATGATTTCGCCCATTTCCGAAAACTGGGAGAATACGAGGGCGCGGTCTCCGACCTCGAATATCTCTTCCATCATCTCGGTCAGGCGGGCGAGCTTGCCGGATCGACCCGGAATGGGCGAGTTGTCGCCGAGAAACTGCGCCGGATGGTTGCAGACCTGCTTCAGCTTGGAAAGCGTTGCCAGGACGACGCCTTTTCGCTGAATGCCGCCGGTCGCATCGAGGGCCTGCAGCGCATCGTTCGCAACGGCTTCATATAGTGAGGCCTGCTCCTTGGTGAGCGTGCAGTAAACCTTCATTTCCATTTTGTCCGGGAGGTCGGTGATGACGTTTTTGTCGGTTTTCAACCTGCGCAGGATGAACGGGCCGGTCAACCGTTTGAGGCGCCTTGCGGCCTCGGCGTCGCGATGTGCCTGGATGGGGATGAAGAACGTTCGTTTGAACTCGGACTGTGTGCTCAGAAATCCCGGGTTCAGGAATTCCATGATGGACCAGAGGTCTCCCACGTTGTTTTCAACGGGGGTGCCGGTGAGCGCGATACGATATTCCGCCTGAAGAGCGCGAGCGGCTTTGGCCTGCCTGGTTTCCGGGTTTTTGATGTTTTGAGCCTCATCCAGGATGATCCCTCCCCATGCCACGCCCTTGAAGAGATCGAAATCACGGTGCAACAGGGCGTAGCTCGTGATCACGATGGCATGCCTTTGGGCTTCCTTCTTGAAGTTCTTCCCCTTGGACCTCCCGGTTCCATGATGAATCATGACCGTGAGATCCGGAGTGAAGCGGGCCGCTTCCTTTTTCCAGTTGTTCACAACCGACATGGGGCAGGTCAGGAGCACGGGCCGGCGCCCGTTCGCTTCCCGGTCCTTCTGGATCAGGGCCAATGTCTGAATGGTCTTTCCAAGCCCCATGTCGTCCGCAAGGCAGGCGCCGAGCCCCCAGCGCCGAAGAAAGCTCATCCACGAAAAGCCCCGGACCTGGTAGGGTCGAAGCTCCCCGAGAAAACCTCCCGGTGTCGGCAGTTCTTCGAACTTGGAGCGGCCCTCCAGCTGAGAGATGACCTCTTTGATCCAGCCCGTCGCCTTGACCCCATCGGAGGGGATCGGAGAATCGGGCCTTTGAGCGCCGAGAGCCAGTCGGATCACCTCCCGCGCCGTGGCTTCGCGGGAAGTCTTCACCTTCCAGAAATCCAGGGCCGCCTTGATCTCGTCGGCGTTCAGCTGAACCCACTGTCCACGGATCTTAACCAGCGGCGCCTTGAGTCTTGCGAGTGCCTCAAGCTCTTCACGGGACAGGACCTCGGCTCCAATGGCGACTTCCCAGTCGAAATGAACGATCTCTTCGAGCGAAAGGCGGCCTCCGCCCTGCATCTTGGGGCTCTTCACCCTGGCACGGCTCGTGAGCTTGTGTTTCGTACCCTTGTGTGTCCACCACGCCGGGAGCAGAATGCCGAACCCGGATTGCTCCAAAACCGGCGCTTTCTCCGTCAGGAATTCGTAGGCTTCGCCGGTTTTGAGATCGTAGCCTCCGGGGGCGGATTTGCGCAGGCTCGTCTCGATACGGGGGCAAAGCGTCGAAGCCTGCCCCAGGGCCGAAAGGAGATACTCTCTGGGATCAAAATCCAGGCGCTTCAGAACTGCTGCCTTGCGTCCCCGTGCGCTCCACGCAAGCTGCGCCGGAACGAGGAGGCTCGGATCATCTGCAGCCTGGAGAAGGTAGCGGACCTTCCAGAGCTCTCCGCCGTCCGATTCCGTTTCAAGCCCGTCGGGCTCCTCCAGGCGAAAACAGAGTCGAAAAGGAGAAGAGATGGAAACCGTGACGGGCCGATGCCAGTCTTGAACCTGAAGGGCAAATTGAGCAAGCTCCGTCCTGCTCCCCTCCATCCTCGCCTCGGTGGAGCGCAAGGCATGGAGCCACTGGTCGTGAAGGCTCTCGAATGTCGGACCTTTCTTGCCCTTTGCGCTCCTTCGCGCAGGGGGAGGAGCGGGTTCCGAACTGGAACTCCGCACGAGCTGATCGATGACCTCGCCCATGAAGGAAGAAATGAGGCTTGCCGCAGGAACCTCCGGAGCCGTGGTCGGCTCCGGGCTCAGTGCCCGGCATGATGGCGGCATGGCTTCGGCAAGCTTTTTCAGAGCGGGGCCGGCGAAACCGGAAAAAACAGGTCGCCACTTGGCGAAAAAGGCCCCATCTGCTTCCGTAATGCCGGGCAGAAACTGCTGGCGTGCCGTCATGGCTCCCGCCAGCCGCAGGACGTGTGTCAGAAAGGCCACATCCCTTCCGATAATGACCCCGGAAGATAGGACCGTCCTGTCGGTGCAGGCCAGGAGAAAGTCGACGGCTTCGGGCGCTGAAAGCGGAACGACCGTTACCATCCAGGGACGCAGGAGAGCCTCTTCACTCGATTCAAGCGATTCCGGCGACTCGCTTATGAGCGGGCTGGATGCCACAGGGTCGGACTTCAGGGTCGGGAGCCATATGAAAAGCTTCTGCGCCTCGGCAGACAAAAGGATACCGGATTGCTCCAGCGCTGCCTGGAGAGCTTCGAAACCCGCATCATATGGCGACCACTCGGGACGGGGAGCCTTCGGCTTTCTTCCGCGGGACTTTCCGGAAGCAGTCTTTGATTGCCTGGGGCGTTCGCCCCACAGGCAAAGCCCGACACCGTGGATACCGGCGTGAAGAATGATCATCTCGCACTGAGCCCCTGGTATAAGTCTTCCGGAGTAGGGGGGAGTAAAGAATGAGCTCCAGCAGCGGTCTTCATGCAAAGTGCTGTCAACAACGAGGACGACACCGGGCTGCAGAAGACCCCATGACATCAGTACCGGCAAAGAAATATCATGGCCGACGGGAAGTCTGCAAGCTGAAGAGGCGTCCCCGACCATCTCACGGCGTGTCGGAAGGTTTGCCACCGTTTTTGATCATGGAAATGCAAATCCGGAGGTTCTCGCCAGCCAGCTCATCCGTCGGGTTCATGCCCACCGCCCGTTCCAGAGTGCTCCTGGCTTCAGCCAGGTTTCCGGCCTCGAGAAGGCTCCATCCTGAATCATTCACAAGCTCCTGATTATCGGGTTCCAACTCCAACGCCCGTCTCGAAGCTCCAATTGCGACCTCGTGCAGCCCCTGATGGCCGGCACAGCAACCAAGACCCTGATGAAACACGGCCACATCAGGGAAGCGTGCAAGGGCCTTTGTGAACAATTCAAACCCGTCTGTATATTCGTGAATCTGAATGAGGAATGTTCCGGCCTTATCGATGATCTCATGGAGATCTTCAGTATCAGAGGGGAGGGCGAGCAGATCCAGGAAGAGCTTCCTTCCCTTCGCCTTCCTTTTGCGTTGATACTCAACGGTTCCCAGTGTGAAGATTGCGGGGGCATAAGTTGGCATCAACTTATACGCCCGCTCTACGCCGGCAATCGATCCTTCGAGGTCACCCAGAGCGGATTTGAACACGCTGTCCGCGTATTCGGCTTCTGCCTGAAAGAGGGCCCAATCCTCGCGACTTGTCCGCTTTTTCGCTTTCCTTTTGCTCATGGAAGAATCCTGCATTCCAAGAATCGAACGACGAAATGTGGCCCGGCAAGACTTCCTGTCACTGACGTTCCGTGCTGCTCCAGAAACGAGCCGGGCGCTGCCTCAGTACACCTCCACACAAAAAGATGTCCATTCCGCCGCTCGTCATGCCGGCAGTCTTTAAGCCGGCATCCGGCTTTTTTGTGGATCCCGGCCAAAAGACTGCCGGAAAGACGACTCGAGAGGTGGACACTCTATTGTGATGAGCTGCCTCAGACCAGGTGCGTGATATCCACATCGCCCCAGTGGTCGCGCAGGTATTCGGCAACCAGCCGCCGGTGGCAGCGGTCCGGGGTGTCCTCCCCGCAGAGCAGGCAGGCCAGGTGGACGAGGTCTCTGGGGACCCGCGCCTCGACCTGCCGGTCGGACAGAAGCTTCAGGAATTCCCTCTCGTAGCGCGGCCATCCCTTCTTATCCTTCCGATACGCATCCAGGATTTCCGCCGTGGGGGCCAGCTCGGGCAGGTGGCGGTAGTCGATGCCGCCGATGGCCCTGAGGAAATAGCGCAGGTCGTCCCGCTTGGCGAAGCCGGCGAGCTGCGAGACGTTGTTCAACCGGACGTCGAGCACCCGTTTCACTCCGGCATCCCGCAGGAGCGTGAAGAAGGTCTCGGCGCTCTTCTTCGTGAAGCCGATGGTGTACAGCCGGATGGTCGGCAGGCGCGTCATGGCTCCTCTCCTTCTCCCTCCATGGTGCCGGTGGCCGGCTCCTGGTCTTCGTAATCGGTGTCCCCGCGCACGTGGGCGATCCGCCGGGCCTGGGCGTCGTAGGCCCGCAGGATCAGGGTGTCCACGCTGTCGAACAGTCGCAGCTGCGGCATCTTGAGGGCCTGCAGGAGGCGCATTTCAGAGGCCCGCAGGGTTTCCGTGCTGCCATCTTCGAGGATGTGGACGATATCGACGGACTCCGAGCGCAGGGCCCGGCAGACGAGGATCATCCGGTGGCAGGTGGTGGGGTCCTTTTCGGCGCACAGGAGGGCGATCCGGTAGGTTTGCAGGCCGGTGAACAGGCGCTCGACCCCGCGCCGAAACGCCTCGGTGCGCGCCAGGCGGTCGTACTGGACCCTGCCGTCCACGTAGCAGGAGGGGTCTTCGCTGCGCGGCCCCAGTTCCCGGCCCAGGTACACGTAGGCGATGCCATGGTCTTTGAGGGACCTCTGGAGATCTTCCCGGTTGAACTGGGGGTTGTATCGGCTGTAGGGCTGCGAGCGCACGTCGCCCACGGCCGTGATAGCATGCCGACTCAGCAGCTCGAGGAACCGTTGGATGGAATGGTTCGAATGACCGATCGTGTACAGGCTGTTCATGTCAGGCGCTCGATGCGTCCTCCTCCGGCGTCACGAAGGCCGACGCCAGTTTGTAGCAGAAGCCCTGGTAGGGTTCGCTGATGCTGACCGTCACGTAGGCGTCCGGATGAGGAGCCGGATATTCGCCCACGTCCCGGGGCAGGTAGCGGGCTTCGATTTCGGGGTCGGTCACGGGCAGCCGGTACTCATCGCCCCGGAAGGTGAAGCGGGCGCGGACCCGGTTGAGCCCTTTGGCGTCCCGCTGGACCGTGAATGCGATGCCGCCTGCCCGGATGAAAAGGAGAGACGAGGAAATGGCTTCCTCGACCGATTTCACGGGCATCCGGTCGTTGCGCCCGTTCGGACCGTGGTAGCCATTGATCCACAGTTCGGCCACGTCGTCAGCGAGCTCGCCGATGCGCTCAGCTTCCCATCGGCCGCTTCGCACCCACCGGCCTCCCGTGATGACGCGGTTCTCGGACTGATAGGCGTGCGGCCCTTGATCCAGGAGGGACATGGTCAGGATGTCGAGGAGCTGCGGCAGGGTGCCGGTACGCAGGGTGATCTGCTCCGTGGTGAGCTCCCCTGTGCCGCTGCCGCTCACCGGGCGCACCCAGCCTCCCACAAGGCCGCCGGCAAGTTCCTTGCCGGCGATGCAGCGCCCTGAATACTTCCGGGAATTGGCGAGACAGATCATCCTGCAGGGCCGCGACCGGACGACGGGGCCCTGCTCCGCCGCACCTTCGGTGGGCAGGAGGCGGCTCAGGTACAGGAGCCGCAGGAGGGCGAGGTCCGCATAGGCGATGTCTCCGTCCAGGGCGTCGAAGACCGGTCGCAGCATCTCGGGTCCGTGGGCGTCGAAGGCGTTCATGACCCGTTCCAGCTCGATTCCCGAACGTGAAAGCGCCGCCAGGACCGACTCCTCCCGGATGGGCCGCCCATCCTGAACGACGTGCAGCAGGTAGTCCAGGATCCGGTTTTCCCTGATATCGAGCTCGCGCGCCAGGCTCTCGACAGTCCGCCCCGCGTTGAAGGCCTCGAAGACGGCAAGCTCCCGCATTCTGCGGGCCGGCCCACGGCGATCCCGAGCCCGGTCCCGGGGTTCGGGCATTGGCTCGACATGCGTGTGGTCCCCGCAGTAGTCGTCGATGACTCCGATGAAAACCGGGCCGTAGCGATCCAGCTTGGCCTGACCCACCCCGTGGATGCGCAACAGGGACTCCGGAGCTCGCGGCAGATACGCGGCCATTTCGGTAAGGCTCCGGTCGGAGAAGATCACGTAGGGCGGCACGTTGGCTGCTTCGGCCAGTTCTCTGCGCTTGTGCCGCAGCCGATCGAAGAGCTCCCGGTCGTAAGCGATTGCGTCGCCGCCGGCGGGCTCTCGATCCGTTGCGGCGATCTCCGAGACCTCGTCCAGCCTCCCGACAAAGGTATCCTTGCCCCGCAGCACATCCCAGGCCTTTTGCGTGAGGCTCAGGCACCCGATGTCGGGGTCCTGCAGGATCAGCTCCCGATGCAGGAGCTGCCGGGCCACCTGATGCCACTGCCGACGCGAAAGGTCCCTACCGATCCCGTGGGTCGAAAGCTCTTCATGGCGGAAGCGCAGCACCTTTTCGGCCTTGGATCCCCTCAGGACATCCACGATATGCCGGATGCCGAACCGTTCTCCGGTCCGCTTCACGCACGACAGGAACTTCTGGGCGGGGATGGTGAGGTCCAACTGTTCGCGTTCCCCGGCCAGGCAGTTGTCGCACCGGCCGCAGGTCTCACGGGGATAGGTTTCGCCGAAGTACGCCAGGAGCGGAATGCGTCGGCAGACTTCGGATTCGGCGAACTGGACCATCCGGCTGAGCTGCAGGCCGGCCGCCCGCTGTTCCAGACCCTGCTTGTGGGCGATGAGGGACTTCACTTTGTGAATGTCCGCCGGGGAGAACAGCAGGACGCACTCGGAGAGCAAGCCGTCGCGTCCGGCGCGGCCGATTTCCTGGTAGTAGCTTTCAAGGTTCTTCGGAAGGTCGTAGTGGACGACGAAACGGATATTGGACTTGTCGATCCCCATTCCGAAGGCGACCGTGGCCACCATGACGGCGACGTCGTCGCGCACGAACCGCTCCTGGTTACTGTGCCGCTCGACGTCCGACAGACCTGCGTGGTAGGCGCAGACGGAAAACCCCTGCGAGGCGAGCGCCGCGCACAAGGCATCCACCCCTTTTCTCGTCGCGCAGTAAATGATGCCGGAGTCGTTCGGGTACCGGCGCAGGATCTCCATCGCCTGGCGCAGGGGTTTCTCCTTGGGAACGACCCGGATGAGAAGGTTCTCCCGGTCGAAGCTCGCCAGGAATTCGCCGGCCTCATCGAAGCCCAGCGTGCTCCGGATGTCCTTGCGCACACGCGGGGTGGCGGTGGCCGTGAGCGCGATGCAGACGGCGTCCGGGACGCGGGACCGCACGGCGGCGAGCTGCCTGTACTCAGGCCGAAAGTCGTGGCCCCACTCGGAGATGCAGTGGGCTTCGTCGATGGCCAGGCACGAGACCGGCACGGAATCGAGCAGGGCGAGCACCTGCGGGCGCAGCAGGGTTTCCGGGGCGACGTAGAGGAGCTTTGCTCCCCCGTTCCGGATGCGCTCCACATTCCGCCGATAGGTCTCGGGGGCCAGGGTGCTGTTCAGCAGGACCGCCGGCACGTCGAGCTCCGTGAGGGCGTCCACCTGGTCCTTCATGAGGGCGATGAGCGGCGAGACGACCACGGTGAGCCCCGTAAACAGGAGAGCCGGGACTTGGAAGCACAGCGACTTGCCGCCCCCGGTCGGCATGACCGCGAGGCAGTCCCGTCCGTCCAGAACGCTCGCGATCACCTCCTCCTGCAGTGAGATGAAGCGATCGAATCCGAAAACGGATTTGAGAATCTGTCGGGCCCGTTCGATCATGACCTGTTCCCCCGTGAGCAGTTCATGGCTCCATGCTCGATTTCAGAAAGAACCCACCCTGCCCCCGCCGGCGCAGCATCGATGCCCCGCAGCAAAATCCCCGCAAGCCGGGAAGGCATGGGCCGAGGCTCCCCCGACTATTCCAGAAGAGGTGGACGAAGAAAAGGGCATAATCAAACCGATTCACGCGAAGACTGACCTTCCACGAGGGCCGCTCGATGAGGAGATTCTCCCGGAACCGCCCCCGGCCGTCCATGTCGATTCGAGCTTCCCCGGGTTTCAGGCTGCGGATGTATCGAGCATCCAGCTCGGGCCTTGACCTGCGATGAGCTTTGTCCTCTTGACCATGGCCTCATGACCTTGACAAAAACTGCTGAAAACCGCAATGGTCCATGTAAAGATACACAAGGCTGAGTCAAAAGAGGGTTGAAACTTTAACGGAACCTGGATGGGCGAAAGATCGTTCGCCCATCCAGGCTCAACACCTTCAATCCAGTGAAAAAAGCTTCACCAGGAGCGGTTCCATGATACGGTTCATCCACGCTGCCGATGCTCACATCGACAGCCCGCTTAGAGGTCTTGAGGCGCATGACGGGGCACCCGTCGATGTCCTCCGAGGCTCGACGCGAAGAGCATTCGAAAATCTCATCCAGCTCGCAGTGGATGAGGACATCGATTTTCTGGTTCTTGCCGGGGATCTCTACGATGGAGATTGGAGGGATTACAGCACCGGCCTGTTTTTCCGCGGACAGATGGCCCGACTGCGCGACAAGGGGATTCCCGTTTATCTCGTTGCGGGCAATCATGACGCAGCCTCGGTCATTTCGAAGAAGCTCAGCCTGCCCGAAAACGTGCACTTCTTTTCAACGCGGACGACGGAATCACTGGAAGTGGCCGGGCATCCCGTAGTGATCCACGGACGCGGATTTCCGAACCGTGCGGTGCCCGAGAACCTCGCCAAAGACTACCCTGCTGCTTTGCCCGGCAAATTCAATATCGGGCTCCTGCACACCAGCCTCACGGGTCGTGCAGGTCATGACACCTATGCCCCTTGCTCCGAAACGGACTTGCGTCAGAAAGGCTATGACTACTGGGCGCTCGGCCATGTTCACCAGCCTGAGGTGGTCAGCCGGGATCCCTGGATCGTGTTCGCAGGGAATTGCCAGGGACGGGATATCCGGGAGGAAGGTCCGCACGGTTGCTGGTTGATAACGGTGAATGACTCCTCGGAGATAGAGGATGTGGAGTGGCGTGACCTCGATGTCGTCCGGTGGCAGACACTCGAGATCGATCTCGCCGGGGTCACCGAACAGGCGGATGCCCTGAGTCGAGTCGCCAGTTCGATGGCAGGAGCCGTGAGCGAAGCGGAGGGTCGATTGGTTGCAGCGAGGATCGTGTTCACCGGGGCTTCCCCTCTGCACGGTTCCTTTCACCGTGAAGCGCACCGCTGGCGGGCCGAAATACTGGGACGCGCCCAGGACCTGGGCGAGGATTTCATCTGGATCGAACGAATCAAAGTGTCAACATCTCCCGTGTACGACCTCGGAAAGCTTGCCAGCAGGGATGCCCTCACCAGGATAGTCCTTGAGATCCTTGACGGGGCAAGTATCGAGCCCGCGAGTCTGCCTGCTGAGATCACGGAGATGCTCGGGGTGCTTCCGAACGAGGTTCGGAGCGAAGTCGAATCGGAATGGGCTGGAGATGCGAGCACTTTGCTTCTGGAAGATGTGAGATCCATCATCCTGGATGCCCTGGGCACGAAGGGAGGGATGCAACGTGAGATTTGATCGACTGCAAATCCCTGCCTTTGGGCCGTTCACGGATCTCGACATTGAATTTCCACCGAAGGGCGGTGACTTCCATGTCATGTACGGATCGAACGAAGCGGGGAAGAGCTCACTTTTGAGGGCCATTCGGGACCTGCTGTTCGGCATCCACGGACAATCCCCCGATAATTTCCTGCACGACTACAAATACTTGCGAATCAAGGGCGAGATATGCAACCGGGCCGGAGAGAAACTTGCTTTTCAGCGCCGAAAGGGAAACAAGAACACCTTGCTGGATGCTCATGGAAACCCATTGCCCGATCCCACGCTGATTCCTTTTCTGGGCAGTGTGGACCAGGCCTATTTTTCCACGATGTTTGGCCTGGGAACCCGGGAGCTGCGTGAAGGAGCAGAGCAGTTGCTTCGCGGCGAGGGGGATATCGGCAGCGCGCTGTTTTCGGCGAGCATGGGCGGAACTCCGATTCAGCTGGTTCTCGCAGCGCTCGCTGAAGAATCAGAACGTCTTTACAGGGGCCGTGCATCGGCGAATGTCTCCATACGGCCGGCTGCCTCAAGATACAGGGAGCTTCTTCGCCAAAGCCGAGATGCAGCCGTCAACCCCGAGCAATTTGAGAGGATCGAGCGGGATATTGCAGCGGCCGAGAAGGAAAAGGGTCAGCTCGAGGCAGACCTTCATGAAATCAATCGGGGTCTCGAGTGGATTTCGCGCTGTGAGGATGCGCTCCCCACAGTTGGACGCTTGAACGAGGAACGGCGAAAGCTCGATGCGCTTCCCTTGATGCCTGATGTTTCCAGCGACTTCGTAGACCGGGCGCGAGCCGCCCGTAAGGCGGTCAGCGAAGCTGACAGGGAAGTCCAGCGATTGACGGCTCAGATCGCGAAGCTCGAAGCTCAAAAGGCTGCTTGCGAGATTTCATCCGGCGTACTCGACGTTGCTGAATCGCTGGATCGTCTGCACCAGGACCTCAGTGTCTACGGAGATCGCAAGAAGCACCTGGTGGATCTCGAAACCTTGTTGGCCGGACTTGAGCCCGCATTGCATGTCGGCATGCAGAACCTGGGGCTCGCCGGCAGCGTCTCTGATCTTGACAGGGCGCGGCTGAGCAGCAGCCTCAAGCTGGCCTGCGAAGAGGCTGCGAACGGTCTTCAGAAAGCGGTGGAGGAGCGCGAGAAGCTCAAAGAAAAAAGGGAAGACATCGCAAGTAAGATCGAACTGCGGGAAAGGCAGTTGAAGGATCTGCCCGCGACCGATTTGACCGCTTTGCGGGACGCTCTAGCATCGGCTGCTGAAGCCACGGAGGCTAATAAGACCCTTCGGGCTGGAGAATCGGAGGTCATGCGACTGACCCGGGAGGTTCGTGACCTGCACCGAGAGCTGATCGGGGCTCCTGAAGATCTGGATGCGACGGCCGATCTCCCCCTGCCCAAGAAATCCGCCATCCGCCGTGTGGGGGATGAGATGGGAGAGATCAAACGGGCGATCCAGACGGAGGAGACCAGGATATCGGAAGGGAAGCGACGCATGGAGTCCATCCGGTCCGAGCTCGCCCGCCTGGAGCGCCGTGGAGAGCTGCCGTCGGAGCCGGCGCTGAAGAAAGCAAGAGATCATCGAGATTATGGCTGGAGTCTGGTGCTGGCGGAATGGAAGGGTGGAGGAACCGGGGTGGAATTCGTCCCGGGAACGCCCCTCGAAGAAGCCTTTCCGCAGGCGATCGAAACGGCAGACCGGATTGCGGATCAGCTCCGTGAACAGGCTGAGGCCGTGGCCCAGGCGGAGGAAAAACGTTTCCAGATCAGTGAATCCGAGAAACAGATCGAAGAAGCGGAGATGACCGGGACAGAGCTTCAGAACAGGCTCAGTGAATGTCAGACTGCCTGGGAGGCGCTCTGGCAGCCCTGTGCGATCACACCTGGAACACCCGGGGAAATGGAGGAATGGCGGGAGCTCTGGAGCGACTTCAGGGTTCGACTTCGTCAATTGAGAGAGGCTGAAGAATCCCTTCGGGGAAAGAAGGACCGGGTACAGCAGGCAAGAAAGCAGCTTGCGGCAGTTCTCGCCGATTCCGAGGAAAAGGCCTTTGAAATCCTCTTTGAAAAAGCCAGGAAAAAAGTCCAACAGGGAGAAGAATCAACCGGGCGGCGAAATGAAATCAGGGAGCAATTGCAGGCTCTCAGAGCCGAGCTGACCGTGCATGACCAGAAGCTTGCCCGGTCCGCAGCGGTTGCCGAGGCAGCAGAGGAGAACTGGAAGTCACAGTGCCGGACTGTCGGGCTGCCGGAGGGGATTTCACCCCGTTCGGGGTTGGCTCTCCTTCAGCAACGGGCGGAGCTGCTCGAAAAGTTCAATGCCTGGAAGAAGGCCTCGACGGAGCGGCACAAGATCATGGAAGCCGTTCGACAATACGAGCTCGTCGTGAATGAACAATGCCATGCCCTGGGGATCGAGGGCGATACCACGGAAGCACGGGTATCCAAACTGTGGGAGGCCCTCACCCGGAGTCGAGAAGGTCAGGCTCGATTCGAGCATCTTTCGACGCAGATCCAAGAAGCCGGGGATGAATTGACGGACATTCAAGAAGCTCGGGCGCAGGCTGCTCAGGCACTGGATGAGCTGATGAAGCTGGCCGGGCTTGAAACAGTCGAAGAGCTGGAGCCGCTGCTCGCGAACCTGGAGCTGCGGGACCTGGCGCGCTCTCAGATCGCGACCCTTCGAGATGCTCTGATCGGTCTCGCCCGAGGCAAAACCGTGGACGAGCTTCTCTCCCGCATCGGGGAGGAGGACCTCGAGGCTCTCCCACAACTGAAGGTTATGCGCCAGGGCGAAAAGCGTGAAAAGGAAGCGGCGCTCCGGGAGGTGCTCGACAGGCTGTATGGGCTCAGAGCCGAAAGACAGAAGCTGGAAGCGGCGGGCGATGCGGCTGCGAATTATCGTCAGCAGGCCGAATCCGTGGCGGCACGGCTGAAAGAGGATGCTTCACGCTACGTGCGTTTGCGCCTGGCTGTCCACTTCCTGCAGACGCAGATCGAGCGTTTCAGGAAGGAGAACCAGGGGCCCTTGCTGGAAAGATCGGGGGAGGTTTTCCGAAGCATCACACGAGGCGCATTCGCTGGACTGGCGGCAGAATTCAACGCTGACGACACCCCGGTGCTGGTGGGGGTGCGCCCGGATGGCTCCCTGATCCCGATTGCAGGAATGAGTGACGGCACGAGAGATCAGCTCTACCTGGCACTTCGTCTGGCTGCCCTGGAACGATATCTCGAGCAAAACGAGCCGATGCCTCTGATACTGGATGATTTGCTGATCACCTTCGACGATGACCGGGCTGCTGCCATTCTCCCTCAGCTTGTTGCGTTGGCGCACCGAACCCAGATACTTCTTTTTACCCATCACCTCCATCTCGTCGAGCTCTGCCGCCAGACCCTGGGCGAAAGCGGGTTCCATCTTCACCAGCTGAGCGCCGGCGAAAGAGCCGATTAGAATGCCTTTCCCATGAAAGGCGGGCACAATAAACGATGCACTTTTCACACACCTTCTGAGATGCTGCTTCGCCCGTGGTGCACCTCGTTGGAAAGCATGCCTGAGTTTGTCTGCGAGCCGCAGTTGCCTGTTTGCTCGGGGGGGTATTGCAGGTTACATTAGGCACATTCTTTTTGAGAGATGTTGAGGAAATAGGGATTCGCGGGAGCAGGGAGTGGAAGAGTTGAAAACGATCCAGGTGGGAGTTTGGGGCGACCGGACCGTCGACAATCGTCACGACGGGGGCGACTCGGAGAGTTTTGCCGGTTTGGCGCGGATTCGTGAATACGAACCCGGAAATCAGATCAAGGCCATCTTCGGTTGGAATGGCTTCTTCCTGTTCGATGGCGACGTGGATCTCATCGACATGGCCCGTGCCTACCTGGATGTGGTGCAACGGGAGTCCTGCGGCAAGTGTGTTCCGTGCCGCATGGGAACCCGCGTTGCGGCGGACATTCTGACCCGCATCGGTGAGGGCAAAGGGGTTGAAGAAGACCTGGAGACTCTGCGGCGCGTTGGGGAGGTGGTCAAGGCCGGTTCCATGTGCGAGCTGGGCCACACGTCGATGAATGCCGTCCTGGCGCTGCTCGATCACTTCGAGGACGAATTCCGTCAAGCCGTTGTGGATGGAAGGCATCGCCGCCGGGGGAGCTATCACACCAAGGTGACCGCGCCGTGCATTGAAGCCTGTCCCGAACGTCTTGATATTCCCAGGTATATTGAATACATCAAGTCGGCCCGCTACACGGAGTCCCTTTCGGTGATCCACGAAAGGAACCCGCTTTCTTCGGTATGCGGGAGGGTGTGCGTGCGTTTTTGCGAATTCGCGTGTCGTCGGGCCAAGCTCGATGATCCGGTCAATATCAAACATCTCAAGCGGTTCGTTTCCGATGTGGAGATGGACGCCGCCGTCAAGAAATACGATCCGGTCGTCACCATCAGGCCGGATGCTCCAAGAATCGCCGTCATCGGCGCCGGTCCCGCCGGAATGACGGCCGCCTATCACCTGCTGCTCAAAGGCTACCCCGTGGAGATCTTCGAGGCTCTTTACGAGCCCGGAGGCATGGCCGCCATGGGCATCCCCGATTATCGATTGCCTCGTGAGGTGCTTCGCGCGGAATTCGAAACCCTTCAGAAGATGGGTGTGACCATCCATTACGGAAAGGCCCTGGGGCGTGAGCTTACCCTCGAAAGCCTCAAGGCGGGCGGGTTTGGGGCCGTCTTCCTGGCTATTGGCGCTCAGAAGGGGACTGTTCTGGGAATCGAAGGAGAGGACCGCCATCCGAAAGGCTATTTGACGGGGATCGACTTTCTCCGCCGTGTGAACCTCAACGAACCCGTTGAAGTGGGAAGAGTGGCCGTCGTGGTGGGGGGCGGGAATGTCGCCATGGACTGCTCCCGATCGGCCCTCCGGCTCGGATTCCAGAAGGTTCATCTGGTTTATCGGCGCACTCGTGAGGAAATGCCCGCAGACCGGGAAGAGATCCATGATGCGATGGAAGAAGGCGTGGAGTTTCATTTCTTGAGCAACCCCGTAAGGCTTCTGATTGAGGAGGGAAAAATCGCGGGGGTGGAATGCATCCGCATGGGACTCGGCGAGCCGGACGCGAGCGGAAGGCGGCGTCCAATTCCGATAGAGGGCTCGGAATTCGTCATCGAATGCGATACCGTCCTCCCCGCCATCGGGCAGAAGGTGGATACTTCATGCCTGCAATGTGAGTGCAGCCCCGAGCTCACGCGCTGGGACACGGTGAAAGCGGATGCCGACACACTCCAGACATCGCTGGAGGGTGTTTTCGCAGGGGGGGATTGCGTTTCGGGTCCGGCCACTCTGATCGAGGCCATGGCGGCCGGGTTCAGGGTGAGCAATTCCATTGACCAGTACTTGCGGGAAGGAAAGGTTGCCCTGACCGAGGACGAAAGAATGAGCAGGGTCTTCAGGGCGGTTTCCGCCATCGATGAGGACCGTGTTGACCGGCTGGGCTCCGGTATGAGGCGGATCAAGATGCCGATGCGCTCCGTCGAGGACCGTGTGGATGATTTTGAGGAGGTCGAGATGGGGTTGTCCCCTGAAGATGCACTGCTCGAGGCCGATCGATGTTTGCGCTGTTACCGTATTCTCCTCGTTGCTGCAGAGAAGTAGTCAGGAGGGAAGGTTTACATGACGACGATCCGAAAAGCGGATGTTGAGGGATTCCACGTCACCATGAATGGAAGGCGGCTGAGCGCCCTGGAGGGGCAGACGATCCTCGAAGTCGCTCGCAACAATGACATCCCCATCCCCACCCTGTGCTACATCCAGAAATTGAGGCCGCTGGGCTCCTGTCGCATGTGTGTGGTGGAAGTGGAAGGCACGCCGACTCCCGTGACGGCCTGCACGACGCCAATTACCCACGAAATGGTCGTCACGACCCATTCCCCCCGGCTCGAGAGGCTGCGTCGTGAGATCCTCAAGCTCATCCTCCAGAAGCATCCGCTCAACTGCTACGCCTGCGAAATCAACGGCGGCTGCCAGTTGCAGGACCTTGTCCATGCTTACGACATCGGACACAATGACCTGCACGCCTACAACATTCGCCCCATCGAATTCCAACCGGAGCCCTATTCGACCCCGCTGATCAAGTACCACCCGCAGCGCTGCATCCTGTGCGGTCGGTGCATTCAAGCCTGCCTGGAAATCAGCGAGGTGGGAGCGATCAACTTCAAGGGCCGTGGTGCGAGCACGAGGATTGCCCCTGTCATGCCGACCGCCGAGTTCAAGCCGGAGTGCATCTCGTGTGGTGAGTGCATGGCCGTATGCCCCGTCAACGCTCTCACCGAAGCTTCGGGGCGGACCAGGGGCAAGGCGTGGGAGACGACCCGTGTGAAGACCACCTGCACTTACTGCGGTTGCGGCTGCCAGCTGGAGCTGAACGTTTACAACAACCTGGTGACGGGGGTGAATCCCGTTGAGGGCGGGGTCAACAAAGGGGCACTGTGCTCCAAGGGGCGGTTCGGCTATGATTTCATCAACCATCCGGACCGCCTGAAAAGACCGATGATCCGGCGCAACGGGAAGCTGGAGGAGGTCTACTGGGACGAGGCTTTCGAATACTGCGCGGAGAGGCTCGTCGAAGTCCTCGGCCGGCACGGTCCCGAGGCCATTGGCGGATTGAGCTCCGCCCGCTGTACCAATGAGGAGAACTACCTTTTCCAGAAGTTCATGCGAGGTGTGCTCGGAACCAACAACATCGACCATTGCGCCCGTCTCTGACACTCGGTCACCGTGGCCGGTCTGGCCGCAGCTTTCGGAAGTGGTGCGATGACCAATGCGATGGGTGAGGTCGAGGATACGGATTGCATTCTCATCACGGGGAGCAACACGGCCGAGTGTCACCCCATCATTGGCCGTATGGTCAAGCGGGCCGTCGATCGCAAGCGGGCGAAGCTGATCGTCGTCGATCCTCGCGAAGTCGAGCTGGTCAAGTTTGCCCGCATCTGGCTCAGACCCCGCCCCGGTACCGACATCGCATGGATCAACGCCATGGTGCACGTGATCCTCGAAGAGGGTCTGTGGGACGAGGAATACGTCCGGAATCGCACGGAAGGTTTTGAAGCGTTGAAGGCCTGCGTCGCGGATTACTCGCCCGAGCGTGCCGAGGAGATCACGGGTATTCCGGCAGACGACCTGCGCCGCGCTGCACGGAGGTATGCCGAGGCGCCCAAAGCCATGATCCTGTATGCCATGGGAATCACCCAGCACACGACGGGAACCGACAACGTCAAGGCCCTGGCCAATCTCGCCATGCTGTGCGGAAATGTCGGGATTGAGGGCGGCGGTCTGAACCCGCTTCGCGGGCAGAACAACGTCCAGGGTGCATGCGACATGGGTGCACTGCCCAACGTGCTGCCCGGCTACCAGTCGGTGACCGACGAAGCGGTCCTGGCCCGTTTCCAGCAAGGTTGGAATACGGGGGTTCGCCTCTCGAACCGGATCGGTTTGACCGTAACGGAGATGTTTCCTGCGGCTTTGGAGGGAAGGGTTCGAGCCATGCTGATCATGGGCGAAAACCCCGTGCTCAGTGATGCCAATTCGTCCCACGTCAGGAAGGCGCTGGAGTCCCTCGATTTCCTGATCGTGCAGGATATCTTTCTCACCGAAACGGCCCAAATGGCTGACGTGGTCCTGCCGGCGGCCTCCTTTGCCGAAAAGGACGGCACGTTCACCAATACCGAGCGTCGTGTGCAGCGCGTGCGCAAGGCCCTGGGTCCGCCGGGGCGGGCCAGGGCGGACTGGGAAATCATCTGCGGGCTGGCAAACTGGGTGAGCAGGAAGATCCAGGCCCGCCAGGCGGCGTCGAGCGAAGACGACAGCTCACCTCATCTTGCACGGCCTTTTTCCCACGGGTATTGGGACTACCAATCGGCGGCGGAGATCTTCGATGAGATCACGGCGTTGACCCCTGCCTATGCGGGGATGAGCCACGACCGACTGGACCGTGGTGGGCTGCAATGGCCCTGTCCCAATAAACACCACCCGGGGACCCCCTATTTGCACAAGGACCGCTTTGTTCGCGGCCGGGGCAAGTTTCACGCTGTGGAGTATGCCCCGCCGGCCGAGGAGCCGGATGAGGCCTACCCCTTCTTCCTCAGTACGGGCCGCATCCGTTTCCACTACCATACCGGCACGATGACGCGGCGCTCGCGGGGGCTGAATTGCGTGGCTCCCGAGGGATTTGTGGAGATGAATCCCCAGGATGCATCGGAGCTCGATATCCTGGACGGAGAGCGGGTCCGGCTCGTTTCCCGAAGAGGGGAGATCACCTCCCGGGTGCGGATCACCGAACGATCACCCCGGGGAATGATTTTCTCGACCTTCCATTTCAGGGAGTCACCGGTCAACATGCTGACCAACGATGCACTGGACCCGACGGGAAAGATTCCCGAATTCAAGGTTTGCGGAGTGCGGGTGGAGAAGATGCCCGAAAGTTGAGTGCGACGGCTGCCGGTCTGTCAATAATCCTTCAGCAGCTTGATGAGCTTTCCGGCGTCGGCGGGAGGTGACACCAGGCCGGAGAATATCGACTGCGCGGATACCGGGCGATTGTAGTAAACGCTGTTTTCGTCGGCATTCACCGCAACCACCACTCCCTCGGGAGAAGTCTGGATGGAGGGGTCCTCGCTGCGGCTGTAGTAGTAGACTGCCGCCGGAGGTGTCGCTCCGACAATGATCCTTCTCGGGCCCGCAGCGATCGTCACGTCGGCGCCCAGGGTAACGTTCAACCCGGAGGAAAGCGCGTTGAGGGCGTCATCCGTATTGATGACAAAGATATACTCAGCCACCTGCTCCCCGATCTCCGCGCCGTACGCGGCGCTTCCCGAGGCCAGTGCGGACGGAGCGCTCCAACCCAGGGACGTTCTGGCCACTGCGACCCCCTTGCTTCCAAGGCCCGTCAGGATGAAACCGGACCTCAGAAACGGGGTAAGCTTGAAGACCGTGACAAACGCAATCCCCCTGGCGCCTGCGAGCACTCGCCGGGGAATGACGGGTTCAGCCTCAGCCTGGAATTCTTCGAGCATGATTGCGGCCCGGTCAATGTCGTCCTGCATGCCGTCGGCGTGGACGTCGGCTGGGCACAAGGTTGCCAGGACAGTCGAGATTGTGACGAGAAACGGAATCAGCTTCACCCTTCTCTCCTTTCTGACTTGTCACGTGAATGTGCTGACCGCGCCGACACCTGGCCACCCCATCGGTTCAGTGGCCCGGGAGGCTGGCCGAGAACTCACGAAGAAGAGCCCGTAGCCTGTTCTCGAACAATCTCCTGGGGCTCCCGCCTGACTTCCCGTCTTCTGTCCAATCAGCAATCTGAAAACATCGAAGTCTGGCTTATTATTCTCTGAGATGCGCCTGGCGTGTCAATGGTGAATCGACCGTCTCCCTGTCAATTCGGCTCGGAGCTCATCTTCATGGCAGAGAGAAGGGGGCTCACGGCGCTTGTGGGGATGCCGACGCCTGTCCTCACGACTGTCTCAGGGGGGAAGCATCGTCTCTGCCAGGCAGGGCCGAATGGTTCCCGGCACCGGCCGCATCACCCGGAGCCGGCCGGGAGGCTCACCTCGAAGCGGGCGGTTTGATCCGCCTTGTTCCAGACGATGGTCCCGTCGTGTGCCTCCAGGATCTTGCGTGTCATGAGCAGACCGAAACCGACTCCCAGAGTCTTGGAGGAAAAATCGAGGTCGGAAAGAACCTTCCCGATGTCATCCGGGATCGTCCATCCCCGCCCCGATATGGAGATCAGGACCTTTCCCGAAGCAGTGCCCGGCGGCAGCTCCACCAGTATGAGGGCACGGTCTTCCTCGACAAGCTGGATGACCGTCTTGAGGAGTTGCTGGATGGCCTTTCGGATGGCTTTGGCATCGATGACCAGGGGGATAAGCTCTCGACCATACTTGCGGACTACATCGATCCTTTTCTCCTCGAGCAGGGCCGTGAGCTCCCCGATCGCTTCATCCAGGATCTGGACCAGGTCGCTTTCGCTCAGGGTCGGCTGGTACGGCTGGCTCACCGCCACGACTCCCTTGAAAACCTGCTCGAGGCGTGACGACTCTTCAATGATGATGTTCGCGTACCTGAGCAGATCGTTCTTCGCTTCGACGGTCTTGGCCAATCGTTGAGCGAACCCTCCAATGGCCATCAACGGATTTCTGATCTCGTGGGCCACAGCATCCAGCACGTTTTCCACGGTCTTCTTCTTTTCCACGTGAATATCTGACGGTTGTCGATCCCTGGGTTCCTCGTCCTCGGCCACCAGCCTCACGAACTTTTCAAGGTTCACCTGGAGGGAGTCGTTGATCCGCGCCAGTGCGCGGTTCGCTTTTTCAAGAGCTTCCAGGATATCCCGATCCGTACTGGATTGAAGGTGCAGCATCTCCGCAGCCTGCTCCACCTGGAAGAAGGCATGGCAAAGGATCTCGCTCACCTGTTCTGCGGGCATGTTGAGGATGCCGGCTGCCTGCTGGATCAGCTCGAAGTCCGTTCGTCTTCCAAAGAAAAGCTGCGATGCTGACCGGGCCAGTTCGATGATCTTCTCCAGCGAGGAGCGTGCTTCCGCCAATGATTCGTGACCGTGAAAGCGCTGGGTTTCCACGATGCTCTCCGGAAAGTGCCACCGTTTCAAAAGCAAACGACCGACCGTTCGGTGATCCAGCCCCAGGTTGGCATTCTCCCACTCGATCGTCTCCCCCAGCGAGACGTTGCCTCCGGGAAAGGAATCCTTCAGCTCCTCCGGACAGATTTGAAAGAGCAGGAGAATCCCGATTTCAAGGATCAGTCCCCCGACAAAGGCCTCCTCGTCATTCACCGCCCTGTCCCTCTCCTGGCAGCGGGCAAGGTTCTGTGCGATGATCCCCCGATAGAGCGACGTCTTCCAGAACCGCTCATAGTCCATGCCCCTTACTTTTCCCAGCGGAAAGGCATCTCTCAGAGAGAAGGTGAGCGCCATCACTCGGAGGCGGTTGAAACCCATGAGCATGATGGCATCGGAGATGGAGGAAATCTGGCGCCCCCGCGCATAGAAAGCGGAGTTGGCCAGCTTGATCAACCGGGTGGTGAGACCGGGGTCTTGCTCGATGATGCGGGCCAGAGCTTTCGGGGATGCGTTTTCATCGGATGCAAGGTTCACCAGCTGCATCAGGAGCGGAGACGGAGAGGGGAAGGCGTCGCGCTCGACCAATTGGTGCAGCAACCCACTTCGATCCATTTTTTGCATTTTCCGACCCTTCCTTGCCGACCCAAATCCCCTCGAGTCCGTCGGCTCATCATGGTGTTCCAGCTCATCATTCGGTCAATCGGTGCCGCGTTAATTAAACACAGGACAGGGGCGGCCGTCCCGAAATGTCCAACAGGAGGTCAAAAGAGCAATGGACCAGGTTCACCGCCATTCCCACGGCTCCTCCGATCGCATATCCTGTGATTTCAGCGGAATGAAGAAGTATCCGCAAACACTCTGTCGATCCAGCGTATAGTATCGCTCGACCTCTCGAAGCAGTCGCGTCCTGAAATCCTGTGAATCGCCGGGGGAAATGGACTCCAACTGGATCGCTCCGTAATGGTGGCTTCGAATCTTTCCGAAAACCGCCTCTGCATCCAACCTTCCCATCTGCACGGCCTGCCAGGTATTGAAGGGATCGTACTCGAAGGGTTTTGCGGCCCAGTAGCCAAGCGCCGGCGTGGTGCAGAGGACCGGTCCCGGAATGGCTGCGAGATATTCGGCATCTGCCATGGTTTTGGACTCCAGCGCAGTCAACTGCCCGTGCATATTTTGCCACGGTTGAATGTTTCCAGGAAGAGTGGGGACGAGGTTGAGGATCAGAACCATGCAGGCCGCCCATGCGGCGCCAGGATAGTGATTCGAATTGCAGAATGCCGATTCCAGCATGCGGCCCAACGCTGCGCCGACTCCCCACGAGAGGGCGATGAAAAGATCGAAGAGAGCATTCACGTTGACGCCTTGCCCTCCAAAGAAGAAAAAGCCCACGAGGGCGGAGAAGAGAACATAGAACAGGATGAGGAGATCGTGATGCCTTCGCGGAGTGCTGAAAACACCCAGCGTCCATACAGCCACGAGAGGCAGAATCGAGGGCAGGTATTCAGTCATTTCGT
Source organism: uncultured Syntrophobacteraceae bacterium (assembly GCA_964557955.1). Classification (GTDB taxonomy): domain Bacteria; phylum Desulfobacterota; class Syntrophobacteria; order Syntrophobacterales; family Syntrophobacteraceae; genus JALOOX01. The sequence continues at coordinate 72,348 of CAZLCS010000026.1, forward strand.
CGATGATTTTGCTCGTGCTGAATTCTCGGCTGGTGAGGATCGATGCAAAGAAAGCGGAGCCAAAGAGGGTATGGCACAGGAGCCCGGACAGAGCGAGCAGAGCCAGGCAGAGCCCCAGCCATTTCGCGAAGAGCTTCGGGCCCTGAAAAGCTACGAAGGTCGTGGCTGCCAGGGGAAAGGCTACCAGGTTGTGCTTGATCATTCCGGCAAGAATCATGAACAGTGGGGCGCCCATCCATGCCAGGGGGCGATTGACTCCTCCGGCCAGTATCACGAGCGAAGCGGTCATGAGGGCATGAGCCAGCATCTGGGGATCGTTCATGCCGACGTAATCTTGGCAGTAGGCCGCTATGAAAGCCGCGAAATACACCGCGCCGAAAAGGGACGCGCCTCTGGATCGAGTTGTCAGGAAAATTGTGAAGTATAAGTTGGCGCTCGTCAAGAAGAGGGAGAGGAGCGCGACCCAGCGCCCCCCGATGAGTGCATCGCCCACCAGCGTGGCGGCCGCCCCCGTCAGGTAGAAGGAGAGTGGAGGGTAATTGTTCTGGATGAGGGCGTCCCCCGAATCGTAAATATTCTTCCACTCAAAGGCCTGCTGGGCGTAGTACGCATTCCAGCCTTCATTGTAGTTGATGACAATGTGATAAGGGATTCGGGCGACAAGAGGAGCCATGAGGATGCAGGCCGTAATGGCGAGCAGGAGGACAGGGGCGGCCATCGGGTTTGGAACGAGAGGCAATGATTCGTTTCGGATTCTCACCATCTGCCCGCCCTTCTTGGAAAGCCCCGGATCGCGATTCACATCATCTTTTTGATTATGCTGCAAATAGTGCCGGGAACGCAACAAGCATCAATCGGCGCGAGGGACCTCCTGGAATGTGAGGTTGTTTTCGGGCAGGGCGCGCAACATCGACTTCTCAGAAGCACCGGCTTATGTGACAATAGAATCGATAGAAATATTGGTCTCAAACCGACCGGAGTGCGGTCAAGTTTGAACATCTCAGGAGCGTCGCCATGGAATTCGACTGCAGTTCTCTGGACAGACCCGAAGTGCTCAACTTCCTCTTCCATCCGAGGCGCGAGCCCGTCCTGGCCGGCAGTGTGGCCAGCGCAGCGGTTCACGACGTTCTGATTCCCGTTGAGGATTCGGTGCAGCTGGGAGCTCGCTTTCATATCCACAATCCCTCATTTGTGAACCTCCTGTTCTTTCATGGCAATGGTGAAATTGTCGCGGACTACGACGACATGGGCGCCATCTATCAAAGGATCGGGGTCAATTTCTGTCCTGTGGATTATCGAGGGTATGGACGCTCTTCGGGTGAGCCGTCGTGTTCGACACTGATACGCGATGCGCATGCGGTCATGGATTTTCTGACGGGATGGCTGCGTGAGAGAGGATGCACGGGGCCGCTGGTCGTTATGGGACGCTCGCTGGGGAGTGCCCCTGCAATCGAGCTGGCCGCTACCGAACGTCACCCCATCAGGGGGCTCATCATTGAGAGCGGTTTTGCCTACACCATCCCCCTGCTTCGATTGCTGGGGCTGGATGTTGACAGACTTGGGTTGAGCGAGAAGGAGGCCGTCGGCAACCACCTGAAGATAGCTCGAATTCGGCAGCCGACGCTGATCATTCATGCGGAATTCGATCGCATCATCCCTTTCTCCGATGCCAGGACGCTCTACGAGGCTTCGGCGGCCAGGGAGAAATGGCTCGTGAAGATCCCGGATGCCGGCCATAACGACATCTTTTATCAGGGGCTCACCCAGTACATGGCTGCAGTCAAGAGCTTCACGGAGAAGATCAGGTCGAATCCTTAGGAGTGCAGCCATGTCGGGATAGGCTTGAGAAGCGGGGAGACCCGGACGGCTCCCATCGCCAAATGAGAAAATGGGGACGAAATGGGTGAGCAGACTGACCGCATGCTGGACAAGGTTGTGGCTCTGCAGGTGTCCGAGGACACCTCGAGCCAGGAAATGGCCCAGATGACCGAGGCTGTGAGACGAGCGATCATGGAGTGGGGCAGGATCAGGGTCTTGCTGGAGGTGGACGGATTCCGTCACATGGATCCCGAGGGCCTTCTGGCCAAACTTGGTTTTCTTATGACTCATGCTGGCGAAATCGAACGCATGGCTGTGGTTTGTCGAAGGGTTTGGATCAAGGCCTGGCTTCAGGCGGGTGGATTGGAGACTCCGAGCGAAGTGCGCGTGTTCGATGTGTCTGAAACAGGGGATGCATGGCTATGGATTCGCCGGTGACGAGGGTGCTCCTGGCGGCTTTGAAGGAGCGCTGGATCGAATCATTCACGGCCGATGAGCTCGTCAACGCCGAAAGAGCTGTCCTGGAGCCTTGCTTTCACGAACTGCCGCTGGGGCCGATTCCGGACTACCTTGCCATACACGGGTCGGTTTACGGCTGCGTTGCCGAGTACGAGGACAGGATCGAGGAGCTCGATCGCTGGAAGGTCCAGCAGCTGAACCGGTGGTTGAAGGAACGGATCGGCGGACGATGGCAGGTTGACGGAGCTGTTTACGAGCTCCAGTCAGAAACGGGCGAGAGCTCCGCACTGGACCGGTTCCGGTTCAAGCGCATTGGAGGCTATGCCCCGCAGATGCGTTAGGAGTTGCGGGCATGGACGGGTTGCAGGATCTGGGTGCTATTTGGGTTGCCGGGGGCTCAATCCTGACCGCGTGGGATTGAAGACTCGGATGAATGTGTTAAATTAATCTTTGTGGAAAGCTGAAGTCGTGACAACTCTTTTGGAAACCGCTGACTTTTTCTCAAACCCTTGAAAGGGGGAAATCAATGGCCCGGGCGAAGCAAGGTGATACGGTCAGAGTACACTATCATGGAACGTTGGAGGATGGCACGGTGTTCAGCTCCACATATGAAGAAAAAGAACCCTTTGAGTTCACGATTGGAATGCAGAGTGTGCTCCCGCTGTTTGAAGAAGCGATTATCGGAATGAATGAAGGAGAGACTGCGAATATTTCCATCTCTCCTGAAGATGGATATGGTGAACATAAGAAAGAATTCGTGTTTGCAATGGATCGAAAACAGGCTCCTCCAGAATTGAAGCTGGAAGTTGGAAAAAGGCTTCAGATTCGTTCAAATGATGGGAAGTCGGCCATTGCAACTATTGCAGCCATTACCGATGATAGTGTAATCCTGGATGCCAATGATCCACTTGCGGGAAAGATATTAAAATTTCAGATCGAGCTTATCAAAATCCTGTAATCAATGGCAGATCAAACCGGCTAGATTTGTTCACATATTACCTTCTGGTTCCATGTTAGACTCTATATCTATATGCTGACTCAGCCTGAAGGGGATGGTGTCGTTCTAATCGAGCTGACGGGCATCACCCGGAAACTGCATCCTGCTCCTGCTTCTGCTCCGCACTTGGGCTTCCCGTTCTTCGTCCTGGCCTCGCCGCTCTTCTGCCGGAACCCGTGCTCTGCTCATACCCATTGATGGCGGAAAAAGCTCGGTAGCCAAAGAGCGCCACAGGCTGGACATTGCTGCCCCCAATCCAGGGGGAAATATCGGTCTTTGCCCGCATGAACGGGCTTTTCGTGTGCTTCCATCCACCGGGTACAAAAAATGGCGGGAGGCTCCAGGCAGCAATCCGGTTGTTGTCTCCTGTGATGGCGGAAAAGGAGGTTTTCCATGGGCATGTGGCTTTACGACGATGTCAAGGAAATGGATGAGTTCCAGAAATATCAGAAGGAAGTCAGGAAGCTGGAAGGAGAGTACCTGGAGATCCGGGTCATTCTGCGCGATGCCGAACGGGAGCTCGCGAAGGACCCCGAAAGCGAGTATCTGCAGGCGAAGGTGAAATATCTTCGAAAGCGCCTCGAGCACCTGGAGACCCAGGCGCCGCGGCTTGCTGCCGATCATCCGCTGGAGATCTCCCTGTGGGCGCCGCCCCACGGATAATGGTGCTCGGGATGAGGAAGGGGCTTTCGCATCCAGATTGAGGTTGCGGGGTGCGTCGGGGAGCTGTGGGAGGTGAGGGATATTGTCAGGCATGGACAGGCTTGACCGGCAGCTGCGTATCAAGGGCTGGAATCAGTCTGCACTGAGCAAAGCGAAGATCGGGGTCGTCGGGGACGATGATCTCGTGGCCTCGTTGTTCATGCTTTCGGCGTCAGCCCTGGGAATCAACGAGCTGGTGGCGATCGCCCCGGTTTTGAACAGCCGGCTCCTCTCTGTCGCCCGGAAAGTCAATCCCGACCTGAACCTGACCCATCTCGAAGGATTCTACACGCATCCGATCCTGGATGACCTGTTCCGAGGATGCAGCCTCTTCGTGGATTTGAGCCATTATGGTCTGGCGAACAAGCTGCTGCTGGAGAAGGGCTTCCGGGAGGCGGTGCCTGTGGTCAGAGGCTTCTGCTATGAGCGGGACGGCGTTCAGGGGTTCAAGGTCTTCACCTACCTGCGGGGGCGTGAATGGCAGGAGCTCGACCAGGTTGTGAGCCCCCGCAATCTGCCGGGCAGTCACTTCGACGATGGGGTGCTCGATACGATCGTCGCCGGCATCGTGCTCGAGGAAGTCAAGAGCCTCCTGATGCAGCAGAGGATTTCGGCTGCTCTCGTGGGCTATGAAAGAGGCCCCTTGAGAAGGGGTACTCCTCGGTCCCGAATTCTGGTGGTGGGTGCGGGAGCGCTGGGAAACTTCGTAGGACTGGGACTGGCCCTTTCGGGATATCGGCACTGCACATTCATGGACCCCGATGTCGTGGAGGCGACGAACCTCAACCGGCAGGTGTTTTTCTACGATGCATTGGGACGCGGCAAGGCTGAAACCTTGTCAGAGAGGATGAACGAGCTCTTCGGCATGGAGAGCGGGGCTGTGGCCGGATATTTCGATGAAGACGCGGACCTGTCGCCTTACGATGTGGTTTTCGATTGCGTGGATAACTTCGAAACGAGGATTGTCTTGAGCGAAGTCTGCAGGGATCAGGGCAAGGTGCTCATCAGCGGCGGAACCAGCGTTGATGCGGGACAGGCGGTTGTCTTCGATCCCGGCAAACCCGGACCCACGCCGGCCGAACTGCTGGGACTGCCGGAGATTGTCCGTGAGCGGGGAGCTCAGTCGGTTCTCCGGGATCGGGCCGCCTGCACGTACCAGCCCGATCCATCCGTCATCATGACCAACCAGATCACGGCCGGCTTCATGGTGGACTCGCTCCGAATGATGCAGAGCGGTCAGGAGGTGAGAAACACCTTCTACAACTCCTCCAGCGAAACGCGGTTCTAATTCTCCGACGGGGGTTCTGAGTACCCTCACTCCAAATGGGAGACAGGCAACAGCCGCAGACCCCCGGGGTGGTCATGACTTGATCAGTTCCGCGAGTCTTTTCCGGCCCCCTTGAACCATCGAAAGGACCGCCGGCCAAGAGGGTTTTCAACTTGAAACATGAAGCTTGAGATTCCCCAGGGCACGGGGATACTGGACGGTCCACACAATGCAAGCCTGGTGAACGTCTATTCAGGAGGAAATGAAAGATGTCCGAGGTTGAATTGAAGGAAGCTCGAGAAACCAAAGAGTTGCACAAGTTGCTGCCCCTGGTGGTGGAAATCATCCCGGGACAGGCTGCCGAAGGATTGATCGACATCTTCGAGCCCGGAACTTACGAGGGCAGAACACTGCGAAAACTTTGCGACAGCACACTCAATAGGAGAGAGTTGACCATAGAAGAGCAGATCATCATGGAGGATATCAACCGACAGCTCCAGGGTGGGAAGCTGTTGTGCAGAGGGCGTGAGATCGAGGGCTCTGCAACGGACTACGCGGTTTCAGAGCAAACTGAGGCGGGTGAGGAGTATCTCTACGTCCCCATTCGCGTCATCAAGCCGCAGGAAGGCGGGTTGCGGGCGGTTCAATGTTTTTGAATCATGCTCATCACCTCGTCTGCAGCCGGGTGCCATGGGCTGAGTACAGGCCACCACAATAGAGTGTCCACCTCTCGAGTCGTCATGCCGGCAGTCTTCTGGCCGGAATGCATATTAACAGCGGGCTGAGAATCAGCCATTTTCATCGGTGAGAAAGTGAGCCA
>CAZLCS010000027.1:0-46622 GCA_964557955.1 uncultured Syntrophobacteraceae bacterium
AAGACTGCCGGAATGACGACTCGAGAGGTGGACACTCTATTGTGATGAGCTGTACCTAGCCCATGGCACCCTGCAGGCCAGAGCCCCATGAGCTTACGTCAACAGCATTGAATCAGGTCCGCAGGCCATTCGCCCCGTGTGATCCCAGAGAGACCTCCATCCTGCTTGCTCCAAACGAAACCCCTATGCACTCGGATGCTTCAGGTCCATGCCGGGCCGGCCCATTTCCACGCACCGGATGATGTGACGCGCCACCGACTGAGGGCTCCCGAAGCGCTCGTAGTAATGCAGGGCATTCCGTTTCAAGGAGGCAATCTGTTCAGGATCGGAGAGAAGCCCTTCAACCTTTCTCTTCAGTTCTCCGTATGCCGTCTCCTCCGGCAGGGAAAAGTCGGGAGCGAGCCTGCATTCCCCATCCAGGTAGTGAATGCCGCTTACAATGGGTTCATACCATTGCGGGTAAGGAGCCCCATCGAAAACCACACAGGATCCCATGCAAAACAGACCGATCAGGCGCCAGGTGATGCAAAGGCGGTCTCCGGGCCTCAGGAACACCACTCTGGCCGAAGCAAGATTCTTCCAGAACACATCGCTTGTAATATTGCCCCATCCATATTGACAAGCAATGCCTCTCTTGTTCAATCTGGACATGCAGTCGTCAGGATTACCATATCTCAAACCTTCTTCGGGAAATATTGCCAGAAGTTTCTTGTTGCATTTGATCTCTGATAAAGTTTCAAAAATGCGCAATTGATGCTCCAGGACATCGATCCCTTTAGGCAATCCAGAAGGCCATGGCTCCCAGATTTTGGCCCAATAGATGAGATCGCATTCGGATTTAAAATTTCTGAACGTTTTTAAATAAGCTATTTTGCGTGAATCCAGGAAACCATCCCCGTTGAGCAGGGGACGCACCTTCTGAGGATATGCCAGGGTGGGCCACATGTTGTTCTTGAAATATACATCAGCCCATTCATAAGAAAGCGGATCTCTGACATCCCCACCGTCGAAAACATCGATGGCTACTCTCTTCTCGATTCCGTTGGAGAGGTTTCTAATCAGGTACCTGCCCACGCGATCCTGTTGTCTATGATAATAGTCCTTGTTCCTTAACGTCCGGAATCTCCAGAAGGTAGCCAGCCCGGACTTCTGCTGGAGATTCCGGTCGCGAAGCCACACGAAAAGCGGGAGAGGAAAAGGCCTGAATAGAAGATCCGTATGATCCAGTTCCTTGAAACCTAGAAAGAAATATTGCTGGTTCTTCAAATTCTCGTTAGGATTGCGGCAGTTATGCAGGTGAAACTCGATCCTGTATCGGTTCATATAAATCCTCGGCAACAGTCAGGTGAGCTTGCAGCCTGGGGGGCGGATCCCGTCCGGCGACGTCCTCCTCCCCCGAAACGGCTCGATTCCCGGCAAACAGAAGCGCAGTGCGTGGCGTCATGTCATGGTCATTCTCCTTCGCATGGGGCGCCCGTGAGCATCTGGCACCAGAGCTGCGCCACGGACCGGTAGCCCATCCCGTTGGGATGGAAGTTGTCAAAGTACTCCGTGGGATAGTGCAGCCTGAAATAGCCGTACAGGTCAGGAGGGGAAACGGCAATGCCGTTGGCCGGATCGGCAACCAGCTCATCGATGACCAGGTTGTATTCCTGGATCCATAGGTTTCTGGCGCCCGTATCGGGGCTGGGGTACGGCGGACAGCTCTGTGGACCGTCGTTGCAGTCCCCGAGGGCGATGTTGATCCTGGCCAGGGCGGGGGCCTTCCCTGCCCCTTTGACCGCAGCGACCATCCGCTGCAGGTTGTCCTTGAAGCTCCCGGGGTAGCCCGCATCCCCGGGAGCGAGGCCCCGGCCGCTGGGAATCGGCAGCAGGGGATTGGCGTCGTTCATCCCGTAGAGAATGAGATACCTCCGGGCTTCGGGCCATTTGCTCACCACCACGGGAGCCAGGGAAGCCCCGTAGGAGGAAGTGGCTCCCCCGACGCCGTGATTGACGATCATTTGCGGGACGCCACGGACGTCCGTCAACAGGTTGTTCAGGACTGGTACGTAACCGCCCCCCGTGTTCCGACCATCCCAGGAAGTGTCATCGTCGGGAAAATCATCCCCGAATCCCGTCTGAGACCCGGCCGTGATGCTGTCTCCAATGGCTACGGTGAAATCCCCCACCCCCACCGGAACCGATTGGTCCCGGGTCTCCGGGGTGGACACCTCGTTTCCCGCACTGTCAATGAGGACTCCCTCCACAACGTGCTCCGCCCTGGCCACCCCCGTGAAGGTGGCTTCATAGGGAGCCGCGTACCGATCCATCACCCGACCTCCGTGCGAAGGCCCGCCGTCCAGGAGAAACCTCACCCCCCAACCGCCATGGGCCGCAGCGTTCAGACTCGCATTGACCCGCACAAGGAGATTCGTCCCCGTCTGCAGCGCACCATCCGGGGGCGTAACGATCCGCAGGGACGGCCTGACCGGCACGCCCAGGACCCGAAGCTCCGCCGCAGAAGCCCATGGATTGCCGTTGACATCGCCGCTCACCGACCTGAATCTCACGTACTGGCCGAGCCTGGGGGCGAACGTCACCTGCTTCTCCGCAGCGCTGTCGGCGAAAGTGCCCGTCGCAACCGCGTTTCCCCAGTCCGCCCCATCGGTGCTGACATAGAGCTCGTACTGTGAGACGCGACCGCTTTTGCTTCCGTCCTGGCGCGGCAGGACCCTGAATCCGCTGACCGTGTACATCCCCCCCAGATCGATCTGGAGCTCATGCGGGGGAGACAGACTGTACGGGCGCCACATCGTATGCCAGAAGGTGCCCGGGTTGCCGTCAATGGCGTTTTCAGCGGAACCGTCCTCGCCCGCCAGTTCCTCGCTGCTCGCGTACTTCACACTCCAGGTCTCCTGAGGAATGAGAGCGGCCGTTGGCGATTCAACCGTTACAGTCCGGGTGTCCGGCGTGGGGTCCGCCAGGCCCAGGCCGTCCGTCACCGTAAAGGCCACCGTGTAGACCCCTGGAGTGACAAAACGGATCAATCCCGGATTCAGCGAGGTGGAGGCGGAAACGGTGGATCCGGCCCCAAAATTCCAGTGGCAGGTCAGGGGCTGATGGTCGTCGGGGTCTGTCCCCGCGCCGGTGAAGTATACCGAATCCCCTGCATTGACGGTCAGGCTTGCGGAGGGAGTCACAATGACGCCGTTGGGCGCCTGATTGACCGAGGCTTCCGTAACGACAATCGTGCGAACGGCAGGACTTGGGTCCGCAAGACCCAGAGAATCCGCAACGGTCATAGTCACTGAAAAGGTCCCGGCCGCATTGAACTGGACTGCACCGGGATTCTGCAGGGTAGAATCGGGTATTCCCGAGCCGGCCCCGTAGCTCCAGCGGTAAGTCAAGGGCAGGTGGCCGTCGGCATCCACTCCGTCCCCCGCAAATGTGACGGTTTGGCCCACCTTGATGGAGACATCCGCAGGCGGCGCTGTGATGACGCCGTCGGGAGGCTGATTGACGTCCACCGGCACACCCAGGACATTGATTTCCGCAGCCGACGTCCATTTCTTACGGTTGATCTCGCTCGATGCCCGCAATCGAACATACCTGCCCCTGACGGTTTTGAACCCGACGGTCTTTTCGGCGGCGTCACCAACAAACCTGCCTCTCGCAACGGGCCTCCCCCACGACTTCCCATCGGGGCTGACGTAGAATTGATAGGCCTTGATCCACCCGTCCCTGGAGCCATCCTGGCGAGGCAGGTACCCGAAGCCGCTGATATCATATCGAGCCCCCAAATCGATCTGGATCTCGTGCGGAAATCGTGCACCTTTCGTAACCCAGGCGGTGTGCCAGAATGTGAGCGGATCGCCGTCGAAAGCGTTGCCCCCTCTTCCGTTGAATGCCGCCAGCTCTTCGCTGTCCGTGAACATCAGGCTCCAGGCGTTCTTGGGGATGAGCTGAGCCGTGCAGTCGCCGGCCGCCGACAGCAGCGCCATACTGACAAGACAGACCAGGTTAAGTTTCTTCCGCATGATTCTGATGCTCATAAGCTCCACTAATTTCCAGCCTCTCCAGGTCCAGGCGCTCGTCCGTGGGGCCAAGTCCCTCGATCCCCCTGTGACCTTCGGGGCTCTGAGACAGTATAGGGACCGGGCAGCGGGAAAAGCGAGTTTTTCTGCATGAAATCAGATAGATCAAGATACAGATAGAATGAACCTAAACGAGCTCGATCGAACATGAATAGCATCAAAGTTGATGCAATGAATGATTTTTTTTCTGGATTTTTAACGGATATCGTTTGCATTCCCCTCTTTGTTCAGGTATGAACCCCTCGAAATCCCGGCCCGGCCTGGCGGGACGGGATTTGTGTCCGTTGGTCCGTTTCGCCGCTCATTTGCGGCATCCCGAAGCGCGCTGCCCCGGCCCTTCGACCTGTGGGGAAGCTCACCGAAGGGCAGTGAGGGATCGTGCGTCTTTCCGAAGGAGAGGATCCGCTCCATCGCGGCTCTCAGCCTGTCGTTCCTGCGCCCGCACCCGATGTTTCCCCGAGCCGGATTGGTGCGGAACGCAAGTGCTGAGCTCGAGGCCTGATTTCAAGCCGGTACCCCTGCGAATCCTTGCCGGTTGGAGGGGGCCGAAACCTGTTCTCGGGCCATGTTTGATTTCTCAAAGGAGGAGGTTCGACGTGCATGTGAAGGGTTCATTCAGAATTTCTGCTGTTGCGTGTTCGGTCTTTTTGCTGGCTTGTTTGGGATTCACAGTGGCCCCCCCTCAAGTCGGGGGAGTCGAGCTGAAGATGAGATGGAATCCGTCGCCAAGCGCCGGGGTTCAGGGCTATAGAGTGTATTACGGCCAATCCAGCCGGGCCTACTCCGACGTGGTGGATGCCGGACAGTCCACGGCTTGCAGCATTGGAGGATTGGAAGACGGGCGGACATATTATCTGGCGGTGGTTGCCTACGGCGCGTTCAATGAAGAGAGCGATTATTCCGAGGAGGTCGTCTACTGCGGGGTGAATATCGCTGCCCAGGCCTGGGTGCAGGCGTCTTCGGAGAGCGCCGCCACAGGCCAGTCAGCCTTGAAGGCCGTCGACGGCGCCAACAGCAGGGACTCCAAAGACCCAAAGAACGACTGGGTGACCCAGAACGAGTCGGCTGGCGCCTGGATTCAACTCTCCTGGAGCGACATACACGAAATCAGTCGAATCGTCCTCTATGACAGGCCTGCATTCACGGATCAGATCCTCCGATGTACTCTCTATTTCAGCGACGGAAGCTCCATGGCTGCGGGTCCGCTTCTGAATGACGGAAGAGGGACCTCATTGTCTTTTCCGCCAAAGGCAACCAATCAGATCACTTTGGTAATCGAAGATACAAAAGGGAATCGGACTGGCGTTTCCGAAATCGAGGTTTTCGCCAACCCCTCATACTGATCAATCCTTTGCGTGGCCTTCACGGGTGTCCGGCGGGCATGGACTGGCGGACATGCACTTTGGATGCCTGCTCCCCGCATGTCCCCTCGGTGATGAGGCTCCAATACCGGTGTGAGGAAAGAGTTGCCTGCGGCCTGCAATATAATCCTGGTAGAAGGGATCGTGCAGGTTTTCCCGGCGCCAGGATCGCTGGAACGTCAAAGGGCTGAAGGCCCTTTGACGCCCGCTCCTTCCATTCTCTTAACGCGGCCGGGAACAGGGCTGATTTCCATGTCGTTCCAGGAATCCAGGTTCGGCACGCAGATTGCTTAAGGGAATTTTCGGATTTTCATGAGCCCGTAAGTTTTGTATAATTTTGTATTTGGAAAGGACACAGCATGAAGTCAAGTTTTTGGCCAAGACTCCCCCTGATGTACAATTCTCCGGCAAAGAAGACCGTTGCATGGTGTTTGTTCGTGCTCTCTCTCCTCGTGGCTCAAACGGCCCAGGCCGCCTATTTTGTTGACAACGCGGCGAGCGGATGCACCAACGGAAGCAAGACCTATAATCCCGCCAATCGCACCTGCTCAGGCGGAAGCGATACCGTCTACACCAGCCTCAACAACGCCAATTCGGCCGTCCCCGCCGGCAGCTCCGGCAGCCAGACCGTCATCAACATACGTTCTGGAACCTACAAGGAACAGCTCGGCATAACCAAGAACTACACCAGGTGGCAGAAATACCCCGGCGATGGATCCAAGCCGGTCATTGACGGTGAATGGGTGCGTCCATCAATCTATAGCGGATTGATTAATGCAAATGGAATATCTGGAGTCACGATAGACGGTATTTATTTTACCCGCGCAGCTTATAATCAAAATGGAGTTACTAAATATTCACAAGCTAATGCAATAAGGATTGATTATAGTTACAATACTACAATTCAGAATTGCGACTTTTATTATATAGGAGATTCAGCTATAATGATGATTTATGGTTATTCTGGCCATGTTATCCAGGATAATTATATACATCAAAGTGGCTATTCTATTAAAGAAGGTTCATGGAGTCCATCAATAGCTCTTCACCGCAATATAACTAATTCTACAGTTCGTCGTAATACATTTTATGGAATATGGAATGAAGGAATATCGACAGATGAAGACTGTCGCAATAATGTTATTGAATACAATACAATTATTGACTGTTCAAGAATAGCCATATACTTGACAAGCTCTACATATGAGACTATACGATATAATTTAATTTATCATACACATACAAATTCACAGTATGAAGGCGGGGCCTGGGGTAACTTGGGAATATGGATATCAGGAGAAAACCCTTATTATACGAATGCCAACAAAGGGCATCGGATTTACGGGAACCTGGTGGCAGGAACAAGTGTTGCGATGGGCTTTGAAGGACATACTAGCTACTGCCCAAGCTGCATACAGAACGATATAAAAGTCTACAACAACACGTTTGTCGAATCGGTCAGAAAAGCAGGCGATTGGGGTGAGGTTCCAACCCTCCTTCTTGTTAACGGTGGCGATGTTATTGGAACTGGAATAGAGGTCAGAAACAACATCTTCTGGCAAACCTCCGGGAACCTTGCAGATGTAGGTCAAGGACCCGGCATCACATTTGCCAACAACCTCTGGTCAAAGTCCCCACCTTCCAATGTTCGGTCATCCTCTGATCCAACCGCTGCTGCCGGGTACCCCACACTCAACATCTCCAATTACTTTTCCAAGACGGCCGGATGGACCAGCTTATCACCGAATTCACTGACGGGCCAGGAGTTTGCGCTCCGCTCCACGGCTGCCTATGCTATCGGTAAAGGTGGAAACCTTGGCACTGGTTACGAAAGTAAGGTTTTGGATCTTGACGCCAGCAACTACCTATCACAGGTATTTTCATTGACAGATCAGGATTCAATTGGTGCTGATGCCTTTGGGAATCCTGTCGCAAAACTCAGTCCACCCTCGATGCCACGGATAGAGACTGTGCAGAATTAGTCTGCCGACTTCTTCGAGCAGATTCACACAGCCCAAATATCATCATCGCTCCCGGATGCAGGAAAGCAGCAACCGGGAGCGATGTATTTTTGACGTAACATTCATGCCAGCTTCAAGTTCGCAGCCGGTAGCTCAAGCGAGATTATGAAGAACATGAAATGCATGCCCTAGTGCACACTCTTCAATGAACAGACAAAAAGGATGTAGTCATTTTTATCAACTCTAATGACAACAGAACTAAGCGCTCTATATAGGGGTAAATTTCTAATGCGCCTATATTGTTCTCCTGAAACGTAATGATATATTCTTACTGCAGACAAGGCCACATCCATAAGTTTACTTAATACCACAACTTTCGGGACATAAGTTTTATAATCAACATTAAATCCATATCTATTCAAAAATTTTGTTAATGTTGAGAATGAAAAAAACCAATGGTGTCCATGTTGATAATGATGCCAATATCCAAGACTAAGTTTAGCAAACAAATGGAATATATTAGGTATTTCGATAGTCAAGATGCCAGAGGCTGAAATAATTTCCCTTATCTTTATTAACGTAGCTTTAGGATCCCCTAGGTGCTCTAGAACATTAAACAATGTGATTACATCATACTTTTCTTCCACATGAAACTCATCAAATCCTATCTCACGAATATCAACCCCAAGCTTATCTCTTCCGTACTGTGCCGCAGCTCGATTAGGTTCAATGCCTGTCCCTGTTATTCCTTCTTTCTTTAAATATTTCAAAAACAATCCAGTATAACATCCTATATCAAGAACCTTCGGATTTGCAGCCCGAACAAAAGGTCTCATCACCTCATATCGCAGTTCATAATTCGCCATCCTTGCGACCACTTCAGATTCATACAAATCTGAAATGACCTGTTCCTGGTAGTTTCGCTCAACAAGCGGGGAGGCGAATACAAACCCGCAATCATCACATTTCCAATACGATGGACGATGCCTACTACCCGCAAGATACCGTGCGAAAGACTCTCTGTTGTTACAGACCAGGCATTCCATGAAGATGCCTCCTGATTCCGCGAGGAACCTCCAACAATACCTCTCCCGCACAATCCTGAGCTCAGTGTGCGAACGGCTGCAACGCTCACTCTATCTAATGAACCACCTCGATGGACTCGCTCTCGATCATTTGTCACATAAAGTTCATTTATACTTCACTTCACTTTTGTCAAGCCGAGCAATTCCTTCGTCATCATCAACATAAATCTCGTATTCGTGGTCGCATATCTTCCGAGCAGTCGACGGGGTTCCTGACCCAATCGGAATAACCATTCCAATCCACAGGCTTGCATCCACCCAGGCGCCCTTCGCTGCAAGCCCAGCAAGACAGGAAATGCTCCCCCAATGCCGACCATCACAGCATGAACCCTTCCTTTCATGCAGTGTATCCATCTTTCCTGTTTTGGACATCCAAGAACGACAAAGACAAGATCAGCATGCGAGCTGTTGATCCTGCTGATGACACCCTCCCGCTCACTCCCTGTCAATTCTCGAAAAGGAGGACTGTACAGCCCTGCAACCTGCAGAGAGCGAAGATTATTCTTGAAATATTCAGAGGCATTCCTTAGCATCTCCTCAGTGCCCCCGTAGAAGAACACCCGCAACCCCTTGGCGCAGGCCTCCCGCAGCAGAGCGGGCAGCAGGTCCATACCTGCCACTCTCTCCTGGCTCACCCCTTTCAATGCCTTCAAAGCCCAGCAAAGAGGCATCCCATCGGGAGCCACAACATCTGCTTGGTTAATCATGGAAGACAGATTTGCATCCCTCTGAGCTTCCATAAACATGTGGACGTTGGCGACATAAACCGCCATGCTCTTACGAAGATAACTCCCTTCAATTATTGCTTCTACATACGATGAAAATCTGCCGGTGTTGATCGTAAGTCCAAATAGCTCTTGCTTTCCGAGCATATTAAGGTCACCTCTACACATAAAAATCAATTACCAGGTCGAAAAGCCCATCGACTTATGAACTTAGGACAGAATATATAATAGTGATCGAGGACACCAAATACTGCCTTTCGATATAATCCTTGTCATAATAAATAATAATAACTATTTACATGGCACTTGTTACTTATCACTAAGAACCTTTTCATAGATATCCATAAGTATTTCATAATTTACATCTGCAGAATACTTCAGCTCGTATTCTTTTCGGGCTTGCGCACCCATACGGCTCATCTCTTGAGGATGCTGCAACAAGAACGCGACCTTGTTTCTCAAGTCTTGAACATTACCAGCCTCAAAGTGAACACCTGAGTAACCATCTTTAACAATCTCGGCCTGAGAACCGATATTTGACGTTAACACAGGCAGCGAGCACGAAAAAGCCTCTGCAATAGTAAGCGGGAACCCCTCATACCATTCTGACGGAAAAATAAGGAGGCTTGCACGTTTCATGTATGAAAGAATAGTTGCTCGATCAACGAAATTCATAACTTTGATGTTCTCACTCTTCTTGAATTCGGGGAGGACACCCGAACCAAAAAGATATATGGGGTAGTCTATTTGTTCCCAAGCGGACAGCAAAGTCCCGAGCCCCTTTTCGGATGCAAATCTCCCCACAAACAAAGCAAAGGGACATCTCTCGTGCGTTTCTTCCATCGGCCCCATAGATGACGTATTCACGAAGTTGGATTTAACGAACATCTTCTGAGCGGAAATACCCGCTCGAATGAACTTGTTCTTTGCGAACTCCGTAAGCGCAACAAAAGCATCCACACTCGAATCGAAGGTGCCGGCCAACCTGTGAGCCAATAACGATCCGATCAAAACACCCGTTTGCAAGAGTGAATCATGATAGCATTTGTGCCGGATAGCTGGTAACATGGAAAATCGACCAGTGCATTGCTCACAAACCCTTCCGGCCCGCTGCAAAGTTGCACCGGCACAAATCAACCGGTAGTTATGGAGGGTCTGCACAACCCCAACGCCATGTCGCTTACAGGCGTAGTACGCAGACGGGGATATCAATGGAAAAGTGTTGTGGAAGTGAGCAATATCTGGTCGAAACCGCTGGATCAATTTCGAGATACGTCTATACGCCCCCTGGGACCAAACAGTTCCCAAGGCCAACTCGAGGGGATTGATTTTATCGATCCTCCAATTACTGTCGCTGTATTGCAGCACACGATTTCCACGCTCCCGGAGGAGCTCACACTCTGAGGCGAAGACGACATCTTCTCCGCCTGCTTGCCTGTAGTAATTATGAACAGCTAAAACTCTCAACAGCCATATTCCTTATTTAATCATATAATATCACAAGATAATTTTAATTCTCTCAGCACATCTGTTCATATCTTCAACTAATGATTTAGCGACATTCTCTGCATTGAAAATGTCAGATGATTTATATGAATTATACGCAAATCTATCATAATCATGCAAGATGTCTATAACACTCTGAACATAAGTGTTATCAGAAAATTCTAAGGGAATTAGATAACCATTATATCCTGTCTGGATAATTCTTGAAATGTCTCCAGTGTCTGTTGATATTACAGGAACACCCACGGATAATGCCTCAGCTATTGCCATGGGCAGCCCCTCCTGAGATGATGCCATCACAAACACTTTCTTGCTTGATACACATTCTACCAAATCTTCATTGTTCAAATGACCAAGAAAGATAACATTCTGCAATTGCATATCTTTAACAAGCATCCTTAAAGGCACTTCCTGCGTACCAAACCCTGCAATGTAAAGAGGGTGCTCATGGCGGATAGACTCCGGCAACTGCCCATAAATCCGTATGATCCTGTCAACATTCTTTATCTTCTCCAATCTTCCAGCAAAAATGAGGCCTTTGCGAACCGAACTCTCTTTCACCTCGATAGAATGATAGATAGGGTTGAAGATCTTAGGAATGCCCGGACGCTCAACTCCGACAGTATACTTCAAGACCGCCTTCTCGATAATTCGCTTCTCAAATAAGTCAAAGACAAACTTAAAGTACTTCCCATACCAATACCGCGATTGCGACATAGGGTTGAAATTACCGTGAAATATGTGCACCAATGGTATATTTGTAAACGATACAATGTAAGATCCTTCAGGAACATGTGATAAAATCATATCATAACTAAAGAGTTTTTTCCTCTGCACTATAAGATACAGTATAAACAATAGCCTCCGTGGAACAATAAGATTACTCAATAACCTTTGAGACAGAGTAATATAATGAATGTCATAATTTTTCCTCAAAAACGGATCAAGATTCTTTATGAACGGACCCACTCCACCGTATGATACATTTAAAGGAGAGCTGTTAATAATTCCAAGGCGCATAGATTTCATATCGTATATTCCAGTTTTAGATATACTATTACTATATCAGACAGCTGACTACTGTAGATACATCTGATAACAGATGCCTCTTCCCGCGAATCATAAAACCTATGTCAGTTGATTACCTGAAGCGCATAACAAATAACCTTAAAGTCATATGTACCGCTCATCTGTTCACAGCCTCATTCACCTAACAACAAGGCATCAGCAGCACACTGCGCAGGGGCGGATCCAAGTGCTTCTGAATGCCTGCCTGCAACCGGCCGCATTCAACATCCGGCACCTTGTTGATGCGCCAGATTTTAAATGACTTCTTTTCCAGCTATGAATACGAAGGCACCCGTGGTGTTTGTAATCCGCACGCTCTCATTTGCCTTGCATGTCAGGAGGCTGGCCAATTTCCACCAGAGCTTGTGGAGTATCTGAAGCGGAAAGATGAGTGAATGTGCCAGGAATTGCGGCATCTTGGGAAATAGCCCCATAGTTGCCTGGGCTTCCAGTACAGACCATTCCTCACTCGGCGCTATTTTTTCGATCCTGAAGCCCCCGTACTGGAGCGAATTATAGATTCCCAGCGCAGTGTGATGATAGTAGCTATCCCCATGAAATGGCTCGAGAAAGGCGACCGTCCCAATGAACCGGCCATGCGGCTTCAAAACTCGATAAGCCTCTTGCATCACCACGAATGGATACCGGATGTGCTCCAAGACTGCCACAGAGAGTATGAAATCGAAAGCGTCATTTTCAAAAGGCAGAGAGTGCGCATCCGCGATGATTGGCGCTTGAGGTGAACTATAATCCAGACCTACCCATTCAAAACCTGCCCGCTCACAAACACTTCGGTGAATGCCTTCACCACAGCCCAGGTCCAGCACCATACTGGAGGTCGTTTTAGCCTTTGGGAAATAGCTCATTATTTCTCTAGTCAGATGATGCGGAGCTCTCAAGCCAGCAAAATCAACTTCCGCCTCCCTGTTCATTCTCAGGGGTTCGAACACAAATCCTCCGGGCGGGAGAAGAGGAGTCCCCAGGGTGATTTTCAGCGGATAGTCCCTGCGCTCTTTCAAACGCATGTCGATCGCGCCATTTTCCGTATAGTCGTATCTTAAGCTGCAAGCGGAGCATTCAGCACCGTAACGGTCCTGATTCAATCTTTGGCCACATCGGCTACACGCAAGGATGCGCCACACGCCTTCCGATATCGAGTGGGTCACTTTCAGTCTCCCGGTGAAGAATCATGCGCAATTCGTACGATGCCCACACCATATAGGGCCTTGTCAACAGGGCCAGCTTGAGAGGGAAGAGAGCAAGACAACAACGCTTTGGCTCCAGTTGATTCGAGTATGCGCAATCCATGAAGGATACCCTCGAGTTCAGCCCGCTTGATGGCGCACAACGGAAACAGAGACCTCGTACGTGGCTGGATCCGGAATCCCCCGAAGCCAGCCCACCAGAATGTTGACAAGCAACAAGACACGAAACCGTGCTCCAAGAGGAAGCTTCCAGAGCTCTCCTCGCACCTTGTACCACAGGAGCGCTGATGCAATGGCGGTCACGACAGCAATCCGAACAGCCGTTCCGGAGAACAGCACCAGAAGCAACGCAAACAGAACCCCCCCAACAAATCCCAAAGCCGACACAATTGCCGCGGCGTTGGAGCGCAGGACAGACACCGCGATTTCGGACCCCGCGTAAGCCCTGAGTATCTGGCCAAGCCCCTGGCAATACTCTGTCTTCTCGTCGACTTCTGAGAATGTGCGGTGCTTTTCCATGTGGTACACCATCGGTGCATCGATCCTCAGGATTGCATAGCCTTTCGAAGCAATTCTATGCCCAAGCTCCCGCTCTTCCTCTCCCTTCACAAATGGGTTGAACCCTCCTGATGCCTTGAGGGCAAACGCTCGGTAGAGTCCCGCCCCCCCAAGCGAACCCACTCGGCCCAGCGTGTCGGGCTCGGGGTGGGCTCTTGTCAAATCCTCTCCCGGAAACACCCGAAATAACCTCCCACCCACTGCCGCAATGGCTGGATCGACCATGGACTGAATTGCAGCGCTCACATATCCCCCGATCAACACCATATCAGCATCCAGGAATAGAATGAATTCACCACTCGCATGGCGGCAACCCACGAAGCGGCCGGCGCTGGGCGAAAGACCTGCCACCGGGCTCAACTGAAGTATGGTAATGGGATAGCGGGACGCAATCTCAACCGTTCTATCCGTCGAGGCGGAATCGACCAGTATGATCTCGGGACCCAAATCCCCGATTTCTTGAAGGACGGACTCTATGCATCGGGCGATGTTTGCTTCTTCGTTACGCGCTATGATAACGACGCTGACGGAGGGCTTTTGCACCGTTACTCTCGGAGAAGATGAGGCTGACAATTCGTTTATCTCCTTTCGGTTGTATCTTCCCAAATACATCAGGCTGTCGGCTTTACCCTCCGGACCGCAGATGTGAAGAATCTGACGGGGTTGAATTTCTCGGCAAACCGACGAGGCTCATACTGGAAAGCCTCCCAGGCTTTCCCAAGGCATCGAAGCAGGTCCCCTTCTCCCCAATACATCCTGGAAGCGCGCCATCGCGCCCCAAACACCCATTCACGCAGGAGAGACCGGTACTCTGGACCTAGCTGCGGATAACGTTCCAGAATGTCGTTGAACAATCGTGCCGTATTGAGCACTCGATTCAGCTTGACCGGACCGAATCGAGCCGTCAGCCGATTGGCGGCAACTTCGTCCTCGGTCTGAATGGCGCCGACGCCGGCGACAGCACAAACAGGGCGACCGATCCCGAGTCTCAAGAAGAAATGCGTATCGTGGGCTGTGCGAAGCTCCTCCCAAAACCCACCCATCTCCATGAAGCGAGACCGTCGTATAACGCTTGTCTGGAGCATCACGGGCTGATGCTCCATCATCATCCACGCCGTGCCGTCATGGTTAAGCAGATACTCCACCTCCTGCATCTCAAACCCTGCAAGCTCCCATCTGCTGACACTCTCTCTCCCGCAATGGTGCATAGTGTCGTCAAAGTAAAGGTCAGCGCAGCCCGAAGTGCTGCCAATGGCACCCGCAATCCTCGCGAGGTGATCCGAAGTCCACAGATCATCTGAATCCAGGAAAGCAACCCAAGGCGTTCGAGCTTCTTCAACTCCACGGTTTCGTGCTGCTCCACCGCCAGCATTCTCCTGAAAGATATATCGCACACGCTCACCGTAACCCCTGATAACTTGCCAGGTTCCGTCGTCTGAGCCATCATCGACGACGATAAGCTCGGCCAATGGCAGGCTCTGATTGAGCATACTCTCAATTGCCCGCTGGATAAGGTGTGCACGGTTATAGGTGGGCAGAATCCCTGTGATCTCCAAACTCCCCCTCCTCCCCTGGCATCCGTTCGGTTCATGTATGAGCGCAACCACTCAAAATCCTGCTGGCCCTACTCCAGAAGGCAGATCTAAAATATCTCGATTTATTCTATGGATAAGAGACCTGGATCGAATCGAATCGAACTTCCTGGCGAATAAAGCCTTGCTTTGCACAATCGAATCGTAATCCTCATCAACAAACACTGCGGGGTCCTCTCTCTCCCATAGCACAAATCGAAGATGGTCATTAACCAAATTATCCCTTCGGTCAGAGTTAAGTAAGATAGTCTGGAAGAATGATTCATCGGGAACATATGTCCATTTAAAAAATCTGACAATTTCAGGATATTTCTCAATAGACTCCAAAATATACTGAACACTCGAATGCGATAATGCCCAAAATTGGTGTCCGCCATATATGGTCCAACCGCGAGGTATTTTTCGAGGAAAATATTCTCCATATTTCTTAGAAATTCCCCCAACCATTCGCCCAATCAGTAGCTTGCTTCTTGGATTTGTCAGCTTATAGTCATTGAAATGATAGAATCTGATGCGGTCCAAACCACCTCTCTGCGATTCCCAGCAAAGACCAGGCAAAGTAAAGAAATCAATATAGTCTTTATCATCTCTGAATAGCTTATTTTGAATGTATGAACAAGACTTAATAGGATAATCAACTCCGCTCATCAAAACATATTTGTGAAATCTAATTCCTGAATTGACAGCATTACTAATTAATTTAATCGTCGCTCGAACTACTGAATATCCACCCCAGTATACTTCATTTCTTTCCTTCACGTATACTAAATGAGATTTTGTAGTCCTTATATTCTCTAGAAATGGTCTCAACTCAACTTTCTTATCCACATGCACAAAGAAGTGTGCACACTCAGAGTCCAAAGCACTTATTAGATTTGAACATTGCTTAGGATCCGTATGCGCAATTATGAGATAGGCAATTTTCATAAACAATCCAGCACCATATTCAACCAAACGATATGATTTCGACCATTAATTCCAACCTTCACACTAAAATTCAGCCGCTCTCTGGAGACTAAAAAACTCTCTCTTCAGGTTCCGGAACACCTCTTTTGGTCAAGAATGAGCGTGGATGAGAGCAGCCAGGTATGGCGCCAAATTCTTATTGATGATCCATTCCCATGTGTATTCAACACTCAGCTCCCTGATACGACTCGAGTTATACTTTCTGAGGTTCTGATGCATTATCTTTAGCCCTTCGAAAAATGCTTCGGAATCGTCACGAATAAGAACTCCGTTTTCTTCATTGATGACTCTTGCATTCTCATTTGTAGCTGTTGCAATGACGGGCATGCCAGCGAGGTGATATTCGAATATTTTGGTGCTGGGCTGACACTGGTAATGGTCCTCCAAAGGGATATAGGCCACCCCGATGTTGTTCCTTTCCAGAAAAGAGCCCAAATGTTTATACGGGATACGCCCATGAAACTTTACCACACCTTTGCACTTGGATCTCTCGATGGCATCCATGATAGTCTCCACATCTTCAGGAGATCCATAACCCACAATATCATAAGACATACTGACATGATCTCTCATCTCTCTGTAAAATCTGCCAAACCCTTCAACGGTATCCTCCATGCGTCGGCCGTAGAACGTACCGACGTACAGCAGACGCATAACATCGAATGTCTTTTCGTCAAAACACTGTTGTTCTGCGCCAATGGGTACGAGTTGACATTTCTGCCTGGGAATTCCCAGTTCTCTTCTCAGGCTCTCCGAGAGGACGATGATGTTCTCAAAAAAAAGACTTTCGAAATGATAAAAACAATTGTTCATTCGCCTTTGAAAGCAAGCACCGCTTTCCCCAATAAAGCCGCTCCGGATATCCAGAAGCATCGCCTGGTGTCGTCGAAGCAATGGCAGCACAAAACACATGCGGAAATGCACCACCCACACCAAAGCATACTGAGACGAATTCATCTCACCCACAACCGCTCTAATATATCGGTACATCCGTTGTGCCCTATTCCCCGCTCGAGACACGTACAGCACCCGGACGCCATCCTCCTCAATTCGCTCAAGCCCGTAATCCCAACAAATGTATGTCATATCATAGGCTTGGCGGAGATACCTGCAATAGTAATAAGGTTCAGTGTGGTGACCGAACTGGAGCGGGTTGACTATCAAAAGTCTTGGCTTCGCCTGATGGGCCAGTTGACCCATTCGTTTACCTCTCAATTCTCAATACATATATAATCAATAAAATGATAGAACATCATTCAAGCAAAGACAAGTTACAGAACTGCTCACTATCTAAATTGAATCTCCCGTCCAAGAACTGATTTATTCGTACAACTGTTATATTATTGCATAAGAAAGTCTACTCAAATCCTAGTGCCTGTAGCGTGGATTGAGCTTGGTCGTCTATATAGAAACTCATTCATAGAAACACTACGAGCCAGCGCCGTCACCCTGGCAGTCCCACTTGCCACAAGGCCAGAAAAATACCAAAAAAGTAGATTGGCCGTATTATCTTCCATATAATTATTATAAAACATAGCTGCCCCCATGATCAAGACCACGCCCGTCCAGCCAAGAGCAAGCATGCCATAATATCCGTCCAATCTCATCAGAACAAGCGCATCCTTGAAAACAAACCAATAAAACAAGACATACACTAGAAATCCCAGTAAACCAATTTCCCAGAGAAGGTTAGTAACGACCAATTGCTTGGCCCCATATCGACCAGCTTTGTCAGCATATTGACCACTCAGGGATCTTTCAAATGATCGTTTGACATTCCCGATACCTAACCCGAATGCAAATTGTACAGGGTCTTTGGCCAATTTTTCAAATGCCATTTTAACTGCATAGAATCTGCCGACTTCGTATTCCCCTTTTTGCTTTCTTACAAAATTAAAGTAACTGTCCACCTGCTTTTCATTTGATAGAAAACCGAAGATTCCTGTATCGCTGTAACTGTAATGGTCATAAACAGGTATCAACACACCCAAAAGTAATGTGCCAACAAGACAGGTTGTGAACAGAGCCTTAACCCTCGTACTCCTGTTCTCCTGAAAAAAGAACGCTGGCGTAGCCAGCGCAATGGGCAGCAGAAAAAAGGCAGCTTTTGTCTCGCTGAGGGCAGTAATAGCGAGGAAACTGATCGCAAGTAGCGAAAAATTTCGGAAACTTATTCTCTTCTTGAGATAGAATGCGAAGAGAACACTGATGCAGGAAACCAACATCATCGATAGTATCCCAGCCCCTCCCAAGCCTAATGTGCCTGTAATCAAATCGCCTGCAGCCATATGAGTGATATGAGGATACTGTATAAATTTTTGAAATAGAGACATCGGAAACTGAAAAATCAATATTGCCAGTAGAAAAGTCATCTGATATCTTATTTGCTTTTCAGAGAAAGGATACACAGCAGGAATGAGAAAGAATGGAAGATATTTTAAATAAACTCTTAGTCCGATAAAGATTGTCGAAATACCCACGCCGTTAAGAAATATCCCAATGATCATGATACAAAAATATATAGCTATACAATACAAATACTTAGCACTAATATTAATTCTTCGATTATACACAGCCAGCAAAATGACGATGCACATCATAACAAGACTGAAAGCATCTGGCAACAACTTAACAACTCTGGGTACTACCTTGAGGTTAACTACAAGGTAATCAACAGAAAACAGCATGACAAATAAAGCACATATTAATTTATTCATAACTTTTGTTCTCTATATTAAGTATTGGTCTTCATTGGCTTCATTTCTTCAATATATACAGTATTCAATATTAAATAGGACAGATTGGAGGGCCGTTTATCGCCTCACAATACTGGCTAGTGATTCTTCTTAAGATTGCCCCCCAGGTAATCGCGTTCATAGTCGCCGAAAGCTCCCCCAAGACCGGCAAGAATGAGCTCCACCGCAAGTTCGGCGGTCTGGTTCCGGATATCCAGGAGTGGATTGACTTCGATGACATCCAGGGACCGCACGATGTCCATCCCTCCGAGGGTCTCCATCACGTACATGATCTCCCTGTAGGAAAGCCCACCCCTTGACAGGATGCCCGTACCCGGAGCAATAACTGGATCCAGGACATCCACGTCGAGGCTGACATGGATGGAATCGGCAACGCTCGAAAGGTGATTGAGCGCATCTTCAAAGACCCGGAAGATGCCCTGTTTTTCCACGTCATAGAGGGTAAACATCTTCACCCCCAACCTCCGCAGGAATTCCCTCTCTCCCCTGTCGACGTCCTTGGCGCCCACAATACAGATGTTGCGGGGCGGCAGCTTCGGGCTGAACCCCCCACAGCGGACCAATTCATCATAACCGTATCCAAGAGAAATCGCCACCGTCATTCCATGGACGTTGCCGCTCGGGCTCGTCTCAGGGGTGTTGGCGTCCGGGTGGTAGTCCAGCCAGAGCAGACCAAGGCTCCCGGCGTTCTTGGCCGAGCCGGCGACACTTCCGATGGAGGCACTGTGATCCCCACCCAGGATGATCGGCACATATCCCTCAACGATTGATTCCTCGGTGAGTGCCGACAGCTTTTCACTCATCTCGGCGATCTCCAGGATGAATCCGTTTTCGCGCTGGGGGCGATCGATCCGCATATTACCATAATCGAGATACTCGATCTCATTGTACCGGAGGGCATCGAGCAGTCCTGCGTACCGGATGGCGGCCGGCCCCATGTCAACGCCAAGCGGCCTCGCCCCCAAATCCACCGGTACACCAATGATCTTCACTCTCTTCTTGCCCATAACACCCTCGAACCCGAATCCCTCCACCGCCAACGCCGCCCGCCTGCCTGCCCTTGTCAAATCAGACGGCAGGGATCGCCGTTCCCGGTTTCATCCCCAGCATCAACGCCCACACCCTCTTATCTTTTGTCCTTTCCGACACTTGCCCTGGCAACTTTGAAGCAGGGGCGCAAGGCCGATCTGAATACTTGAAAATCAAAGTCAATTTGAAAGGAACGCTTTTCACAAAATGCATGGAGTCCAGAAAATCTGTCTCTGTTTCGCCTGGAAACCCGATGATGAGGTGGGTCTTGACATAGAGACTCGGGCAGGCATGAATCAAGGCCGTTATGGCCTTTTGAGCATTTTGGGCAGTGTAGCCTCTCTTCATGAGCTGGAGTATTCTTTCACTTCCCGACTGTATGGGTAGAGAGATGGGACCAAGTCTCTTGCTGTTCCCTGCAAACAATTCCACGAGTGGAGAATGCCACTTGACAAGCCATTTGGGAGAAAAGTCATCGAACATCAACTGAAATTCTTCTTTGTGTCTGAAAATCTCTTCGAGAAGCTCAACTATATTCGAACCGGATTCAATTCCGTACGACCCGACATCTTCGGCTACCAGCCGAAAGTGTCTGTGACCTCCGGCCAGCCCTTTGCGAAACTCCGCCAGAACATCATCCATCGGCTTGGAACGTAAGGATCCGGCTTCGAACCGTATGGCGCAATAACTGCAGTTTCCAGTACACCCACTCGATATTCTAATATCATACAGGTTTGAATGCTTAGCTACAGTCGTATGAACCTTATCGAGGAGGCGAAAGGACGAAGCTGCCACGCCCTCCAGCGAATGGAATGAGACTGAATCACATTTTGCGCGAAACCAATCATATCGTGTGAAACTGCTTTTCATATACTTGATATAGCTAT
Organism: uncultured Syntrophobacteraceae bacterium; assembly: GCA_964557955.1. Lineage (GTDB taxonomy): Bacteria > Desulfobacterota > Syntrophobacteria > Syntrophobacterales > Syntrophobacteraceae > JALOOX01. The sequence goes on from CAZLCS010000027.1 coordinate 20,776, forward strand.
TCAAGTCATTGGGATCTTTAATAGTTTCTATTTTCCGAGTTGCTCCTATTATGGAATCCAGTTTATCTTGTTCCTTTCGTGCCAGTGGTATAATATCGAATTCCTTTATGAGCCTTTCTGGGTTGATGCCAGCGAGACATCCGAATGCGACGAGAATCGCGTCTTTCTTCGCTCGGCTCTTAACCATTGAAAGATAGTTGGTGCTCATTCTTTCTGAATCACTATTGAGCCCACAGGTTCCGACCAATATGATGTCTGCCTGATCAAACAAGTTGGTCATCTGCCAGCCATTTGCTTTAAAATATTCAAATATTACCGCTGCATCCATCAGACTTCTATTACAACCCATTGGAAAACTGACACAGACTCTCTTCATCTACGATGGTCCTTGTGTGAGCCTTTCGTCCAGAGACGGGTCAGGCTCTCTTGAAATCACACCTCTATCCCCCCCACCTTGCCGCGCAACACAGGGCAGTTCTCACTGCCCTCAAATCTGAACCGCTCCAAATCATGCAAACCGGTTCAAGGGCCGCTTTGCCTTCCACTCCTCCGCCCCGTGTCCGCCCGGCAGAGAGCCTCTTGCCCGCTCAAGCACTGGGCCATTGAACGCAGGGTCTCGATCCATCATCGGATACGTCTTGAGTGGTGAGGCAGCCGTTTCGACCCCCTCCTTCAGGATCTGAAAGAACCGCTCCCACACCTTGGCATCGTTCTTGATCCCGACTCGCCTCTCCATCCTCACGACAACCATGCTCCACTCGGGTATCACCCAACAAAAATTGCGCGCGCCGCCATGGGCAACAAAGCTCCGCGGAGGAGCCGAAGGCCAGGCACGCCTGCCGTCGGGGCCGATCCCGTTGGTCCACCACATGTAGCCGTATCTTCCCCTCAAGTCGTAGCCATCCACCGGAAGGGCGACCGGCACCTGGTTGCTCGTTGCGTCGTCAACCCACCGTGAGTCGAGCAAAGGCTTGCCATCCCAGCAGCCGCGATTCAGGAACAGATGGCCGAAACGGGCCATTTCCAGCGGAGTGATGAGGATTCCCCCCTCATAGATCCCGGAAGGGTTGTTCAGAAGATGACCGTTCACGTCCCTGTACTCCGTCCATTTCCAATTCGACATGCCGATCGGGTCTGCAACGCGCCTCTTGAAAACATCCCGGAGAGACTCTCCCGCAACGCGGGTCAAAACAATCCCCAAAAGATGGACCGCGGGGTCGTGGTACTTGAAAGCCCCCCCTGGCTCAAACAAAGGTGCCGCGGGAACTGAGTATTTCTCCGGCTCCCCCCAGGGCTTGCTTCGAGTCAGCATCCCTTTCTCGCTGTCATATCCCGAGGTCATCGTTGCAAGATGCCGCAGGGTCATCTTGCCGTACGCAGCAGAGGCCTGTGCGAGGCTCGGAAAGTGCTGCGCAGCGGCCGTGTCCATCGTCAGTTTGCCGTCATCCATGAGCAAACCGAGCACCGCCGTCGTGAAGACCTTTGTCCCTGAGTCGATGGAGTGTTGACGATCCATGCTGGAGCCCCGCCAGATGAGGTACCCGTTCCGAACCACCGCGACCCCCGAGGCCCCCGAGCCGCCGGCCTTCAGATCCAGGTAGCGAACGGCCTTTTTCAGCCATCGAGAGCTCACACCCTGGCTCTCGGGCGTCCTCACTTCCCATCTGCTCCCTGGAAACACCATGCCATCGATGCTCTTCAGGCATTCAGCGTTGATTTCAGCAGCTGCCTTCTGGCTGTGAACCGTTGAAGCAGCCGGGGCCACAGCGTGCATTGCTGCAAGAACAGCCAGCATCATCCCCCCACAAACCAAAGGACCCTTCACTGGCCTTCTCCCCCTCAACACTGTTGAATTAGCCTCACTCTCCCGGTCAGGACGGGCGCCACTGGCTCAACGGAGCTTGCCCACGAGAGAGCTCATCCGGTCACGGGCAAGCTTCGCTTCGTACCTCTCCACACAATTGAGTGTCCACCTCTCGAGTCGTCATTCCGGCAGTCTTTTGGCCGGAATCCACAAAAAAGCTGGATGCCGGCTTAAAGATTGCCGGCATGACGAGCGGCGAAATGGACATCTTTTTCTGTGAAACTGTACTTAGCCGTTCCACCCCTTGATACAACAGGATTGCTCCCCGCGCCTCCCCCTGCTGCATCACTCGATCGACCGTTCACGAGCCGATGATAGATCCCCTCCAGTTCAGCATTCAACTTCTCGATGTCGTAGTTTTCCTGCACATATGCCCTTCCACGCCCTGCAAGGTCAGCGGAAAGATCTTCGCTCCGGATCAGCCCGAGGATTTTCTCCGCCAGCCCTTCGGAATCCCGCTCGGGGGCGAGCAAACCTGTTACACCGTCAATGACCAGCTCGGGAATCCCGCTGTGAAAGGTGCTCACCACCGGCAGGCCCATGGCCATGGCCTCCATGAGAACGACAGGGATCCCCTCCTGGTCACCGTCTGCGCCGGTGACACTCGGCGCCAGCAGGATGTCCGAGGTCATCATCAATTTCTTCACCTCCTCCTGGTTCATCCAACCCAGGAAGCGTACCCTCTCTCCCAGTCCCAGATCCTTTGCCAGTGCTTCGAGCTCGGACCTCAAGGGGCCGTCGCCTACGACCAGGTACTCGAGGTGAGGACAATGACCGACAACCCTGGAGATGGCCTCGATGCCGTAGCGAATGCCCTTCTTCTCCACGAGCCGGGCAACGGAAAGCACCCGCAACGTTTCGCCTCTCGCTGCGCCATCCCGGACCTTCCCCAGAGCCCCCGCTTCCACCCCCATACGGTGCACAACAATCTTATCGGGATCACACCCGATTTCAATCAGTCTGTTCCTCCAGTGGTTGCTGATGGGCAGGCATAAATCCCCATGCTCCAGCAAGTCCCTGTAGATTCCCCTCCGGCTCCTTCTGAGAAAGCTGGTCAGGTCAAAACCGTGAAATGTGGTGGCCATTTTCCCCCTGAGCGCCCCCGTCAGAATACATTGAACGCCGATGAGGCCGCAGGGGCCGAAGTGGCAGTGAATCACGTCGAATGGACCTCTGCCCAGGAAAGGAAAGACGCTCCACATGAGGTTGAAAGAAGCCGCAGACCTTCCATGCCTGAAGAAGTCCAGGGCGTTCAACACCACCCTCGGGTGCCTGGGAAAGCTCCTGACGGCAAGCATGATCCCGCGCGCCATGCGCTCAACCCTGCCATTCGGGACCTCCGGCAGATAGGTGGTCCGCTCCAGAAGCGAGTACTTCGCCACATCCGGGTGTTGTTTCCCCTCGCTGCCGGGGCTCGACGCAAAGATTTCGACGTCATGCCCCCGTTCCAGAAGCCCCACAATCTGGTTGAGGACGAACGTCTGCGAAAGCGACGGAAATTCAGGCACAATAAATGCGATCTTCATGGGATGAGAAGCGCTCCGATGCGGCTCAATCTCCGGCAGCACGTTCCCCGACTGCCGCCCCCCTGAGGAGTGAGCTCCCTCTTCAAGGAACCGCGTGCCGCTCTTCAATCCGCCTCCTCAGGCCAAGCAGATCGGCCAGTATGTGAAGGAGATTCTGCAGGGTGGGCGGCAGATATCGATAACCGAACAATCTCCATACATCATAATAGGCAGCCAACCTGCTGTACATGCCTCGCACCGCCATGGCCCGCTTGTAGCTCAACACCGCAAAGAACCGCTTCCCCTCCTTGACGAGACCTTCGGCATCGGCCGGCGCAACCGTTCGGATGATCTCCAGCAGATAGAGAAAATCTTCAGCCCAATCCCTCACCTTGACGGCAAAGGTGATTTCCCCCGAATGCTTGCGAAAGCTCGCCTTGATGTCCTCGACCTCGACACGGGGCTCGGTCGCGGCAAGCTTCACAATGGCCACGCAATCCTGCAGAAGGTTGTGCCTGGATTCAAAGCCGCCCAATGCACGGAGCTTCCTCGTGTTGAACAGCGTACTGCAAAGATACCATGCCGTCCGGGCACTGAACCAGCCCCTCAGGAACTCATCCAGGGGACCCTCCTTGACGCAGTTCGGAGCCTTCGAGCACTCCCTGCCGTTTTCGTCAATGATCCGCACGCCGGTCCTGATGGTGCCGTATTCCGTCCCGTACTGTGCAGCCTTCATGCAGCACTCGACAAAATCAGGATCGATCAGGTCATCATCGTGGAGAAGAAGAAAGTACTCACCCCTGGCCTGGTCCAGGCAGAAGTTGAAATTATTGGGGGCGCCGATGTTGACGTCGTGCCGATGGTAGGTCAGCCTCGGATCCTTCATGGACATTACCAGCTCGGGGGTCCCATCGCTCGAGCAGTTGTCGGACACGATGATTTCGATATTGGAGTAGGTCTGATTCAATGCGCTGGTAAGGGCGTCCCTGAGGAACCCTCCTGCTCGATTGTAAGTAGGTATTCCAATAGTCACGAGCGGTTCTTTCATATTGTATACCTCAATGAATCTATTGAATTGTTTTGGATACACCTGTGACTAGATTTATACAGTTAGAATCTAAAAAATGATTCGGACAAAGATCCAATATGATATATTAATAAAACTAAATCAGGCCTAGAGGTTTGTATCCATGTTCTTATACTCATATCATGTCTATACCATCGCAGATCGATCATCTTAAGTTCTCTCACATTAAGAGAAAGAAAGGCTGCAACCGGCAGTGCAAATGAATCCTTCATCAGCAAGATTCGATAGTTATTTTTATTGTGATTGATAATGAGCTCTTCAGGCCAATCTCCACCATGGTAAACGGCATAGCGGTTTATAGGTCCATCCACTTCCCGAGCCGTCACCATGCTTTCATCCAGCAGCGCCTCACGAAAGGTCCCGCTCACCAGGCGCCTTTCATGCCTGTAATCTTCAATGCTGACGGATAACCGTGTAAAAAAATCAGGTGTCAAATAGGAGAACCTGTCGGAACCCACGAAGAAACGGCCGACCCTGTTCCCAATGGAGCCCAGGAACTCGTAGGGACACTCAATCTCCCTAAAATTTCCAGGATCTCGATTGGCTTCTTCCATCTCGAAACGATATTGGTTCTTCAAGCGGTCAAAGATCTTCGTGTAACACCAGAACGCAGATCGAACGGTCCAGTGATGATCCGTTCGATAATCCATCGACCCAGGACTCAGACCATCCCTTACGGCATCCCGTCTCAGATCCATGAAATCTATGTTGTGGGCTTCCAGGAGTCCTATGAACTCATCTGCGATCCCGTTCGATCGGTCCCTGATTCCCGCCGGAATCTTCGTGCGCCCCTCAACCACTCTCGGGGGGACCAATACAAAAAGAAGCGGGGTGTGCTGTTCATCGGTCAGGGCCTTGAGATCAGCAAGCCTGCTGACCAATCCATGGATATCCTCCGTCGATTCCGCAGTCTTCTCAGCGTTAAGCAAAAAATTCGTGAAATGAAGTTTCTCGTCTGAATCCCGATAAATGCAGAACTCCGGTGTCTCGACAACCTCCTTGCCGAGGGCGCGCTGCACCGCTCCGAATAGATCCACGAATCCCAGCCTCCCCCACATTCTTCTCTTGACCTGGTCCTCTACCAGATCCCGATAATAATATAGTGAATGAACGACCTGCGTGATTCCGGATTGGCACGCCTCACCGCCGCCCCGCTCCACCTTGCGCATGCCGTCGGGAACCGGATTCTGCTCATCCAGCAGCTGCGCTATCTCTGAAGACTCTGCTCTTCTCGTCACATATCTATAGATTCCATTGAACATGCTGGCGAAAAGCAGAAATCCAATCGCCGACACAAATAGGACTGCGGTAAGCTTATGGTGTCGTCGCGCCCCACTGCACATGGTTTCCCGCATCTTCCTGGACGTGCTATTTTCAGGCTAGAAGTTAAAATAAATAAAAGGATTATATGTGCCTCGAACTATGTAGCTTAAAGATATTATAAACAGCCCGAACATCATAATGGGATAGGTAACTGATGATACTCTTTCCAATACTGTGGCAGATCTTGCATAAAGTACCAATGCCTCCGAATTCGCATCTCTTATATGATCAATCACTTGATTGACATGCCCCGCTATGGGCATGAAAAAAAACGCTGCAAAGATAAAATAAACATAGTTTTCGCTTAAATAAAGTATCGTTATATCATCTATCAATATATTACTATTTACACCGAACATAACCTTATAATAATCCAATGCCTGTGAAAGACTCGGCGACCGGAAGAGCACCCAACCACACAGGGTGACAAAAATCAAGTAAAAATGTCCCAATATAATCCAACTCTTGCCATCCTGTGCTTTCCTTGCATATCCACTTATCTTTTCACAAGACAGCAGCACAAAATAATATATTCCCCATACAATGAATGTCCAATTCGCTCCATGCCAGAAACCCGTAAGCATCCAGACAATGAACAGATTGAAAATCATTCTGGTCTGTGTTGACACCCGACTACCCCCCAGAGGGAAGTAGACATAGTCTCTAAACCAACTGCTGAGGGAAATATGCCATCTTCTCCAAAATTCTGTTACTGATTTTGAAATATATGGATAGTTGAAATTCTCAAGAAAATGAAAACCAAACATCCGTCCAAGACCTATGGCCATATCCGAATATCCGGAAAAATCAAAATAAATCTGAAACATATATGCAACGACGCCAAGCCAGGCAAATGATACGGACAAATCACCCGTTTGCATACCGAAAGCTTTGTCTGCGATCAAAGCCATGGGGTTCGCAAGCAGGACCTTCTTTGCCAAGCCAATGATGAATCGACACGATCCTATGGAAAAATCATCAAAAGTTTCCTTTCGGAAATGAATTTGATGAGCCACCGTCTCATATCTTACTATGGGACCCGCAATCAACTGGGGAAAGAAAGCTATATACAGAGCAGTATTTAATATATTACGCTGCGCCTGTGCAGCCTGACGATAAATATCCAGAACATAGGATATGCCTTGAAAAGTAAAGAACGATATTCCAATTGGCAACGCTATAGTAGGAACATTATAGGATAATTGAAAAATCGACTGGACATTAAACATAATAAACATCAAATACTTAAATATATACATTATGCCAAGATTTATACCAAGCATCGAAATAATGATTATCCGTGAATATAATCGATGCCCCCTATATTGATCAATCTTCAATCCGAAGTAATAATTTGCAACAATGGAGCCCATCATGACCAGCACAAACCAGGGCTCTCCCCAAGCGTAGAAGAACAGACTTGAAAACAGCAGCAAAACATTGCGCGCCACTTTGCCTCCGGCCAAACCATAGTACAAAGTCAGCACGGTCGGCAGGAACCATACGATGAAAATGGTGCTGGAGAAGAGCATCCCCTGCTCCCCTATGACCGCATTTTAACCAATCTGGCCGGATTGCCGGCTACCACGGCTCCGTCCGGTACATCCTTCGTCACAACCGAACCGGCGGCAACGACAGCCCCCTCCCCGATTTTCACTCCCCCGAGGATGACTGCCCCGAAACTGATCCACGACTCGTCGCCAATGACGATGTCGCCCTTGGAGCGGATGGGCTGCTCCCGGATCGGCACGCCTGCCCGGATTCCGTGGTCATAGGAATACAGGGCGCAGCTCGGCGCAATCATCACTCCGGCCCCGATCCGTATCGATCCTTTGTAGGCATTGATCTGGCAGCGGGGATGGACGCTGGCCTCATCCCCGATCTCGATACAGCCGTTCTCTCCCGTCTCGAGGATCGAGTCTCGATAGATGCACACCCAGTCGCCCAGGACGACGGAACCCCCCGTCTCCCTTTGAAAAACCACGACACGATCGTCCATGAAGACATTCCTGCCGAGATGCAGCCGGGAGTGATGGATGACAGCCGACGGAGATATGAATCCCTTCGGGCTCATGCCGGCCAGGTAGACCCGCGCCTTGTGAGGATGCGCAAACAGGACGGCCAGGCGGGTGGCCAGTCTGCCCCACCTGTCCAGGCCCGCAAACCGCATCCAGAACCGCGTCCAGCTCAGCTCAAGAAAGCTTTGCCTGTATTGAGCCGGCAGCTCGAACTCGTTCATGCCCCTCCACGGAGAACTGAGAAATGTGTATCTTCATCCCGCACAGCGGGAGCCCCGAACTTCCCTCAGCCGGTAGGCCTGCAAGATGATGGCGGATTTTTGCCGGACCCCCCCGGCCAGAATGGCCGCAGCTGCAACGCCCAGCGCCCCCTGCTGGAGCAGCGGCCGAACGTCGGGGCCAGATATACCCAGTAGGAGGGCGATGAGGCCCAAAGGCATCAAGTGTCCCACGCCGAGCGTCAGCAGGAGTGACCTGAGGTCCCTGAGAACAAGAGTCGCCTGACCGGAACGGGTATCGGCAAAGAAGTGTACGTACGCAAACCAGGTCATAGCATTGAAAACCAGGAGACCCAGCACGACAAGCAGGACCTGGGGCGCCACGGGAGAACCCGTTGCCGCCGCTCCCATCAGAAGCATTCCGCAGCCGAGGCACAGTCCGGAAGAAACGAAATGAACCGGAACGATCTCGAGATTCCAGGCGGCCACGGCTCGCGCCCGATTCACCATCATTCCCTGGCTCAAGAGAAACCCCGAAGCCGTGAGGCCCCCAAAAAACGCAAGGATGTCCCGGGCAAAAACCGCATCCAGGATGGCAGTCCCAATGAAGAGCAACCCCAGTGAGACTTCCCGTGACATCCAGGAGGTGCGCAGATGACCCAGGAGGTACCGGGCGGAGCTCGGCCTCCCCGCTTCGAGAGCCACGGCAGCAAATCCAGTAAGGACCATGACGGCCCCGACCCATTTCAACCGCACGACGGGCGAGATCGCCCCGGCGTCCGGTCCTCCCGCTCCCTCCACAAGGAGACAGGCCAGGAAGAACCCGGCACCGGTCCCGCCCAGTACCAGGTTGGCCACGGCGGGCCAATGCCAAACCCGCTGCCACACGGGGTCCAGGAAAACCGGTCCCTTCACGGCAGAACATCCCCGGATAGTTGTCCATTCTCGATATAGTAGACATTGGGCCTGGTACCCAGCTCGCCCTGGAGGCAAATGGTCCGGTTGTCTCGAACCAGGCGGGCGACCTCGCTGCCGGGATCCTCGATATCCCCGAAGTACAAGGCCCCGGCCGTACAGTGGACCACACAGGCCGGTGTCGCCTCAGGGTCCACACCGGGCGTCAATCCCCTGCTCAGGCCCCTGTCGACCCGCGGCGAGCAGAAACAGCACTTGGTCGCCACACCCCGGTAGTCGGGGCCGGATGCGTCGCTGTCGCCTTCCAGGATCCTTTCCAGATCGCACTCGTTTTGAAAGAGGATCACGCGGGCATAATAGGGACAAGCCGTGATACAGTATCCGCAGCCGATGCACTTCCCGTAGTCGATGTGCACCACTCCATCCGGGCGCCTGGAGGTGGCGCCCGTCGGACAGACCTCCTCGCAGGGGGGGGTGCTGCAATGCATGCAATTCATGGGGAGATACAGGCGCCGCCTTTCGGGAGGGCCGCTCACCCCGCAGTCGAATACCCGCCTCCAATGATTGGGGGTGATCTCGTTGGATTGAGCGCATGCCACCACACACGTCCCGCACCCGAAGCACTTTCTCAGGTCAATCACCATGGCCCACCGGCCTGAACCTTTCACGCACGACCACCTTCATCTCAAAAGTATGACAGAGAGGCTCCTCACATCACCTTTCTGATGTGATCCGCCAGACGAATGGCCAGGGCCACGACGGTCAGGACGGGGTTGGCGTAGCCCCCGGTCGGAAAAACCGACGGCCCTGCAATGTAGGCATTGGACATGCCGTGGATCCGGCAGTTCTCATCCACCACGCCTTTGGCTCGATCGACGTGCATGCGGGTAGTTCCCATGTGGTGCCAGCCACCATGCAGATCAGGGGGCGGGGCGTCGTCCTTCATCTCGATTTCCAGGCGACCCAGGCCGCTCCGCCGCAATTCCTCGCCGAGGATCTCCTGGGCGCGGCGAAGGGTGAAGATATCCAGGGGCTCAACGCGCCAGTGCAGTTGAGCCCGCCGGCGCCCGAAGACGTCCTTTTCGTCGGAAAGCGTCACGCGGCTTTCGGGATTGGGCAGCTGCTCCGACATGTGGTTCAAGGTGAAGAAAAAACCCGGCCTGCGGATGTTTCGAACGGCCCGGCTCACCATGCTCCGCACCTCCCGGACCAGGGAGCGAAGGCCGGCATCGGTCGCAGGCGTCTCACCGTTCCCAGCCGCCCGGAGCAAGGGCCAGCTCACGACGGGCCAGTCCGGAGCCACGTCCGAGCGCGGCTGGTAGAGCACCGGGTGAATCGAAACACAGTAATTCAGTATCCTTTCGGACCGCTGGACGTCCTCCGGGATGGTGAGCTTCCCCATGACCGGAATATCGTCCACCCGGTGCAGGCGGTAGAGCCCGGTGCGGCGGGCCAGGGAGTCATCCGCCGGAAAGAAGCGCCCCGACCAGAGATGCGGATGCTCCATGAAGTAACGCCCTACCCGATCGTTCCCATTGCCCAATCCGCACTTCTGGACCTGGTCCGAAACGAGCAGCAGTCGCGGGGTTTCGATGGCGCCGAGGGCCAGGACAAACGTCTTCGCCCTGATCCAGAATGCGTTCCCGTCCAGGCAGCGGGCTCGCACACGGGACAGCGTCCCGGCCGACTCATCGGTCTCCAGCCGTGTGACGCTGGCATGAAGGAGGGTGATGATGTTGTCGGAACGTTTGATCTGCTCGCGATGATCCTCGATGAATGCCGATCTTCGGGCAAACTGAAAGATCGTCGTTTTCACTCTGCCGTTGACAAAAGGCAAACCCGGCCTGCTCCCCGGCTCTTCCCAGTCTTCAAGGTCGTACCTGTAGGGACCGACCTTGCAGACGGACTGGGCCCGCTCATAGAATGGGTCCAGGTGAGCCTTTCGAAACGGCCATCCACTGTTGGGGACCCATTCCCGTTCCTCGAAATCCAGGCTGTCGAGCGGATGCAGACGAACCCCGAACTCCCCATTGTGCAGGTCAATGTTCCATCGATGGCCCGAACCCCCGAAGCCGCAGGCCCGGGCTGTATCGAGCGGGTAATAGGGAAGGCCGAGGTTCTCACCCCAAAAAAGGGACTGGGTCGCGTTGTCGGGTCCGAGGCCGCCGCTCTCCACCACGCAGACCCTGAACGGCTTCCCCGCGAGCTCGAGGGCCAGCGTGACTCCCGCCACACCGGCTCCCACGATGCACACGTCCGCTTCCACTTCCTTATCTTTTTCGATGGTTCTCGAATCTACAAGCATAACAAATCAGGCTCTTGGCCTACAGTCTCTCCAAGGTCCCAAACTCCGTACAGGGCAACACAATAAAGTGTCCAACATTTGTGTCGTCATTCCGGCAGTTCTCAAGCCGGAATCCAAGGAAAAACCTGGATGCCGGCTAAAGGACCGCCGGCATGACGATGCGAAAATGGCCACCCTACTGTGTACCCTACTGCGTGACGCTTTACTCAGCCCTGCCGAGCCCTGACGCGCTTGGCGAGCTTACCCTTGAGCAGCTCCGACGACTGCGGGCTCCACGCCCGCCGTCTCGGGGCCGGGGAGGCCTTGGTGAGTGTCCCCCGGAAAAAGACCTTGATCTGCTCACAGACGAAGTCGATCTCGTCGTCACCCAACCCAACCCAGAGGGGCAGCCTCACCAGGCGATCGCTCACGTCCTCGGTCACGGCGAGCTCACCGCAGGTCCTTCCATGGGTCCGTCCCGCCACCGAATTGTGAAGTGGGACGAAATGAAACGCCGCATTGACACCTTTTTTCTTCAGATGGGTGATGAGATTATCCCTTGTGGTCGAATCGGAAACCAGGATGTAATAGATGTGCGCATTGTGAACGCAGCCGTCCATCACCTTGGGGCGCTGCAGACGGCCTGCCGCCTCGACCTCGGCGAGCCTGGCGTGAAAGGCCTCCCAGATCTCGAGGCGCCTGCTCGTGATCTGGTCCGCCTCCTCCAGTTGCGCATAGAGAAAGCAGCTGATCAACTCGCCCGGGAGAAATGACGAGCCGACATCCACCCAGGTGTACTTGTCCACCTGCCCGCGCAAGAACTTGCTGCGGTTGGTACCTTTCTGCCGGATGATTTCCGCCCTTTCAATGAAATGCTCCGCATTGACAAGGAGCGCACCCCCCTCTCCCGAAACGATATTCTTGGTTTCATGGAAACTGAGGGTACCCAGATGGCCAATGGATCCCAACGGTCTTCCATGATACCCGCACATGATTCCCTGGGCCGCATCCTCGATGACCCACAACCCCCGCCGGTCGGCAATTTCCATGATCCTGTCCATTTCACAGGCCACACCCGCATAGTGCACCGGGACAATGGCGCGGGTCTTCTCGGTGATGGCCGCCTCGATCAGGTTCTCGTCCATATTCAGGGTATCGGGACGGATATCGACAAAGACCGGGACTCCCCCCCTCAGGACAAAGGCATTCGCTGTGGAGACAAAGGTGTAGGAGGGCATGATCACCTCATCGCCGGGCCGTATACCCACCAGGATGGCCGCCATCTCGAGCGCCGCCGTGCAGGAGTGCGTCATCAACGCCCTCCCGCAGCCGATGTGGTGCTCAAGCCACTGCTGGCATCTCTCCGTAAAGGGACCATCTCCACATAACCGGCCCTGATGAATGGCCTGGCTGATGTACCAAAGTTCTTTGTGGGTCTGGTATGGCCTGTTGAAGGGAATCATCATATCCTTTGTCCTTTCCTGTGAGGACGGTTCGAAGATAGCAGTGGCGAAGCCACACAAGGAGTCGGCAAATCCACTCTTCGTGAGTGAGGATCACAAGGACTCCCAGAGAATCAAAGGCATAAACGTCGAAGACAGAATCAGGTCCAAACAGCCCAAAACCCCCATGCCGCTTGGTCGCCCATTTGTCCCCGGCGGAGCCTACAACGCTCCACTCAGGATTTGCTCGACAGCCAACCGGTGCTCAAGAGCGAACTTTTCGCGGGTGTGGTTGCTCCGCGCAACCTCCCAGGCCCTCAGGGATCGTTCGCGCAGGTCCGGCACACTCAGGCTCGAAATGGACTCGACGGCGGCCTTGATTTCCGTCACCGAGGACTCCTTGAGCAGAACCCCGAAATCGTCCACATCCACCCCGCTTTCATAGCTGGCGATGGGAACCAGGCCGGCATGGAGACAATTCACCACCGAACCGGACTGTCCCTCCGAACAGGACGGATGAACCATTCCAACGCAGCGGCTCGCCATGGCCAGGAACTCGCTGCTGGCCACATCCACCCAGCCGACGTTGTGAATGTTGGGCGTCTCGAAGAGCTCCCGCCGGTAGGCTTGCACGAAGTCCGCCTCGTGATCGATGCTCCCGCAAAGCGTCAAATGATATTCCGGCATCTCCGAAAACGCTTCGAGCAGCAAATCCAATCCCTTGTGGACGAGTCCCGTGCCCCCGAGCCAGAGATAATTCCTTCTGCACGCTTCCCAATCCTTGTCCACGGGCTGCGGATACACCGCCTGGGTCGAGATCGGAATACGGTGGATCGGCTTCTTTGCGAAAGCGTACGTCCCGGCAGTGAAATCGTTCCCCAGCATGGTGGCGCAATCGGCGCACTCGATTCCGCGCGCCGGCTGAAGCGGCCTCATGGGCGGCAGCGCCACCCCCCTGCGCTCCCTCAGGGCTGCATGCCGACGGTATGCCGCGTGGTTGTGAAACAGCCAGTGGGCCCATACGATATGCAGAATCTTCACACAGCTCTTGTTCAGCAGGGGAGCTATTCTCTCCATGTTGGAATGGACGTCGATGAAGCACGCATAATCCTTCTGCGGAACGAACCGGTCATCGAGCCAGTAGATGACATCCACACCGAAGCCGAGGTCGAGAAACGTCCGGGCGATCTGCACGCATTCCCAGGCGGCCGTATGAATCCTCATCTCCTGCTCGCCGCCCTTCATGAAAGGAGAGGTCCGATAGGACAGGAGCACGTCGCCCCTGGATGGCTGCTGTGGCTTCAGCGATATGGTGGTCCACATCCGCCAGTCGGGAATTCGCCTGATCTCAAAACCAAGCCTTCGCATGACGTCCGAAAAGAGTCTCCCGGTCATCTTCTCCCTTTTGCCAGCCAAGAAAGCAGCTCACAGCAGGCATGCAACAACATGCTCATCGCAAATTACGTGCAAACGATGGCTGCCTTCCGATTCAAGGCAGGCGCGACACAGCGATCAGTGAGTGACCGGATGATCCAGGTTGGCACCAACCAGTTCTTCTTGGACCGGAATCCGATTGAAGATTCTTTTGAATTTGGTGATCAGTACGAACCTCAATGCGCGCAGCCATAAGAATTTTGCCACTGGAAATACGTCATGATAGGGGTGGAATATCCTGGCGCCACGCCGCAGCAGTAGATTCTTGTAGATGGTATACTCGGAAATGGGAATCCCCACCGCACGCAATATCGAATCCCACCGCATTGGCTCCACCCTGTCCCACCAGGGCGTGAAGGGGTGCTGCATACAAAGGGGTGTATCGAAGACCTGAGCATATATAGGAATCCGATATTCAAAAAACCCAAGCTCCCTGTTTTCAATTTGAGAATACTTCTCCATGAACTTTCTCGGAAGGCATGCCACCAAAAAGAGACAGCATAAAGGATCTTGCTTGAAGTTATATTTCAACTTGAGATATTGAAGAAATTCAAGATATCTCTCTCGACGTTCGGGCTGATCCTCGGCTACCCATCCCCATTGTTGTACTTCACTTACTGGTCGAAGACCGGAAATCAATATTTCATCTTTTTTCAACATGGAGAAAATTTTATATATAGGCCCAATAACAAGCATATCCCATTGGACTACCACTATAGTATCCCATGATAAAGACTTTCCACGGTATTTAAACCAATCTGCAAGCATCAAATCGCCATTCTGCCATTTCCACGAAGCGTCCCTCTGCTCCTCAAATTCATAGAAGTCATCCAGATAGCGGCTCAGCGACGATGAATAAAGCTTTGAATCGGATGGATCACCCCCATAGAAACCGTATATCGGCACATCAGGATTATACTTCCGCATCAATCTCAATCGATTTTCACAAATATGGATATCTTTGTAGAACCAAAACAATATGGCTAATCGCATGTCTTACTCTCCTTCAGGTCCGCCGAACCGGCCCCTGGGATGCTGGGAAAGAAATCCGTGGACCAGCTGAGCAGCGGGCGCAACGCCCCGCCAAGGGATGCCTTCCAGTCGCCACGGGACGAATCCCCATCAAAGCTGTCGATGACATGGAATCCCACCACGTCCGCCTCGTAGAACTGCATGATCACGGGATCCATCGTGACCAGACCCGCCCCGATGAAGATCATCCCCTCTCGCAGGAAGTTCCCCGGGATGGTCGCCCTGCTCACGTAGCGGCCCGCCGGCCGCGGTCGCTTCCTCCATTCCGGCGCCGTGTCCAGGATCGGGAAGAGAAACAGCCCCTCCTCGTTATAGACGTTGAAATGCGGCAGCAGGACCCTCCCGGCCTTGACGACCTCGTATTCCATCTCGAGGACCACGGGCTCCCGAATGTCGATAGCGTCGGCCCCATTGCCTTTCAGGGACTGGACCCTCACCGCCATCAGGCGGGCGAATTCCCCCCCGGGAGCCTCAGCGGGGTCATTCCACCGGCGAGACGTCATGACAGCTGCGCCCGAACCGAGATACCTGCTCACCACCTGGTGCGCCGGTCCGTCCAGGGCTATGCGCCCCTTGTCGAGCAGAATCACCCGCTCACACAGGTTGGTGACGGCAGGCATGTTGTGGGACACGAAAAGAACGGTCCGCCCCTCCCTGCCCACGTCCTCCATCTTGCTGAGACATTTCTTCTGGAACGCGGCGTCGCCGACGGCCAGCACCTCGTCCACGATCAGGATCTCGGGTTTGAGGTGGGCAGCCACCGCGAAGGCCAGTCGCAGATACATCCCGCTGGAATAGTACTTGACCGGCGTATCGATGAACTTCTCGACCTCGGCGAAGGCAACGATCTCGTCGTAGCTCCTTTCAATCTCGCCCCGCCTCATGCCCAGAATGGACCCGTTGAGATAGATGTTTTCACGGCCCGTCAGCTCCGGGTGAAACCCCGTGCCGACCTCGAGCAGCGAGCCCACCCTGCCGCGGATTTCGGCAAATCCCCGGGTTGGCTCTGTGATGCGCGAAAGAACCTTGAGCAGGGTGCTCTTCCCCGCCCCGTTCCGCCCGATGATGCCGATGACCTCCCCACGCCGCACACTGAAGGAGACATCTTCGAGGGCCCAGATGGCCTCGTTGAGCTCGGCAGCCCCTCCCGCATGACCGCGGAGCAGCCTGCCCACCTTACGGAACGGGGCAGTGAGCACGTCCGCCAGGGTGTCCCTCAGGGTCTTGTACTGCTCCTGCCTCCTGGCGATATAGAACCGCTTGCCGATCCCTTCCACATGTATCGCAATGTCGTTCATGCAGCCACCCTTACACGACGTCCGCAAAAGTCTTTTCCAACCGTCTGAAATAGAACAAGCCACCCACCAGAATGGTGACCGCCACCACCGTGGAGATCAGCACAGGCAGGCCTGGCGCCGTATCGGTCGAAAGCAGCGCCCAGCGAAACCCCTCGACCACCCCCACCATGGGATTGATGGCGTAAACGGACTTCCACGGCTCCGTCAGCAGGCTGCTGGGATAGGCGATGGGAGTGGCAAAGAGCCAGAACTGGGTGATGAAGGGAATGGTATACTTGACATCCCGGAATTGCACATTCATGGCCGAAAGCCAGAGAGATACGCCCAGGGCGGTCACCAGGGCCAGCAGAAGCAGGAGAGGCAGCCACAGGGCGTTCCAGGTCGGCATCACGCCATAATAGAGCATCATGCCCATGAGCGTCACAAAGGCAATGGAAAAATCGACGATGCCCGAAAGAACGTTGGCGATGGGGATCGCCAAACGCGGGAAGTAAACCTTCGTGATGAGGTTCGAACTGCCGACCAGGCTGTTGGATGCATTGCTCAGTCCATTGGCGAAAAAGGTCCAGGGGAGCAGGGCCGCGAAGCTGAAGAGCGGATACGGCACCCCGTCCGACGGAATCTTTGCGAGCCTTCCGAAGAAGAGGCTGAACACCACCATGGTGAAAAAGGGTTGAATGAAAGCCCAGGCCGCTCCCATCACGGTCTGTTTGTATCGAACCTTGATGTCCCGCCAGATGAGAAAGTAGAGCAGCTCCTTGTACTCCCACAACTCACCGAGCTTGAGCGATACCCATCCCCTTGAAGGCTCGATGCGGATCACCACCGGGTTGTCAGAATCGGGTACACTGTTCAATCTCAACACCGCCTCTCCATCCGTCGTTCTCCAATCCATCCTGCAGCGGTCCCAGCCGCCGCCCAATGCTGTTGACTTGAGCTCATCGGCCTCAGGTCTCCACGGTGCCATGGGCTAAGCACACCCATCCACAGAAAAAGATGTCCATTTCGCCGCTCGTCATGCCGGCAATCTCTACCATGGAAATAGATTTCCATGCATGGGGGTGAGCGCCGCGGATGCTCATGGCCGTTAAGCCGGCATCCAGCTTTTTTGTGGATTCCGGCCAAAAGACTGCCGGAATGACGACTCGAGAGGTGGACACTCTATTGTGATGAGCTGTACTGAGCAAAGCTTGCCCATGCGAGACTTTTCGTCCACGGGCAAGCTCCGCCTGGCCCGTGCCACCCCTTAAGTCAGCGACGTTGCCGCCAAACTTACAGGAGAATCGTGGGAGGAATATCAAAACCGTTGAAAACCGATGCATAAGAGGTCGTGTACGCCCCGCTGGCCAGGATGACCAGAGTGTCCCCGACACCGGGCTCGGGCAGAACGACATCCCGATCCATGACGTCGAAGCTGTCGCAGGTCGGGCCTGCCACGACCCACGCCTTGGCCCGGCTCCCGTTCTCAACGACATAGGTGTACTTGATGCCGCCAACGCTCTCCATCAGCCCGCCGAAAACTCCCACGTCAATGTAGAGCCAATTCTCGTCCCCCCTCCTGGCTTTTCCGATGACGCTCGTCAAGAAGAATCCCGCGTCCCCGACCACCGCTCTTCCCGGCTCGATGTAGATCTCGGTATCCAGGGGAAACTTATCCCTGATCAGCCGGTCGATCCGCTCCTCGATGGTGGCCACATCCGCTACATGCTTCGTGTAGGGCACAGGATACCCACCCCCGATGTTGAGCATCCGGGGTTTCAGGCCTGCCTGCATCGCCATGTCCCACAGCCTTCGCGCCTTGTCGATGGCGCTGTCCCAGTTGTAGATGTTCGTACACTGCGAACCCACGTGAAACGTGATCCCTGCCGGATCCAGGCCACACTTCCCGGCCAGCACCATCAGCTCGAAGGCGTCATCCAGCTCAACCCCGAACTTCTTGCTCAGCGGCCATTCACTGCCTTCATTGGGAACCGTCAGCCTGATGAATACCTGGGAGCCCGGCGCATATTTTCCAAGTTTTCTGACCTCCTCCTCGGAATCAAACGCGAAGTGCCTCACCCCGTACGAGTGCAATTCCTCTATAAAATTCACAGTTTTGACGGTGTTTCCCGTGATGATCCTCCGGGGCTCGACTCCCAGCTCCTTCAGCATATTCAATTCGCCTGCAGAGGCAATCTCAAAACCGATTCCCAGCTCATCCAGGGCCTTGACCAGCTCCCTGTCCGGGTTCGCTTTTACGGCGTAGAACACCTTCGAATTCCGGATCCCCTTTCCAATCAGGGACGCCTTCTCCCTCACGATATCCATGTCCATGAGCAGCACGGGAGTCGGCCCCTGAAATTCCCGCTTGTAGGCCATGACCTTGTGCCACGTGGACTTTCTCGTAAATTCCGGTGTATGGTTGTCGCTCATTTTTTGACCTCCACTGGGCTGCCTGCACCCTGTCATATAAGCAAAATGTACAAGTATCCGGCAAATTGCGGCTTGCTTACCGAATCAATTTTTTCAACTTTCGCTTCGCATAAGCCTTGACTCTCGACTGAATGCTCCCCTTATGGTTCTTGTGCGGATTAACAGGTGTATTCAATACCTCCGGCCACAGTTTATCAATCAAAGCGTAATACAATGGATACTTGGGACCCAGGGTAAGCTCCGGATTCACCGAAAGCATGGTCATGATGACATCCCTGCAATTGAAGGGAGTAAAAATATCCTTCCAGGCAATGTCAAATTCCAGCTGGCACATGGCCAGCCAATTGCCGTCGTCCAGCTCCCATTCGAACAGGCTCATGACATTCAAATTGAAGAGGTCCCCGATCCCGGCACGCCACTGCTCGTAGCGCTCGAGAGCGTATTCCAGGTTATCCATGTCCTGAAGAGCGGCGAGACGCTTGACGGTGATGTCCTTGTTGCGGGGGAGGTTGTTATTGGCCCTGAAGGACGACCGGGCAACCTCCGAGGCGCTCCCCGTGACAGCAACCTTGCGCTGCCCGTAATACCGCAGTATCGCCTGCGCATCCGGTGCGTACACGTAGTGAGGGACCGCAACATTCTTCTTGAAGACCTCGATGAAATCATCGTCGACGAGCAGGCTGCTTCCGACCACATCGTGCTTCAGGCCCATCTTGCCGAGCAGTTCGGACGGAGTCCTTACGTCGCTGTGGTCATCGGGCATGGTAATCTGCCGAACGGTCATGAACGAAAGATCGTTGCGAATCTCCCTCGATGCGGCCAGGACCAGCCGGCTGTCGATGCCGGCGGTCAGGGACAGCGCCAGTTCAAAGCGGTTCGAAGCGCTTTGCATCAAACCTTTGAGCAGCCCCGAAGCCTTGTCCACCGCATCCCCAAGGGAAAGCTCGGGCAGGGGGCCTTCAGGCCAGTATCTCCTGCTGCATCCCGTGGCCAGATCCAGATAGTGGTTGGGAAGCAGGTGCTCGACTTCCCTATACGGAGTACTGCTGCCGGGCCACCGAAACTCAGTATTCAACCGGAACTCGTGCGAGTTGATGAGCTCGACACCTTTCTCATCCATATCGAGATGCAATATCTCTGCAATCATTCTCGGCTGCGAGGCACACCACAGTTCCCCTGTGTGATCGGTCAAAGAATAGAATACCTGGCGGAGGCCTACAGCGTCAGTGTAAAGCCTGATATCTTTCCCATCGTTTACGATGAGTACCCACCGACCACCATAGCTGTATGTATTCGCGATAAAATTATCCAAGGAAGAGAGCTTGCCAATCAGGCTGTCCACAATATCTTTATTGGAATAAAGTGGATTCCGTGGATCGAGAATAAATCCTACGGCAGTGATGGAACCCTTATGATTTGATTTATGATAGACATCCAAATCGGGGTGTGTCATCAAATTCAACGTAGAGCTTATCTGAGTCCTCTTCCAGGATGGCAGTGAATCCACCCAGGAAGGTCCGAGCACGAACTGATTGTGATAGCGCAAATGATCGTACAACCCTTTTCCCATCACTAAACTTTCCTCGAAGTAACACGCCGCTTGATCATACCATCCAAATACTTCTCATCTATCCGCTTGACAGCTTCTCTCAGCCCCCCCATGAAGGCCATCTTCGCTTCCTCATCCTTGTAGTCTGCGATCTTCTTTTCGATGACCCTCGCCAGATCCTCACGGCCCCTGGCCCTCAGAGGGGCCGGCAAATCCTCGTAAAAACAGAGCGTCGTCTTATAGATCTCTATGACGGAATCCAGGAGCTCCGGCGTCATTTCCTCCCGGGGGAATGCGCTCGTTTCCTCCAGGACCCCGAGGGCCATGAAGGCCAGCATGGCCGAAACACACTTCCAGCATCGGCCGCAATTCAGGCTTCCTTCCCGGTACAATTCGCTCTTGTTGCAGGTGCGGATATTCTGGAATCCCAGGTCCCAATCAGCCACCAGCTTGATTTTATCCAGCCTCGAGAGCTGAATGGCATCGTGCCGGATGAGCAGGTCGCTGCTGCTGTAATTGATGTCCAGCAGAGGATGGGACCCATCGCGCTGCATGTGGGGAATGTCATAGGTGGAGGAGATGGAAATGACGCTGAATCTTCTCGCCAGCAGGTGAGCGACGGAAGCGTAGACCGAATCCTGAAACATCCGCTGCCAGAACATCCAGTCATCGTCCAGGAGCCTCACGTTGGTGTATACAGGGATGAGCTTCAATCCCGCCTGGTCGGTCAAACTCTTGAGAGAATCCCTGACATGCAGGAATTTCTCCAACTGGTCGGTTTCCAGTCCGAATATGAGCACACCGTCCTTGACGGACCACGGATGCTCCAGGGGAAAATTCAGGCGGTTCTTCCGAAGTGAAGCCAGAGAATCGATCCCCCCTGAAAAGAACATGGCCGCCCTGCGTTCTCCGTCGAAGGGAGGCAGGGATGAGCTCGTTTTGACTTCGATCCGTGGAAGCTCCCGCCTGTCGCCGGGAAACCACCAGTGCCACAGCAGCGCCATGGCTGTCTGCAATCCCTCCTGGAGCTGAGGGCAGACCATGGCGTCCATGTGAACCCTTTTCTCTCCGTGATACAGGGCGGGCATGATGCAGGCCACGAGGAACCCGTGGGGATTGCAGCTCAAGTCTCCGGAGAATTCTTCATCGGTCTCGTAATAGAGCTCGTGGACCGGCCGACGGCAATCCTCCCAGATCACCGTGGCTGCGACCCGGGTCTTCTCCCCGATGGTCTCCGTCCTCAGATTTTCAATTATCATCGCTTTTCCCCGCTCCTCGAAACGAACCCGGTGTTCCCCGCCTCATTACCCCAAGATCGGTCGAAGCTTTCATTCCCTGAAGCCATTGGCGCAACAGCCATACAGAATTCCGGCGTCTGCCGCCACGGCGCTGAGACCATTCTGAGGGCGTATCCAGGATTTCGGGGGAATATCCAGTCACGCACGGAACAATCAGGCGTTGAAATGCGCATTCTGCTCGGACCTGAGCCTGTCGCACAGGCGGCCCTCGGGGAGGGTCACTTCATCATAAGTGATCACCTGATCCTTCGGGACGTCCTGCGTCAGCCGGCAGCCTTCAGCCAGACCGATGGGCAAAAGGTTCTCCTTCCGCACGATATCGGAGTTCTCCGCCAATCCGTAGGTCAGGTATTCTCCCAGACCATCCAGGACTTGACCGGCTTTGAGGTCCACTTTCGCCGTGGCGACCACATCCACCAGGGTCCCCCCCAGCGGCTGGATGGCGGCGTCACCGAACAGCACGGCACGAGCCACCGTGTTGGGGACTTCGAAATGGCACAGGTGATAGGGTGTATAGAAGCAGTAAAGGGGCCCGGTGCCCAGTTTGTAAAGATTGAGATAGTGCTGCTGCCGGGGATGATCGTGGGTGCCCAGCACGAACACGCCAGGAGCCGGCTCGGCGCCGACAACGTAGTCAACGATGCCGGGGCCTTCCACCAGCGCCTCAAGGGGATAAAGGGCGGCCACCTGCTGGATGGGAGTCCCGGCCGCAACCGTGGGTCCGAACATGCCCCGTCTCCCGACTCTCATTCCCGTTGCATTGGCCACGATGCATTGTTCGAAGGAGATCTTAGTGCCGTCAGCGAAGGACGTGACCATGGAAGGATTCTGACCCCACTTGCGTGCAAACCCCTCCTGCGTGGTCGGATTGCGATAGGGATCATGGAGGCCCTTGATGTTGCCGCAAAGGACGGGCCTGACGCCGATACCCTTTACAAACCGGTAGAGATTCATGATCACTCCCGGCTGGTCCCCGTCGGCGCCGGTGAACATAACGCCGGCCCGGTCGGCATACACCTTGAGAATCGGGCCAACGGTTCCGTCCAGCTCAGCGTTCATGGTCACCACGTGCTTGCCGTTCTGGATGGCTTCCAGCGCCACCTGCGCTCCGAATTCCACCGCGCCGGTGACCTCGACGATCGCATCGATTCCTGCGGCCCGGCAGACCAGCAAGGGGTCTTCGGTGACGGCCGGGCGTCCCCGGGCCATCGCCTCCTCGAGCTCCCCGACGGTCTCGACGACCCGGACCTCCTCCACCCCGGCCTCGGCATAAGCCCGCCGCGCCCCCTCCAGGTGACGATTGGCAATGGCGGCCAGGTTCATACCTCGCACACTGTTCAGGATCTGCAAAGCCACGCCCCTGCCCATGAAACCCGCCCCGATCATCCCGATGCGAATGGGATTGTTTTCCAGGTGCCGCTTTTCGAGCGCCTTATCCACGATGATCATGATTCCTGCCTCCGAATGTTAGGGAACGCTAGATGGCATAATCGGGCCAGTCCCTGTCCTTGTCGGAAATCACCTGAACCTCCATGGGCCACCGGATGTCGAAGGCAGGGTCATTCCACCGGATGCCGCGCTCGGACCCCGGAGCGTAGAACTGGGTCACCTGGTAGACCACTTCGGAATCGTCCTCCAGCGACTGGAAACCGTGGGCGAACTTCTCAGGGACGTAAATCATCCTGTAATTGTCGGAGGTGAGCTCCACGCCGATCCACTTCCTGTAAGTCGGCGAGTCCGGCCTCAAGTCGATGATGACATCGTAGATCGCCCCCCTCGTGCACCGCAGGAGCTTAGATTCCTCGAACGGGGCTACCTGGTAGTGCATTCCACGCAATGTTCCCTTGTGCCTGCTGAAGGACACATTGGCCTGTGCCGGATGCACGGTCAGCCCATGCTCCTCGAATTCCTTCCGGCACCATGTCCTCGCAAAGAAACCGCGGTGATCCTCTCTCTTCTCGATGTCGATGAAGAAAGCCCCCTTCAGCCCAGTCTCCGTAAAGATCATCCTCTGCTCCTCATTCCCTCCGGCCCCTCCGTTCGAGCCGGGTGCTGCAGAATGTCCGTCAACACACGGGCGCAGCCCACTCCAGCTTCTCAGTCAGAAGCCCCCTTTCCAGCAAATGGGTCAAAACCTTCAGCCTCATGAACCTGGAGTTGCGGAAGTTTTCATCCTTGAACAGCATGGCCTCAAGGCCTTCTTTCAGATGCCGGATGGACGAGGTGAGGTCCACCCGGGGCTGGTGGTCCGGAGCCATTCTCTGGAACCGCTCGAAGCTGACCCTGTAGGAACGCTTGTCAGGGGGCGCATCGGGGTTGACGGACACCGCCACACCCGGGATCACCCCGGCCACGGCTTCGGCGAGCTCCCTCACCTGGTAGTTGAACTCGTCGCGGCCCACATTCACCGCCAGGAAACCCCCGTCATCCGAGAGCCCTCTTTCAATGGCCCAGTCAATGGCCCTTGCCATATCCTCCACGTCGATAAGAGGCCGCCACGGGGTCCCGTCGCTCAGTATGCTGATGGTCCTGGAGGCCACAGCTCCCGCCACGAAATCATTCAGGACCAGGTCCAGCCGCAGACGTTCGCTCATGCCGCAGGCCGTGCAGAATCTCAGGGAGGTCGTCTTGAATTTCCGATCGCCAAGAGCCTTCAAATCCCCCTCCGTGGCAACCTTGGATCTCGCGTACGCGGTCAGGGGGTTGAGGGGTGAATCTTCCGTTCTCGGCTGGTCGTCGGCAGAGCCGTACATGCTGCAGCTCGAAGCAAAAACAAATGCTTTGACCCCGGCCGCCTTCGCCCGGGAGGCCAATTGTGCGCTCGCCCGGTAGTTGATGTCCTCCGTGACGGCCTCAAACCGGTTTCCCATGGGGTCATTGGAAACGGCGGCCAGGTGCACCACCGCGTCCACACCGTCAAGGATGCCCTCGGGCGGCTTCCTGACGTCAGCAAAGAACTGCTGGTCCACCTTGCATTCGGGCAGGATTTCCGCGTTGGTCAGACAGTTGGCGAAAAAACCCATGTCCAGCCCCACCAGGACCGCTCCCGGCCGTGTCGCCCGCAGTCGCCTCACGACACAAGGCCCAACGTACCCCATATTTCCAGTGATCAAGATCTTCATATTTCACCTCGGTTTGTTCCGTTTTCAATCATATCGTCAAGGCAGCCATTGCATGGTGCATCGGCTGCACAGATTCATGAGCAAAAGAAGAATGTGCACTCTCAACCGCACCACCTCGAAAAAACTTAAAAAATATGATGCGAGCGCCTTCTCCTGAAAAAATGGGGGGCTGAGCGCCCCCCATTGGTTTCATCAAACGGTCGATCTATTCAGGGACGAAACCGGAATTCACCTCATATCCAACTCCCCCGGGACTGCTCCATAAACCGCCCCAAAGAGCTGTTCACGGTCTTCCATCTCCGCACTCCCGAGTGGACCATCACGACATCCACGCGGCTTCTACTGAGTCACCGTCAGGGTCGCCACATCCGTTTCCACGGGTCCGGCTCCATTGCTGGCCGAGATCTGGCACCTGAACTGAGCTCCGTTCAGATCACCCGTGACTTTCGACCGCGACAGGGAGTTCCGCGTGGCCAGTTCAATGTTCTCCCAGCGGGACTGAGCATCATTCCACTGCTGCCACTGGTAGCTCAGCTTGGCCCCCTTGGGTCCTTTGGCCTTAACCTTGAATCGAGCGGTCTGGCCCTGCTTGATTATGACACTGGCGGGCTGCCCCGTAATCAGGAACTGCGTCACCGAAACCGTCGCCGGATCGGTATATCTCCAGAGACCCGTCAAGGAATTGGTGATTCGGCAACGGTACACGGAACCGTCGTCCGCCAGAGCCGTCAGCGGCGGGGTTGCGTAATTCGACCGCGTTGCGCCGGCGATATCCACGCCGTCCTTCTCCCACTGATAGGTCAGCTTGGCTCCCTTCGGCCCTTTGGCCCTGATCCTGAACTTGGCGTTGTAGCCCTCCACCAGGGCTGCGCCAACCGGCTGGCTGAGAATCTCGATATCGGGATCCTGCACCGTCAAGGTCGCCGCATTGCTCGTAACTGTGCCTGCTGGGTTGCTCACGACACAGGTATAGGATCCAATGTCTCCCGCCTCCACCGAAGCAATGGCGTAGCTCGAGCTCGTGGCGCCTGGAATATCCACACCAT
>CAZLCS010000027.1:46722-77981 GCA_964557955.1 uncultured Syntrophobacteraceae bacterium
ATGGCGTAGCTCGAGCTCGTGGCGCCTGGAATATCCACACCATCCTTCTTCCATTGATAGTTGAAAGGAGCCGTGCCATCCACCTCGACGGTGAAGGACACAGCGTCACCCAAGTTCACCGGCTGGCTCTCAGGCTGCGTCGTGATGCTCGGTGGAACGATAACCGTCAGGGTAGCCGCATTGCTCGTTGCATTGCCCGCCATATTGGTCACCACGCAGGTGTATGAACCTTCATCCCCTTTGACCACCGAGGCGATGGTGTAGCTCGAATCCGTCGCACCACCAATGGCGACTCCATTCTTCTGCCACTGATAGGTGAAAGGCGCCGTGCCGGCCGCGACCACCGAGAAGGTCACCGACTGGCCCTGGTTCCTGGTCGCACTCTCCGGATGCGTAGCGACGCTCGCCGGTACATTGACCGTCAGGGTCGCCGCATTGCTTTCCGTGCTTCCAACGCCATTGGTCACCACGCATTTGTAGGATCCAGCATCCCCGGCCTGAGCCGAGGCGATGGTGTAGCTCGCATTCGTGGCGCCGCTGATTGACTCCGTTCCTTTCCACCACTGGTAACTCGGGGTGCTCTCGGACGCCACAACGACCGTGAAAGTCGCCGACTGGCCCTGGACTACGGTCACATTTTTCGGCTGCTCTACAATGACGGGAGCGGATTCGGCGTGACAGTAACCTGCGTGGGTCTGTCCAAGCAGGTAATGAACCAGGATCGCGGATTCGGGGAGGGCCCGGCCATACACGGCCAGCTCGTCCACCATGCCATTGTAATGGAAGAAGGGATCGAGGTTGAACCAGCCGATATTCAGCGGAGCGGTCAGCGAGCTGAAGTCATTGGTGTAGTCCGAGTTGGCCGTACCCTCGAGAAAGCCATCCACGTACAGGCGGCTCTGGCCGAGGCTCCCGTCCCTCACGACTGCGATGTGATGCCACTCACCATCGGTGAGGGGCGTGGTCCCCTTCACGGTATTAACCCCGTTCCCGCCGAGCAGCATGAAGGCGGCGGTGTTGTCATCCCCCCAGCACCCCGTCCACCAGAAGAGACCTCTGCCGGGGTCGGTCCTCCCCATCACGACTTCATTGCCGGTGCACGCCGTGCTCTTCTTCATCCAGTACTCGATGGTGAAGCTGCCGTCGGCAGCCCAGTTGAAGGACGAATGGGCGGGAACGTTGACGCCGGTGGTGGAGCCGTTGAACTGCATGGCCCCAGAGACCTGGCCCGTCGCGGCCGAGGGACAGTCCCCGATGCAGGAGCCGTCGTTCACACCGAAGAAATCGGGCAGCGTGGATCCCTGCAAGGCATCCATGCTCCAGAGGGAGATCGTGTCCGCCGGGCAATGGGGATCCGCACCGACCACGATGGTGAATTCCTGCTCAGCATCCGGATCGACGCCGTTGTCGGCCACCACCCTGACCGTGAAAGGACCCTCTGCTGACGGCGTCCAGCCGCTGATTACCCCCGTGACCGCGTTGATCACCATATCGCCGGGCTTCTCTTCAAGCCTGAAAAGCGGCGCCGGGCTCCCGGTGGCCTTCACGGTGTAGCTGTAGGGCACGCCCACAAACCCCTTGGTGACCGGAGTCGACGTGATGCTCGGAGCCGCGGGGCTGCAGTAGGGAAGAATGTCCTGAAGGGCGCTCAGCCACACATCAGCCATCTTGCCGTAGCCCGCCCCGTCCGCATAGGGATGAAGCTCGTCGTACATGTCCCCCCCGGCGCCCACCAGCCGGTAATCCAGCGCAGCTTCCTGGTTGACGACGATGATCTTCCTTCCCTCGGCGATGAGACCGTCCGCCATGAACTGAAGCTTGTTGTTGAAGACGGTGGTCAGGGCCACCTTGGGGCAGTCCCCGTCGCACACCCGGTTGATGATCCGCGCCAGAACGACCGTGGCGTCGGGGTCGATTTCATGGATCCGGTCAAGGATCGCCTTGACCCCGTTGACGACCGTGTCGGCGTCGGTGGTCTGGCTGATGTCGTTGGTCCCGATGTGCAGCAGGATCACTTCGGGGTCGGCGGCAAGCCAGCCCCCGTCAGGACCCTGAAGCCCGACAAGAATATCGGCTGTTTCCGACCCATTGTGACCTTCCTGGTCCGTATCGAATCCCCCCACCGTGCCGCCGGCGGGAAGGCTTCCGACAAAATCCACGTTGAAGCCCTGGGCCGTCAGGTCCACGTAAAGGTCCTTCCGGTAGGACGTCCAGTAGCCAATCTCATCGGGAACGGCCCCCGACGCACTGCCCTCGGTGATGGAGTCCCCCAGAGGCATGATGCGGACGGGCACCGTCGAGCAATCGACGCAGTAGTCCCTGGCAAGATAATAATGGGCGCTGACCTCATTGGCCGCCAGGGCCGCATTGTGGATGGCCACCTCGTCCAGGACTCCCGAGAAATGGAATCCCTCATCGATGTTGAGCCAGCCCAGGTGCAAAGGCGCACTGGCGTCACTGAAACCACCGGGGAAGCTCACACCGGAATCCGTGTCCTCCTGCCTGCCGTCCACGTACAGGATGTTGGTTCCAGACCCCTCACGGACCGCCGCGATGTGATGCCACTTGCCGTCTGTCACGACACTGCTGCCTTTGAGGACGACACTGTTGCCGCCGCTGAACAGGAAGAAGGTGGCGACGCCCTGCGGATTGTTGGCGCACAGGATCCCGGCCCACCAGACGAAGGAGGATCCGACCCTTCCCACCAGGACCTCGTTGCTGGAGACCTCGGCGTTCAGGCACGCAGCGCCGGGCGTCGACTTCATCCAGAATTCCACGGAGAAGCTGTCATCCTGGTCCCAGTTGAAGGCAGCGCCCGGGACGTCGATGCCGGTGGATGCCGCTCGGCTGAATGTCCACGCTCCATTGATCTTCCCTTCTGCCTCGACCTGGGGGCACAGGGGGCTGCCACTCTCCTGACAGGCCCCGTCGTTGTCCCCGGCGGAGTCCACAAAACTGGTGCTCCCGGTGAGCTCGTCCAGCTTCCAATAAGCCTCCATGTCCGTCGGGCAGGTCGTCGGCTGCGCACTCGCCAACCCGGTCAGGCTGCAGACAAGCCCAAGAAAGAACAGCAGTGAGAGGATGGTTCCGGCCGAAGACCGCCAACTCGCTTTCGACATAGCATCTTCCTTTTTCGTCATCAGTTTCACTCAATCCGTCCGGCCCGGGGGACCGGAAACCCGATGTCGCTCCAACACACACTCACCAAATCTTCCAGGGAGGGTTTCCGCTCTCCCAGAGCTTCTCGAGGAGGTTCTTGTCCCTGAGGGTATCCATGTTCTGCCAGTATCCCTGGTGCCGGTAGGCCGCCAGCTTTCCGTCATGGGCCAGGTTCGCCATGGGCTCTTCTTCCCAGACCGTTGAATCGTCCCGGATATAGTCCATGACCTGTGGCTCGAGTACGAAGAACCCCCCGTTGATCCATGCTCCGTCCCCCCGGGGCTTCTCCTTGAAGCTCAGAATCTTGTTCTGGTCCTGCTCAAGGCGAAACGCTCCGAATCTGCCCGCAGGCTGAACGGCCGTCAAGGTGGCCAGGGCATTCTGTTCCCTGTGGAAGGCGATGAGCTCCCGGATATTGATGTCGGAAACGCCGTCCCCGTAGGTCATGCAGAAAGTCTCGTCACCGATGTATTCCCGGACACGTTTGATCCGGCCCCCCGTCATCGTCTGCTCGCCCGTATCGACCAGGGTTACGCGCCAGGGTTCGGCGCCGTTTTTGTGGATCTCCACCTGATGATTGCGTAAATCGAATGTAACGTTAGACATGAGCAGTGAATAATTCGCGAAGTATTGCTTGATGGCCTGCCCCTTGTAGCCCAGGCAGATGATGAAATCGTTCAAACCATGCGCCGAATAGATCTTCATGATATGCCACAGCATCGGCTGACCGCCGATTTCCACCATGGGTTTCGGTTTGACGCCCGTCTCTTCAGAAAGGCGCGTGCCGAACCCACCCGCCAGGATCACGACTTTCATGCTTCCTCCTCGGTTCCAAGCGAAATGATCACTGAACGCCAAAGACCTCTTGAGGCCACAATTCATCCATCTCTATGACGCTCCCTCCCTCTTGAGGACCACCGGGATCGTCCGAAAGAGTATTTTGAGATCCAGCCACAACGACCATTGGTCGATGTACTCGCGATCCATTTCCATCCAGCGGCTGAAAGGGATGTTGTTGCGCCCGGAAACCTGCCAGATGCCAGTGATGCCCGGCTTCATGCTGAGCCGCCGCCTGTCGTGCAACGCATACTGGGCCACTTCGGGCGGCACCGGCGGCCGCGGACCGACCAGGCTCATGTCTCCCTTCAGTACGTTGATCAACTGGGGAAACTCATCCACGCTTGTCTTGCGGAGCACTGCGCCGATCCTGGTAACCCTGGGATCATCCTTCATCTTGAAGACGGGACCGTCCATCTCGTTGCAGTGAAGGAGCTTACACTTGAGCTTCTCGGCATCCTCCACCATCGTTCTGAACTTATAGAGCGTGAAAATCCTTCCATTGTAACCGACTCTCTGCTGCTTGAAAAAAACCGGGCCCTTGGAGGTGCTCTTGATAACAACAGAGATGATGAGGAATATCGGCAGCAGCAGGATCATCAGAACCAGCGAAACCGTAATGTCCATGAGACGCTTGATGATGAGGTCGAGATTCATCTTGGGGCTCGTGTACAGGTCGATCACCGCCAGGTCAAGATATCTTGAAACCGTAGCCTTGGACGACCTGAGCCTGAAAATGTCCGTGGGGATCTTCGCTTCAATTCCCACTGTTTCACAGAATTTGATGATCTTTTCTATTTCAGAATAGAAGGATTTGATGGGAAGCGTGATGAAGATTTCATCCACCACACAATCCCTGACTATTCTTTCGCAGTCGGCCAACGTCCCCAGAACATTGAACTGATAATCACACTGATGACGACTGTCTCCATTCGTCGGAGCATCAATGCAGCCAAGGATCCTCAGACCCAGCTCGGGATAGCGCTCAATCCTCCGGGCCAGCTTGGCGGCCCTCTCGTTGCGCCCCACGATCAATACTTGACGAAAATTATACCCTCGACTGCGAACATATTTCAGGATTACACGCAATATGGCACGTATTAATATTAGAGACAAAAACTGGAGCACATATAATCTTAAGAAGAAATCTATATTTTCACCAACACTTTTATAAAATATTGGGGGAACGGCTGCCAGGAAGATTGCCATTCCAGTAGCCTTGAATACATCTAGAAGCTCATCACCAAACGCAACCAATCGCTTGGAGGCAACGAGCCTAAAATAATCAGATGCATACATCCAGGCAAATATATTAATCCAAAAAGAAAAGGAATATTGGTTATAGTCAACAATAAAACTTAAATCCAATTTTTGACTATAAATATAGGATAGAACAAAATAGCTAAAAACAATAACGAGAAGATCAACAATCCAAAACACTATTGCCAAAGGCTGCTTAAGTTCCTTAAGCATAGCGCCCCCCCAATTGATACCCATGCATTGTTTTTGTCATCATGCTATCTTAAGCTACAACGATATTGGTATCATTCAGTACTGATATTTATGGCAATGCCATTCTCACTCAAAAGAAGCTTATTCACCATTATATGAATAAGAATGGCATTATAGCAGGTTGCTGAATCAGTGATCCAAATCATACTCGACGGGCAGGTTGGACCCCTTTTGGGATCGTGTCGTATAATAGCTCCGATAATGCTTCTGGTAGTAGCTGCCGTTGTAACGGTTCAGGTCCAACTTGTTGACAATGCTTCCCAGCAAGAACCCCCTCGCTTCATTGAGCTTCCTGCGGAAAATCCTCACATCCTCCCGGTGCGTCTTCCCCAAAGCCGTGACAAGAACGACGGCATCCACCTGTCCGGCAAGAATCAGGACATCCGCAAAGACGCCAAAAGGCGGAGAATCGAGTATGACCCTGTCATACTGCTCGGAAAGAGAGGTCAGCATTCCCTTCATCCTGGAGGAGGCAAGAAGCTCGGCCAACCGTGATGATGCGGGCCCCGATGAAATGAAGCTCAGATTGGGGATCTCCGTCTCTCGAACAATCTGATCGAGCTCACAGACGCCGTTCAGGTAATGGCTCAGACCGAACCGACCGTTCGTGGAATTGCCGGCGAATATCTTGCCGAGCCTCGGCCTGCGCAGGTCGGCGTCGATCACCAGCACGCGCTCTCCCGCCGCCGCATAAGCCTGTGCAAGATTGGCGGCGATGGTCGTCTTGCCTTCACCCGCCGTGGTCCCGGTGATGAGAAAGGAGTTCACGGCCATTCCCGCCTGTCCCGTACAGGCCAGCTGAACCGAAGCCTTGGCCGCGCGCACCGCTTCCGAGAAGAGAGATGCGGGACTCTTGCGCACGATATAGTCGATCATCTTGGCCTCATCCTTGGGAACAAGCGGCAGCACGCCCAAAATGGGAATCATATGCCGGTCCGAGATCTCGTCGACCCGCCTTACGGTCTGATCCACATATTCCCTGAACAAGGCCAGGCCAATCCCTCCCAGGAAGCCCAGAGCGCAAGCCAGGAAGACATTGCGCAGGATCCGAGGTTTGTCAGGTCCCAAGGGGCTCATGGCCAGATCAACGACCTTGATATTTCCCAGGTCTGTGCCAACGTTGGCGTCAATCTCTTTGGAGCGTTCGAGCAGGCTTTGAAAGATCTGCTTGTTGATCTCCACTTCCCGCTCCAGGACTTTGAACCGGCTTGCATAGTCATTGAGCTGCAGCGCCAAAGCCTTCTTTTCTTCAGCCGTCGCCTGAAGCGCTTTCTCCTTGTTCACCGCAGCCTGGTAATCGTTCTTGAACGAATTGAGGAGCCTCTGCTGCTCGGCATCGATCTTCTTTCCCACATCGACCATTTTGGCCCGCAGGTTCTTGACCGTGGGGTACTCATCCTTGAAGAATGTTCTCAGCTTCTCATACTCACCCATCAAATCGATGTACTGCTGCCTCAAAGCCTGTATGAGCGAATTCTGCAGAACCAATGGAGATGAAGAGATGTCGCTGCCCAGGGTATAGTGATAAAATTCGCCTTTTTCGATTCGGTCCGCCTCGGCTTTCGCCAAAGCCTCGTTGATCTTTTCAAGCTGCTGGTAGACGGAGTTCATGCGGGAATCGAGAGATACGATTCCCTTTTCCCTTGCATATTGGTTCATCTCGGCCTCGGATTTCTCCATCTCCGTCCGGGCCGATTTGATTTGTTTTTCAAGCTGTTGCTTGGCGGACTTGGCCGAATCGATTTTGCGATCCATTTCCCAGCCGATGTACTCGTCAATGATCCCATTCACGACCTGGGCCGCCAGTCGCGGGTCGGTTGACTCGAATTTTATCTCCAGGATGCTCGTCTCGCCCTTCATCTCGACAGTCAGCTTCCGGCTGAACAGCGCCTCCAGCCATCTTTGTTTGGTCTGATCCACGCCAAATTCCACCGCATGGGTTTGTTCAACATGATCGGTGGCAGGTTGAAACAAGCCCAAGACAGCTCCGACAGCGGTATTCTTAAAATTCTTAACGTAATTCGCTATCCTCCAGATGAGCTTCTTCTCGTTCTGCTCATCCAGGTAAGGGTTAAAACCTTCCTGGTTTTCCAGGTCCAACCTCTCGATCACCCGCCTTGCGAGGGAAGGGCTCCGCAACAGCTCCAGCTGAGTTTCGAAATACCCCCCTTGTCGGAGCATGGGGTTATCCATCATCATGCTTTCGAATTTGGTAACCTTCGGGGCATTGGGGTTGATTTCAATGGACCCTGAGGCTTGATAGATCGGCTTTATCATGAAGTTGATGATCAGCGTAGGAATGAAAAGAGCCAGGAAGGTGCCAATAATCAACCACTTTCGCCGCAGCAGGATCTCCAGAAAATCGGAAAAAGTGGGAGTCGTGTCGTAGTGCATCAGGACGTCACGAATTTCAGGCGACAAAGCACGGCTTTCAGTGACGGCAACGGGGTATTTGGATCCGGGTTCCCTTTCCAACTGTGGAATCATTTTTGATCTCCTATCGTATCAACGGCATTGAATGCATGACATTCTCAATAGACTCCAAACACGAATCGTCATTGGAGTCTCAGGAAGTTCATCTGTACCCCGCTCATGTCCGCTTTGATCACCGGTCCTGCTTGGGCGGTTCGTACCCCACCCCCACCAACCCCGTGAAGAAATTGAGCTTCAGCCCATACAGCATTTGCTTTCCAAAGCTCGACTCCACAAAGACAATATCCCGGTCGTTGATCTGGAGATCATGTCCTGAACCGGCCTTGAAATCCTTGGCGCTCACCTGGATGACCTCTCTCTTGCCCTGCTGGACTTTGCGGACCAGTTTGATGTTCCCACTGTCCGCCACAGACGCGAATCCGCCGGCCTGAACTATCGCCTCCTGGACGGTCATCCCCGGAGAGACGCCGTAGGTACCCGGCCTCTTGACAGCCCCGTCAACAAATACCATGCCCATGTCAGGAACGTAAATTGTGTCGCCGCGCTGGATAGGGATATTCAACTCCGCCTTGCCGCCGTCAACGATTTCATCCAGGTCGATCAAATAGGTGTTTGGCCGGTTGGCATCGCCTTCGGTTCGCCGCACCTGGACCGTTCTGCCGGCCTTTTCGTTAAGCCCTTCTCCCAAAGCCAAAACATCCAGGAGACGCTGACGCCCGAAGTAATTGTATGTCCCGGGCTTCCTGAATTGACCCAGCAACGTGATCTTCCCCCCCTGATATTCCTTGACAAAGATGTCCACATGAGGGTCCTGCAGGTATTTTTTGCGATACTCGGCCTCAACCCTCTGGGCGGCTTCACGGGTCGTCAGCCCCTTGACATGCACCGCACCCAGGAGGGGGAGCATGATGGCGCCCCGATCCCCAACTCGGACCTCCCGCTTCAAATCCTCAGCCTCGAATACGGTCACCTGCAGCAGATCCCCTTCGGATATGGGGTAATCCTCCGGCTGCGGAGCCGGCCCGACCATGGTCAAGAGCCTTTCGTTAAAATCTCTGGTCTCCTGCTGGGAGCCGCTGGCCATGGCTATGACGTCCTCCAGCCTGGCCGTGGGCTGGGGTCCGGAGGAACAGGCCATCAACACGGCCACCAAGCACGTCAAGACAGCAAACCCCAACATTCGCTCAACCCGAATTCGGTTACCTGGATAGTTCAGCCACATCTTTCGTACCTCCTGACTTTTCAGCCACCAACTGGTCAGATAAAGCAAAAAACATTCCGCATGCCCCTTCCGTCCGGGGATGACGGGTTGATTGGCTCGAAATGAGCGTGCCGGGCGACAGATAAGGATTGAAATGTCTCGCCAATGATTGTATTTTCCACAGACTGTTTGAACATATTAATTTCCCAATTGATCCCAATCGGTTGCGGGGCCCCGCTCTGACTTTTGCGAGCCGATGCGCCTGGAGCCGGCAACCATTCCTCATTGAACGGGATGAACGTTTATCGTGGAACCCCAAGTATGATGATCGAGGCTCCAAGACCTGCCAGCGTTTGTATTGTGGACGATGACGAAGCCATTTGCGCCATGTTGAGCGAGTTCGTGGCCAACTGGGGATTCAAGCCGGAGATTGTCACATCCGATCGGCTGAATACGGATTGGTTTGCGGACGTAAGCTCCGACATTTACCTGATCGATCTTCACCTTCCGTCCCTTCACGGCCTGGATTTCATCCCCAAAGTCCTCAAGCACCATCCCGACTCCCGAATCATTATCATCACCGGCTACGCCGACAAAGAGTCGGCCATCCGAGCCCTGAGGCTCGGCGCTTTCGATTTTCTCGAGAAACCTTTCGAGCGCGAGATCCTGCAGCACGCCATCTTTCGGGCCATGGAATCCGCCCAGAAAGAGAGGGACCTCAAGGATCTCGTTGCAGACCTCAGGCAAAGCCAGGCCGAATTGCTCGCCCACAAGGAGCGACTGGAATATGTCAACGAACGTCTGCTCGAGACCAACAAGGCCTTCACCGCCCTGGCCCGCAGCATGGACTTTGAGCGAGAGCAGCTCGAAAAGCGGATTGCAGCCAAGATCGAAACCGTGATCCTGCCGATTGTAGACCGCCTGATGAAAGAACCTGAACTGGCCCGGTACTCCATGGAACTGGATGTACTGGTCAGACTGCTGGAGGATTTGACGAGCGGCGCCTCAGCCGAAACAAAACTGGCTCTCAAGCTCTCCCCCACCGAACTGAGGGTCGCCTCACTGATCAAGAGCGGCATGAGCACAGACGACATAGCGGAACATCTCTTCATTTCAGCCAGCACCGTCAGGAAACACCGTAAAAACATCCGAAAAAAGCTCAGACTCAACAACTCAAGCTACAACCTTCGCCATTACCTCATGGCCAAAACCCCGTCCAGCTCCAACCCATGATCCGCAGATGGTTCTCCGGGCCAGGCTCAGTTCTCTCCGTTGGCCATGAGCATATCGAGCTGAAGCATCTGGTCCGACGTGAGATCGCAAAACTCCAATCCACACCGCCGTGTTTGAAAACCCTTGAAACTGTAACAGTCTTCGACCTCCCGGTCGTACACAACCCTGCACACTGCTTTCGGGAGGCTGTAGTCCTTGGGGTGCGAGAAGAGCGCTATCTCCACCAGCTCGCTCTTCTCTCGATCACCAAATGAATTGTATTCGAACGCCAGCCCCCCCGCGCTGATGTCCGTAAGTTTGCCGATCATATCGAACTCGGGCCTGAACGTTATGAAAACCGCGTTCTTTATCCCGAAGCGATGAAACCTCCTTCGATCCTCTACGCCTTTTTTGGCCATCTCCCTTTACCCTGTAGGTCGAAGTCAACACCGATCACGGAACTGCGTGAGCCATCCCGTGCCTCCGACTCCTTTCTCCTATCCCCCCACCGGAGTCGAACGATCCCTACCGGTACCGCTGTAGCGTGGCGGGCTCCCCCATCATTCCGCCGACCGAAACTCTGCCATATCGCTCGTATTGCTCCAGGCGAACCCATCTCATCTTCTGAAATCCAAATCCCTGAACCATCAAGAAGCTCAAACTTTCTCCCGTCCCCGCTCAACTCAAAGGAACCGGGTTCTTTTGAACTGTGTTGATTCCGAAGTCTCAGCCTTCACGAGATGAACGGTCGAGGAATGGGCGCATCGCATGCTTCCGAAGGGAACGGAAGGGAGTTCCAACAGAGCTCCGCCAACTCGCTTACAGCATCCCTGCCTGCAAGCGCTCTCCCTGTTCCGTTGGTCAGCAACCTACAAGTGAATCATTTAGGTGTAAAGGGTGATTTTCTTTCATCATCATGGAGCCCACGCACTACCCCAAATGCTAGTTTTTTATTTATTTTCAAGATATTACAGAAGGCATCAGGCCGTACCCGTGTACCCCATGCAGCCACCCAGGACCCATCTTCACATCTCCTCAAAGCACCCTCACATGCTCTTCAACATGGAGAGACGATTCGCCCGTATGGCGCATTCTGCTGATGCATGTTATAGGGCATCTGCACTTCTCAACGGCAATCCACCTGTTGGACCGACAAAAATGAAGGAATCCGGATGAAAATGCTTTCTGTATCGATCCTGTCTGCCGACTTCGGGAGGCTGGCTCAGGAGGTCAAAGACGTCGAAGCGGCAGGAGCCGACTGGATCCACGTGGATGTGATGGATGGCCACTTCGTCCCCAACATCACCATCGGCCCCGATGTGGTTCGTGCCATCCGGAGTTCCACCCGTCTGCCTCTGGATGTGCACCTCATGGTCTCCAGACCCGAGCGGTACCTGAAAGAATTCGTGGAGGCGGGCGCCGATTGGCTTGGAATCCACGTGGAGGCCACAGCGCACGTCCACCGCACCGTTCAGCAGATTCGCGAACTCGGCGCCCACCCCTTCGTCACCCTCAATCCAGCCACCCCGCTCTCGGCGCTCGAAGTCATCCTCCCCGAAGTGGACATGGTCCTTCTCATGACCGTCAACCCAGGCTTCGGCGGCCAGAAATTCATCGAAGCCACCCTGCCCAAGATCCTCCGCTGCAGGCAAATGATTGACGACCTTGGCCTTTCCACCCTCCTGGAGGTGGATGGAGGAGTCAGCCTTGAAACAGCCTCGAGAATCTCGGAAGCCGGTGCAGACGTCCTGGTGTCGGGGTCGGCGGTCTTCAAGGGAGGAGATTATTCCGGGAACATCAAGGCCCTGAAGTCGCTTATGGGAGATTAGTTTCTGGTTTCTAGTTTCTAGTTTCTAGTTTCTGGTTTCTAGTTTCGGGTTTCGGGTTTCGGGTTTCGGGTTTCGGGTTTCGGGTTTCGGGTAAAACCGGACTATGGCTGAATGCATAAGTCCACGCGCATGTGACCGAGCAAGTCGCCCGCTTTCCATAGGAAAACATGCGGGGTGACGTAATGACGTAATGATGGCATAATGACGCAATTTAAGGAATACGATCCACTTGTTCTTTGGACGTGTAATGAGCAGCCGGGAGTTATCCGTTCTCCCTGGCGAGAACGGCGAGAATCCCGACGGGTTTGAGCTCGAGGGAATCGAGCATTTTGAATCCTGCAGTACTCAAGGCATTCCGCAGGTCATCGCTCTTGAAGCGGTCTTCTGACGGATGAGCCAGAATGTGCCTCGTGATGAAGTTCTGATAGAGGCTGGGATAGAGCTCCTCCAGGAACAAAGTCCCGCCCGGCTTGAGAATTCGCCGTATTTCCGCCACAGCCCCCCGCCAATTGGGCACATGATGGAGCACTCCGTAGCAGAACACGGCATCCAGGCACGCCTCCCCGTGGGGCAGATGCTCCAGGTCCCCGACGTAAAAAGAGATTTTCGATCGAAGCTCCGGGGGGACATATTTCAAGCCCCTCCGAATCATCTGAAAATCGAGATCCATCGCATGAACACGGGCGGGTCCCATTTCCCGCAGGGTCAAGACGGCCCCAGCGCCACGGCCACACCCCACCTCCAGGACGACATCCGTCGACTGCAGCGGCCTGAGCCTCTTGAACCAGCGAACGTGAAAACCCTGCTCAAGAACTCTCACCGGATTGTTGACTACCCACCTTTCGGCCCAGTTCAGCTTCATGATGGAGGACTCATTGTTTGACGCCCACATGCACAACAGCGATCCCGTCCGTCAGCCTGCGGTAGCGCACCCGCGAGTAGCCGATCTCCTCCAGGATGTGCTTCAGCCCGTCCGCATCGGGGAACATCCGGATCGACTCGGGCAGGTAGGTGTAGGCGGGGCGCGACCCCCCCAGAACCTTTCCGACAGCGGGCATGATGTAAAAAGAGTAGAAATCGTAAAGGGCGGCAAACCAGGGTGTCACGGGGTGGGAGAATTCGAGGCACATCATCTTCCCCCCGGGTTTGAGAACCCGATGCATCTCCCTGAAACCCTGCTCCATATGGGTGAGATTGCGGATCCCAAACCCCACCATCGCACCGTCAAACGTCTCATCTTCAAAAGCGAGGCGTTCGGCATCTCCCTGAACATATTGTATTTGTTGGGAGAAAGGCGAGCCGGTCACCTTGGGAATGCCGGTCACCATCATGGCCCAATTGATATCATAAAGCACGATTCTCCCCGAATGACCCACACGGCTTGCGGCCAAAAGAGCCAAATCAGCCGTCCCGCCGCAGACATCGAGGACCCGGTCGCCCGTCTGCAATCCCATCATTCCGACTGCAATCCGCTTCCATATGTGATGGGTGCCCAGGCTCAGAAGGCTGTTCATGAAGTCATACTTGGACGCCACGGTGTTGAAATGACGACGCACCCATTTTTCTTTGTCTTCCTGAGGCACTCTCAAGTATCCGAAATGGGTTGTGCCGTCTTCTCGATCCGCATCGTTCGGCAGGTGGGATCTCACATCGGAGGGAGGGCTTTCCATAGAACAGCGCCTCAGGCCGGCTTCACCACAAGACCTGTCCGGATGCAGCGGGTGCAGGCCCTCACTCGCCGCACCGAGCCGTTTCGATCAACATGTCGCACAGACTGCAGATTGGGCAGCCAGACGCGCTTGTTTTTGTTATTTGCGTGGCTCACATTGTTGCCCACCTGAGGTGACTTCCCACAAAAATCGCATTTTCTGCTCATAACCGTTTCTTCCTTCGTTTCCCTCCCCGCAAACCAGAGGGCGCTTCGCAGCACAAAGAAAAGAGATTCAACTTCGAATTTCCATCTAAAAACCCACAGAAGAGGAGCCGCCCCGGAACGATCTTCCTCTGTCACTCCGTCGACCTGACCGGAGGGCGAACCTTGCGGCATTGACCCCCAGGACCAGGCGAAACGCCCTTGTAGCACAGCACGGCCCGGTCGGCAAGCTGTTTTCAATGCTCCAGGCGCTCTCGACATGAGTCGAACCGGACGCTCAGAGAATGGTCTCACAGGCTCCGGATGATCGCCAGCAGCCGCCTCCTGTCATCGCTCGAAATGGTACGGTCCCGAAAGTAAATCTCTTGAAATTCCTCCACAAAGCGATGGGCCCGCTCCCGGAGCTCATCGTCTCCAATTCCGGCCGCAAACTCCTCCAGCCCTTCGGCCCTCCCTTTCTCATAACCCCGTTTTTTCAAGCGCAGAAGGAATTCCGCGACCAACTCCTTTTCGGGCTCCCTCCGTCTTCTCCTGAGCAGGAAGATTGCACAAGCCATCATCATCGCCCCCACCCCGGCGATCCCGATGCCCTTGAGACGGACCTCACTGTGCCACCACTGCAAGTCCGGCTTTTTCCAATGTTCCCTGAGCCCTCTCACCATCCGTAACTGTCTTTCCAGATCGTAGTTGATGACGAATTTGATCCAATAGTGGTTGAAGGTATCCATGAGCACGCGCATACCACCCAGTATTCCTGCAACAGGAGTCAAAGGCCCGAAATCTGATCCCAGAGGGGTTGGGTCCAGTCTCATCCAACCATATCCGGGAAGGAGAGCCTCCACCCAGACGTGAGCGTTCTTCTGCCGGACGAGGTAGTAACGGCCGGATCGATTGTAAACGCCCCCGCGATACCCACCCACCAGCCGCGCGGGGACGCCCGCTATTCTGAGCATCACGCCCAGCGCCGAGGCGAAGTATTCACAATTTCCCCGCTTATGAACCATCAAGAAGTCCTCCAGCGGCGTGGAGGAGACGGGAAGCTCATCCAGACTGTAGGAAAAATCCCTGGTCCGGAGGAAGTTGAACAGAGCCGCCGCCTTTTCCATGGTGCTTTGAAAGGGGGCCAGCTCGGAAACCAGCGCCCGGACAGATGGCGAAAAATCATCCGGCAGCTGAAGATACCGGGGGTCTCCATCTTCCACTTCCGCTTCCTGCAGAAACACTCGCGGATTCGACTCCACCCGGTAACGGACCCGATTGAGAACAGGATCCCGAAACTGGGTCACCTCGCGCTCACGCCCCCTCTCCTGGAGCCGCAAAGAAACAGGCCGGTCCAGTGCAAACAGCACCCTGTGGCCATAGGGCTCCAGGTAGATGACCTGCTGAATCGTCTGCCCTCCCTCCGCCCGGACTGTGTTCACCGATTGAGGACTGCTGCTCTTCCAGGACTTGCCATCAAAGCTATCCAGGACGATTCCCCGCCAGTACAGGTGATCTTCATCCATCTCCCCCATCTCGGCTCGAAAAATCACGCTGGCATCCTCCTGGATGGCAGACACTTGTCCAAGAGAGATGGAATCGCTGAAACCGCTCCTGGCGCCGGAGGCCTTATTCAGGAAGGTGAACAGGGGATAGTTGGTGCGCGGCAGGATGAGGAAAAAGGCGCCGCTGGCCGGAATGGCGACGGCACAGATCATCACCGCCTGCAGCAGGCATTGCACGGCATGCCCGCGTTCGAGAACGAGCGTCGGGGAATGGGAATGAATGGTCAGGAAGACAAGGGCGAGTGTTGCCAGGAACGCCAGCAGCGCATGGTACACCAGGAAGGACATGTGGATGGAAAGCAGGGATGCCCCCACGAGGAGGAACCCGCACAGTGCCAGCACCTGCAGGTAGTCCCGGTTCGTCTTGTCCTCCAGCAGCTTGATCCCGACCAGGACGATCAGGCCGTCCAGCACGGGCTCCACCAGGTAGTCCAGGCGAACCCGCGAGAACGCGACGGCGAGGACACCCAGAGAAATAACGTTCAGCAGCCACCGGGGAGCCACGAACGTCCTGTTGAAATCCTGAAACGCTCCGGCGGCGAACAGAGCCCAGAACCCTGCGGTGGAGACCCACCCGATGTGTCGTGCCACGGCCAGGTATCCCAGACAGGCGCAAAGATACGTCACCGTATTAATCAGGTCGCCGATTCGGATCATAGACGGCCAGTCTTTCGAGGATGGAATGTCTGTGCGCCCTTGATACGCCGGGGCGAATCGTCTCTCCGCCCATGACGAGCCCTACGGGAACTCCCGAGCGCGTCAAGCGGAGCACCCAGTAGGTCGCACAGCCCAAGACCCACTCCAAATCCCCCGTTGTCGTTCGGTCCATGTCGAGAATCACCGGCCGCTCTTCGATCGCAGCCAGCTCCTTGGTCTTGAGCGACCCCGTTTTTGCCGTGGATTTCCAGTTGATGTACTTCAGGGGATCACCCGGCA
The DNA here is from genome assembly GCA_964557955.1 of uncultured Syntrophobacteraceae bacterium. Classification (GTDB taxonomy): domain Bacteria; phylum Desulfobacterota; class Syntrophobacteria; order Syntrophobacterales; family Syntrophobacteraceae; genus JALOOX01. Next base: position 63,259 of record CAZLCS010000027.1, read on the forward strand.
CATAATCACGAATAGACAAGATATCCGAATCATAGCCCATCCTGTCCACTGCGACCTCTCCGGACTTCCTCCGGAGCTCCCCCGACAAAGCCCACGGATCGCACCGCCTGGGCATGGGGAAAACGACAATCTCGGATTTCAACGCCAGGGTTCGGTAGCGTGTGAAAAAATTGAACGGAAACGATGAACTGATTCCGACCCCGGAAACCGAGAAGACCCCTCTCTTCCGGAATACGACGGGCATGTGCTTCACATCCTGAGAACGAGCCCGGACAAAGGGAAAGAGAAGCTCCTTCTCACCCGTCGACACCGTCACCAGAAACGCGGGGGACCGACGCCGCGCCGTACTGAGCCTGACTCCGACCAAGGCCTCCGTTCCGGCAAACACCTCCTCGGGGAAGAGCAGTTCGACCTCGAGCTTTTGAAGGTTACATCTGCCGAAAACGCCGGACACCAGCATGTAACTGAGGAGGGCGGAGGCAATGAGATAGATGAGATTGTTGCCGGTGTTCACCGCCGAAAAGCCGATGATCACGGTGAGGGCGATGTACAGGTACCCGGATTTGTTGATCCGGATCACACGGGCACGGGAACGCTTGCCAGAATTGATTTGATGATCTCCTTCCTGTCAGCCCTTTCGTATTCATCCCGAAAAATGACCCGGTGGGGAATCACGTACTCCGCCAAAGCTTTTACGTTCTCCGGGGTGATGAAGTCCCTTCCCCTGAAAAAGGCGTCCGCCTTGGCTGTCGTGACCAGAGCCAGAGCCCCTCTCGTTGAAAGGCCGGAAGCCAGATACTCGCTCGTACGCGTGGCTTCGACGACATCCAGCAGGTAGTCCAGCATGCGATGCGATGACTCCGAGACATGGACTCCGTTTCGTATCTTTTCCTGGGTGGCCACGACCTGTTCCAGGGTCATGATCGGACTGACCGAATAGATCTCCCGGCGCTTGCTGCCACCTCTCAGAATCTCCCTTTCCGCCTCCCGAGGAGGATACCCGATGCTGATCCGCATCATGAAACGATCCATCTGGGATTCGGGGAGGGGGAAGGTCCCGTATTGTTCGATGGGATTCTGGGTGGCAATGACAAAGAAAGGTCGAGGCAGATCATAGGTGCGCCCCTCGATGGTGACCTGCTTTTCGCCCATGGCCTCCAGCAGAGCGCTCTGTGTTTTGGGCGTGGCCCGGTTGATCTCATCCACCAATACAATGTGGTTGAAGATGGGGCCGGGGCGGAATTCAAAAATCCCCTGGTTCTTATCAAAGATCGAGAGCCCAGTGATATCTGAAGGGAGGAGATCGCTGGTGCATTGAATGCGGCCGAAGGTCAGGCCCAGAATCTTTGCCAGGGCTACGGCCAGGGTTGTCTTGCCCAAACCGGGCAGATCCTCAATGAGAAGGTGTCCTCGGGAGAAGAAGCAGATGAGAGCGAGACGCAGCGCCCTCTCCTTACCATGGAGGTAAGGGGACAGGGTTTTCAGGGCACGATCGATGTTGTCGTTTTGGGAATGCATGGCGCACCGCGAAGATCTCGCTTGCTGTTTGTCAGCCCCTAGACCACACAGACCGGCGGAGCACCGGTTTCACGTGAAACGATCTCACCGATGGCGAAGGCTTTCTGCCCCGTGGCACTCAGGAACTGCATGATTTCCTGAGCCGAATCGGGTTCCACGACGAGAATGAACCCAATCCCGTTGTTAAAGACGTGGAACATTTCGTCGTCTGTGATCCCGCCGCTCCTCTGCAAAAATCCGAAGATCGGCGGCACTTCCCAGGTTCCCTTGCGAATGACGGCCTGGCAGGCTCGCGGCAAAATGCGCGGGATATTGTCCCAAAACCCCCCGCCAGTGATGTGAGCCATTCCGGCGATCCCGTGCTGGCGCATCGTCTTGAGCACAGGGTCCACGTAAATCCGGGTGGGCTCGAGCAATTCCTCCGCCACCGAACGTCCGCATTCCGGGATGACGTGATCCGGCGCCAGATTGAGCTGATCGAAGATTACCCGCCTCACCAGGCTGTATCCGTTGGAATGGAGCCCACTGGATGCGAGGCCGATGATCTGGAAGCCCGGCCGGATGGAAGCCCCATCGATGATCTCACTGTTGTCCACCAACCCCACCGCAAATCCAGCCAAATCGTACTCGTCCGACCTGTAAAAGTCCGGCATCTCAGCCGTCTCACCGCCGATCAGCGAACAGTTGGCTTCCTTGCATCCGGCCACAATACCGCTGATGATCTCCTCGATACGATCGAGATCCAATCGCCCCATGGCCAGATAGTCCAGGAAGAACAAGGGACGGGCGCCCTGGACCACGATATCGTTGACGCACATGGCCACCAGGTCGATCCCGACCGTATGGTGCCTGTCGGCCCAGAAAGCGATCTTGAGCTTCGTTCCCACACCATCCGTGGATGAAACCAATACCGGGTTCTTGAGCTCGTGGCAGTTTACTGAATACAGCCCGCCGAAACCTCCGATATCAGTGATCACACCGCTGTGGAAAGTGCTCCGAACGAGCGGCTGAATTCTCTTGACCAGCTCATTGGCCTTCTCAAGATCGACCCCCGCTTCCCGATACAGGCTTTTTTCCATGGATTCCCGAATGCTCCTGAAAGATGAAGGATGGTTCAAAGCGCAGTATTCTCAATAGAAATATACATATACATTTTTTCTGATCGCCCACCAAGACACAAAACGCTCCATCACCCAAAAAGCTGACGCTCTTGAGACGATTTGCTCTCGAGACGAGCCTGGATCCGTACAATCGGCCCCACGTTGTTCTCCTCCATGAATCGTGTTAGATAGCGCTGACTGAAAGGGAGGTCCCCATGAACCAGTTCGGCAGCGTGAGGAGAGTGGCTCTCATGGCATTGGCCAGTCTTGCGGTCTTCATCTTGATTGGTGGATTCTGGGCGGTTTTCAGCGTTTGGCTTTTCCTCAGAACTCCCGGCAGCACCCAGGTCAAGTCGACTGTCATTGAAATCGCCCCGGGCACCAACGCCATGGCCATCTCCAATCGCCTTCACTCCGAGGGAATCGTTTCAGACCCCCAGGCATTTTACTGGCTATGCCGCATCCGATCTGTCTCCAGCCGCATGCAGGCCGGTGAATATGCCTTTTCAGCTCCCATGACCCCGGACCAGGTGCTCGACAAGCTCATCCACGGGAGAGTCGTTCTTCACCGGATCACCATTCCGGAAGGCTCCACGGTTCGAGAGATCGCCGGCCTCTTCGAAGATACCGAACTGGCCAAGCGGGCCGAGATCATCAGCCTGGCCCATGATCACTCCTTCATCGAGTCCCTCGGGATGGAACACCAGAGCCTGGAAGGCTACCTTTTCCCGGAAACCTACTACCACCCCAAGCACCAAAATGTGCGGACCATCCTGAGAAAGATGGTGCAGCAGTTCAGGGAGAGCTTCACGGAAGAGATGAGTCGAAGGGCTTCAGAAATGCGCTTGAGTGTTCACCAGGTGGTGATTCTCGCGTCGATGGTTGAAAAGGAAGCAGCCGTCGACGAGGAACGCCCCCTGGTTGCGGCGGTCTTTCTCAATCGTCTGCGCCGGAATATGCCTCTCCAAAGCGATCCCACAGCGGTCTACGACATGGAGGATTTCTCGGGACCGATCATGGCGGCTCATTTGAGAAGGCAGAGTCCCTACAACACTTACCAGATCAAGGGGCTGCCCATCGGACCCATCTGCAACCCCGGCATCCGATCCCTGGAAGCTGTCCTCCACCCGGCCGACGTTCCGTATGTTTATTTCGTGAGCAATGGGGACGGCACCCATCGCTTCTCGAGCACTCTGCGCGAGCATCAGGAGGCGGTGTCCCAGTACCGGGAGAAAGCCGGAAAAACCGGTGAGAACGAGCTGCACCCAAACGGGGGCTCCATGCCGAACGGTGACGGGCAGCCCCCCGATACTCCGGCGCCGAATCCCTGATCGAATGACAGAGGACGTCGCTGTACAACCGGCATGGTGAAGTACATCCCTGGTGCAACCGAGGGGATCATACTCTTTCAGCACCTTGAGACTGAGGAGACCTCTATGACGGGTCGGCTTCGATCCACCGCAAGCATCGTCTTCGCCGCAGGCAAAGGCAGCCGCATGACGGGATACACGGGAAACAAGACCCTCCTGCCGCTTGTGCCTTCAAAGAACCTTTATGAGGGCCGACATCCCCTCCTCCTCGAAGTGCTGCGCAATCTTCCCGACGGCCCCAAAGGAATTGTGGTGAATCACTGCGCCGACGAGGTGCGCAAGGCGACGCAGCACCTGGGAGTGACGTACTGCCCTCAGCCTCTGACCAACGGGACCGGAGGAGCGCTTCTCGCAGCCAGAGATTTCCTTGATTCCATCGATTCGGACCGGGTGCTCATCACCATGGGAGATGTCCCCCTCATTCGCAAAACGACTTACCAGCAGCTCGTTGCCCGGCTGGAGACTTCTCCGATGGCGCTTCTCGCCTTCGCCCCCCACGACAGGGCCCAGTACGGCATGCTCGAAACAGCTGGAGATCGCTTGCTGCGCATTGTGGAGTGGAAATATTGGAAGGACTATCCTCCGGAGAAGCAGAATCAGCTCAAATACTGCAACGCCGGAGTCTACGCGGTGCAACGTCCCCTTCTCCTTCGATACCTCGACGCGCTGGAAGCCAGTCCTCACATCGTCTCCAAGCAACGGGGGGATGAGTGGGTCGAAATCCAGGAGTACTTTCTCACGGACCTGATCGAGATCATGAGCCGTGACGGCATTGCGGTGGGAATGGCGATCGTGGATGAGGGAGAAGTGACCGGAGTGGACACGCCTGCATCCCTGCAACAGGTTCAGGCGGAATACGCGAAGAGAAAGGGGGGAGGGGGTTTCTAGTTTCTAGTTTCTAGTTTCTAGTTTCTGGTTTCTGGTTGCTGGTTGGTGGTTGGTGGTTGCTGGTTCGAGATTTCTACAGGGGGACGGGAGAGGGGACCTTTCAGAACAGGCGCTCATGAGTCCTCCTGGCCACCGTTAATGATCAACCAGTCCATACTGGGGCTGGTTTGCAGCTGAAAACTCGAAACCAGAAACCAGGAAATTTCGAGAGCGGTTGACCTCACCCCATCCAGGCCCAGTAACGGTCGCCGTTTTGGCCGAGCTCGACCGGGATTCCAAATGCCTCCTCCAGCAGCTCGGGAGTGAGGACCTGCTCTCTTTTTCCTTTCGCCAGGCATCGCCCCTCCTTCAGCAGCATCACATTGCCAAAGACGGGAACGATTTCCTCGAGATGATGGGTTACGAGGATCATGGTGGGCCCCGTTCCATCAGAACCCAGTTCGACCAGATTTCTCAACAGCTGCTCCCTGGCAACCAGATCCAGCCCGCCGCATGGTTCATCGAGGATGAGAAGCTCAGGATCGTGAATGAGGGCCCTGGCAATGAGCAGGCGCTGCTTTTCGCCCTGAGAAAGGACAGCGTACGGTGAATCCAGGACGGACTCGCATCCCAGTTTACAGGCCAGATCTCGAGCCTTGACGTAATCTTCCTCCCGTGGAGACTCGTATACGCCGATGGAGGCAAATTTGCCGCTGACGATCAGGTCCAAAGGACGTTGATTCGGAGGGAACTGCACCCCGAGGAATGACGCGACCCACCCGATTCTCTTGCGAAGCTCTCGAAGGTCCGTTTCGCCAAAGCGTTCTCCCAGCACCGTCACCCGGCCCCGGGACGGCCATAGATATCCCGCCAAAATCTGCAGGAGCGTCGTTTTACCAGATCCATTGGCGCCCAGTACGACCCAGTGCTCCTGCGGAACCACCCTCCAGTCGATCCGGTCGAGGATGACCCTCCGGTTTCGAACGAAGGATACTTCATCCAAAACAACCCAGTCCACCGTCACAGAGCTCTTTCACTTTCCGACAAGACAACCATCAAAGACGCAGCCCATGGTTCTGAGCGTGCCAACCGACAAGGTGACCTTACATCCGAAACCCGAAATCACGGACTAGGAGCCGGCCATCGAGAGTGAAAGCGCATCCCAGACCAGGACGACCTTGCCGAAATGGGTGCTTTCCCTCAAGATATTGTGGGCTTCTTCCACCTGAGCTACCGGCAGTATCCTGTGCACCACGGGTTTCACAGTCCCGTCCTTCAACCATGGCAGCACCCGCTCCCTGAAATCCCGAATGATGGCAGCTCTTTCCTTGTCAGGTCTGCTCCGCAGAACGGACCCCACGATGCGGAGACGCTTCGTCAAAACCAGGTCCAGCGGAATCTCGGATTTGGTTCCACCCATGAGCCCCATCACCACCAGCCGGCCCCTCTCCTTGAGCAGTCTCAAATGTTTGCCCAAATAGGGCCCCCCGATCCAGTCGAGGACCACATCGACGCCCTCCCCACCGGTGAATTGCATCACCCGTTCTTCGAAATCCTCTGTGTGGTAGTTCACTCCCAAGCGGGCTCCGAGCTCCAGGCAACGGCCTATCTTTTCATCCGTCCCCGCCGTGATGCAAGGAGTGGCTCCCACTGCCCGCGCCAACTGAATGGCCGCCGTGCCCACACCACTGCCTCCGCCGTGGATGAGAACAGATTCGAAAGGATCCAGCCCTGCTTCGGTGAAAAGATTGACATGGCCGGCGATGAAAACCTCAGCAGCTGCAGCCGCTTCCACGAAGCTCAGGTTCGATGGAATCGGCAACAGCTGATGGGCGGAAACCGTCAAATATCTTGCATATCCTCCGCCCGGGGTGATGCCGAAGACTCGGTCTCCCACATGCCAGCCCTCCACCTCGGGAGAAACCCCCACAAGAAACCCCGCGAAGTCCAAACCCGGGACTTCCGAGGCGCCAGGCGGCGGGGGATACAGCCCCCGGCGCTGGAGCAAATCGGCACGGTTGACCGAGCATGCCTCCACCTGCACCAGCACCTCGCCCCGCCTCATCTCCGGGCGAAGCACACGCCCGACAACCAGAGCATTCCACGCCCCTGGAGGACCATCGACACGAACCAGGACGGCAGGCATGGTGTCTGAGGTCATTCCAGCTCCTGGCGCTCGGCAAATGAATAGTAGACCGTACCTGCAATGATGATGTGGTCGTGAACCTGGATATCCAGATCATTCAGGAGCCGTTTGAGCTTTCGTGTCAACTGTCGGTCGGCTGACGACGGGTGGGGGTCTCCACCCGGGTGATTGTGCGCCAGAATGACGGCGGTCGCCCTGTGCTTCAAACAGGCCTCCACGACCAGCCGAGGGAAAACCGCCGTACGATTGACGCTTCCCCGTTGGATTTCTTCTGCGGCGATGAGAGCATTCTGACTGTTCAGGGCGAGAATGGAGAAGACCTCCGTGCGCTCCGTCCCCAGAAAAGACGACAGATATCGCACCGCATCCCGGGTCGAATGGAAGGACTCGTTTCGCTTCCAGCGATCCTGAAGATAGCGATCCATAAGCCGGGGAACCATCGCAAGGAGAACCGACGCATGGCTCCCCACTCCGTCAACCTGTTTCAAATGGACCACCGGAGCGTCCACAACTGCCGAAAGACTGCCGAATCTGGCCAGGAGCTCCTTGGCGAGCGGCTTCACGTCGCGGCGCGGGATGGCGTAAGAGAGCAGGAGCTCGATGACCTCGTGATCGTGGAACCCGTTGAATCCACTTTGCTCAAACCGTTCTCGCAATCGCTGGCGATGGCCGTCGTTCATGGATGACTTTCGGCTCAACCGTTGACACGTCAATGGAGGCTTTATCGGCTCTGCATCGCTACCTTTTCCCTCAAGCGGCTCAACAGCCCATCAAAGGACTCGTTGGCCAGGATGGAGTTGAACTGCTGCCTATAGTTGTTGATGAAGCTGATACCCTCCACCACCACATCGTACACTTTCCATTCGCCGCCGTCGGAATAGAGCCGGTATTCCACGACAACGTCGTTCTGACGGTAGCCCACCAGGCGCGTCTTCACCAGTGCATACTGGCCCTGGATCATTTCGCCGTCGTACTCGACCCTTTCATTCTGGCCGCCGGTATAGTTGTCCACCCGATCCACGTACGTACTGAAGAGCAGTTCCTTGAACAAATCCACAAACTCGCGCTGCTTTTCGGGAGTCTGATCCTTCCAGGGACGGCCCAGTGCCCGTTTGGCCATCTCCCCAAAATTGAAATACGCATCAACGATCCCGTAGATCTCGTCCCTGCGTTCCCGGAGGCTCGCATTACCCGCGGCATGACGAGTCTTGAGAACATCGAGGGCCTTGTCGGTGCCGGACTTTACAACCGCCAACGGCGTGTGGGACGCCGCCATGGACGCCGGTATGGCCCAGAGCACCAGATTCAGCGCGAGAAACACTCCAACCCAAGCCATAGATTTCGAAAGGACCACTTTCATTTTCTTTCTATTCCTCCGTATCCATAGAACTATCCAGAATTCAAAAGTGGGGAATCGTGCAAGATCTCCATTTTTATAATATTAGCACCAAAAAATACGATTCGACTCACAAAAAAACCGCCGCAAATCAGAGCGCGATTCGTCAGGTCTCAAATTAGTACCGGCGCTGGATCGTCACCAGCCCCTTGAGTCAAGAATTGCTCTGGGCATCGCGACTGAAGACACCGGCAAAGCAAAATACAGACCAGCCAACACAATGAAGCTCCAAAAAATGGTCGCAAGAAGCATCGCAAACTCGCACAAACCGCTTCTCAAAAGGCGAACGAATCACATGAAGAGGTGGCTGCGCCCGATATCTAAGAATAGACAATGGTCAGGCTTCATGCCGGAAATCCAGGACGACGCTTTCGCCCTGTCAGCTTGCAAGGTGTTGACGGGCAAAGATTTGCTGCTGTATCTTTTTGGAAAAATCACAACCCCAATTGCGACTATTTTCTCAATTGGCCTTGTGAGCGGTAAACCTAAGGAGACTGTCCAAATGCCGATTTACGAGTTTCGATGTCAGGAATGCGGAAAGAAGACCGAGGTCATCACCTTCAGGGTTTCGGAGGAAGTCACCCCCCACTGCAACCATTGCGGCAGCGCGGCCGTGTCCCGCCTCATGTCCCGAGTGCGTGTTCGACTCTCGGAGGAAACCCGAATGGAGCGGTTGGCGGATCCCTCCCGCCTTGGGGGCCTTGACGAAAACGATCCCAAGAGCATGGCCAGGTTCATGAAAGCCATGTCTCATGAAATGGGCGAAGATTTCGAGGGTGAGGACGTGGACGCCATGATTGAAGAGGCCATGGAGGAGGAAGCCGCCGGTACTTCCTCGGCCGGTGCCAGCTCCCTGGAAGAAGACCTCTGAGAGACAGGCCCATGGCCCTCGATCAATCCCTGACCTGGACCATCGACCCCGACTCCACCCCGGCCACATTACAGTTCCATGTGGCCCAAGCCCTCCTCATATCCAACGAATATGCCGCCGACCTCATTGATTTTGGGGCGATCCAGGTCAACGGGCGCCAGGAGATTGTTGCATCGAGGGTTGTGAACTCCGGCGACACGATTCAGGTTCACTGGCCGCGGGGTGGAGCCGTCCGAAGCTACGAAATCGATCCTCAGCGAATCCTGTTCCAGGACGCGGTCCTGCTGGCCTACGACAAGGAGCGGGGGATCCCCAGCCAGCAGACCCCCTATGATGCCTATAATAACCTGTTCAAGGGCCTGCAGCGGCATCTGGTGAAGACAGGGGAGCGGCAAGCTTACCTTGGGCTTCATCATCGGCTGGACCGGGAAACCAGTGGAGTGATGGTATTCACCCTCGAGCCCCGGGCTAATCGGAAGCTCGGCAAGGCCTTTGAGGCACGCCAGGTCTCAAAGGAATACCTGGCTTGGGTGTGCGGGCATCCACCCTGGGAAACCTGGACTCGGGAAGATGAGATCGGAAAGAGAGGAGGTCGTTACACCACGGTGCCCAGGGGAGAGGGAAAGCCTGCCAGGACTCACTTTGACACCCTCGTCCGCTGTGCAGACCGTACTCTGGTGCGAGCCAGGCCTTTCACCGGGCGCACGCACCAGATCCGGCTTCACCTGGCTGCGTCCGGGCATCCTATCCTGGGCGACCGCATTTACGGCGGCAATCCGTCAAGCATCCTTTACCTGCATGCCCACCGACTGGGCCTGCCCCATCCCGTCACCGGGCTGCAGTTGGAGCTGACGGCTCCGGTCCCCCCGGACTGGCCAGAGCCTCGTCAGGCAGCCACTCCAGCTGTACGGCACAGCTGAGCTCTTCCAGTTCTTCCAGAAGACGCTGCGCAACTTCGCGGGTCCGTGACAGGCAGGCGATTCTTGCGAGCCGGTCCTCTCCCTCCAACTGACTCTGGTCCAGGAGGTTGCCGAAATCGACCTGAACCATACCCGCCCTCGATTGAAACGCTTCCAGGAGATTCCGGGCTCCCTGCTCCACCAGCCCTTGGAGATACTCCCTTTTGAAGGAGTCCCGGTACATCCGAAAGGATTGCAGCAGCTCAGCAGAAGTCTCGGACTTCACCAGAGCTACGGCCTCCTCGAAGCGCTCCCTGCCCCGTGCCTCCCTGCAGCCGGAATCGGCAGGCGCTCCCATGCGCCCCTTGAGGTCCGTCAAGAAACGCGAGAGACGCCCGAGGCCAAACTTCATCAAAAGAATCGAGCGGCTCACCGCCTGCTGCTCGGGTATGACGCCGAAGGTTGGGGGAGTCAGATCGGGCGGAGCCTTCCATTCACTCTCCCCTAAACCGACCGGAGAGCTCAACGAGATGCCGTAACGCGCAGCCTCACTTCGGTACTCGTCCAGAGCCCTGGCGTAGAGAGACCAGAAGGCCCGCGAGGCATCCCGGAGCCGTGCGCCGATGAACTCCTCCTGCTCCCTGGCGAACTCAATGATGCGGGCGTTCGTTCTTTCAATCAGATGATGAGACACGTCATGGCGGAAATTCGCATAAAAAGTGTGCAGCGTTCTGACGACACCGCGAGGATCGGCAAGATCCCTCTCGTAGCGGCCCTCCACCGGGTAGTGCTTGACGAGCTCGGTAATCTCCCGGACGAGAGGTCCGTCTTTCAAATCGAAGTATTCGTCCGCCGCCTTGCCGAGATCCCGGGTCACAGAAACCCGAAGGCCGCTGATGGCGTTTTTGAGCGTCTCGAGAGTAGCCTGGAGATCTTTCTGCCGACGCCGAAGATCGGCGACGGACTGCTGGAGATGCTGCACATCTCGATCCAAAAGCTCCCTCCGGACAGCAGCGGTATCCATCAGGCTGCCGGCAACCATGCAAAGACGACTGAGCCCGACTGCACAGAGGACGCGGGTGCGCTGTTCACACACCCGTTGGATCAGGTCACGGCGAAAGGCGGAGAACCCTTCCCGTGTCAGACTCGACATGCTTGAGCAGCGTCGCCACAGATCGAAGCGAGACCGCTCAGCCTCAGCAAGCGACTCGCCCTGAGCATCCATGAGGTGGTAAAGACCCGAGAACGCGTAGACCCGAGGATGTGGAACGACCCAGCTCAGCTCTTCGCGAACCCGCTCCAGAATGCGTCGGATGTCTGCAACATCCGGATGATCATCCAGGTCGACGTTCAATACAAAGAACGTCTGTGGGGCCATGCGAAGCGTCTTGACCAGCTCGAGCAGTTTGAAATCCGATTCGCGCAGACCCATTCGGCTGTTGATGACGTAGAGAATGAAATGGCTGCACATCAAATACTGCTGCACATGACCCAGATGAAGCGGATTCGGGGAATCACTGCCCTGGCAGTCGGCGATTTCGATGCTCTCCCCCAGCCAGGGAGCCGGTACGTGGAGCTCCATGTCCCGAACGTAGGCTGCGTTGGACTCCACTCCCGCAAACCGCTGATGCTGACCAATGGAATGGCCTTCAAAGAGGAGTCGGTTTACTTCATCGCCGATCATGTTCTCGACCGCAGAGTAGCCCTGAAGCATGTTGTTGAGCAGGATGAAATGAGAGTCCAGGGGGCCGCGCGCCTGCTGCCAATCCCTCTGAATCCTGCGCACCCGGTCCCTGAGACGGTCGCGGTCCTCGGGCCGCCGAAGGTCCACATCCAACATCTCATGCGATTCTCCTTGAGGCAGCGGCAGCAGCTTCAAGGATTCGTTGATCTCCTCTAGAACCTGCTTCCAGGGCTTGAGCTCGACCCACCCTCCTAAATCGCGACTGGTCTTGATGCGAGTGATGAAAGCGGTGGTGATGCCCGCACCTCTTTTGAGCAAATCCCTTTCGAGAAGCGTGTTGATGAGCGTGCTCTTCCCGGACTTCACCGACCCCACTACGGCGATGCGAAGGAGCTGATCCTCCAGGGAGACTTTCACCCTCGAAAGTGCTTCTCGCCAATGCGCCGTCTGCACGGGATCTGCCAGGCGCTGCTCTTCCAGCTCCCGAATGCGGTCTTCGAGAAGAGCCTGGCGCTGCTCGACATTCTTTTTGAATTGCTGATAAAGGTTCATCATCCCCGATTCCGGCGGACACCCATCAAATGCGGTGGCGGCTCCCAAAAAAGTCGGGAACGCGAGGCCCACCACCCCCGACAACAGCGAAAGGATGTAAGACTCAAGCCTGCCTCACGACCGCAGAGGACTGACAGTCAGCCACCCGCAAGCTGTTCTGTGAATATCTTCCACCCTTCCACCTCCATCTTATCCGGAAAATGCATCGAAAAATCAAGGAATGGCAGCAACTCGAATCTGTCGGATCGACGTGCTGAGCAGCGTTCATCCCTCTTGACTTCTCAGCTCCGAAGTCCTTAAATATTATTTAAACTTGGTATTTTAAGAAGGTTATGGGAGCATGGCCATCCGGCTCAATTTCTTTCAACTGCTCATTTGAGTTTCAGCCTCTTCTCCACTCCCCTGCACCCGTTGATACGTATTTTCAGAACACGGCAATACCACCCGAATTGAGAATTATCTCCTGTCAACGGGGCATCTTCAGCTCCGCTGGATGCTGGATGCAATCACGATAGTGCTCTTGGTGCCCCCCCCAGGATCCCTGCGCTTCAGGGCTTCCGGGCCCCTGCTGCTATGGGGTGTCGGGTGGGGCGCCACATCATCGGCAATGCGGAAGCATTTCATGGAGGAGACCCATGGAAACCAGCCATCTCAAAGAAGATCGACACACCCACGACATGGTGCAGTTCCTGGAACTGGCGGAAAAGGCCGTCACCAGTGAGAGCATCGAGCATTTCCTATCATTCGCTCTTCCCTGGATGGCATCGTTCGGGGGGACTCCCGCAGTTTTCATGTATCTTTCACCGAAACGAGCCCCTTTACCCTGCCTTCACCATCGCGGACTGGCCTCAGGGGAAATCCCCCTTGTGGAGGCCATCTGCCGTGCCGAGCTCGATCGAGCCCTCCCCGACAGGGAGACTCCCGCACTCCTTCACGGCATCGTCGGGCCCAGCCATGTCTCGGACTACTGGCTCTGGCTGTTGCAGGAGCGGCAAGGCCCCTTGGGTATTCTCGGAATCGTTCCATCCGCGCAGGCGCATCATTTGTCTTCCGCTACGTGGGAGAGTCTGGTCAAATTTTTGGAGCATACCATCAATTCGTTTCTGAATCGTGCAAAAACATCCAGACAAGTCGCCTACTTGAACACCTACCTCACGGTGAGCACGCTCCTGGCCCAGTCCCTGGGCCTTCACGACCTCCTGGAGACGGTTCTCTTCTTCTGTACGGACGTGGTATCTGCGGAGGAAGCTTCAGTGCTCCTTCTGGACGACTCGAAAAAGAACTTCACCTTCTTCGAAACCGAAGGTGCCTCCAGATCGGTCCTGAGCGGCGTCTCCTTTCCGGCTGACAAGGGCATTGCCGGGGCGGTACTGAGCAATCGGAAGTCCGAGATCGTCAACGATGTACAGAATGATACTCGCTTTTACAGGCGGTTCGACACCGAATCGGGCGTATCGACGCGAAACATGATCGCCATTCCGCTGGTGGCCGGCAACGAGCCCGTGGGGGTGCTGGAGGTCATCAACAAGGCAGGGGGACTTCCCTTCGGCGATGACGATCACCTGCTGCTCCATTTCATTGCTGATGAAATCGCCTTCGCCGTCCGCAATGCGCGGATCTTTGATTATGTAGTCAACAGCTACTGCAAGCAGCGGCAGGGACTGAATACGTGCGCGGGCTGCGAACGACCGCTCGGCTCCTGGACGCCGTGCGTCAAGTATCGTGCAAATGCCCCTTCTGCAGTTTCTGCGGACATTTCGTGATGGACGCCTTCTAAAAGTGCGTCCATAAAGGCTTGATTTGGGGGTTCGTGAATCTGCGAAGGCGGGAATCCCATGCAGAGGAGGACTATGACCCCTTTGCCTTCACCGGGGTGACGATAATGGGGCACCCCTGAACACCCTATTCAAGACCAAGGCAGGAGGCCGCTTCCAGCCCTCTCATACGCGGAGGGTTTCGTCTGAGCCTGCCGGAGCATGTCGCGAGCGGCCTTACATGCCAGGTGACTTTGTTAATGTTAAAATAATTAGGATCACCATATTTTTTTCTTGACTACCAACTCAACTCCCAGTATTCCTTCCTCTGACCTGAGCGGGAGAATCGTGAGAAGACTGCCGTCTCTCCCCGTCGCAACGCCCCATGGGCAACAGGGTTAAGTCCGATCTTCCGTGAAACGTTACAGAGGACGCTCTTTATGCCGGATTCAGAGGGTTTTCACCCTTCGAACGCAGCAGGCCCGATAGCGTCGGATCCTTCCGTTCCATCCCTATTGCCACCGATGAGGAAGTCAGCCAAAATCAACGGTTAGGAAATCAGCCAG